>JAYSBF010000021.1:0-54352 GCA_041915545.1 Magnetospirillum sp. | reverse complement strand
GCCTCCCGAACCCTCCAGATTTCTAACTCTTTGAAAGAAAAAGAAACTGGAGGCTTGGAGGCTGCGCCTCCAAACGGGTCTGGGCGGTCGCCCAGCCGCGAAGCGGAGTTTTTCCGCACCCTGTTAGGTTGTTTATGCCCATTGCGGGCGCCGCCTTGCGGCGGCTTGGCCGCGCCCGCAATGGGCTTGGGGTTATGTTTGGCCCTCGCCGGGTACCGCCAGATCGACGGTTTCATGGGCAATGCGTAATTCCACCGGCAGGCGGGCCAGGATGTCGCCATCCCCCTGCAACGGCGCCCCCCTTGGCCCCAGGATGGTGGCCCGGTCGGTGGAAATCATGGTGATTTCCGGCAGATGGGGCAATTTGTTCAAAGGCAGCGCCAGACCATAGCGCATCATGCCCGTCACGCCCTTGCCCGGTAAAATGCAGATTTCCAAGGTGGGGCGATCCAGCCGGGCATCGGGGGCGGCGATGAAGGGACCGCCGTAATACCGGCCCTTGCATGCCACCGCCATGTGGCATTCGTAAACCTGGCCGTTGGCGCGGATGGTCAGTTGGGGAAAATCATAGCCAAAGGCTTGGCGGATGCTTTCCACCACATAGGCCAGTTTGCCGGTGCGCCGCTTCAGGGCGATATTGACCCCCTCCACCACATGGGCATCCAGCCCGGCACCGGCCATCAGCACGAAATGACGGCCATTGGCCTGACCCAGATGCACCGTGCGGGTGGGGCCAAAGGCCAAGGTGGCAGCCACGGCCCCGATATCCTTTGGGTTCAGGCAGATTTCCGCCGCCAGCACATTGGCGGTGCCCAGGGGAATGACCCCGACGCTGACGCCGCCCGGCCCGCGCACCAGCCCGTTGACCACTTCGTTCACCGTGCCGTCGCCGCCAGCGGCGGCCACCAGATCAATCTGGGCGGGATCGGCCTGACGGGCGAATTCCTCGGCATCGCCACGGCGGGTGGTTTCGCGGCTGGTGACCTGACACCCCAAGGCGCGAAGCTGATCCATCACCAGGGCCAGCCGTTTCAGCCGGTTGCGGCCAGCGGTTGGGTTGTGGATGACCAGTACCCGGCGGGGGGAGGGGGCGGTGGGCAAAGCCGTATCCATTTGGGTCATTGGCGATGAAAGCTCATATACAGGGGCTAATCCCGTCTACATCATGAATTAAAAATTACACGAATACTTCAGATCCGTGAAATCAATCATATGGCTACATAATGGATATGTACAGAATGATGTGGAGGATACTAGAACGGCGTCGTTGATTTTTCCGGTTTCATACTTATCGGAGTACCCCTCCATGTGTGGATCATGACCGCCGATAGTGCATCGGGCCGACGGTTCCGCACCATTTGGATTTCCGACGTCCATTTGGGGACGCGGGGGTGCAAGGCCGAATTCCTGCTGGATTTTCTGAAAAGCGCGGAATCGGACACGCTGTATCTGGTGGGCGATATTGTCGATGGCTGGCGATTGCGGCGGTCATGGCACTGGCCCCAGGCCCATAACGACGTGGTGCAAAAAATCCTGCGCAAGGCGCGCAAGGGCACACGGGTCGTGTTCATCCCCGGCAATCATGACGAATTCGCCCGCGATTACGCCGATTTGAATTTCGGCGACATCCAGGTGATGGTGGACGACGTGCACGAAACCGCCGATGGGCGCCGCCTGCTGGTGCTGCATGGCGACAGTTTCGACGGGGTGGTCAAATACGCCAAGTGGCTGGCCCATCTGGGTGATGGCGCCTACACCTTGGTTCTGGGGCTGAACCATTGGTTCAACCTGATCCGCCGCCGCCTGGGCCTGCCTTACTGGTCCTTGTCCGCTTATCTGAAGCACAAGGTCAAGAACGCCGTCCAATTCATGGCCAATTACGAACAGGCCATGGCCGACGAAGCCCGCAAACGCGGGGTGGACGGGGTGGTGTGCGGCCATATTCACCATGCGGAACTGCGCGATATCGACGGCGTGATCTACGCCAATGACGGCGATTGGGTGGAAAGCTGCACCGCCTTGGTCGAACACGCCGATGGGCGGCTGGAAATCCTGCGCTGGCTGGATGCGACCGGGCAGTCCCAGGCTTCCTTTTTATCCCCCCTCCGAGAGGAAAAGGAGAAAGCATGCGCATACTCGTCGTCTCGGATGCCTGGTTCCCTCAAATCAATGGCGTGGTTCGCACGCTGGATACGCTGAGGGGTGAATTGACGCGGGACGGGCACGATGTGGTGTTCGTCACCCCCGAAAATTTCCGCTCGGTTCCCTGTCCCACCTATCCCGAAATCCGGCTGGCGTTGAAGCCGGGGCGGCGCATGGCGCAATTGATCCAGCAATCCCAGCCCTGTGCCATTCATATCGCCACCGAAGGCCCCCTGGGCTGGGCTGCCCGGAATTACTGCCTGCGCCGCAGCCTGCCCTTTACCACGGCCTATCACACCAAATTCCCCGAATATATTCATGCCCGCTTCCGGGTGCCCTTGCCCCTGTCCTATGCGGTGATGCGCCGTTTTCATGGTAAATCGTCCCGCGTCATGGTGGCGACCCAAGGCATCGAAGACGAATTGCGCCGGTGGGGATTTGGCAATATCGGGCGCTGGTCACGCGGGGTCGATACCGAATTGTTCCGCCCGCGCCCGGATTGCCGGGGCGATGACGGCCCGCTGGCCGGTCTGCCCCGCCCGATCTTCATCTGCGTTGGCCGGGTGGCGGTGGAAAAAAATATCCAGGCATTTCTGGATTTGGACTTGCCCGGTACCAAGGTGGTGGTGGGCGACGGCCCGCTTTTGCCCGAATTGAAGCGCCGTTACCCCCAGGCTCATTTCACCGGGGCGCGGTTTGGCGAAGATTTGGCCCGCCATTATGCGGCCGCGGATGTTTTCGTCTTTCCGTCCCGGACCGACACCTTCGGATTGGTGCTGCTGGAAGCCCTGGCATCGGGATTGCCTGTGGCGGCCTTTCCCGTTCCGGGGCCGCTGGATGTGATCGGCACCGCCCCGGCGGGCGTGTTGAGCGAGGATCTGAAAAGTGCGGCCCTTGCCGCCCAGACCATCGGCGCCGATATCTGCCGAGCCCATGCCCTGGAATTCTCGTGGTCGGCCTGCACACGTCAGTTCATAGATAATCTTCGTCCATTTGCAACTGATAAGTGGCAAAATGCTGCCTGATTTGCCGGGGTGTGACGCCGTGTTCCGCCTAATCCGATTGGCACAGAAAAACTGGGCGGGCATGCCCTTTGGCCGGGGGAAATACGTTATTAACTGTAGCTTGCCGGGGCTTGGGCCGTTAGACTGATTCCGTCATCTGATGACAGTCGATTCCGCAAACGGCAGGGGAAGTCATAGTGGCGGATGGATTTCGGGGATCGAGGCTGGGGAGAACGCGGAATAAATCTTTGAAACGGAAGCTTTCAGACGTTCTCCCTGAATGGCGTGTTCTGGTTCGGCGTCCCGATGGACGCCCGCAGCACTTTGCCCTTACGCCTAAACGCCAACTGGCCGTGCTGACGGCTGGGGTGGTTATGGCTGTGTGGTCATTGGGCAGCATGGCGTTTTTGCAGGCACAGCCCAATTATCTGGCCGAAAAAGAACGGCGGCTGGATGCCTTGATCGCTGCCAATCAAAAAGCCCAAAACCGGATGGCCCAGACCGAGCATCTGGTGGGTGAAATCGCCCATGAGGTGGATCAGGTTCACGCCAATCTGGTCACCCTGACTCAATCATCGGACAGTCTGGCCCGCGACCAAGGCCCCTTATCCGCCCAAGCCCTGCACCGGGCCAAGGCCACCAATCTTGCCGATGGCGACGACGCCTTGTCCCAATCCCCCGAAGCCCGCGCCCTGCGCGAACGGGTCCGAGCCTTGGAAGAATCATTGGACCGGCTGCACGTCACCTATACGCGGGCCGTCCAACAGGCCGCGCAATCGGCGGACGCCAAGATCAATGCGACGGAACGCCAGATTTCCCGGCTGGGGCTGGACCCTGACCGGTTGATGCGCATGAAGCGCCCCGGATTGGGCGGACCGTTCATCCCGCCGCCCCAGGATGATGGCGGCAGCAATGTGGAATTGGCATCCTTGCTGACCAGGATGGATTATTGGAATGGGGTCAAGGTCATGATGCGCGGCTTGCCGGTGGGTGAGCCGCTGCATGACGGCTATGATCTGAACAGCGGCTTTGGTGCCCGCAATGACCCGCTGAATAACCGTACCGGCATCCATGAAGGCGTGGATCTGGGGGCGCCGCCCGGCACTCCCGTCTATGCCACCGCCGATGGGGTGGTGACCATTGCCCAGGCATGGGACCGTTATGGCAATATGGTCCAGGTCGATCACGGCAATGGTATCCTGACCCGCTATGCCCATATGTCACGGATCAACGTGCGCGAGGGACAGCGGGTGACCCGGTCCAGCGTCATCGGTCTGGTGGGCAGCACCGGGCGCTCCACCGGCCCGCATCTGCATTACGAAGTCCGTATTTCCGATACCCCCAGGGATCCCTTGAAATTCATCTCGGTAGGTCGCGATGCTGCAAAAAATCGTTAAAACCGGGCTGCTTGGCAGCAAGGGGTCTGCTTCCGGCAAGAACGCGCCCCGTTTGTCGTTGATCGCATTGGATGTCTGCGTCACCGGAAACATCGTCTCTCAGGGCGAGGTGCAGGTGGATGGCCGTGTCGAAGGGGACATACGCTGCCAATTGCTGCTGCTGGGTGAAAGCGGTGTGATCGAAGGTGAGGTCGTGGCCGAACACGTTCGGATCTACGGGAAATTGACGGGAAAGATCAGCGCCGCCACGGTCATGGTCGCCAGTTCCGGCCATGTCATTGGGGACGTGTCCCATGACGGTCTGGAAATCGAAGCCGGTGGCCATTTGGAAGGCCATCTGTTGCGCCGCAGCGTCCAGCCCGGCACGGGCCGCAGTGGAGAGGACGAACCGGCAAAGCCGTCTGCCAACTCCCCCGCCGATGGTGGGCACAAGGATGACACCACCCCCCTGGCGGTCGGGATGGCGGCAGGCGTCCAGGCGTAAGCACAGCAATGATCGCGGTCTATGAACGGCTGAGCGGACGGGTCGCCAAAGGCAGCATAGACGTGCTGAGCCAGGCTGCGTTGTGGATTGATCTGCTGGCCCCCACCGCTGAAGAAACCGCCCATGTGGAAGCGTTGCTGGGCATTGATATCCCCACCCGCGAAGAAATGCAGGAAATCGAGGTTTCCAGCCGATTGTCCCGCGATGGCGATGTCTTGACCATGACCACGCCGGTCCTGACCAATTCCACCGGCTTCAATCCCGAAAATATTTCCCTGACATTCATTCTGGCCGGGGGGCGGTTGGTGACCGTCCGTCACGGCACACCCCAGGCGATCGCAGCCTTTGTCTCCAAACTGGAACGCCTTCGCCCCGTGGCCAGCAGTGGCGGCGATATCCTGCTGGCCATGATCGAAGGTCTGGTGGACCGCATGGCCGACGTGCTGGAACGGATTGCCCAGGAACAGGACGGTATTTCCCATCACATCTTCCACCAGCCCACCACCGGACGGTTAAAGCGCCGGGCGACATCGCGGGATCTGGAAGTGATGTTGCGGACCATTGGCCGAGGCGGCGATCTGCAATCGAAATCCCGCGACACCATCATGGGGTTGCGCCGGGTTATCGCATTCTTGCCCCCATCCGATGAAGAGTTGGAGGTCAAGAACGCCAAGGCTCGGATCAAAACCATCGCCAATGACTTGCAATCCCTGTCAGAATACGGGGATTTCCTGGCGAATAAGGTCGCGTTCCTGCTGGATGCCACCTTGGGCATGATCAATATCCAGCAAAACCACATCATCAAATTGTTTTCGGTGATGGCGGTCTTGTTGATGCCCCCGACCTTGGTGGCCAGCATTTACGGAATGAATTTCCATCATATGCCGGAATTGGATCAGCCCTGGGGCTATCCCGCCGCTTTGCTGATCATGCTGGTGGCGGCCATCGTTCCCTATTGGCTTTTCAAGCGTAAAGGCTGGCTGTAATACCAAATCCCGGTGAGTGAAACTCATAGGGATTTGGTTAGGCCCAAGGGGCCGCGCGGCTTAGCAGGGTGCGGAAAAACTCCGCTTCGCGGCTGGGCGACCGCCCAGACCCGTTTGGAGGCGCAGCCTCCAAGCCTCCAGTTTCTTTTTCTTTCAAAGAGTTAGAAATCTGGAGGGTTCGGGAGGCTGTGCCTCTCGATTGGGGGATCGGGGGCAAATGCCCCCGAAAGAGGGTTTTTCCGCACCCTGCTAGGCCGCGGAAGGCAAGGGTTTCGGAGAAACCCGCCCGCCACTGAGGGCGCCGGTGATCGGTTCCGATCACCGGGATATGGTATAACGGCGTGGCCGACGCGCTACGGAAAAACTCCGCTGCGCGGTCGGGCGAGCGCCCGAACCCATTTGGAGGCGCAGCCTCCAAACCTCAAGTTTTATTGATTATCAATAAGATAGGAGGATGGGAGGCAAGCCTCCCAATCCGAGGATTGAGGGAGACGCGATCAGCTTGCGCTGGCGGCCTTGCTGCGCGTGGTTTTTTTCGCGGCTGGCGTTCCGGCAGTGTTTTTACTGCCCGCTGAAGCCGCCTTTGGCTTCGGCGCCTTCGTCGCAGCCGGTTCGGCCACCGCGTCCTTGCCGCTTTCGGCCTTTACCGCAGGGGTTTTCCGCTTCGGTGTCGCCACGGGCTTCGCCGTCGGGGCTTCTGCTGCGATCGGGGGTTCTGGGGCCGGGGATTTGGGCGCAGGCGGCTTGCTGACGGGGGCCGTCAGCCGGGTTTCGGCCAGAAACCAAAATTCCTGATCCCGCCCGTGGGGTTCACCGGCCTGTTGCCACAGGTGATAGGCCAGTTCGCTGATCTTGTGCTGATCGGCACTCATGCCATTTCTCCCCGCCACCTGGGCGACATGGGGGGGTATCCCCCCATGTCCGTCATTCACTTAGCGGACAAAAACCTGAACTTCGCCGCCTTGGCTGGTGCTGCCGGCGGTTTGGGTCACCCGAACGCGGTCGGCGGGCAGACCCATATTCGCCAAGGACCGCACCACCGATTCCGCGTTGCGGCGGGCAGCGGTGGCGCCCAAAGCCTGGGAACCGGGGGTCGGACCCGACGGAGCCACGGCCACCACGTCGAAGGTGGCGCCGGGACGCCGATCCAGCGCGCCCTTGATGGCGGTGTACAAGGCGCCTTCGTAATTCACATTCGGCTTGTCAAAGCGGATGGTGACCAGCGGGGTTTCGCCGGTGGGGCTGGTCACGCTGGCACGCGGCGCCGCCAGGGGGGCGGGCGCGTAATCATAGGATGACGGGGCGATGGGGGCCAAGCTGCCACCGGCCATGGGCACGGTGCGGCTGCTGAAGGACGTGCCGTAAAGCTGGCCATTCTTGATAGCCAGGGCCATGGTGTTCAGATTCTGCCGTTCATTGGCCACATAGGCCTGCTGACGGTTGATGTCGTCGGACAGTTCGGTCAGCAGACGTTCCACCAACACCACGGTCCGGTTGGTTTCGTCTTCCAAGATGCGCAATTGGCGATGGTCTTCATCGACGGCACCGGAAAGCTGACGGGCGGCGCGGACGGATTCCAGCAGATACCCGGCCAGGGCCGAGGACGAGGTGACTTCATTGGCCAGGCGGGTCATCCGCAAAATGTCTTCGTTGATGCGGTCCAACTCGCCCTGGGCTTCGTTCCATTGCTGGTTCAGCATGGGATTGCCGGGGGTGGTCCCCACCTGAAGCCGGGCATTGATGGCGGCCACGGTGCCGTGGAACCGCTGAGAGTCCATCACGGTGTCGTTGCGGATGCCCTGCAACGCCTGATTATGCTGGGTCAGCATGCCCTGAAGCTGGGTCAGGTCGCCGCGAAGGGAAACGACCTTTTGCCCCACATAAGTGCCGGTCGGCGATCCCGACGTCACGCCAGGGGCGGCGAAATTGCTGCTGCCCAGGGACGGCGGCGGGCTGTATTGCGCCCCAGAAGTCGAAGACAGGGGGTCTTCCGTCAAGGAGCACCCACCCGACAGGAGAACCGCGCATAACGCAACGGTATGGATCGTCTTCAAGGCCATTGGAACGCTTTACCTTTTGTTTCGCCAGACTAGGACGCCCGTCGGGCTGGCGCAATGCATGGGAAATCTGAACACGGGAAATCTGGGAATAATGATTCACCCCCCGCAATGCACGCGGATTTTACGCAAACGTGGGTGGTGCCACAAGCCAGATTCTCCAGGGGGATAATAAGGATTTCCGAAGAAAGGGCCAGAAAAATGAAAATTGGGGCTTGCGCGGTCAAAATTCATTGTGTATGTTCCGCACCCTC
Source organism: Magnetospirillum sp. (assembly GCA_041915545.1). GTDB lineage: Bacteria > Pseudomonadota > Alphaproteobacteria > Rhodospirillales > Magnetospirillaceae > Magnetospirillum. The sequence goes on along the minus strand of JAYSBF010000021.1, from coordinate 46,028 downwards.
GCTGACGGAAACGGCGGCGACGGCGAAGCGCCCGTAGCTCAACTGGATAGAGCACCAGACTACGAATCTGGGGGTTGGAGGTTCAAGTCCTTCCGGGCGCGCCATTTTCCTTGAAAATGTTTTCGACTTACAAAAACCCCGCTATCAAGCGGGGTTTTGTCGTTATGTCTCCCGCCCGGCGAGGGCAAACAAATCCCCAGCGCCCATTGCGGGCGCGGCCAAGCCCTGCGGGAGCAGGGCGCCCGGCGAGGGCAAACAAATCCCCGCCCCGACGGGGCGGGGATTTCACTCTTTCAGCAGGGGGGCGGGTTTAGCTCGTAAGGCCCAGAAGGTGCCGGCGAAGCCTGCCAGCAGGCTGGCAACCATGCAAATCAGGACCGTTCCCAGGGCCAGGCCGGGTAAAAAGACCCAATCGGCCCGCATCACCTGCGTCAGGACCGCCCAGGATGCGGCCAGTCCCACCATAGTGGCGGCCAGGCCGGTGACCGCGCCGAGAAAGCCGAATTCCAGCAGCCAGGCCCGCCACAGATCGGATCGGACCGCGCCCAGAACCTTCAGGATCACCGCATCGCGGACGCGGCGGCGGCGGCCGGCCATCACTGCCCCGCCCAGGACCAGGGCGCCGGCGCTCAGGGTGACCAGGGCAGCCATGCGTACGGCCAGATCGGCCTTGCCGATCATGTCTTGTACGGCCAGCAACGCTTCCTTGACCCGGATGGCGGATACATTGCCCAGACGGTTGGTCACCGCCCGTTCGATGGCGGCATCCGACGTTTCCGGGGCGCGGATGGTGGCGATCCAGGTATGGGGCGCCCCGGCCAGGGCGTTGGGGGATAGAACGAAGGCGAAATTCATGTTCAGGCTGGACCATTGAATTTCACGCAAAGAGGCGATCCGCACCGGGATATCTCGCCCCAGGATGTTCAGGGTCAGCGCGTCGCCCACCCCGATGCCCAAGCCTTTGGCCACCCGTGCATCCACCGATGCCAGCGGTTCGCCCTGGTAATCGGCGGCCCACCATTGCCCCGCCACCAGACGGGTCCCGGCGGGCGGGGTGGCGGCGGTGGTCAGGCCGCGATCCCCCCGGATCGCCCATTGGGCATCGGGGGCCGCCGTGATCTCTTCCACCGGGCGACCGTTGATTTGGCTGATCCGGCCCCGGACCATGGGGGCGCGATCCACTTGGGCGGTTTTGTCCACGCTGGCGACGATGGCATCGAAATCGGCCACTTGATCGGATTGGATGTCGATAAAGAAAAAGCTGGGGGCTTCGCTGGGCAGGCGCTCCCCGAACTGGCGGGCCAGATTGCCTTCCACCTGGGCGATGGTCACCAGAACGCTTAATCCCAAACCCAGGCTGAGCACCATGCTGACCACGGCACTGCCGGGGCGGTGCAGATTGGCCAGAGCCAATCGGCCCGTGGGATGGGCGAAGACGCCGCGTCGTTTTTGTCCGGCCCAGGCGGCCAATCCCGACAATCCCCACGCCAAGGCGCGGAACAGGGCCAGCGCCCCCAGGGCCGCGGCGGAAAACCCCCAGGCCAGGGCGCGGTTATCGGCGGACAGCACGGTCAGGGCCACCAGGGCCGTGGCGGCAAGCGTCAACAGGATCATGGTGGGGCGGTCGGGCCAGCGCCCGACCGGGACGGCCACATCTCGGAACAAGGCGGTGGCGGGCACGGCGCGGGCCCGGGCCAGGGGCCACAAGGTGAAGAGGATGGCGGTCAGCACGCCGAAACCCGTGGCCACCGCCAGGGGCTGGGGGTAAAGACCCAAGCGGGCCGCCAGGGGCAGTTGGTCCCCGGCCACCGCCACCACCAGCCAGGGAATGGCGGCCCCGGCCACCAGCCCGATGAGGATTCCCAGCCCGGCCAGGATTCCGACCAATCCGCCATAGGTGGCCAGGATCAGACCGGGCGGCGCCCCCACGGCTTTCAGGATGGCGATGGTGGGGATACGCCCGTCCAAATAGGCTTTGACCGCATTGGCGACGCCGATGCCGCCCACCAGCAGCGCGGTCAACCCCACCAGGGTCAGAAAGGCCGCCAGATTGTCCAGCAGACGGTCCATTCCCGGTGCGGCTTCGGATGTGTCCTGGACCTGCCAGCCGGCATGGCTGAATTGCCCGCGCAGATCATGGGCCACGGCCTTGGCATCACTGCCGGGGGGCAGGACCAGCCGGGTGGACCAGCGGACCAGACTGCCGGGCTGAACCAATCCGGTTTCGTCCAAGGCGGCGCCGTCGATCATCAGCCGGGGACCAAAAGCCAGGATCGAAGCCACGCGGTCGGGTTCGGACTGGACGACGGCGCGGATTTGAAAGGTGGCGTCCCCCACCGTTACTGTCTGTCCGATCCCAAGCCCCAGGGCATCCAGCAAATTGGCATCGGCGGCAGCTCCCCACAGGCCGTCACGGCGGCCCAGAATGGCGGCACGGTCGGATGTCGACTGTGAGGCCAGGTGCAATTGTCCGACCAGGGGATAGGCGTCATCCACCGCCTTCAGTTCGACCAGATGGCGTTGTTCGTTGTTCGCGGTCCGGGCCATGGCCCGCAAGGTGGCGGTGCTGGAAATATCCCCCCGTGAGGCGATGGCCTGACGTTCATCCGGGGCCAACGGACGATAGGTTTGGGAAATGGACAGATCCCCCCCCAGCAGGGCGCGGGAATCCTCGGCCAAGGCCCGGTTGAACGATGCCTTCAACGATCCCGAGGCGGCAATGGCCGCGACCCCCAAGGCCAGGCAGGCGATCAAGATGCGAAATCCCTTGATGCCGCCGCGTAATTCCCGGCGGATATACCGCCCCGCCAGCCGGATCATGCGGCCACCATGGGAACGATCCGTCCATCCTCGACCCGGATCGACCGGCCGCAGCGTGCGGCCAAAGCGGGGTCATGGGTGATCAGAACCAAGGTCGTGCCGTGTTGCCGGTGCATCTGAAACAACAGATCAACGATGGCTCGCCCGGTGGTCTGGTCCAGATTGCCGGTGGGTTCATCGGCCAAAAGCAGGCGGGGGCGGGCGGCAAAGGCGCGGGCCAGGGCCACGCGCTGCTGTTCACCGCCGGATAATTGACCGGGATAATGGTCCAGCCGATGCCCCAACCCCACCGCCTGCAACTGGTCGCGGGCACGGTCGAAGGCGTCGTCGGCCCCGGCCAGTTCCAGCGGGACCGCCACATTTTCCAAGGCGGTCATTACCGGGATCAGGTGAAAGGATTGAAAAACAATTCCCACCTCCTGGCGGCGGAACCGGGCCAGGCTGTCTTCGTCCAAGACCCGCAAATCGCGTCCGGCCACCTGGATTTGCCCGCCGCTGGCTTGTTCCAGTCCGGCCATCACCATCATCAGACTGGTCTTGCCCGACCCGGACGGACCAACGATCCCAACGGTTTCACCCTGGGTTATCGACAGGTCGATACCACGCAGAACATTGACCTCGCCAGCTAAGCTCGCCAAGGTGAGGGTGACCCCCCGGAGATCAATCAAGGGGGAGGCGGAAGAAGAGAGCATGCTGATGGCTGTCCTTACGGATTGGATAAGACGCGGCATCGTCGGGATCGCATATGGCGTCATCTTCGCTATTGTCAATTCACTAGCAGGTCAGGCCATGGCGGAACCCGTTCGGATTCTGGCCTTGGGCGATTCCCTGACCGCCGGCTACGGGCTGGCGCCCAAAGACAGCTTTCCCAGCCAGTTGGAAGCGGCCCTGCGCGCCCGCGGTCATGATGTGCGGATCATCAATGCCGGGGTTTCCGGGGATACCAGTGCCGGCGGATTGGCGCGGCTGGATTGGTCATTGGCTGACAAACCCCAATTTGCCATTGTCGAATTGGGTGCCAATGACGGATTGCGCGGCCTTGATTCGAAGCAGTTGCGGAAAAATCTGGATGCCATTCTGACCCGGCTGAATCAGGCGGGGGTCAAGGTCCTGCTGACGGGCATGCTGGCTCCCCTTAATTACGGCCCGGCCTACCGGGAATCCTTCAGTCAGGTTTATCCCGATCTGGCCCGTAAACACGCCGTGGCGCTGTACCCGTTTTTCCTGGATGGCGTCGCCCGCGATCCGGCCCTTAATCAGTCCGACGGCCTGCATCCCAATCCCCAGGGCGTGGCAATCATCGTCGGGCGTATCCTGCCCATGGTCGAAACCATGCTGAAGGGGGGCACATGACCAATCCCAGCCATCCATTCATCTGCGTCACCCATCGGGCCAATCATTGGGGGGCGGCGGCCAAGGCGTGTCAGGAAAGTTTGGTGGCCCAAGGAGCGGACGGCGCCGCTCTGGCCATTTTTTATGTGTCCGAGGCCTTTGCCGCCGACCTGTCCAGCATCGTGACGTTCTTGCGGGAAACCACCCATGTGGAGCATTGGGTGGGGGCGGTGGTGCCGGGTGTGCTGGATGATGGCGACGGCCCCCGTGATGATGGCGTGTTGTCGGTCCTGGCCGGTGACCTTCCCGCCCATGCTTTTCGCTGTTTTGCCGCCACGGCTGATCAGGTCATGGCTCCCGACATCGCCCAATGGGTGGCGGCGCAATCCAGCGCCGTGGCCCTGATTCATGGCGCCACCATGGCCGCCACCTTGCCCCGGCTGATCGTGGATGCGGGGGATGCAGCCTTTTTGGTCGGTGGGTTGGTGTCCGGGCTGGAGCCGCCGGTTCTGGCCGCCGATAAGGTGACGGATGCCGCCCTGTCCGGGATCGTACTGGGGGATGGTATCCAGATTTTGACCGGACTGACCCAGGGCTGCGCCCCCCTGGGACCGTCCCACACGATCACCGCCATGGGCGAGAACGTGGTGATGGATCTGGATGGCCGCCGGGCCTTGGAGGTGATGAAGGATGATGCGGGCGAATTGATCGCCCGCGATCCCCGCCGTGCCGCGGGCTTCATCCACGCCGCCTTACCGGTGCGGGGGTCCGATACCGGGGATTATGTGGTGCGGTCCCTGATGGGGATTGATCCCGTGCGGGGCTGGCTGATGGTGGGCGGCGAAGCCCGGCAGGGCGATCAGATGATCTTTGTCCGCCGCGATGCCAATACCGCCCGTCTGGATATGACCCGGATGTTGGACGATCTGGACCGCCGATTGGGCGGGCGCCGGATTCTGGCGGCCCATTACACCGCCTGCACTGCGCGCGGTCGGCATATGTTTGGCCATGACGGCGCGGAACTGGCGATGATCCGCGACCGTTGGCCCGGCATCCCCATCATCGGCCATTTCGCCAATGGCGAAATTTCAGCCGGCAGGCTGTACACCTTCACCGGTGTCCTGACCCTGATCGTGGGGGATGGGTCATGATGCGCCTGTTCATCGGGCTGGCTTTGCCGGACGATCTGGCGACCCAATTGGCGGACCTGCAAGGCAGCCCCATCCGGGCCACCTGGCCCGGTGCCCGCTGGGTGGAACGCCGCAACCTGCACCTGACCTTGCGCTTCATCGGCGAGGTGGATGAGGTCACGGCGGGGGACATTCATGATGCCCTGGCACTGATGGCGGTGCCGCCCCTGGATTTGACCGTGGACGGATTGGGGTGGTTCGGACAATCCCGCCCCACCATTTTATGGGCCGGTGTGGACCGAAACCCGGTATTGATGCAGCTTCAAGCTCATATCGACCGAAGCATGGACCGGGCGGGGCTGCCCCGCGACCGGCGTAAATTCACCCCTCACATCACCTTGGCCCATATGCGGGATACCCCCCTGCCGGTGGTTCAACATTTCATCGCCGCCCATTCCCCTCTTCGTCTTACACCCGTCATGGTGGATGGGGTGACATTGTTCCGCAGTCACTTGGGGCGGCATGGTGCCGAGTACGAAGCCCTGGCGCTTTACCCGTCGGCCTTTGATTTGAATTCAATCCAAAACTTCTGATGATTCGCGGCCGGGCCAGCTTTGGGGACGCAATCAAAGTGGCGTCGCCATGGTGGCGCCGCCCCTTTTTCCTTTAAGTCTTCACGTCATGTTACTGCCCGATGACGGCTTTGATGTGCGCGGTGCGCAGCATTGGCCATTGCGGGGGCGATGGCGACAATTTTTGAGAAAAAATTGTTTCTTTCCAATACTGTAACTCACCCCTTCGGGTGGTTGAAACCCATCACGCCATGGGCGCATGCTGACCAGCATAAGGGAGCAGCAAGGAACCGGCGGAAGCAATCCGGCACCAGTCTGAACCATTTGGGAGAGTCCCACGATGGATGCGGGATTGAGTCCTTTGGCCTTTGGCGTTTTCAACGGCATCATTTTCCTGGCCGTCTGGCTGGTGATTGTGCGGTGGGATCATCTGCCCACGCCGCGACCGGCTCCCATGGTGACACATGGCCCGCTGGACCGCGATCCGCATACGGTCACGCTGATGGGGCAAAATGGGCGCCCCAATCCGTCCGATTACGAATGGTTCCCCAATTACCGCGCAGCCTTGCTGCGCCAACGGGAACTGATCCGCAAGGGGCTGGATTGTATAGTCACCCACGCGGCATCAGGGGCGGTTCGGGTGGATATCGGGCAAATGCTTTGCCCCTATCATCGCATTTCGTTATAGGCCATCCGGCGTTTTATCAAATGCAGGATGGTTTGGTTATGTTTGTCCCGCGCCGACCGTAAGCGCTGCGCACTTCCTCCGGCGCGTCCCGGCACCGCCCGGCGTGCTACCAAAGGATTTGACCTTGGGCATATTGCCGCCTATGCGGGAATGTGATTAAATACCATCAGTTTTTGATGTAATGTGCCACTTCATCCAGCAGCATGCGGATGGAAATGGGTTTGGTGATGACCCGCTCAAACCCCTCGCGCAGGAAACCGCTGACTGATTCCGGGTCGGCAAAGGCGGTAACCGCCAGAACCGGAATGGCGGATGTCCGCGGGTCGGCTTTCAGTATCTTCATCAATTCGATGCCCGACAGCCGGGGCAACTGAATATCCATCAGCACCAGCCGGGCCTGGTTGTCGAGGACCAGATCGACCACGCCTTCGCCATCCACGGATTTGACCGTGGTATAGCCAGCAATGGTCAATGCCTGCTCCAGCAACTTCATGTTCATCGGATTGTCTTCGACAACGACGATGGTGGCGCTCATACCCCCACTCCTTCGGGACGGCAGGGAGATCGGCCATGGCGGGCAGTGGCCTTGTATTCCTTGACGAAAGTACGGAAATCGGCGGCGGGCATGGGCCTGCCGATCATATACCCTTGAATTTCGTCACAGCCATGGCTGGCCAGCAAGGTGGCTTGCATCTCGGTTTCGACGCCTTCGGCAATGGTATTCATGGACAAGGAATGGGCGAGTGAAATGATGGCATTGGCGATGGCCCGGCCATCCTCATCATGATCCAGGTCGCGCACGAAAGCGCGGTCAATCTTGACGGTGTTGACCGGAAAACGCTTCAGATACGCCAGGGATGAATACCCGGTGCCGAAATCGTCGATGGACAGGTGCACGCCCAGATCGGCCAAGGCCCGCAAGACCCGCAATGTCGCCTCGCCATCGGCCATCAGCATGCTTTCCGTCAGTTCCAAATCCAGGAAGTGGGGATTGATGTTGGCATTTTGAATGGCAGAGGCCACCACATTGGCCAAATCCACTTCGCGGAACTGACGCCCGGAAATATTGACGCCGATCCGCAAGGGCGCCATGCCTTCGTCCTGCCATTCGCGCATCTGGTCGCAGGCCCGCCGCAGCACCCATTCGCCGATGGGAACGATCAGGCCGGTTTCTTCGGCCACCGGGATGAATTTGTCGGGGGCAATCACCCCCAATTCCGCATGGCGCCACCGCACCAGGGCTTCAGCGCCGATCAATTGGTAATCGGGCAAACGCACCTGGGGCTGATAGAACAATTCGAACTGCCCATGCTTCAGCGCGTCTTTCATGGACCGTTCCAGGGTCATGCGTTCGCTGACCGCATAGGACATGGCCGTATCGAAGAAGCCCAGGCTTTCATCCGGGCGCTTTTTCACCTGATGCAAAGCCATTTCCGCATTGCGCAGCAGGTCCAGCGGCTCGTGCCCGTCGCGGGGGAAGACCGACACGCCGATATCGGCGGGCAAGGATAATTCGCTGCCATCGGTCATGATCGGCCGGAACAGGGTTTCGCGCACCTGTTCCACCGCGATGGTGACGGCGGCCAAATCCTTCAATCCGGGCAGAACCACGGCGAATTCGTCACCGGCCAGACGGGCGGCGACCCCCCCCACCAGGGCGGATGTCTGGGATAGACGGCGGGCGGTTTCCCGCAACAGGTCATTGCCGACATCATGGCCCAAGGAATCGTTGATCATGGTGAAGCCGGCCAGATCAATGGTCAGCACCGCCACATGCAGGCCGCTGACCCGCGCGTTTTCCAATGCCTTGGCCAATTGATCGGTCAAAAGCGACCGGTTGGGCAGATCGGTCAGGGGATCGTGATTGGCCAGATAGGCCACACGCTGGGCCAGTTCCTTGTTTTCCGTCAAATCGCGGATGGTGCCGGTGAACAGACGGCGCTTATCCAGGCGCAGTTCCGACACCGACAGATGCACAGGGAACAAAGCCCCGTCCTTGCGCTGGGCGGTGACTTCACAGCCCGCCCCGATCACCGCCCCGCCAGCCAGCCGGGTCAGCACCGGATCACCCGCATTGTCCTGGCTGGCATCGGGAATAAGGATCGACACATGGGCGCCGATCAATTCGGTCAGGCTGTAGCCGAAAATCCGTTCCACCGACAGGTTGGCCGAACCGATGATGCCGTCTTCGTCGATGGTGATGATGCCGTCCAGCACCGTATCCATGATCGCCCGGATGCGGTGTTCGCGGGCCGCCACGGCCCGCATGGCGGCCGTGACCTCGGTGGTGTCGCGGCCCACCACCAGCGATGCCACATGGCCATCGCGGCGCAGGGGAACCGCATTCAGTTCCACATCGCGGTTGCGCCCGGCGAATGTGACCACCTTGACCGGAATGGGGTGATCTTCTTCATACAGGGTTTCCAGCCCGCCATCGAAAAGCGACCGGTAATCGGGATGGATGAAATCCAGGAAGGGTTTGCCTTCGCACATGGTCATCGACGATGCCCGCAACATGCCCAACCCGGCGGCATTGATGCGTTCGATCACCCCGTCCACGCAGACACAGATCAGATCCGGGGACAGTTCCACCAGATCGCGATACGACGCCTGATCTTTCAGCAGGGCCGATTCCAGCATGGACACATCGGTGATCCGGTCGATCATCTTCAGGATCTGCGACCCGGATTTCAGGATGTTGTCGGCGTAATCGGCATATCCCACCGGTTGGATCGGCCCCAGCATTTGGGCCGAAATCATTTCGGCAAAGCCGATGACGTCATTCAGCGGGGTACGGATATCCCGGCTCATGCGGCCCATGAATTCGGTCTTGGACCGGTTGGCCATCTCGGCTTCGTCGCGGGCCTTGGCCAGGCTTTTCGCGGCCACCCGCTCCGCGCTGATATCGCGCGAGAACATGGCGCAGCGTCGGCTTTGCGCTTCGCCCACGGCCAGAACCCGGTGGGTGTACCAGGAAAAGCCGTCATTATCTTCGTACTGAACGGTCCGCCCGGTTTCCAATGCCTGTTCGAAACAGGCGCGGCGATGGGGGGACAACGCCTCGGGCCACAGGCTGAAGGCATCTTGTCCCTTCAGCAATTCCACGGGCGTACTGAAAAATTCCGCCGCCTGGGCATTGGCGGTGATGATCAGCCCTTGGTCATCCAGCAGCAAGGCCACGTCATGGCTGGCATCCAGCAATGCCTGAAGGGTGTGGCGCGACAATTCCATCGCGGTCTGGGTCTGTTGGCGTTCGATGGCGTGGTTGATCACCCGCCCCAGCATGTCCAGACCCGTCAGGGATTTGACCAGATAATCCTGGGCGCCGGCGCGGATGGCTTCCTGGGCCACCCGTTCGTCATCCAGCCCGGTCAGCACGACCAAGGCGATCCCTGGGGCTGCGGCCTTCATCCGGGTGACCGCTTCGATGCCGGTGGCATCGGGCAGCCCCAGATCCACCAGGATACAGGCATAGGGATTGGTTTGGCTGAGTTTCAAGCCATCGGTCAAGGTAGCGGCGCTGTCCATGGCCCAAGGGGTCATGGCTTCGGCCAGCTTGATGGCAATCAGCTTGCGGTCACCGGGATTGTCTTCGATGACCAGCAGCCGCGTGGGCGCAGTTCCGGTACTCATGGTGAGAAAGATGCTACATCGTAATGGCCTTGTAAATGAAAGGCGCCAATTTTACCCTTCAAAAGTGCGTCTTTCTCCCGTTTCGGGCTGGCCTCACTGCTTGGCCAGCCATTCCTTGACCGCCGGCAGCATGGATTTGAAGGTCAGGGAGAAGGACATGATCAGCTTGTCCTTGTCGTGTCCCATGTGCAGCAGGTTGTCCACCACCTTGCGCAGGAACTCCTTGGCGAAATTGGGTTGGCCCAGGATTTGGGGCATATCGGCGCCGAAAGCTTCGGTCAGGGATTGCACCATCACTTCCAGCTTGTCGATATTCAGGCGCTGCAATTCCTCCAGCCCGTCGGTGGCGATATAGCACAGGACGTCGCCATAAACGCGGGCCGTCGGCTTGTCCACGGACGCGACCACGTTGAAGAACTGCTGATCACGGGCAAAGAAATCCCACGCCTTGCTGCCCAGCAGGGAATGGAAGAATTCGTACATGTCGTGGTTCCACACCGCCACGCCGCCAATGGCCTGGGGCCGTTGCAGCAGGATTTCGGTGAAGTCCCGACCGGATGCCTGTTTGACCTTGCGCAGCAATTGCCCGTCGAATTTCGACACGGCAACCACATGGTCCGGCGTGCGCAGGGACAGCAGATCATCACCCATTTCCATGATCTGCGGGTAATTCAGACGCTTATAGGCTTGCAGCAAGGGAAGCTGCCAGCCGAAGGCCAGAAAGCGGGTCAGTTCGCGCAGCTTGCGTTCCTCGACCGGATCGCCCAGGCGCTGGACCTCCACTTCCTCGGTCTTCTTGATCAGGCCGAACAGGGCCGTGCGGGTGACGGTTTCGGTTACCGTCTGCACGGTCTTTTCCGAATCATAGACTTTCTTCGCGCAGGTGCGGACCAGCAATTGCTGAATCTGGTTCAGCGATACCCCGCAAACCAGGGTCAGATCGTCGTCACGCACAGGCCCACTGCCGTCTTTGGCCTGGACCAGATCGTCCACCCGTTCCCGGAAGCCGGTGAAGGTGGTGATGAATTGTTCCAGATGATTGGGGTCGTTGATCAGATGCTGATAGGTCAGGGACTGATCCATCAAGGCAGCCTGCTGGAAGCGGGCCAGGACCTTTTTCAGTCCTTCGATGATGGTTTTCTTGGCTTCGGCACTGATATCGGCAGGCGGAGGAAGAACGACAACGGACATGGCCCCAAAACCTATGACTATGTGGGCGATTCCTAAGATTTACCCCCAGCCTGGGGGGGATGGCAACCAAGGTTCGGGCAAAACATGCCCCCTATGCCCTTTGGACTTGGTCCAGCAATACCCAGGTCAATTCATGCTTGTTATGGAACAGATGCATCATCCGGGCGCCGGGGATGGCGGCGAATGCCTGTGCCGTGGCGTGATCGGTATCGCCTTGAAACTTGATGGTGCAGACGAAATTGCGGACTAAACCGCTGGCGCGCCAGCGTTCCACCAGCCGGAACAGACGTTCGGGATAACAGATGATATCGGAAAACAGCCAATCCACCGGCCCCACATCGGCGGGGTCCAGGCCAAAGGCGCTTTCCTGACGGGTGGTGATGGCGGGCATGGCGGCGATGGCGGGGGCCAGCGGGGCCTTGTCCACGCTGATCACCTGCGCCCCCAACTTGGCCAGGACCCAGCTCCACCCGCCGGGGCAGGCCCCCAGATCCAGGCATATCTCGCCCGGAGCGGGGGCTTGGCCCAATTGGGTGAAGACATCCCATAATTTCAGATATGCCCGGTTGGGCGGCGTGATCTTGTCTTCGACGAAATGGCATTCCCCATTGGGGAAGGGGCTGGCGCACCGGGCGGCGGCCAGCAAGGTCTGTTCATCCAAAAGAGTGAACGACCCCAGGGGGGCCGACGGGGCCGACTGGCCAAAGGTCAGCGGCTTGGCCGACACCTTGGGCAATTTGTCCACCAGCAAGGTGGTGCGGCGGTGCAGTCCGGGGGCATAGGGCCACCAATTGCGCTGAATGGCGCGCAAGGCGCGGGCGCCATCTCCAATGGACGCGATGGGAATGCGGGCGACATCGTGCCAGATGTTTTGCGTCCAGGCGGCTGGGCGGGCGGGGCCAGGGGCCAGGATCAGACGGCCATGGGTGGCGATGATCGGGGTATCGGCCAATTCAGCGATCAGATCGGCTTCGAAACCCGGCACGGCCAGATAGCCGGTGACGGTTTCCGGCCATTCGGGGCAGGGGGCGGGGGAAATGGTCAAGTCTCCTCGTCGGACGGCCCGGTCTTCAGACGGTGTTGGGTTTGGGCCACTTCGTCCAGGAATATCTGTTCCTTGCGGTCGGCTTCCTGGCGGTCGCGTTTTTCCCGGTTGGCCTGGGTGACCTCGAAAGTTTTCAACTCGCGATAGGCATCGGCCAATTCGTCGCGGGCTTCGTCGATCTGCTGGCGCACCTGGGCCAAGGCGGCCTGCATATCCTCGCGCCGCTGCATCCATGCCTGTTGATACGCCCCGTACAAAAAGCCCGCGCCGGTGGCGTCGGAGGCAGCCAGGTCCTGTTCGACCTTCAATTGCTTTTCCCCATTGGCGATGTCGGCAAGAATGCGGTCCTCGCGGTTTTGCAAGGCGGTCAGCACCCGGCGCTTTTCATCCACGTTGAACCGCGCCAGCCGGATCAGCGTCTTCAGGCCCTTGGCCGCCTTGGCCATGATCGGGCCGCCTTACCGTCGGCCCATGCCGTCGCCTTCGAACGGCATGCCCAGGATCTGGGCCATGGCGGCATAGCAATCGTGCAGGTTGGTGGCGTCGGTCTTTTTCTGGGTCAGGAAGGATTCGATCATCGGGTAATAATGGATGGCTTCATCCACCGCCGGATCGGTGCCGCGCCGGTATGCCCCCAGGCGGATCAGTTCGGCCATGTCCTCATACGTGGCCAGCAAGCGGCGTGCCCGGCTGATCAGGGCGTTTTCCTCGTCATTATTGCAAGCGGGCATGGTTCGCGATACCGAGCGCAGAATATTGACGGCGGGATAACGCCCACGGTCGGCGATGGCGCGATCCAGCACGATGTGACCATCCAAAATACCGCGCACCGCATCGGAAATGGGTTCGTTGTGATCGTCACCATCCACCAGAACGGTGAACAGCCCGGTGATCGAGCCTTTGCCGCTACCGGGACCGGCGCGTTCCAGCAGGCGGGGCAATTCGGCGAAGACCGTGGGGGTATAGCCCTTGGACGCGGGCGGTTCACCCGCGGACAGACTGATCTCGCGCTGGGCCATGGCGAAACGGGTGACCGAATCCATCATGCACAGCACGTCCAAGCCCTGGTCGCGGAAATATTCCGCGACCGACAAGGTGACATAGGCGGCCTGACGGCGCATCAGCGGGCTTTCATCGGATGTGGATACGACGATGACTGACCGCTTCATCCCCTCGGGGCCCAGATCGTCCTCGATGAATTCGCGGGCTTCGCGGCCACGTTCGCCCACCAGCCCGATGACCGACACATCGCATGACGTGTTCTTGGCCATCATGGACAGAATGGACGATTTTCCCACACCCGATCCGGCGAAAATACCCATGCGCTGGCCCCGGCACATGGTCAGGAACGCATTGACCGAGCGCACGCCCAAATCAACCTTGCCGGCCACGCGCTGGCGGGAATGGGCTGGCGGCGGACGGTTGTGAATGGGATAGCCCGCATCGCCCGACGGCAGGGGGCCCAGACCATCCACCGGCTGGGCAAAGGCATTGATCACCCGGCCCAGCCAACCGCGATCGGGATAGACCACCGGGTCCGAATCCTGCACTTCGGTCCTGCATCCCAGGCCGATGCCGTCGATGGCGACAAACGGCATCAACAGCGCGCGGCCCTGGCGGAATCCCACCACCTCGCACGGGATGCGGCGGCCGTCACGGGCCAGGACGTGGCAGCGGTCGCCCACCGAAATCTGGCGTTGGACGCCGCCGGCCTCGATCAGCATGCCCTGGACCGCGGCCACGCGGCCAAAGACCTGGACGCCGTTCAGGCGGTCAATATCGTTGATCAGATTGCGCGCCAGGAATTTCACCCCAGTCCTCCCGGGAACAGCCACGAAACGGCAAAACAAAAATCGTCCTTTTGAGCGAGGGAGTTACCGCCTGCGCACCTTGGACTGGACAAAATAGCCTCTTATGGTTACCACATCCTCAAGACCCAAAAAACGGGGATAGCCACATGCGCGTGCTGGTGGTCGAAGACGACCGGATGATGGCCCAGGTCATCGAGACCATGTTAAAGGCCGAAGGCATGGTGGTGGACACCACCGCCTTGGGGGAAGACGGGCTGGAAATCGGCAAGCTTTATGATTACGACATCATATTGCTTGATCTGCTGCTGCCCGATATGGACGGGTACGAAGTGCTGCGGCGGCTGCGTGCCGCCCGCGTGGAAACGCCTGTCCTGATCCTGTCCGGCCTGACAGAGCCGGACAAGAAGATCAAGGGATTGGGCTTCGGCGCCGATGATTACCTGACCAAGCCCTTCGACCGGGGCGAATTGGTCGCCCGCATCCAGGCTATTGTCCGGCGGTCCAAGGGACATTCCCAATCGGTGATCCGTACCGGCAAGCTGTCGGTCAATCTGGATACCCGCACGGTGGAAGTGGCGGGCGATCCCTTGCATCTGACCGGCAAGGAATACGGGATCTTGGAACTTTTGTCCCTGCGCAAGGGGCAAACCCTGACCAAGGAACAGTTCCTCAATCACCTGTATGGCGGTATCGACGAACCGGAACTGAAAATCATCGACGTCTTCATCTGTAAGTTGCGTAAGAAGCTGTCTTCCGCTACTGAAGGTGATAGCTATATCGAGACGGTGTGGGGGCGCGGCTATGTTTTGCGCGATCCCGACGGCAGCGAGGACCACCATTCGGCGGCCTGAGCAGCCCCTTACCACAATGACCGCAAATCCGGCCTTGACGGACCCGGCTTTGCCGTCGTTTGCTACTCACGCACTTACATTCGCCTCCACTTAGCCAGGGTCCCCCCCCATGTCCGCACCCGCCAAGCCAAGTGGCGAGCCGATCACGTCCAAGCGTCAGCTGATTGAGTATATGGTTTCGGGCTGCAAGCCCAAGGACCAGTGGCGCATCGGCACCGAACACGAAAAATTCGCCTACCGTCTGGATGATCTGCGTCCTTTGCCCTATGAGGGCGAGCGCGGAATCGGTGCCCTGTTGCAGGGACTGACCGCCTTTGGCTGGACTCCAATTCTGGAAGACGGGCATATCATCGCCCTGACCGATCATACCGGGGCATCGGTGACCCTGGAACCGGGTGGACAGTTGGAACTGTCGGGCGCGCCCTTGGAAACCATCCATCAGACCTGCTGCGAAACCTATAACCATCTGAAGCAGGTCAAGGATATTGCCGGTCATCTGGATGTCGGCTTTCTGGGCATGGGGTTTCAGCCCAAATGGCGGCGCGAGGATGTGCCGTGGATGCCCAAAGGCCGCTATCGCATCATGCGCGATTACATGCCCAAGCGTGGCGGCAAGGGATTGGACATGATGCTGCGGACCTGCACCGTGCAGGTCAATTTGGACTTTTCCTCGGAAGCGGACATGGTGCGGAAATTCCAGGTGTCACTGGCCTTGCAGCCGGTGGCCACCGCCTTGTTCGCCAGTTCGCCTTTTCTTGAGGGGCGCCCTTCGGGCCTGCTGTCAGGGCGGTCGGATGTGTGGACCGACACCGATCCAGACCGGTGCGGCATGCTGCCCTTCGTGTTCGAGGCCGGGATGAGCTTTGAACGCTATGTGGATTGGATGCTGGATGTCCCCATGTATTTCGTTTACCGCGACGGGCGGTATGTGGATGCATCCGGTCAATCCTTCCGCGATTTCATGGCGGGAAAACTGCCCGCTTTGCCGGGCGAATATCCCACCATGGGTGATTGGTCAGACCATCTGACCACGGCCTTTCCCGAAGTCAGGCTGAAAAAGATTTTGGAAATGCGCGGGGCCGATGGCGGCCCATGGCGGCGGCTATGCGCCTTACCGGCCTTTTGGGTCGGTCTGTTGTATGATCAGGACGTTCTGGACGCCGCTTGGGATCTGGCCAAGGGGTGGTCGTTGGATGAACGGGAACAATTGCGCGCCGATGTTCCCAAACTGGGCCTGGCCACCCGCATCGGCGGCACGACGGTTGGCGAATTGGCCCGCCAGACCTTGGCCTTGTCGGAACAGGGATTGCGCAACCGTGCCCGGCTGAATGATTCGGGACGGGACGAAACCATGTTCCTGGAAACCCTTCATGTCACAGCCCAATCGGGACGCACTCCGGCGGAAGACATGCTGGAGGCTTTCCATGGCCGCTGGGGCGGATCGGTTGACCCGGTGTTCCGGGAATATGCATATTAGCAGGGTGCGGAAAAACTCCGCTTCGCGGCTGGGCGACCGCCCAGACCCGTTTGGAGGCGTAGCCGCCAAGCCTCCAGTTTCTTTTTCTTTCAAAGAGTTAGAAATCTGGAGGGTTCGGGGGCAAATGCCCCCGAAAGAGGGTTTTTCCGCACCCTGTCAGAGCGGATTTCGGCCGTATCGGGTCGAGATCCGCGATAAAGCCCGCGCGGATAGCAAAATAAGGGAAACGTCCATGGCCAAGTGCAACAACCTTCAGGAAGTGCGCCAGCACATTGATCGCTTGGACCGTCAGATCGTGCCGCTTTTGGCCGAACGGGCCGGGTATGTGGAACAGGCCGCCGGTTTCAAGCCGACCAAGGCCGCCGTGGTTGACCCCGAACGGATCGAGGAAATCGTGCTGAAGGTTCGGCACATGGCCATCGAGGAAGGGACATCGCCCGATCTGATCGAACAGATTTTCCGGTCCATGATCGACGCCTACATCATCCACGAAGCCAAGGTCTATAAGACCCTGCACGAATAGCGTCGCCGCCATTGGCTGTCGCGATTGGGGGCCGATGCCCCCAAAACGCCTATTTTCTAGCGGCGCGGGCCAATTGCATGATGGTGCGTGAACAGATGGCTTCGGTCGGCATGCCGGTGGTTTTGCAATCCGCCTCGGCCTGGATCAGCATTTCCAGGGCACGCCCCAGCCGGTCGGTGGGCCAGCGGCCCAATTGGCGGCGGAACCGGTCGGCCGCGTGGAAAATGACCGGTGGACGTAAGGCCGCCATGGCCTGATCGGCGGATTTCCCCTGTTCGGTCAGGCCACGGGCTAGATGCAGCCGTTGAAAATGGCGGGACAGGGCGCGCAAGACGGTGATGGCATTGCCGCCTTCGCGCAACAGACGGTCCAAAACCCGCTGGGCGGTGGCGTGATCGCCATCGGCGGTGGACAGGGACAGATCGTCCATGGATAGGGCGGCGGTGTCTCCGATACAGGCTACGGCGTCTTCCAACCGCACCTGCCCCGGCGCCCCCATATACAGGGCCAGTTTGCGCAGTTCTGACCGGGTCAACCGGCGGTCGCCGCCCAAATGGCTGATCAGAAACGCCAAGGCGTCGGGGGTGGCGGTCAGCCCGTCAGCTCTTAATTCCTCGGCGATGACTTGGCGCAGGCTTTCCGCTTCATCGGCATAGCAGGGTAGGGCGGCGGCATTGTCGGCGCCTTCGAACAATTTGCGCAAGGACGAGCGTGGCCCCAAATCCCCCGCTTCCGCCACCACCATGGCATCGCCGATGGGGCGGGCCAGAAAATCCTGGAACGGCCCGGCGACACTGTCGGCGGCATCCCGGACCACTACGGCGCGGCGACCGCCGGTCAGGGACAGGGCGGCGGCTTCGTCGGACAGACGGGCCGGATCATCCTTTAAAATGGCGGGGGACAGTTCGGCCACCCGAAAGGGATCGGACAGGTCGGGAACCGCCAGCATCAGCAGGCGATTGGCCCGTTCCCGAACCAATCCCCCGTCGGGTCCATAGACCAGGATGGCACGAATGGCCGTCGGCGGATTTTTTAAAAAACCTTCCGCCTTGGCCCCGGTGATCTTCACCGGTTATCTCGCAACTTGTTCATGGTCACCGCCAAGGCACCGGCAATGTCGGCGGCGATTTCCGACAAGGCTGATTCCTCGGTGCTGCGTTCCGATACCACGCTGCCATAGCGCGGCCCCAGATAGCGGAAGGTGCCATAAGACCGGCTTTCCGCCTGGGTCACCGGCTTGCCGCTGATGGCGTCGCGCAGGATATAGCGGGCGCGCAAGGTCATGCGGCCGATGGTGGTCTTGCCGTCATTGCTTTCGGCGATGCCGCTCAGATCCTCGGCCACCTCGACATCCAGGACAAAGCGGGGATTGGCGGGTTCACCCTGCGGGGATAGCCGATGGACCAATTGGGTGCGCAAAAGCTGGCCGGTCCGGTCGGCGATACCCGCGACACGGATTTGCGCCAGATCGGCCGATGTGGGGGATTGCGGCGTTCCATCCGGCTGGCCGTAAAGGGGGCGGAAGCCGCAGCCTGCCGGCCCCAGCGCCAAAACCCCCATCACCAGGATAAGCCTAGACCACCACATTGACGATCCGATTCGGTACCACCACCACTTTACGCGGGGCCTTCCCCGACATTGCCTGGATGACCAGGGGGTGGGCAAGGGCCAATTGTTCGGCCACGGCGGCATCGGCATCCTTTGGCAGCTCGATAGTGGCGCGCAGCTTGCCATTGACCTGAATGGCCACGGTCACGCTGTCTTCCACCAGCAAGGATGCGTCGGCCTGGGGCCAGGGCGTGTTCACCACCAGATCGGCATGGCCCAGTTCGGCCCACATTTCCTCGGCCAGATGGGGCATCATCGGGGCGGCCAAAAGCGCGCTGACCTCCAGCCCCTCACGCAGGACCCAGGCCAGATCCGGGGTCAGCCCCGCCGGTTTGACATCGCCCAGGGCGTTGGTCAATTCACGCAGACGGGCCACCGCCTTGTTGAAATGAAAGCGTTCCAGATCGTCGCTGATCGCCGCGATCGCCTTATGGGTCAGACGGCGCAGGGATTGGGCGGCATTCCCCAATTCCGGCATGGCGCTGCCGGGGGCGGGCAAGGCATCGGCCATGGTGATCACCATGCGCCACAGCCGGTTGACGTAACGCCAAGCCCCGTCAATGCCGGCCTCGGTCCATTCCAGATCCCGTTCCGGCGGCGAATCGGACAGCATGAACAGCCGGGCGGTATCGGCGCCATAGGTGGCGATGATCTGGGCCGGGTCCACCACGTTGCGCTTGGATTTGGACATCTTTTCCGACCGCCCGCCATTGACCGGCTGGCCGGTTTGCACATGGTGCAGGCTGCCATCGGCGGCGCGGTCCACCTCTTCGGGATACAGCCAGGCGCCGGACTGATCCTTATAGGTTTCGTGGCAGACCATGCCTTGGGTCAGCAGACCGTCAAAGGGTTCGGACACGTCCAGATAGCCGCATTTGGCCAGGGCGCGGGTGAAAAAGCGGGAATAAAGCAGGTGCAGAACCGCATGTTCGATCCCGCCGATATATTGATCCACCGGCAGCCAATAGGCGGCATCGTCGCGGTCAAAGGCCACGTCGTCGCGGGTGGGGGAACAATAGCGGGCGAAATACCACGACGATTCGAAAAAAGTGTCGAAGGTATCGGTTTCCCGCCGGGCCGCCTTGCCGCAGACCGGGCAGGCCACATGGGACCATGTGGGATGGCGGGCCAGGGGATTGCCCGGCTGGTCAAAGGTCACATCATCGGGCAGACGCACCGGCAAATCGGCATCGGGAACCGGCACCACCCCGCAATCCGGGCAATGGATGATGGGAATGGGGCAGCCCCAATAACGCTGCCGCGACACGCCCCAATCGCGCAGGCGCCAATTGACCGTGCGTTCGCCAATGCCCAATTCGCCGATGCGGGCAATGGCCGCCGATTTGGCGGCATCCACCGCCAATCCGTCCAGGAATTGGGAATTGAACAGCGTTCCGTCACCGGCATAAGCCTCGTCACCGATGGTGACGCTGGCCGGGTCCTGGTCGGGGGGCAGAACCACCGGCTTGACCGGCAGGCCGTATTTGCGGGCGAAATCCAGGTCGCGCTGATCATGGGCGGGGCAGCCGAAAATGGCGCCCGAGCCGTAATCCATCAGCACGAAATTGGCCACATAGATGGGAAGTTCCAACCCCGGAACAAAGGGGTGGGCAGCCTTCAGCCCGGTATCCAATCCCTTTTTCTCGGCGGTTTCCAAGGCCGCTTCCGACGTGCCCATGCGATTGCATTCGGCGATGAAATCGGCCAGGGCCGGATTGTCGGCGGCCAATTGGGCGGAAAGGGGGTGGTTGGGGGAAATGGCCAGGAAGGCGGCGCCGAACAGGGTGTCGGGCCGGGTGGTGAAGATCTCCAGCCGGTCGTCACGGCCAATCACGGACCAGGTCAACCGCGCCCCTTCAGAGCGGCCGATCCAATTTTCCTGCATGATCCGCACCCGTTCGGGCCAGCGCTCCAGCCCGGACAATGCCCCCAGCAGATCATCGGCGAAGGCGGTGATCTTCAGGAACCATTGGTTCAGCAACCGCTTTTCCACCAGGGCGCCCGACCGCCAGCCCCGGCCGTCGATCACCTGTTCATTGGCCAGCACCGTGTTTTCCACCGGGTCCCAATTGACCCAGGATTCCTTGCGGTAGACCAGACCGGCCTTCAGGAAATCCAGGAACATTTTTTGTTCGTGGCGGTAATAATCCGGTTCGCAGGTGGCGACCTCGCGTCCCCAATCATAGGACAGGCCCATGGATTTCAGTTGAACCCGCATGGCGGCGATGTTGTCGCGGGTCCATTGCGCCGGATGGGCGCCCCGTTCGATGGCGGCATTTTCCGCCGGCAGGCCAAAGGCGTCCCAGCCCATGGGGTGCAGCACGTTGAAGCCCCTGGCCCGCTTGTGCCGGGCCACCACGTCACCCAGCGTATAATTGCGCACATGGCCCATATGGATGCGCCCCGACGGATAGGGGAACATTTCCATAACGAAATATTTAGGCCGGGCAGGATCGCGGCGGGCGGTAAAGCTTTGGCTTTCCTCCCATTGCTGCTGCCACTTGGCTTCGGTTTCCTTGACGTTATAACGCTCGTCGGTGCGCGACATGACGGCCGGGCCTCAGGGTATATGCGATTGAATTCGGGGGAAGAATAAGGGGCCGGGACGGCCCTTATTGCTCGCTGGACACGATGCGCAACTGGCGCGCCCGGGTCAGGATGGAATTTTCCAGATCGGCGGCCATGCGCGGATCGGTCTTGATGTCGATCCACTGGCCGGACGTGTCCCGCATCTGCTTGAACACCGACACCTTGACGCCATCGGCGCGCAATGCCTTGTCCATGATGAACACGTTCAGCTTGAACCGTTCCGACGGGGATTCGGGCAGAGTGTACCAATCGGTGATGATGGTGCCGCCAAAGGCATCGGCGCTGGCGATGGGCATGAAGGCGATGGTGTCCAGCGACGCCCGCCACAAAAAGGCGTTGACGCCGATCCCGGCCCCGTCGCCTTGGTTCTTTTTGCTGCTGCCGCCCAGGATGCCTTCATCGCCGAAGATGGTTTCGCGCTTTTCCGTGCCCATTTGCGGCGCGCTGGAATTCTTGTCGCGAGTGGGGAAAACCGATTTGGTTTCCGAACAGGCCGACACCGCCGCCGCAAGACCCAGCGCCACCAGCACCGCTGCCTTCGCACTCTTCATCATCATTACCGTCGCTTTCCGAAAGCCCTGGCCTAATTACGCGCGCGCCATCCCCTGCGGGCAGGTGCGGCGGCCAGCAGAATGCAACGATGCCATCCCTGTCGGCAAGCCGCCTTTTCGTTATGGGCCTGGTTCCGTGCAATCGCCGATTTCGCCCGCCGGGCGGCGGTAAATGAGAAAAAATCATTATATTTCAATGTAGTTGTTGGAAAAAAGGTCATCTTCTTTCTGAAGATCGGCATGTCGGCCTGTTGCGTTTTAGCCACAGTGAGAGTCATTCGACACATTCCCCTATTGGCTTTCGTTGACTCTGAAGCCGTGTCGTGGCTGATTCCCATTCGTTCGTTCATTTGGATTTGTGGGTTCGCGTTGGCGTAACCCGGTGCCAAATCGTAGAGAGGAGATGACATGAAAAAGATTCTGATCGCCAGCACCGCGCTGGTGGCCGCCGGGATGTTCACCACCGGTGCCGCGTCCGCTTCCGAAAAGATCAAGCTGGATCTGGGCGGCTTCTCCAAGTGGTGGGTCGTGGGCGCCTGGAACAAGGACAGCTATCTGAACGCCACTAGCCAGAACCCGGTCGCCGTTGACGTCAAGGGCGACAACGAAGTCTACTTCCGTGGTTCGACCAAGCTGGATAACGGCCTGTCGGTCGGTATCGACGTGCAGTTGGAAGCCGGTGGCAACACCGACACCCGTAACGGCACCGGCACCGACGTGATCGACGAATCCTACGTCTGGTTGGAAAGCGGCTACGGCAAGCTGATCGTTGGTTCCAAGAACAACGGCACCTACCTGATCCACAACACCGCTCCGGATGCCGCTGGCAACTGGAACGAAGGTGGCATCCTGACCGGTGACTACGCTCTGGGCCGTCCGGCTGGCGTCGCTCGCATGGGCCAGATCTCCGCTGACCTCGCCAACGGCACCAGCGGTATCGGCAACGTCGGCAACACCGCTGGCGTTGGCAACACCACCGCCATCCTGACCGACGGCGACAGCGAAGGCATCACCTACGTCTCGCCGACCTTCTATGGCTTCACCTTCGGCGCTTCCTACAAGCCCAACGGCATCAGCGAAGAC
The DNA here is from genome assembly GCA_041915545.1 of Magnetospirillum sp. GTDB lineage: Bacteria > Pseudomonadota > Alphaproteobacteria > Rhodospirillales > Magnetospirillaceae > Magnetospirillum. The sequence goes on along the minus strand of JAYSBF010000021.1, from coordinate 23,124 downwards.
AATCGCGGCTATGAAGGCAACATCAATGGCGCCGGTAACGGCGGTGCTGTTGTTGGCTCCATGCCCGTTTATGGCGCTGGCCTGCTGTACGCAAACACCTTCGGTGGCGTTGGCGTGAAGGGTGATATCGGTTACGCCCAGTACAACCCGCGTGACGCCATCAACGGCGGCGCTTTGGCCAATAGCGGTGTCGCTACCGTTGCCGCCTTGGGTATCCACGGCGTGCAGCGTGAATACTCGACCGGTGGTCAGCTGTCCTATGCCGGCTTCACCCTGGGCGGTTCCTATCGTCGCATCCTGGACGACAAGGAATCGTACGGCGCCACCGACGCCGATTTCAACCGCGGCACCTCCTACAGCGGTCAGGCTTGGGACGTTGGTCTGCAGTACGCCACCGGCCCGTATGCCGTGTCGGTTGCTTACTTCTCCTCCATGGTTGATGGCGCGATCAACAACCCCTGGAGCGATAAGATCGAGTTCTACCAGGTGTCCGGTAAGTACGCCCTGGGCGCCGGCGTGGACGTTCTGGCTTCGGCCGGCTATGCCGACTACAAGGACGAAGCTCGTAACAGCGCCGTCGCCGCTACCCGTGCCGCCGCCAAGAACGACGGTTGGGTTGTGATGACCGGTCTGTCCCTGGCTTTCTAATCCAAAGCCAGAGACAATCGTCTTAAGGAAGGGCAGCCCCTTGTGGGCTGCCCTTTTCTTTTGCCCGCTCCTACAGCTAATAAGAGAGATGACGATGATTCTGATTTGCGCAAGATGTGGGCAGTCATCCGGCAAAATCGCCTGAATATTGTGCCTGTTTTTTGATCTGTTGCAGCTTTGCCACATGATGGCAAGAATTAGGCAAATGAGTCGATCTGCTGTTGAACGGGGCAATGACTGCCCAGTACACTCGCGTCATCAAATGCTCACAAATTAAGCGTTTTGTGAAACCGAGGCACGAGGCACACAATGAAAAAGATTCTGATCGCCACCACTGCATTGATCGCGGCCACGGCTGCCAGCGGCGCCCAGGCGTCGGAAAAGATCAAGCTGGAACTGGGCGGCTATTCTAAATGGTGGGTGGTCGGTGCCTGGAACAAGGACAGCTACATCAACGCCACCGGCCAGAACCCGGTTGCCGTTGACGTCAAGGGCGACAACGAAGTCTTCTTCTCTGGCTCCACCAAGCTGGATAACGGCCTGACCGTCGGTATCAACGTCGAACTGGAAGCCGGCGGCAATGTGGAAACCCGCAATACCGGTTCCACCGACGTCATCGACAAAAGCGCCGTCTTCATTCAGGGCGGGTTCGGTAAGATCATCGCCGGCACCGAAGCCAATGGCGCCGTGCTGCTGCATGTGATGGCCCCCGATGCCGCTGGCAACTGGGCGTCCGACGGTATTGCCACCGGCCAGTTCGCTCTGTCGGCTCCGGCTGCTTTCGCCGCGGGCACCGGTGCCACCGGCCTGCTGGGCATCCGCACCACCACCGAAATCGACACCGACGACAACGCGGAAAAGATCACCTATGTCTCGCCCAGCTTCTACGGTCTGACCGTCGGCGCCAGCTATATCCCCAGCGTGCTGAGCGAAGACAACCGTGGTTACGAAGCCCAGACCTCTCCCGGTTATGGTGTCGGCGCCCTGTATGCCCGCGAATTCTCGGGCGTTGGCGTCAAGGTGTCGGGCGGCTATGTCTGGTACGATCTGAGCAACGGCAACAGCTTCAACAACTCGATCGACGAGCATAAGAGCAACAACCGCGAATGGAGCGCTGGCACCCAGCTGTCCTATAACGGCTTTACCGTCGGCGGTTCGTTCCGTGGCATCCGTGACGAAGTGGGTGGCTTGGCCACCGTCAGCTCGCAGGGCTTTGCCTGGGATGCCGGCGTGCAGTACGAAACCGGCCCCTATGCGGTCAGCTTCGCGTACTTCCATTCCGAAGCCGAAGGCACCATCAACAACCCCCGCAACCTGAAGGAACAGGTCTATCAGGTGTCGGGCAAGTATGCTCTGGGCGCTGGCGTGGACGCCGTGGCTTCGGGCGGTTATGTCAAGTATGACGGCGAAAACCGCAATGTGGCCGCCGAAAACAACAAGGGCGTGGTGGTGATGACCGGTCTGTCCCTGACCTTCTAATCCATCATCCTTACGTGTAGGGAAAGGGCAGCCATTCGCGCTGCCCTTTCTTTTTCCGGGGGTCCCCTGTAAAACCCGATGATCGCCGCCACCTAAAGGACAAAGCCACGAGCGATGGCCAAAAAGGGAGCGATCATGACCCAACCCGCCGATTTTCAGCGAACTGCCCTGATCACCGATTTGGCTGGCGCCGTGCGCCGCCGTCTGGGCGAAACCATGGCCGGCCCGGCCCAGCGTTTGGCCGGTTATTATCTGGCGGGTTTATCCGCCGACGATCTGGCTGCGCTGGACGGGGATGCCCTGTTCGCCGTGGTATCCGGTTTGCTGGGATTTATCCGCCAGCGGGCCGCCGGACAGGCCCATATCCGGGTTTATGACCCGGAGCCGGACCGGCATGGCTGGACATCCGCCCATACGGTGGTGGAAATCGTCAATGACGACATGCCGTTCCTGGTGGATTCCCTGTCCATGGTGCTGGCCCGCGCCGGTCTGCAAACCCATCTTCTGGTGCACCCGGTCATTGCCGTCCGACGGGCCGAGGATGGGTTTTTGCATGATGTGCTGGCGGTGGAGGATCAGACCCAGGGACAGCCGGAATCGCTGATCCATGTGGAAATCGACCGCCTGTCCCCCGACGCCCAGGCCGATTTGGCCCGGCAATTGGACGACACGTTGGAACAGGTCCGGCTGGTGGTCGAAGATTGGCCCGCCATGCGTGCCCGCATTGGCGCCGTGGCGGCGGGGCTGGGTCGCGATACCGAGGAAACGGTGGAAAACGCCGATTTCCTGACATGGCTGCATGATGACCATTTCACCTTCCTGGGCTATCGCCACTTTTCCCTGACCCCCAGCAATCCCCCCCAGATCAGCACGGATATGGGGGATAGTCTGGGGCTGATGCGGCGTGATCAGGCCCATGTTTTCGATCATGTTTTGGCATTGTCTGAAATGCCGCCGGATATCCGGGCGTTTCTGAGCGGGCGGCAAACCTTGCTGGTCACCAAATCGGCCCTGCATTCCACCGTCCACCGCCCGGTCCATATGGATGTGGTGGGGGTGAAGCAGGTGGATGACCAGGGCCGGGTGGTGGGATTACATGCCTTTGTCGGGTTGTTCACCTCGGTGGCATATACCCGGACACCGGCGGATATTCCGCTGTTGCGGCGCAAGGTCGCGCTGGTCCGGGCGCGTACCGGGTTCATCCCCCATGGGCATGACGCCAAGGCGATGACCAATATTCTGGACACCTATCCCCGCGATGAGCTGTTCCAGATTTCCGACGATCTTTTGTATCAGCATGCCCTGACCATCCTGCACGGGCAGGAACGTCCGCAAGTGATGCTGCTGGTTCGGCGGGATGAATTCGAACGCTTCGTCACCTGTCTGGTTTATTTGCCGCGCGACCGCTATGACACCGGCCTTCGTCTGGGGGTGATCCATCTGCTGGAACAAGCCTGGGGCGGACATCTGGACACCTATTACACCCAAGTCAGCGATGGGCCGCTGGCCCGGCTGATGGTGGTGATCCGCACCAATCCGGGCCAAGTGCCCAGGGTGGACGAAACCCAATTGGAAATGCGGTTGGCGGAAGCGGCCAAATCGTGGGGCGACCGGATGCAAGCCGCCCTGGTTCAGGCCCATGGCGAAGCCAAGGGATTGGAATTGGCCCGGCGCTGGTGCGATGGCTTCCCCGCATCCTATCGGGAATTGTACCCGCCGCTGACGGCGTTGGGTGATATCGCCCGGCTAGAGGCGGCTCGGGCCGGGGCCGATCTGGGGCTGTCTTTTTACCGCCCGCTGGATGCCGCCGCGACCGAAGCCCGGCTGAAGCTGGTTCATCCCGGCACCACCATCGCCCTGTCCGACATCCTGCCGGTGCTTGAGGCCCTGGGGCTGCGGGCCATCGCGGAAATTCCCCATGAAATCCGGGCGGCCAATCATGCCGCCCCGATTTGGATCCATGATTTTCAATTGGTCGCCACCGATGGCAAGGCCATTGATCTGGCGGCGCGGCGGGTGGATTTCGAAGAAACCGTGCTGCGGGTCTGGCGGGGCGAGGCCGATAATGACGGCTTCAACCGTCTGGTTTTGTCGGCGGGCCTGTCCTGGCGCCAGGCTTGGGTGATGCGCGCTTATGCCCGGTATTCCCTGCAAGCGGGCAGCCCACTATCCCAGGCTTATATGGAACAGGCATTGGCCGCCAATCCCGAACAGACCGCCGCCTTATGGGCGTTGTTCCGCGCCCGTTTCGACCCGTCCGCCCCGGCGGAAGGTTGGGAAAAAGCGGATGATGCCGCGGAAAAATCCCTGGATCAGGTGGTCAATGCGGATGATGACCGTATTTTGCGCCGTTTCCTGGGGTTGATCCGGGCCACCTTGCGGACGAACTATTTCCAAGATCGCCTGTATCTGTCGCTGAAACTGGATTCCCGCCGGATCGACGATCTGCCCCTGCCTCGGCCCATGGTGGAAATCTTTGTCCATAGCCCGCGCATGGAAGGGATTCATCTGCGCGGCGGCAAGGTGGCGCGCGGCGGTATCCGCTGGTCCGACCGGCGCGAGGATTTCCGCACGGAAATCCTGGGATTGATGAAAGCCCAAATGGTCAAGAACGCGGTGATCGTTCCCGTGGGGGCCAAGGGCGGATTCATCGTCCGCCGCCCTGCGGCCATGGGCGGGCGCGATGCCCTGCTGGCGGAAGGGATTGCCTGTTATCAGACCTTGATCCGGGGCTTGCTGGACGTGACCGACAATCTGTCGGATGGCAAGGTGGTGGTGCCGGACCGGGTGATCCGGCACGATGGCGACGATGCCTATCTGGTGGTGGCCGCCGATAAGGGAACCGCCAGCTTTTCCGATATTGCCAATGCCTTGTCACTGGAACGCGGGTTCTGGCTGGGGGATGCCTTTGCCTCTGGCGGGTCCAAGGGATATGATCATAAAGCCATGGGCATCACCGCCCGTGGCGCCTGGGAAGCCGTCAAACGGCATTTCCGCGAAGCCGGGCAGGATTGCCAAAGCAGTGATTTCACCGTGGTCGGGGTTGGTGACATGTCGGGCGACGTGTTCGGCAACGCCATGCTGTGTTCTCCCCATATCCGTCTGGTGGCGGCCTTCAATCACAGCCATATTTTCATCGACCCCGATCCCGATCCCGACCGGTCATTCGCCGAACGGGAACGCTTGTTCAAGGCGGTGAAATCCTGGCCCGATTATGACCCGGCCTTGATATCCCCCGGCGGCGGCGTGTTTTCGCGGGCGGCCAAATCCATTCCGGTCAGCACGGAAATGGCGGCGCTGTTGGGAATAAGCGCGGGTCATATGGACCCCACCCGGCTGATCCGTATCTTGCTGACCTTGCCGGTGGATCTGCTGTTTTTCGGCGGGATCGGCACCTATCTGAAATCCAGCAAGGAAAGCAACGCCCAGGCGGGTGATCGCGCCAATGATGCCCTGCGGGTGGATGGGCGCGACGTGCAAGCCAGGATCATCGGCGAAGGGGCCAATCTGGGAATGACCCAGCAGGGCCGCATCGAATACGCCCAGATCGGAGCCGGTGGCGGCGGCGGCCGGATCAATACGGATGCCATCGACAATTCCGCCGGGGTGGATACTTCGGATCACGAGGTGAATATCAAGATATTGTTGGACGGGCTGGTGGCGCAAGGCGAGTTGACCCCGCGCCAGCGCGAGGACGTGCTGGCCGCCATGACCGGCGAAGTGGCCGCGCTGGTTCTGACCGATAATTACCGCCAAACCCAGGCATTGACGGTCATGCAGGCCCAAGGCGCGGGCATGCTGGACTCCCACGCCCGCTTCATGCGCATGCTGGAAAAGGCCGGGCGGCTGGATCGGGGGGTGGAATTCCTGCCCGATGACGAACAATTGGCGGAACGGGCCGTGCGGCGCCAGGGTCTGACCCGGCCGGAACTGGCGGTTCTGCTGGGCTATGCCAAATTGTGGCTCCATGATGCCATCCTGGCCAGCGATCTGCCCGATGATCCCCATCTGGCCGCCGATCTGGCCAGCTATTTCCCCAGCCCGATCCGCACCAGATTCCCGGCGGCCATTTCCGGCCATCGGCTGCGGCGGGAAATCATCGCCACCGCCGTCACCAATTCCATCATCAACCGGGCCGGAATCAGCTTTATCGCCGATATGGTGGAAAAGACCGGACGCAGCCCGGCCCAAGTGGCCCGTGCCTATCTGATCGCGCGGGATGGTCACGGATTGCGGGCGGCGTGGGCGGCCATTGAAAATCTGGATGGAATGGTGCCCGCCGCCGTTCAGGCCGGCATGGTGGTGGAATCCGACCGCCTGTTGGACCGGACCACCGCCTGGGTCTTGCGCTCCATGCCCGCCGATATGTCCATCGGCGTGGCTATCGCCCAACTGGACCCCATGGTGGCGGCGTTGAAAACCGCCATGGCTCAGGTGCTTCCCAGCGGTTTGCGCACCATGCTGGCCGAACGCCAGGCAACCTTGTCGGCCCAAGGTGTGCCTACCGACGTGGCCAGCCATCTGGTGGGGCTGATCGTCCTGGCATCGTCCGCCGATATCGGACGGATCGCCGCCACGCATCAGGCCGGGATGGAACGGGCGGCCAAGATCTATTTCGGGGTTGGTCAGCGTTTTTCCCTGGGCTGGCTGCGTCAGGCGGCCCATGCCCTGGCGGGGGCGTCCCATTGGCAGAAGCAGGCGGCCCAGGCGGTCCTGGACGATCTTTACGATCACCAGCGCTTCATCACCGATCATGTCATGGCCACCATGGCAGCCCATCCCGATGACGCCGCCCTGGCCGCGTGGGAACAAACCCATGGGGATTGGGTGGCCCGGACCGATGCGGTGCTGGCGGATATCCGTGCCGCCCACCAAGTTGATCTGGCAATGCTGAGCGTGATTAACCGGACGTTGAGGATGCCGGATTCGACGCACAGCACTCTTGACCGTTGCCCGTAAGAAGATATAAAGCTAAAGGCATAGGCCGGATGGTGCGAGCCATCCGGCCTATGCTTGGAAGATGCATCACCATATCTTCTTTCCAGCCAGGATATTTTGAACGAGACGATCCTATTCGTTTCGTTTCCCTTTCTATCCATGGCAGAATTCGAAGACTTCAGGCATTGTCCCCAAGGCATCAGGGAGGAAAAAATGGCCGCTGGTCCGACTGCGGCGGCGGGTGTTCTGCCCGGGCCGTCATTCTTTGATCGTGAACGCCGCTTGGCTTTTCTGGAATTGGGCCCGGATGCCGTTCATTTATTGGCGGAAGCCTGGACGGTGGTGGAGCCTGCCCTGGATGGTATCCTGGACGAATTTTACGCCAAATTGTTGGCCCAGCCGGAAGTGGCGGCCATTTTGGGCAGGTCGTCCCTGGATCGGCTGAAAGCGTCCCAGCGGGATCATTGGAAGTCGCTATTCTCTGGCCGATTTGACGATGCCTATATGGAACGGGTCTATCGTGTCGGGCTGGCTCACCAGCGGATCGGTCTGGAACCGCGTTGGTATATGGGCGGCTATGCCTTTATTCAGGAACGCCTGTTCGCCCGAATCGCGTCCCAGCCGCGCCGGGATCACCGGCATTGGGCCAAGCTGGCCTGGATGGTGATGAAGGCGGTAATGCTGGATATGGATCTGGCGATTTCGTCTTATTTTCGCGAAATGCAGCGCGCCCATGCCAGCCGCCAGGGCGAAATGGCTGAAATGTTCGAGCGCGACATTCATCAATCGGTGCAGCAGGTGGCGGAATCCGCCGACGGCCTGCGCAATACCGCCGCCTCCGTCTCCGATCTGGCCAGCGCCGTGGGGGCACGGGCCAGCGAAGTGGCGGGCCTGGCCGAGGCCACATCCTCCAGCGTGCAGACGGTGGCGTCGGCCGCCGAACAATTGGGGGCGTCCATCACCGAGATCGGCCACCAATCCAGCCGGTCGGCCAGCGTGGCCGATGAAAGCGTCTCCCGCGCCAATCACACCGGCGAGGTGGTGGCCAAATTGGCGGAAGCCGCCGGCCGCATCGCCGAAGTGGCGCGGATGATCAGCCAGATCGCCAATCAAACCAATCTGCTGGCGCTGAACGCCACCATCGAGGCCGCCCGCGCCGGCGAAGCTGGAAAGGGCTTTGCCGTGGTGGCCGGCGAGGTGAAGAATCTGGCCAGTCAAACCGCCAAGGCGACCCAGGCCATCAGCGAACAGGCGGTCACCATCCAAACCGTCACCCGTGACGCCATGGACAGCCTGGATGGGTTGGGGCTGACCATCAGCGAAGTGGCGGAAGCCGCGCAGGCCATTGCCTCGGCGGTGGCGGAACAAAGCGCAGCCACCGCCGAAATCGGCCGCAGCGCCCAAGTGGCCGCATCCCACACTCAGGCCGTCTCTGATGCGGTGGGTGCCCTCAGCCAATCGGCGGCCCAGGGGGATAACGCTGCCCGGCAAGTTCATGCCGCCGCCGATTCCATGTCGGACCGGTCGGTATCCCTCAACTCGCGCGTGTCTTCGTTCCTGTCGTCCTTGCAGCAAGGATAAGGATGCCCCGGTTGCGTGACTTTTGGTCTACGAAGGGGCGAAAGCCTCGGCTATGATCGACCGGAAAGTCACGTAAACCTCAGGGGGGGAAATGCCGTCATCAACCAGACCATGGATAGCCGCCTTGCTGTCCATGGTGGTTGCCCTGGCGGCAGTCGTGGCGGTGGAACGGCTGGAATGGGCGCGGCAGGACCAGCAAAGCCGGTTGCAGGTGCTGGACCGTCTGTCCACGTTGCGGGCCAGGCTGGAAGGGGAATTGAACGGCACCTTGCTGCTGACCAGGGGGCTGGCGGCCCTGATCGCCAGCGACCGGGACATATCCCACCAAAAATTTGAAGCCATTGCCCGCGAAATGATCGGGCAGACCCGCCACATCCGTAATATCTCCCTGGCCCGTGGCAGTGTCATCGTCGACATCTACCCGTTGCGCGACAATGAAGGCGCCCTGGGCCTGGATTTGCGCGACCGCCCCGATCAATGGCCGGTGATCGAACGGATGTTTCAAACCCGCGTGCCCGTCCTGGCCGGTCCGGTCGAATTGATTCAAGGCGGAATGGCGGTGATCGGGCGGATGCCCATCTACGTGACACCGCCGGGGGGGCGGACCGGCAGCGGGCCGCCCTGGGGCATGGTGGCCATTCCCATCATGCTGGACAGCGTGATCGAGGCCGTGGGCCTGGACCGCAGCGCCAGGGATCTGGATCTGGCGATCCGTGGCCGCGACGGCCTGGGGGCGGCGGGGGCGATGATCCATGGGGATGGCGGCCTGTTCAACCGCGATCCCGTCTTGCTGGATGTGATCTTGCCGGGGGGAAGCTGGCAGATCGCCGCCACCCCCAGGGGGGGATGGACGGCAGCCACCCCGTCGGGAATTCTCTGGCTACGGGTTTTGGGCGGGATTTTGGTGGCGCTGACCGGCCTGTTCGTCTGGCTGTGGATGCGGCGGCTGGTGGATCACGAAAATGCACAGGCCCAGGTGGCGCGGTCAGAAAGCCGAATGGCCGCCATTCTGGCCGCTGCCCCTTTTCCACTGATGGTCCTGGGGCGGATCGGGGGCGGAATTCTTTATGCCAATCCCCGTGCCGGCCGATTATTGGGAAGACCGGTGCCGTCCCTGGTGGGGGAATATTTGCCGCCCGGTCTGGTCGATCCCCGCGATCAAGTGCGGCTGCGGGCCTTGCTGGAAGAACGCGGCATGGTCGAGGATCAGGAAATCCGCCTGTTTCCCCGATCCGACAAAGCCATCTGGGTCCTGGTGTCGCTGATGCCCTGCGACCAGGATGGCGGCCCGGCCCTGTTGTTGGCCTGCAACGATATCACCGAACGCAAAAACGCCGAACGGGCCTTGCAGGATCAATTGGCCCTGCATCAAACCGCCATGGACACCATCCCCAACCCTATCTTCAAAAAGGATATCCACGGCAGGCATCAGGATTGCAATGGCAGCTTTGCCACCTTATTGGGGCTGCCACGGGCGGTGATCGTCGGGTCCGAACTGAAACGGCTGACCAGCGATGCCCAAATGCTGGAAATCGCGGCCCGGACCGATGCCGAATTGATCAGCGGTCGGGCCAGCATCCAGGTCTATGAAACCTCTGTCCGCAATGCCCGCTCGGGTCAGATCCGGCGGGTCCTGGTGCACAAGGCGGCCTTGCGCGATATTGACGGTCATGTGGTGGGGATTGTTGGTGCCGCCACCGATATCAGCGACCGCATCGCCTTTGAAGAGGCGCTGACCCGCGCCAAGGATCAGGCCGAGGCGGCCAACCGGGCCAAATCCGAATTCCTGGCGGTGATCAGCCATGAAATCCGCACCCCCATGAATGGGATATTGGGGATGGCCCATTTGTTGTCCGATACCGGATTGAATGCGGTTCAGCGGGATTATGTGACCACCATCGGCAATTCCGGTGATGCGCTGCTGACCATCTTGAACGATATCTTGGAATTTTCCCGATTAGAGGCTGGGGCATCCCCGATCCAGGAAGACAATTTCGACCTGCCCGCCGTGCTGGATGGCGTGTTGACCCTGATGGGGCCCAGGGCGCGGGAAAAAGGGCTGGAATTGGCCCGCGATATGGCCGTGGAAATTCCGTCTACCCTGTGGGGGGATGCGGCCCGTCTGCGTCAGATATTGCTTAATCTGGTGGGGAATGCGGTCAAATTCACCGACCGGGGCGGGGTGGTGGTGTCGGTGTTCCTGATGGGCCAACGCGACGGTCGCAGCATTTTGCGCTTTGATGTGCGCGATACCGGAATCGGGATCGCCCCGGATGCACAGAAACGGCTATTCACGTCCTTTACCCAGGCGGATGAATCCATATCCCGCCGATTCGGCGGAACCGGCCTGGGTCTGGCCATTTCAAAGCGGCTGGTTGAAATGCTGGGCGGGCAAATCGGCCTGGACAGCGAACCGGGACGGGGATCGCGTTTCTGGTTCACCTTGGGGTTCAAACCGGCCCATCCTGCCGCCCCCGCCCCGGCCCCGGCGGATGCGCCCCCCCCGGCCCCAGGGCGCGCCCTGTCGGTTTTGCTGGCCGAAGACAATGCGGTCAATCGCAAGGTCGCCATTCATTTGCTGGAACGGGCCGGACACCGGGTGACCGCAGTGGAAGACGGGTCCTTGGCCCTGGATGTTCTGGCGGCGGGCACACCGTTTGATCTGGTGCTGATGGATGTGCATATGCCGCGCATGGATGGGTTCACCGCCACCCGCCGTATCCGGGAATTGCCTGCACCAGCGGGCCGGACCCCCATCATCGCCTTGACCGCCAACGTGTTGGACGGTGATGAAAAACGCTGTACCGCCGCTGGCATGGATGGATATCTGGCCAAGCCGGTCAAACCGGCGGAATTGTTCGCCGCCTTGGCCCGGTTGGGTGGGACGTCGCCCCTGGATGAAAAAAGTTCGGATTCTTAAACACCATTACCCGGCCATTCATCGAACGCTGAAATCAACCGCAAACCCTGCTTACATCCGTTTGATAAAACCGATCCAATAGAGATCAACGGTGGGGCAGGAGTTACCGCCATGGAACGGTTCGTCAAACATTTCAGCATTGCCAAGAAGTTATGGACCACCTTGTCCGTGGTGCTGCTGCTGGCCCTGGGTCTGGCGGCAACCGCCGTTCTGGGGGTGCGCGAGGTCAACAAGACCGGGGATGAAGTGGTCAGCAATTGGCTGCCCAGCACCCAGGTGATTGGTCGCATCGCCCTGCATCTGGCCGATCATCGTCGTTTGGTCATGGCTCATGTCCTGTCCACCGAAGATGAAAGCATGGCCCGGATAGACGGCCTGCTGGTGACCACCCGTGATGCCCAGAAAAAAGAACTGGATCTGTATCGGACGCTGGTGTCCTCGCCCGAGGAACAGCAGCTTTACGACAGCTTCGTGAAAGCATACGGCGCCTATCTGACGGTCATGGATACGGTGTTGGAATTGTCGCGCCGGAATGAAAATATTGCCGCCCGCGATGCCGCCTTTGCCACCGCCAAGGATTTTGACGCGGCGCGGGCGACCCTGGACCGGCTGATCGCCCTGAATGTGGCCGGTGCCAAGGCAGCGGCGGATCAGGGAGACGCCATCTATGACCGCGTCCTGATGCTGGTGGTGGTCATGTCGGCGGCGGCCATCGCCCTGACCATCGCCGCCGCCCTGGTGCTGGGCCGGGTGATCGCCCATCCCATCGTGGGCATGTCCGATACCATGCGGGTTCTGGCTAATGGCGACAAAAGCGTGGAAATTCCGTCCACGGACCGGCGGGACGAATTGGGTGGCATGGCCCGGGCGGTGCAGGTGTTCCGCGACAACATGATCCGCGCCGATGAATTGGCGGCAGCCCAGGAAGGCGACCGCAAGGCTCAGGAAAAGCGGGCCCAGGTGATCGAAGGTCTGACCCGTGGCTTCCGCGACGCGGTGGGGAACATGCTGGAATCGGTGTCGGTCGCCACCAGCCAATTGGAAAGCACGGCCCAAGGCATGTCCGCCACCGCCAGTCAGACCAATCATCAGGCCATGACCGTTGCTTCGGCCACCGAACAGGCGTCCAGCAATGTGCAGACCGTCGCCACCGCCGCCGAGGAATTGAGCGCCTCGATCCGTGAAATCAGCCGCCAGGTGGACCAATCCTCGCAAGTGGCCAAGCGGGCTTCGGTGGATGCGCAACGCACCAATGGCATCGTGCAAAGCCTGTCAAGCGCATCGACCCGGATCGGGGAAGTGGTCGGGCTGATCAACGATATCGCCAGCCAAACCAATTTGCTGGCCCTGAACGCCACCATCGAGGCGGCCCGTGCCGGTGAAGCCGGGAAGGGCTTCGCCGTGGTCGCCGGCGAGGTGAAATCCCTGGCGAACCAGACCAGCAAGGCCACCGGCGAAATCATCACCCAGATCGGCGCGGTCCAAAGCGCCAGCGATCAGGCGGTGATCGCCATCAACGATATCGTCCGCCAGATCGACGAAATCAATAATATCTCGACGGCGATCGCCACGGCGGTCGAGGAACAATCGGCGGCGACCACCGAAATCGCCCGCAATGTTCAGGAAGCCGCCGCCGGAACCCAGGAAGTGGCCTCGGCCATCACCGGTGTCACCCAAGCCGCCTCGGAAACCGGGGAAGCCGCGGGCCAAGTGCTGGACTCGGCCCAATCCCTGACCACCCAGGCGGGCGGTTTGCGGACACAGATCAATGATTTCCTGGAAGGTGTGCGGGCCGCCTGATCTCTCTTGGTCCCTCTGCCTCACCAGCCCCGGATGACACAACCGTCATCCGGGGTTTGCGGGCTTATACCAAATCCCGGTGAGTGAAACTCATAGGGATTTGGTTAGGTCCAAGGGGCCGCGCGGCTTACGCCGCGGAAGGCAAGGGTTTCGGAGAAACCCGCCCGGCCGTCACGGGCGCCGGTGATCGGTTCCGATCACCGGGATAGGGTATGACAGGGTGCGGAAAAATCCTCTTTCGGGGGGCATTTGCCCCCGATCCCCCAATCGGGAGGCACAGCCTCCCGAACCCTCCAGATTTCTAACCCTTTGAAAGAGAAAGAAACTGGTGGCTTGGAGGCCGTGCCTCCAAACGGGTCTGGGCGGTCGCCCAGCCGCGAAGCGGAGTTTTCCCGCAGCTTGCTAAAGAACGCCGTTGCCTTCGGCGATATCGTTCCAATCGCGTTCCTGATCCAACATGTAATCGCGGGTCAGGGGGACGGCATGGCGGTGTTTGGTCAGTTGCACCTGGAACACCATCAGCGACAATTCGCGGAAGCCCAACTCGCAACTGTCCAGATAGGCTTCCCACATGCGGCAAAAGCGTTCGTCATAAAGCGCGGCTGCCTCTGCCCGCTTTTCCAGGAAGGTTTCCCGCCAAGCCTTCAGGGTTTCGGCATAATGCAGGCGCAGAATTTCCACATCGGTGGCCCAAAGGCGGGATTTTTCCACGCCCTTCATCACCTGGGACAGGGCGGGGGTATAGGCGCCGGGGAAGATGCGGCGGCGGATCCACGGGTTGCAGCCGCCCGCATCCACATCACCGATGCTGTGGACCAAGGCCACGCCGTCATAGGTCAGCAAATCGCGGATCTTGCTGAAATAGGTGGCGTAATGGCGTGGCCCCACATGTTCGAACATTCCCACCGACACGATGCGGTCGAATTGGCCGGTCAGATGGCGATAGTCGATCAATTCGAATTTCACCCGGTGGGACAGCCCGGCTTCCTCGGCCCGTTTGCGGGCCACCTCAAGCTGCTCCACCGATAAGGTGATGCCCAGAACCTCCACATTGGCCAGGCTGGCGATGGTCAGGGCCATGCCGCCCCAGCCACAGCCGATATCCAGCACGCGCTGGCCGTCCTTCAGCAGCAGCTTGGCGGCGATATGGCGTTTCTTCGCGATCTGGGCGGTGGCCAGCGTGGTATCCGGGGTGGGGAAGTATGCGCAGGAATATTGCATGTCCGGGTCCAGGAACAGCCGGAACAGGTTTTCATGCAGATCGTAATGGTGCGAAATGCGCTTTCGGGCCAGCCGGGCCGGATTGTAATGCTCCCAGACTAGGAAAAGCTGCCCCAATGTGTGGTGCAGGCGATGAACGAAAGAAAGGCCGGTTTCACCCAGATTGACGCAGCACACTTCCAGAAAATCGTGGAAGCTTCCTTCCTCGACCACCAGCTTGCCTTCGGTATAGGCTTCCAGCAGGTGGTAATGCGGCGCCAGGAAGACGCGCCATTCGGTGGCTTTGTCGGTGAAGCGGACTGTTGCCCGTGGCGTTCCGCCATCGCCGTAATCGCGGCGTTGGCCGGTATGGTCAATGACCCGGATCGCCCCCAGGCGGATCAGATCCTCGAAAAGCAGGTCAAGAACGCGCATCTGGCATAGTCCATGGCAGTCAAGTTAATGGACTATAAAGATTTCTGCGCCGCGCTGCAAACGCCCACGCGCAAAAGCGGCGGAGAGTCGCCTCTCCGCCGCTAATGCATAGGTCCTGGATCGATCAGCTCGGAAGGGATCAGCCTTCCTGCACTTCCTCGACGATCTCGATTTCTTCTTCGATCACTTCGACGATCTCTTCGACCACGTCTTCTTCCTCGGCGGCCTTGGTGGCGCGTTCGGCTTCTTCCTGCGACCGGGCAACGGTCACCGAAACGGTCACCGAAACTTCGGGGTGCAGGGACAGACGGACCGGATAGATGCCCAGGGTCTTGATGGGCTGATCCAGGTTGACCTGATTACGTTCCACGGTGAAGCCGGATGCCTTGATGGCATCGGCGACGTCGCGGCCCGACACGGAACCGTAAAGCTGACCGCTTTCGCCGGCCTGACGGACCATCAGAACCTTCAGGCCAGCCATTTTGTCGGCCACGTCCTGGGCTTCGTCACGGCGCTTCAGATTGACGGCTTCAAGCTGGGCGCGCTGCTTTTCGAAATAGGCCAGATTGTCCTTATTGGCGCGCAGGGCCTTTTTCTTGGGCAACAGGAAATTGCGGGCAAAGCCGGGCTTGACCTTGACCACATCGCCCATCTGACCGAGCTTCTCGATCCTTTCGAGCAGGATGACTTCCATCTCATTCCTCCATTCCGCCGCCGCGTCGCGTGCGGCGGGATCTCATCGTCCAGAACCTTGCCAGCCCCAACCCGGCGATCCCAAGGATGGCCGGGCCGAATGCCAAAATCAGCAACCCGTATGTCGCGGCAAGAATCAGCCTTGCCTGGGAACTGCCTGCGGCCCAGCGGTGAATGCCCGCAAGGCCAAGACAGCAAAAGGGCACCATCAGCACGATGGCCACATTCATGGCCACATAGCCTCGATCCCCATCCATCATCCCGCCCAGCGCAGCCAGGGCCAGACAGGCGGCCATCCACTCGGGCAGCCACAGCTTGGAATAGCTGGGGCTGGGCCGCCGGGCTTTTCCCAAGCGGGTCAGGATGCCCTGGGCTGCCACCGCATTGACCACGCTCATGATCAGCCACGAGCAAATGGCCATGGCGGGGAAGGTCGTGGTCCACCACTCCGCCAGATCCCGCCGTTTATCGGTCGGTAACTGGCTTAGCAATTGATCCACCGTGCGGGCGACACTGCCGCCGATCACGGATCGAACCTCGCCCCCATCCAGGGCAACCCAAGCTGTGCCACCGACCAGCAAAACTGATCCGGTGGCGGTCAGCCATCCCAACAATAGGCCGGGTGGATACCATTCCCGGCTGCCATCCGCATTGTCCCGCCACAGCAGGGCGCGGTTGGCAACCACCAGGGCGGGCAAAACCGCCGTGAGCGCCATGGCCAGGGCCATGAATGGCCCCGTTCCCGACGCCACAGCCCCGATGCCGGTCAGACCGGACACCAGAGCCGCACCCCGGCCCAACGCCAAAGCCGCCATCATCAGGGGCATTGGCGCCAGATAGGACAGGATTAACCCGAACGCGACACCCTTGGCCAACGACAGGTACAGCAAAGCTGATAACAGGCCCGCCGCCACGCCAAGGGCAAGTTGCCGGCTTACCGGCAAGATACCATCGTCCTTACTTCACCACGTAGGGCAGCAAGCCCAGGAAGCGGGCGCGCTTGATGGCCTGGGCCAGGGCGCGTTGCTTCTTGGCCGAAACCGCGGTGATCCGGCTGGGGACGATCTTGCCCCGTTCGGAAATGAAGCGGCTCAGCAGCTTGGTGTCCTTGTAGTCGATCTTGGGCGCATTGGCGCCCGAGAACGGGCAGGTCTTGCGCCGACGGAAAAACGGGCGACGGGCGCCAGCGGCGGCCTGGGGACGCTCGGACTTAACCTCGCTCATTATTCACCTCCCTCGGAGCGGCGGGGACGATCCTCACGCGGGCCACGGTCGAAACCACGGTCTTCGCGGGGGCCGCGGTCATCGCGGCGCGGACGGTCGTCACGGCTGTTCTTGGCCTGCATCATCGCCGACGGGCCTTCTTCCAGCTCTTCGACACGGATGGTCAGGTAACGCAGAACGTCTTCGTTCAGCGACAGCTGACGTTCCATTTCCTTGACGGCGGCAGAGGGGGAATCGACGTTCAGCAGAACGTAATGGGCCTTGCGGTTCTTCTTGACCCGATAGGCCAGATTGCGCAGACCCCAGAATTCCTTCTTCGACACCGAGCCGCCACCTTGGGCGAGCACGGCCGACATTTCCTCGATCAGGGTCTCGACCTGCTGGCCCGAGACTTCCTGGCGTGCGAGGATCACGCACTCATACAATGACATTCACGGCCCCTTTTGGCTTTTCTCTTCCGGCGCCCCCACCATGGGGATGCAGGCATAGCCACCCAATCCCAATGGAAAGGGCGGCAAGGGTTTTGGAAGCGGGGGACTATACAGAAAACTCGCCCAGATGCAAGGCTTTGCTGCGGGCGTGGTCGAATTTTGCGCATCGACCGCACCTTTTTCAACTATATGGTGCGAGTGGCGATGTTCGTCATTGCGCCCGTCCAGGCGGCTGCGTATAAGGTCTGGCATGGCGAACCCGATCATCCTGATCCTCAACGGCCCCAATCTCAACATGCTTGGCAAGCGCCAGCCCGAGGTGTATGGCCGTGAAACCCTGGCCGACATTGAGTCCGCATGCCACCGGCACGCGGATTCCTTGGGCCTGGAGATCGAGTTTCGTCAATCCAATCACGAGGGGGACCTTGTGGATTGGATTCAGGCTGGGCGGGGACGGGCCGCGGGCATCATCTTGAATGCCGGGGCCTACACCCATACATCGGTCGCTATCCTTGACGCGCTTTTGTCCGCCGAGGTGCCGACGGTCGAGGTCCACCTGTCCAACATTCACCAGCGGGACGAATTTCGTCACCACTCCTTCGTTTCCAAGGCGGCGAAGGGGATGATCTGTGGCTTTGGCAGTCACGGATACATTCTGGCGCTTGACGCCCATGCCCGCCTGATTACAGGACGTTGACAAGGCCATGGCCACCAAATCCCTTGATTCCGAGCTTGTGCGCTCGCTTGCTCATCTGCTTGATGAAACCAATCTGACCGAGATCGAATACGATACCGGCTCGTTGCGCATCCGGGTTGCCCGTCAGGGCGCCCCCGTGCAGGCCTATCAGGCCGTGGCCGCCGCTCCGGCGCCTGCCGCCATCCCCGTTGCCGCCGCGGCTCCCGCCGTGGCCGAGGATTTGGGCAAGCATCCCGGCGCCGTGACCTCGCCCATGGTCGGCGTGGCTTATCTGGCGCCGGAACCGGGTGCCGCCCCGTTCATCGAATTGGGCAGCACCGTGTCCCAGGGGCAGACCGTGATGTTGATCGAGGCCATGAAGACCTTCAACCCCATCCGCGCCGCCAAGGGCGGGAAGGTGACCCGCCTGCTGGTGGCCGATGGCCAGCCGGTGGAATTCGGCGAGCCTTTGCTGATCATTGAATAAGCGGGTGGGACTGGAATGTTCGAGAAGGTCCTGATCGCCAATCGCGGCGAAATCGCGCTTCGCATCCATCGCGCCTGCCGCGAGATGGGCATCCGCACCGTGGCGGTGCATTCCACCGCCGATAATGACGCCATGCATGTCCGTCTGGCTGACGAAGCGGTGTGCATTGGTCCGCCTTCGGCCAAGGAATCCTATCTCAACAAGGCGGCGATCCTGTCGGCGGCCACCATCACCGGGGCGGATGCCATTCATCCCGGCTATGGCTTCCTGTCGGAAAATGCCGATTTCGCCGCCATGGTCGAAGAACATGGTTTCGTCTTCATCGGTCCCAGCCCCGACCATATCCGCATGATGGGTGACAAGATCACCGCCAAGCATGCGGCGCAAAAGGCGGGTCTGCCCTGCGTGCCCGGTTCCGACGGCGCCTTGGAAACGGAAGAAGAGGCGCTGGCCTGTGCCGCGACCATCGGCTATCCGGTGCTGATCAAGGCCACCGCCGGCGGTGGCGGCAAGGGGATGAAGGTCGCCCACTCCGCCGAGGAATTGCGGGAATCCTATCGTCTGGCCCGCAGCGAAGCCAAAGCCGCTTTCGGCAATGGCGACGTCTATATGGAAAAATATCTGGGCCGCCCCCGTCACATCGAAATGCAGATCCTGGCCGATAATTACGGCGAGGTGGTGCATTTGGGCGAACGTGACTGTTCGTTGCAGCGGCGGCACCAAAAGGTGCTGGAAGAAGCGCCGTCGCCGGTGCTGACCCAGGCCCAGCGCCAGGAAATCGGGGAAATCGCCCGGACCGCCATCAAGACCCTGGGCTATCGCAATGCCGGGACCTTGGAATTCCTGTTCGAGGATGGGCGGTTCTATTTCATCGAGATGAACACCCGCTTGCAGGTGGAACATCCGGTGACCGAAGCCGTCACCGGCATTGATCTGGTGCGCGAGCAAATCCGCATCGCCGCCGGGGCGCCGCTGGGCTATACCCAGGCCGATGTGACCTTTCGTGGCCATGCCATCGAATGCCGGGTCAATGCGGAAGACCCCCAGACCTTTGCCCCGTCGCCGGGTCGGGTCGAGGGCTATCACACTCCTGGCGGGTTGGGGGTCCGGGTGGATTCCGGTCTTTATGCCGGCTACCGCATTCCCCCCCATTACGACAGCATGATCGCCAAGCTGATCGTGTCGGGGAACAGTCGGGCCGATGCGTTGATGCGTTTGCGCCGGGCTTTGGGCGAATATGTCATCGACGGGGTGAAGACCACCTTGCCGTTGCATAGCCGTCTGGTGGAAAACCCCGATTTCGCCAAGGGCGATTACGATATCCATTGGCTGGAAAAATTCGTCGGCCAAGGGTCGTAAGAAAACAATCGGTCAAGATGGCCCGCCTCTCCCTGATCGGTGAGGCGGGCCTTTTTCTGACCGAATGGATGGGGGATAAGACCATCCCGGTGATCGGAACCGATCACCGGCGCCCGTGGCGGCGGGGCGGGTTTCTCCGAAACCCTTGCCTTCCCCGGCATAAGCCGGGCGACCCTTTGGGCCTAATCAAATCCCGATGAGGTTCACTCACCGGGATTTTGTATTATTTCCCCTCCAATCCTTCGGGGTGGCCGACCACCACCACCGCCAGGGCGGCGGGGTCCAGGTAACGCTGGGCCACGACCTTGATTTGTTTCATGGTCACGGAATTGAAGTAGCCATTCCGCCGGTCCAGATAGTCGATCCCCAGATTGTCCCGTTGCATGGCCACCAGGATGCTGGCGATTGATCCGGTGGAATTCATTTGCAGGGCAAAGGAGCCGGTCAGATAGGTCTTGGCGTCGTCGAGTTCCTGCAAGGTCGGACCGTCCTTGGCCATGCGGGTCCATTGGGCGCGGATCAGGTCCAGGGATTCCTTCATCCGGGCATTTTGGGTGGCCACGCCGCCCAGCATTTGGCCGGCATGGTCAAAGGGGGCCAGATGGGAATAGACCGAATAGGCAAGGCCGCGTTTTTCCCGCACCTCTTCGGTCAACCACGAGGAAAAGCCGCCGCCGCCCAGGATGTAATTCATCACATAAGCGGCATACCAATCGGCATCGTCCCGTTTCGGCCCCGGTGCGCCGAAAAAGGCCACGCTTTGCGGAATATCGCGGGGGATCACCGTCAAGAGCGGGCTGGTTTTCGGGGTGACATCCACCACCGCCAGGGCCGGATGGCGGGCGGGCAGGGCGCCAAAGGTGGAATCCAGCAATGGTTTCAATTGCTCGGGTGTGATGTCGCCCACCACCCCGATCACCAGACCGTCCCGGCTAAGCCAGGTCCGGGCATAGGTTCGCAGATCGTCGGCGGTGATGGTCTTCAGGCTGGCTTCGGTTCCCTTTGACGGCCGGCCATAGGGGTGACCGGCATAGGCTTGGGCGAACCATGCCTTGGCGGCAATACTGTCGGGGCGCTGGCTGTCACGGGCCAGCATGGCGAAAAGCTGGCCGCGCACCCGTTCCACCGGTTCCTTGTCGAAACGGGGCTGGGTCAGGGCCAGACGGAACATGTCAAAGGCCGTGTCGCGCCGTTCGCTCAGGGTTTTCAGATGACCACGGAAATCATCTTGGCCTGCGTCAAAGGACAATTCGATGGCCAAGTCTTCCAACTGGCCCTGAAAGGTCTGGGAATCCATGCTTCCCGCCCCTTCATCCAGCAGACCGGCAGTCATGGTGGCCAGGCCGGTCTTGTCCCCTTCGACCGAGGCGCCGCCCCGGAAGGCCAGTTCCAGGGAAATGACCGGATTGGAATGATCCTGTACCAGCCAGGCTTCCACCCCGCCGGGGCTGACCACCCGTTCCACGGTGACCGCTTGGGCCGGCAGCGCGGCAAGCAGGGTCAGGAAAAAGGCGAATAGAATACGCATCAGCGGATATCCTTGGCCGGAGCGATGACAGAGACGGAATTCGCCGGGGCTTCCTGTCCCGGCACGGGCAGCAAGATACCGGTGACCGATGCCTTATCGTCCAAGATGGCGCGGGCGGCGGCATTGACCTGATCCGGGGTCACGGCGGCGATCCGTTCGGGCCAGGCTTCCACATCGGCGACGCTTTGCCCGGTGGTCAGGGATTCGCCCAGGACGCGGGCGGCGGTGTCCAGCGTGTCGCGGGCATAGGCGACCCCGGCCCGCAGCCGGGCTTTGGCCCGCGTCACTTCATCGGCACTGATGCCTTGGGTCAGGGCCAGGGTGATTTCGCTGCTGATGGCGGCTTCCATCTTGTCCATGTCCACACCGGGATTGGGGGATGCGGCGATGACAAAGCTGGACCCGTCCAACCCGCCGCCGTCATACCAGGCCCCGGCCTGAGCCGCCAAACCCTGATCCACCGCCAGGGATTTGTACAAGCGGCTGGTGGCGCCGCCGCCCAGAACCTCGGCCAGCACTTCCAACGCATAGGGCCGGGCGGCATCGCCGCCATTGGCCGCATAGGACGGGGCCACATAGGTCCGACTCCAGGCCGGTTGACGCACGCGGGCATCTTGCAATGTCACCACGCGGCCGGCGGCCGGCGGCGGTTCTTCCGCTCGTTTGCGCGGGGGCAAGGCCGGTTCCGGTTTCAGCGGTGCATAATATTTGTCGGCCAAGCTGCGCACCTGGGCCGGGGTGACATCGCCGACCACGACCACGATGGCATTATTGGGCGAATACCATGTCCGATAAAAATCCAGCGCATCCTGACGGGTCAGCGCCGCCAGTTCCGACGGCCAGCCGATGATCGGTTTGCGATAGGGATGATTGAGGTACAGCGCGGCCTGGACCCGTTCATTCAAAAGCGCGGCGGGGCTGTTATCGGTCCGGGACCGACGTTCTTCCTGCACAACCGCCAATTCGGTGGAGACGTTCTTATCGTCCAGCACCAGATTGCGCATGCGGTCGGCTTCCATCCGCATCACCGTGTCCAGGCGGTCGGCGGCGATGTTCTGGAAATAGGCGGTGTAATCGTTGGAGGTGAAGGCGTTATCCTGGCCGCCCTGGCGGGCGATGATCTTGGAAAATTCGCCGGGGGGAATGGTGGGGGTTCCCTTGAACATCAAATGTTCAAGCAAGTGGGCAATGCCGCTATGCCCCGCCGGTTCATCCGCTGCCCCCACCTTGTACCACACCATATGGGTGACAATGGGGGCCCGGTGATTTTCCACCACCACCACCTGCAAGCCATTGGGCAGGGTCCAGGTGGTGGGGTTGAAAACCTGGGCGCGGGCCGGGTCCGGGGCGATCCAGGCCGCCCCCATCAGGATCAGGCCGGTCAGCCGCGTCAACCATTTGCTGTACTTCATCATGCCTCCAACCTTGGCGTCATCCCTTGGCTATAGGGTGCAATTGGGGCCGAGCAAAGGCAAGAGGGCAAGGTTTCCAAGAATAATACCGGTTCCATGAGTTTCCGACCCGAGGTCGGAATTTTCTTTTGGTCCCTCGCCGGGCGCAATCCGTTGGATTGTTTGGCCGCGGCCTCAATGGCCGCTGGTGACCTGCCAACGAGTCATGTGTGGACGGCCCCTGCGTTGCAAGGAGAATCCGACGTGATCACGCCCCGGTCGGGTGCAGTCATGTGTCCGGCCTGTTTGCGCGGCCACTTGACCGCTGGCCATG
>JAYSBF010000020.1:52341-55898 GCA_041915545.1 Magnetospirillum sp. | reverse complement strand
AGTTTCTTTTTCTTTCAAAGAGTTAGAAATCTGGAGGGTTCGGGAGGCTGTGCCTCTCGATTGGGGGGTCGGGGGCAAATGCCCCCGAAAGAGGGTTTTTCCGCACCCTGCTAAAGGCGGCTTGGCCGCGCCCGCAATGGGCGCGGGGACGGCGTGCGTTTCATCAAACGCACGCCGTTTGAACGCTATTCAGCCGCGTTGGCAGCTTTGCGGCCCAGATTGCGCATATCGCCACTGTTCTGGAATTCCAGATGCCAGGCAAACGCCTGTTCCATCAGGTGCGGGGTGTGACCGCCACGGCGGGTGGCGTCCTTCACATAATCGCGGGCCATGTCCTTATAGGTGGGATGGACACAATTTTCGATGACCACCGTGGCCCGTTCACGCGGGGCCAGCCCACGCAGATCCGCCAGACCTTGTTCGGTGACGATCAGATCCACGTCATGTTCGCAATGATCCACATGGGTGACCATGGGAACGATTGACGAGATACGGCCATCCTTGGCCACCGATTTAGTGACAAACGCCGACAAATAGCAATTGCGGGCGAAATCGCCGGACCCGCCAATGCCATTCATCATATGGGTGCCATTCACATGGGTGGAATTGACGTTGCCATAGATATCGGCTTCCAGGGCGGTATTGATACCGATCAGGCCCAGACGGCGGATAACTTCCGGGTGATTGGAAATTTCCTGGGGCCGCAGGATCATACGGTCCTTATACTTCTTGATATCGCTGAAGAAACGCTTGCCGCATTCCGCCGACAAGGTCAAAGACGAGCCAGAAGCGAACACCAGCTTGCCCGCGTCGAACAGATCGATGGTGGAATCCTGCAACACTTCCGAATACATGGTCAGATCGTGGAAGGGGCTGTCGATCAAACCATGCAGCACCGCATTGGCGATGGACCCGATCCCGGCCTGCAACGGCTGCAACGACGTGGACAAGCGGCCCAGCTTGACTTCGTGCCGGAAGAAATCGGTCAGATGACCGGCGATGGCGCGGGTTTCTTCATCGGGGGCGGCGATGGTGGCACTGGAATCCATCTTGTCGGTAATGACGATGGCAGCGATGCGGCTGGGATCGACCGGAATATAGGGCAAACCCACGCGATCACGCGGGCTGTGCACCGGGATGGCTTCGCGGTGGGGGCGGCGGGTCGGGATATAAACGTCATGCAGCCCGACCAGATCCAGGCTTTGATGAACATTGATCTCGACAATGACCTTTTCCGCCAGAATGGCGAAGGTGGCGGTATTGCCGATCGAAGTAGTGGGAATGATGCCGCCATCTTCAGTGATGGCCACGGCTTCGATCACCGCCACATCGACCGGCGGTAATTGCCGGGACCGCAGCATTTCCACGGTTTCCGACAGATGTTGATCAACAAACATCACTTCGCCGGAATTAATGGCCTTACGCAGGGTGGGATCGGCCTGAAAGGGAATGCGGCGCGACAGCAAATGCGCTTCCGCCAGGGTCTTGTCGATGTCCGACCCCAAAGAAGCACCCGTCATCAAGGTGATCTTCATGGGCTGTTCGCTGGCCCGTTCGGCCAGAGCCAACGGCACCACCTTGGCATCGCCGGCACGGGTGAACCCGCTCATGCCCACGGTCATGCCGTCCTTGATCAGCAAGGCCGCTTCCTCGGCGCCGACCACTTTGCCCCACAGCGACTTTAGCCCAATACGATCCCGATACATTCCCTGACCCTCTATAGGTTGTCTCGTTATCAGGGACTGTACGCTGATCATCACATATTACGGAAATGCGAAGGACGCGCCCGGCTAGGGCGCCAATGGGGCTTGCAATTTCAAGAACGGACCGTTATGTGAAATGTTTTTGCGGGTAATGGCCGTTCAAGATTTCTTTCGAACCCATACCCTACCCGTCTTCCCCTACCCGTTTTGCTTTTCCCTCGCCGGGCGGGCGCATCCGCGCCCTTGGCCGGTATGAGGGATAAGGGGGGAATGCGGCAAAAAACTCTGTCCCGCAGTCGGGCGACCGCACGCGGCACTTGGGCGGTTGAAGCAAAAGCCCCCGATGTCAGCCCGTTCCACGAATTGAATGGTCGCGGAACGGGTCCAGCATGACATCCCGGCTTATACTCGTTTCAGAAAATTCCAACCCAAGGATGGAACCGGTATTACAGAATGCTTTGCCCTGTCTTGGCCCAATCGGCGGTAAAGGTGGCCAGCCCCTTTTCCGTCAGGGGATGGGCGACCATCTGGCGCAGGATAGCGGGCGGCATGGTCACCACATGGGCGCCCAGACGGGCGGCATCGGATACATGGGTGGGGGTGCGCACCGATGCCACCAGCACATCGGTGGTGAAATCCGGGTACTGGGCATAAACCTCGACAATATCCGAGATCAGTTCCATGCCGTCATGGCCGATATCATCCAACCGCCCGACGAAGGGCGAGACAAAGGCCGCACCGGCCTTGGCCGCCAGGATCGCTTGGTTGACGGAAAAGCACAACGTGACGTTGACCAGCGTGCCTTCATCCGACAACACCTTGCAGACCTTCAGCCCATCGGCGGTCAACGGCACCTTGACCGCCACATTGGAGCGCAGCGACCGCAATTTACGGCCTTCAGCCAGCATGGTTTCATAATCGGTGGCCGCCACTTCGGCGGAAATAGGACCGGGGATCAGGTCGCAGATTTCGCAGATGACATCCAAAATCTTGCGCCCGGATTTGGCGATCAACGACGGATTGGTGGTCACACCATCCACCAACCCGGTGTCGGCCAGGGCCTTGATCTCGGAAATCTCGGCGGTATCGAGAAAGAATTTCATGGATTATCCCCTGACTGGCGGAAAAATATCCGCCAGACTAACCGGGGGGAAAATCAGGTCAAGCGCGGCTTGATGAAACCGCGCAAGTATACAAAAATAACTGATTCCGTCAGTCCACGGCGCGGCGCAGAACCTCGGTGATGGTCACTGCCAAATGGTCTTCCACCACCACCACTTCGGCCTTGGCGATGTGCTTGCCATTCACGTACAGATCCACCGGATCGTTGACCTTGCGGTCCAATTCCACCACGGCGCCACGGCCCAGCTTCAGCAATTGGGCGATGGGCAGATCGGCAGTGCCCAGAACGGCATTGCATTCGATGTTGACTTCATAGACCGCCTCGGCCGGCTTGGCGCCAACCATGATTTCATCTCTGCTCATATCACAGGGCTTCCCAGACGAGAGGTTTCCGGGTGCATGATGCCACGACAATAGTTAACGGCATATTGCCGCCGTCATGTCATGCCATCAATACATCACGTCCCCGCCACGATAGCGCCACCTTCCCATGAAAGAAAGGGTCATCGCCAATGACCGGAGCAACAAAATGTGGAAGCGCATGATGACCGTCTGGCTGGTAGGCAGCGCCCTGACCGTAAGCGTGCTGGACAGCCCGCCCGATGATCTGTCAGCCCCACCCGTTGCCAAGGAAGATGGCGGCGCGCAGGATATCCCCATGGAAAAAATGCGCCACTCCGCCGCCCCGCGCCCTGACTCATCCGCGCGCTAATACCGCCCGGCCAATGAACT
>JAYSBF010000020.1:0-52331 GCA_041915545.1 Magnetospirillum sp. | reverse complement strand
CCGGTTTCCGGCCCACCCGGCGTATAGAGCGGAAAGCGTCCTCTTATACCGCCCGGCCAATGAACTGACCCGTTGGGTCAGTTCAGGCCGAGACGGTGACGCTCAGATGCCGCGCGGGCTGGCCGGCCGCCGAACGGATCATTTCAAAGGGCGGCCGGTATGACAGACTGCGGATCAGGCGTCGTTATCCGCATCGGCGAATAGCCGGGCGGATCGGATGGCGACACGGACCGAACTGCCGGGCACCAGCCCCAGGCGGTCGTGTTCGTCACGGGTTAATTCCGCCTCCAAGGTGGTTCCGGCCACCGCCAGTTCGGTCCGCACCACCGGCCCCAGCACGGTCAGATGGCGCACGCGGGCGGCGACCCCTTCGGCCTGGCCGGGGCGGACTTCCACGTCATGGGGACGGATAAAGGCGGTTCCGGCGCCGCTGATGCTGTCCCCGGACGAACAGATCAGATCCAACCCGTTGACATGGGCGCGCCCGCCGGAAATGGCGCAGGGCACGGCATTGACATTGCCCAGGAAGCGGTAAACGAAAGGGGTGGCCGGAGTGTCGTAGATTTCGGTGGGCGTGCCCACCTGCTCTATCCGGCCCCGGTTCATCACCACCACTTCATCCGCCACTTCCAAGGCTTCTTCCTGGTCATGGGTGACGAACACGCCGGTCAGCGTCATATCTTCGTGCAAGCTGCGCAGCCAGCGGCGCAAATCCTTGCGCACCTGGGCATCCAGGGCACCAAACGGTTCATCCAGCAGCAACAGCTTGGGTTCAATGGCCAAAGCACGGGCCAGGGCCACGCGCTGACGCTGCCCGCCGGACAATTGGGCCGGATAACGCCCGGCCAGCCCGTCCAATTGCACCAATTCCAGCAGACGGTTCACCCGTTCGGCGATTTCGGCTTTGGCCGGGCGATCCTTGCCCTTCCGCACCTTCAGGCCGAATCCCACATTGTCGGCCACGGTCATGTGACGGAACAGGGCATAATGCTGGAACACAAATCCCACGCCACGGTCACGCGGCAACAGATTGGTGGCATCCACGCCATTCAGGTGCACACTGCCCGCATCGGCATATTCCAGCCCGGCCAAAATACGCAACAGCGTGGTCTTGCCCGACCCGGACGGCCCCAGCAGGGCCACCAGCTTCCCTTCGGGAATGGACAAGGACACATTGTTCAGAGCTTGAAAGCTTCCGAACTGCTTGGAAATACCACGAACGTCAATCATACCTTGTCCTTCAATGGCTTCGTGACGCGGCAAGTTCGTCCCGGTGCCACCATTCAAGTGCGCTCTTGGCGGCAAGGGTGACGAGGGCGAGAAGCGCGAGGAGAGACGCGACCGCGAAAGCGCCGACGAGATCGTATTCATTGTACAAGATCTCCACATGCAAGGGCATGGTGTTGGTCAAGCCGCGGATATGCCCGGAAACCACGGAAACCGCGCCGAATTCCCCCATGGCGCGGGCATTGCACAACAAGACGCCATAAAGCAGGCCCCATTTCACATTGGGCAGCGTCACCGACCAGAAGATACGAAAGCCGCCAGCCCCCAGCACCACCGCCGATTCCTCTTCATCCCGGCCCTGTTCCTCCATCAGCGGAATAAGTTCACGGGCGACAAAAGGAAAGGTAACGAACATGGTGGCCAGCACGATCCCCGGCAAGGCGAACAAAATCTTGATGCCATGGTCCACCAACCACGGCCCCAACCAGCCCTGCAAACCGAACAGCAGCACATAGACCAGGCCGGAAATCACCGGAGACACCGAAAACGGCAAGTCGATCAGGGTGACCAGCAGGCTTTTGCCGGGAAAATCGTATTTGGTCACCGCCCAAGCAGCGGCAACACCGAAAATCAGATTGGCCGGCACCGAGATGGCCGCTACCAGCAGGGTCAGCCATACCGAAGATAAGGTCTGATCCGTGATCAGGGCCGCCGCATAGCGGCCCCAGCCTTTGGCAAAGGCTTCGGCCAGCATCGCCAGCAAGGGCATCACCAGAAACACCCCCAGGAATGCCAGGGCCAGCACGGTCAGCGGCCATTGTCCCCAGGAAACGGAACGGCCGGCAGGTTCATGCGCCATGGCTCAAGCCCTTTCCATCCGGCCACGCCGCCATTTTTGCAAGGCGTTGATGGCCAACAGCATGACAAAGGAAACCGACAGCATGATGCAGGCCAGGGCGGTCGCCCCCACGTAATCATACTGTTCCAGCTTGGTGACGATCAGCAGCGGGGCAATTTCCGAAACGCCCGGCATATTACCGGCGATAAAGATCACCGACCCATATTCCCCCACCGCACGGGCAAAGGCCAAAGACACCCCCGTCAACAAGGCAGGTCCCACCACCGGCAGAACAACCATACGGAAGCTTTGCCAGCGCGACGCCCCCAGCGAACTGGCGGCTTCTTCCAATTCCTTGTCCAGATCACCCAGAACCGGCCCCACGGTGCGGACCACGAACGGCAAGCCGATGAAGATCATGGCCACCACGGCCCCCAATGGGGTAAAGGCCACCTTGATCCCCAGCGGCGCCAACAGGCTGCCTAACCAGCCATTGGGCGCGTAAAGCGAGGTCAAAGCCACGCCCGCCACGGCGGTCGGCAGGGCAAAGGGCAGATCCACCATGGCATCCACCACCTTGCGGCCGGGAAAATCATGCCGGATCAGCACCCAGGCCACCAACAGGCCGAACACCCCATTGATCAAGGCCGCCAGCAAGGCGCCGCCAAAGGACAGGCGTAACGACGCCAAAACACGGTGGTCGCTTAGAATGGCCCACCAATGCCCCAAGCTCATCCCCGCCGCCTTGCCGATCAGGGCCGCCAACGGAATAAGCACGATCAATGACAGATAGGTCAGGGTCAGCCCCAGACTGGGGCCAAAGCCGGGAATGACCCGCCACGCCCGGCGGCCACCCCTTGCGGCAAGGGCAGAGGCATCGGTCATGTCAGCCGCCGACAACGATCTGACCGCCGGAACCGGCGGTTCCGGCATCGGCCTGGGCGCCGGGAATTAACAGCGCGGCCCCGGCGGCGAACGCCACGGCCATCAGCACCGCCCGAATCAGATGCCACAGATCGTCATCAAGAAAGCGGGTCATGACCACTCCACCGGCGTTTAAATCTAGTTATTTATAGATTGGCCGCTCCCGCAATGTCAATTAAATCTATTTAACACTAAAAAATACTGGATATATAGCTAAATAACAGGGTCACCCTTGGGAATGCGCCAATCCCCAGCTTCCAGCATGGATGCGGCCTGATCAACCGGCAAAGGCCGGGAAAACAGGTATCCTTGGCCGATATCCGCCCCCATTTGGCTTAAAATATCCAGATGCTCGGCTTCTTCTATGCCTTCCACCACCACCGACATGTTCAGATTGCGACCGAATTCGATGATCAGATGAACGAAATCCCGCTGCCGCCATCCCATTTCCAGACGGCGGATAAAGCTTTTATCAATCTTCATGAAATCCAGGCCGAACAAATCCAGTTGCCCCAGGGATGAATAGCCTGATCCGAAATCATCCACCCCCACCGATATGCCCAACCGGCGCAATTCCATCAGCCGCTCGGCCACCTGGACCGGATCGGCCACCAGGGCGCTTTCGGTCACTTCCAGCTTCAGACATTCGGGGGGAATGCCGGTGCAAGACACCGCATTGACCACGGTTTCCACGATATCCCTCGACATGACCTGAACCGGGGACAGATTGACGCTGACCACCAGATCGGGGCGGTTGAAGCGGGCAGCCCATTCCTGTTGCTGAACACAGGCCCCCCACAGGATGTATTCCCCCAACCCCCGGATCAGCCCCCCCTCTTCCGCCACGGGAATGAATTCGTCAGGGGTGATGACGCCATGCACGGGATGGGTCCAGCGGGCCAACGCCTCGAATCCCAGGATTGTCCGCGGGCGGTCCGGCTCGATGGCCACCAGAGGCTGATAGGCCACATGGAACTGACCGGAACTTTCCAGGGCTTCATGCAGGCAATTTTCCATTTGAAACGCCCGCTGCGACCGTCTTTTCGCCGCCGGATCGAACAGGGCGACACCGCCGCTGCGCTGTGAATAGGCGCTTTCCAGGGCGAATTGCGCATCGCACAGCCAATCATCCCCCCGCCCATATCCATGATCGCCACAGGCGACGCCGATCATCGGGGCCAGAAACATCACGCCATGCCCCGGCAGCAGATGCGGTGCCGAACAAACGGCGACGACCTCCTGGGCCAAATCCAGCGCCGCCCGCTGCCCGCTTTCTTCGATCAAGACGGCGAATTTCCCCCCCCACAGACGATAAACCCGCCCGCGCCCGTGGAAAAAATCAGTCAAACGCTGGGCAATACCGTCCAGAACCGCATCCCCGGCGGACAGGCCCAAATTCCGGTTGATCAGTTTCAGCCGCCGATGGGCCAGCAACAGCACGGCATGATTGGGCAGATTGGCCCAGTCACGGATCAGCGCATCCAGACGGATCAGCAGATCCCGATGGCCGGACAAGGCTCCGGCGGTTCCGGCGATGATAGCGTCGCACCCTGGCATATCGGCCTCCTGTCCTTAGGGCATGGTGGTCCCATGCTTCATACCTTGACGAATACGGTCGGATGGATTTGCCGCAATGGCAGCCCCATCCCGTTGGCACTTTCCGAATGCCCCATCAGCAGATATCCACCGGGCATCAAGTGGGTGCAGATACGCGACAGCACTTGAATTTGGGTGTCCCGGTCGAAATAGATCAGCACGTTGCGGCAAAACACCACCTGCATGGGGTCACCCAACGGGTAATCCGCATCCATCAAATTCAGATAGGCAAAGCCCACTTGGCGGCGTAATTCGGGAACAACCCGGACTTCCGGGCGGTCCGGGTGGCGCGACCGCATCAGATAACGCTGGCGCAATGCGGCGGGCACGGGCCGTTCCATATCGGCGGGGAACACCGCATCCGCCGCCTGGGCCAACACGTCCCGACAAATATCGGTTCCCAATATCTGAAAGGAAAAACCCGGATGATCTTGGGCGAAATCCGCCATGACCATGGCGATGGAATAGGCTTCGGCCCCGATGGATGCGGCTGCGCTCCATGCCCGCAAATGGCGGCGATCCCGGAACCGGCCCCACAGATCAGGCAGGATCACTCGCTCCAATATGGCGAAATGATCCGGTTCGCGGAAAAAATCCGTCTTGTTGGTGGTCACCGCGTCGATGATGGCGTCGGCTTCCTGACCGATCCCACCGCCTTGAAACAGATAACGGCAATACTCGTTCATGCTGACATAGCCCAAACAGCGCACCCGCCGCCGCAACCGGCCTTCCACCATGGCCCGCTTGGTCCTGGGCATTTTCAGACCGCACCGCCCGGTGATGAAACTGGCCAGCCGGGTGAAATCCTGGTCACTCAGGCGAAAATCGCGATCCCAATCGGCGGTGGTGTCGCTGATGACGGTCATGGTCAATACCGTTCAAACTCTGAATCGTCCCGATGTCCCGACGGGCCGACCAGATCCAGCGCGATCCCCTTGCCGCCCACGCTTTTTTTCCCCGCCGGAGCCAAAGGGCGTTGGGGGCGCAGATGGGCCACTCGGGATGCGGATATGGGGGAACCGCCAGCGGCGGACAGACGCGGCCCCAGGGTTTGGATGGAACCGGCCTGATCCCCCAAGCGGAAAAACTGGATGACGTTTTGCAATTGCACCGCCTGGGCAGCCAATTCCTCGGATGTGGATGCCATCTGTTCGGCCGCGCCGGCATTTTGCTGGGTCACAGTATCCAATTGCTGGATCGCCTGATTGATCTGTTCGGCCCCCACATCCTGTTCGCGGCAAGCGGCGGATATTTCCTCGATCAATTCGGCGGTTTTCCTGATATCCGGGACCAGACGGTTCAACATTTGTCCGGCTTCCTGCGCCACCCGGACCGTATCCGATGACAAGGTGCCGATTTCCGCCGCCGCCGCCTGGCTGCGTTCCGCCAATTTGCGTACTTCCGACGCGACCACGGCGAAACCGCGCCCATGTTCCCCGGCCCGCGCCGCCTCGACCGCCGCATTCAGGGCCAAAAGATCGGTCTGGCGGGCGATTTCCTGAACAAAGCTGATTTTTTCCGCGATGGTCTGCATGGCCTGAACCGCCCGCTCCACCGCTTGCCCGCTGGCCTGGGCATCCATGGATGACTGCCGGGCGATCCGTTCGGTCTGGGCCGCATTATCGGCATTTTGCTTCACATTGGCGGCCATCTGTTCCACCGCGGACGATGCCTGTTCCGTGGCCGATGCCTGTTCGGTCGCACCTTGGGACAATTCCTCGGCCCCCGATGACAATTCCTCGCTGCCGGCGGACACATTTTCGGCGGCGGCACTGACTTCACCCACCACGCCGCGCAAGCGTTCGATCATGGTATTCACGCCATGCAGTAGCGCGGCAATCTCGTCCCGGCCGCTGACTTGCGCGGTTTGGGACAAATCCCCGGCGGACACCGCCCCGATGATGGCTCCTGCCCGTTGCATCCCGGTATTGATGATCCGGGAAATCCACAGACCCGCCGCCAAGGCCAGCACCAGGGAAACCAGGGCCAAAGCCAGCAGGATCGTGCGATTTTGCTGATACATCGCCCGACTGCTTTCCACATCACGGGCCATGTCCCGCTCCGCTGTGGCAACCAGTTCGGCGACCACATGATCGGCCTGTTCACGAATGGCACGGGCTTCGTTGCTTAAAACGGCATAAGCCCGCGCATTCCCATTCTCCCGACCCAGGGCGCGCACGCGGGCGCTGTGTTTAAGCCAACGGTCCAGCCGGTCGGAAAACCCGCTGAAGCGGTCACGTTCATCATCGGCCAGAACCGCCAGCAATTGGCTTTGCAACCGACGGATTTCCTGGACACGGTCACCGGCGTCGCGATCCAGCGCCGACAGGGCGGCTTCGCCATCCTGGATCAGCATATCCCGGTCCAGCCGCGTCAACTCGGACATCGCCAACAGGAAGCGGCTGGCCAAGGCCCCGGCCTGATGACGGTCGGCATTTTGACCAGAACGCGCCAGCAGCCAACGCAGCGGATCAACCACCGCGTCAAAGGCTTCGGTCGCCTCCCCATTGGCCAGCGCGAATCCATTCACCTTGGAATTCAACACAGCCAAGGATTTTACCTTTTGAGCAGAAGATAAGTATTGGTCAATCAATTGCGATAATCTGTCCAAACGCTCTTTTCCATTCTCATCGCCGTTTTCGCGCAATTGGCCGATTCCGGCACGGACCAAGTCGATCCGCTTTTCCACCGCGGCGGCTTCGCGTTCCATGCCTTCGGCACTATTTTCGACGATCAAATTGGTCAGAGATCGCCCCACCCCCGCCAAAAATCCTTGTAATCTCAACGCATTTAGACTGCGAGAAGCCGAAACATAGGCCACGTCCTCCAATCGCTCCTGTAGCGCCCCGATTGCCTGAATGGCGGCAAAAGCCGCCCCCGTCATCAGAACCAGGATGACCAAAAAGGTCATAGCCAGCTTCATCTTGATCGTCGAAATCATGCGCGCCCACCTTCATTGGGAGTACGATCAATACTTTTGAAATATATCAATATGGTTGGCATTAGCCAAAAGATAAGAGTATCCACAGGAGATTCTAACCATTACGCGAGGTGATTTTACAATAGCGTTGTTGTATATATATGTATCCAATATTTGACAGTATATTTATAATCAAATGTATAAATACTAATTTATATGTGAATGATAATTTTTACTACGCACATACTATGACATAAGTATTTGCAATGTAAATTTTCAAACTTTTTTCGTAGACACGATCGAAACAAGTCACAACTATACGAATAAGAGCCATACACCATTGTTATCTAACGATAAATACGGGGGGCGGTCGTGAAGAAAATCCTCATTGCTGATCGCGAATCAGGTTTCTCCCAGGCTTTGGCTGCGTATCTGGCATCCGAAGGATACGACGCCAGCCGCGCCGATAACGCCGGCATGGTCAGAGACACCATATCGTCCACACCCCCGGATTTACTGGTTCTGTCCACCCCGTTTCATGACACCTTCGACATGGAAATTGCCCGGCAGGTAATCGCCCTGTCCGGGCGCCCCGGCCTGATCATGCTGGGAGAGCGGGCCGACCCCATCGACCGGACCATTTGGTTGGAATTGGGGGCCGATGACTGCCTGAGCAAACCCGTCCTACCCCGGGAATTGCTGGCCCGCATCCGCAGCGTCCTGCGGCGGCTGCGCCAGGATGGCGCCCCTGCCGACACCCCGCAGCCGCCCTCGGCCCCGAGTGGATTCAGCCTGAATTCCCTGTCCCGGCAGATCAGTCTGTCCGATGGCCAGGCTGTCAGCCTGTCCTGGACCGAAGCCAAGTTGATGCAAGTCCTGCTGGACCATGCCAATCAGCCGGTCAGCCGCGACGAATTGTCCCTGAAAGCGCTGGGACGCCCCTGGTGCCCCGAAGAACGGGCCATTGACCAGCTCATGGCCGCCATCCGCAAGAAATTGCACGGCGGTTCGGGTCCCGCCCCCCGCATCGTCACTGTGCGTCACGTTGGATATATGATCAGCCGGGTCTGAAAGCACCCGGACCCGGCCAATGAATTGAGTGGTTGTATTGTCCCTCGCCGGGCGGGCGCCGCAATGGCGGCATGC
The DNA here is from genome assembly GCA_041915545.1 of Magnetospirillum sp. GTDB lineage: Bacteria > Pseudomonadota > Alphaproteobacteria > Rhodospirillales > Magnetospirillaceae > Magnetospirillum. Next base: position 43,680 of record JAYSBF010000020.1, on the reverse strand, counting down.
CGGTTCCACACGTCGGAATTCATCGCCCCGGTATGACCCGTCGGGTCAGGTCATTGGCCGGGACGGTGACGCCGAACGGATTATACCAACGGCCGTTGGTTCTGCCGCCATTGCGGCGGCGGCCAAGGGCGCGGCAGCGCCCGCCCGGCGAGGGACAAACCAATCCCAGCCGCCATTGCGGCGGCGGCCAAGCGGCGCGGCAGCGCCCGCCCGGCGAGGGACAAATAATCCCAGCCGCCATTGCGGCGGCGGCCAAGCGGCGCGGCAGCGCCCGCCCGGCGAGGGACAAATAATCCCAGCCGCCATTGCGGCGGCGGCCAAGCGGCCGGATGGCCGCGCCCGGCGAGGGCTGGACAACGGCCAATGAAATTGGCCGTTGGTATTATTCCCACGACAGCTCGCCCTGACGATCATCCTTTCCAGCCATGCGTTCCATGACCATCCGCACCAGCGGAATGGTAATGGGACGGCGTTCGGCCAGGGATACTTGATCCAGGGCGTGAGTTACCGCCCCCACGGCGGCGAAGGTCCTCTCCATCCGGCCCAGCAAATGGGTGACGACGTCCTCACTCACCCGTAATTGCCGATCGGCGAAATGCTTGATCAGCAAGGCCGCCAGCAATGCATCATCAGGCGCGCCAATGCCGAAAGCCAGGGTCGCCGCCAGCCGCGATGCCAAGTCAGGCAAACGTACCGCCATCCGGGCCGGGGCCAGCCGACCGGCCAGCAGCAGACTGCGCCCGGTTTCCTTGGTCAAATTCCAAAGATGGAACAAAGCCTGTTCATCGGCCAAATCCTCCAGCCCGTCCACCGCCACCACCTGGGCATCCGCCACCAGGGACGGCACCAGGGACACCGTCAGCGACCGGGCCAGGGTCAACCGCACCGGCACGCCGTGCCCGCCATGAAACTGGACAAAGGCGGATAGCAGATGGCTTTTCCCCGAACCGGCGGGACCATGGATAGCCAGGGCATGGGACGGCCAATGAGGCCAGCGTTCCAGCCAGGCCACCACTTCGGCATTGCAGGGCGCCACCAGGAAATCATCGCGCCCCAAAGCCGGGCGATGCCCCAGATCCAGCGCCAACTGACCGTCAGTCACCACCACTTTCCGCACCGTGGTAAAGCTGGCTGTCCAGATAGCGCGACAAGGCGAAGCGCACCAGCACCCCGACCACCGCCGCCACCGGCACCGCCAGCAAGATCCCGACAAACCCGAACAGGCCAGCCCCCGCCAGCAGGGCGAACATCACCCAGACGGGATGCAAGCCGACCTTGTCCCCCACCAATTTGGGGGTCAGCACATTGCCTTCCAACATCTGACCGGCCAAAAAGACACCGGCCACCATGGCGGGCAAATGCCAATCCTGGGATTGGGCAAAACCCAGCCCGATGCCAGCGGCGAAACCGGAAATGGTTCCCAAATAGGGAACAAAGGAAAATACCCCCGACAGCAAGCCGATGATCAGCCCCAAATCCAACCCGACCAGGCTTAGCCCCAAGCCGTAAAAAGCCCCCAGGGCCAAACACACCGTCGCCTGTCCCCGGACGAACCCCGACAGGGTCCGGTTGATTTCCTTGACCTGCTGCCGGATGGTGTCCGCGTGCTCACGCGGCAGCCAACCATTCACCTTGGCCACCATGCGGTCCCAGTCCCGCAGCATATAAAATGTGACGATGGGGGTGATGAAGATCAGGGACAGCACATTGACCACCGCCAACCCGCCGCTAAGAAGCCCGCGCACCACCCCGGCCAGCCACGACATGGCCGTTCCGGCATAACCGCCGGCACTGGCCCGCAGCCGTTCCAGATCGGCGGGTGACAACCGGTGACGCAATTCGCTGAGCACCGGGTCCAGACGTTGCCCCACCGTATCCACATAGCCGGGAACACGCTGGGCGAACGCCACCACCTGGGTTTCCAGCACCGGCAGCAAGACCGCCAATCCGGCCAAGGCCAACACAAAGAAGACCAAGGTAATCACCGTGGTCGCCCAGATCCGCGACAGGCCAAGCCGCTCCAGCCGGTCGGCCAACGGGTCCAGGAAATAGGCGATAGCCAACCCGGCGACAAAGGGCAGCAACACGCCGCGCAGCAGGTACAAGACCCCCAAGGCGGCAGCCAAGCTGACCAACCAGAACCGATAGCGCTGCCCCGTCGTCATCATGATTTTTCCATCAGCCAATCAGCGGATCACCCGCAGGGTCCAAAGACCATCCTGGGTTTCCAGGGCCAGACCGGCCCCACCCAGGGCGGTCCGCACCTGATCTTGATCCCCGACCACATGCAGCACCACCGCCGCTTCGGTCTTGGACAAGGATACCAATTCCCAACGACGCACCTGATTGACCCGGCCCAAACGCTCCCGCACGTCCAGCCAATCCCCCATCCCGGCCAGGGGGATCATGGCGGGAATGGTCCCGGCGCGATCGAATTGCAAGGTATTGGGCTGTTTAAAAACGGCGTCGATGGACCGGTCGATATCACGGGCGGCGCGCAGCAGCAAGGCATCGACGCTTTCACCATCGGCCAGGGTGTAGGTCTTGGTGTCGAACGGCTTGGGCACGTCGGCACCGGCCTGAAGGGTCACGTCCAGGGTCTTGCCATTGGGGGCCAGACCGGCGGCCACCACCATCACATCGGGACTGCGCCAACGCGCGCCCAGGGCTTGCAGCGCCTCGGCATTGCCGGCCACCGCCTGTTCCGGGGTGATGGTCTGCATGTCGGCGGCGTCGCCGACGGGCAGAACCAGCGGCACCAGCCCGCCGCCGCCCAGACTGGCCCAGGCGGCCCGCCACGCATTGCCCTCATCCCAAAGCAGGGTCCGCCCCCCCGATCCGGGCCGGTAAACCGGCACCACCACCACCGCCCGGCTGCGCGGCTCGGCATAGGCGATATTGGCGCCCTGCAACAGCTTGCGCACCGAATTGGGATTGAAGCGAACCATCAAGGTGGCGATATAGCGTGTCGAACTCCACCGTTCCGATTGCACGGAAAAGTCACGCACATATTCGACACCATCGGCCTTGGGGATGCGTCCCTGATCGGCGGGGGCCACCAAGCGTTCCAGCAGCATGCGGAAGGCCCGGCGCTGCCCCTCGGCCACCGCCTGATCCTTGGCCTGCTGGGGATTGGCCGCAGTGACATCCACATCCACCCCCCGCACGGCAAAGGAATCCAAAGAGGTATTTTGGGCGTAGGCTGGGGCCAGGGCAGGCAAAACCAGCAAGGCGATCAGGGATAAGAGCCGCCAGACAAAGGCAAGACGCAGAGAAGGCATTGAAAACCGTCCGGGTTGGAGTATCCTCGGCCCGCCCGATGCCGCGGCCCGGCCCAAGGATCGTGGACCCGCGACTTTTCCCGAATTGTCGCGGCCCGCCATCCCCTGCCGGTCCGCACCCGTGTCAGACACGGGGGGAACCGGGCAGCACAATATCACACGCAAGCGCACGAGGAAGACCATTCCCGCCTCTACCGATACTCAGCCGGGTCTGACCTACCGCGATGCCGGTGTCGACATCGACGCCGGCGAAGCCCTGGTCCAGGCTATCAAGCCCCTCGCCAAATCCACCGCCCGCTCGGGTGGCGCCGCCGGACTGGGCGGCTTTGGCGCCCTGTTCGACCCAAAGGCCGCCGGCTTCAAGGACCCCATCTTGGTGGGCACCACCGATGGTGTGGGCACCAAGCTGAAGGTGGCCATCGATGCGGCCAAGCACGATACCGTGGGTATCGACCTGGTGGCCATGTGCGTCAATGATCTGGTGGTCCAGGGGGCGGAACCCCTGTTCTTCCTGGATTATTTCGCCACCGGCAAGCTGGATGTGGCCGCCGCCACCCAGATCATCGCCGGGATCGCCGAAGGCTGCCGTCAGGCCGGCTGCGCGCTGATCGGTGGGGAAACCGCCGAGATGCCCGGTATGTATGCCCATGGCGATTACGATCTGGCCGGTTTCGCTGTCGGTGCCGCCGAACGCGATCAATTGCTGCCGCGCGAAGACTTGGCCCCCGGCGATGTGGTGCTGGGGCTGGCGTCGTCGGGCGTGCATTCCAACGGCTATTCCCTGGTGCGGCGCATCGTGGAAAAGGGGGGATTGTCCTATGGCGATGCAGCCCCCTTCGCCCCCGGCAAAAGCCTGGGCGAAGCCTTGTTGGAACCCACCCGCATTTATGTGAAATCCACCCTTTCCGCCATCCGTGCCGGTACCGTCAAGGCCCTGGCCCATATCACCGGCGGCGGGTTGATCGAAAATGTGCCGCGCGTGCTGCCCGATCATCTGGTGGCGCAGTTGGATGCGGCATCCTGGACCCTGCCCCCGGTGTTCGGCTGGATGGCGGCATTGGGCGGCGTCGCCCATCAGGAAATGGCCCGCACCTTCAATTGCGGCATCGGCATGGTGATCGTCTGCGCCCCGGACAAGGCGGCCCAGGCCCAAGCCCTGCTGGAAGCAGCCGGGGAAACCGTGTTCACCATCGGCACCTTGCGCTCCCGCCAGGGGGACGAAGCACAAAGCCAAGTGACCGGAACCGATGCCTGGGGCTGATATGACCAAGACCGTGGGCGTCCTGGTTTCGGGGCGCGGTTCCAATCTTCAGGCTTTGCTGGACGCGGCGGGCGGGGAAAACTTCCCCGCCCGTATCGGTCTGGTGGTCAGTAATGTGGATGGTGTCCAGGCCCTGGACCGGGCCAAAAAGGCCGGGGTTCCCACCCTGGTCATTCCCCATGGCGGCTTTTCCAGCCGCGATGCCTTTGACGCCGCCATGGACGCCGCCTTACGCGCGCACAAGGTGGATATCGTCTGTCTGGCCGGGTTCATGCGGCTGCTGACCCCCGGCTTCGTCCAGGGCTGGAGCGGGCGGATGATCAACATCCACCCATCGCTTTTGCCCAGTTTCAAGGGCCTGCACACCCATCGCCGCGCCATCGAGGCCGGGGTGAAGCTGCATGGCTGCACTGTTCATCTGGTCACCCCCGATCTGGATGACGGCCCCATCATCGCCCAAGCCGCCGTTCCGGTTCTGGCTGACGACGACGAACACAGCCTGGGCGCCCGCGTGCTGGAACAGGAACACCGTCTTTATCCCCTGGCCCTGCGGCTGGTGGCCGAAGGCAAGGCCCGGCTGGTGGATGGGAAAGTGCGGGTCGAGGCGGCGGGCAGCGGAGCATTGTGCAACCCGCAACCGTGACCCTCGGCAAATGAGGGACGTTACGCACAATTTTTCCTGGCAAACCATTCCCGCCTTGGGCACAGTATCGCCACATTTGTACTGCACCGTACAGTTCCACCATTTCCCGTGCGAGATTCCCCCATGTCCCTGGCCAAGTACTCCATTCCGGTCCGTATCGGCGGCGGGTTTGCCCTGACCATCTCCCTGATGCTGATCATCGCGGTCATGGGGGCCTTGGGCATGAACCGGGGGCGGTTGGCCATCAACAGCTATTCGGCCATCACCGAAAGCGCCATGCTGATCAAGGATGCCGATAGCGAATTTGAAACCTTGCGCCGCCATACCCTGGCCGGTGATTTCGACAAGGCGGATCAAAGCCTGGCAACCATTGTCGGCCTCATGGAAAAAAGCGCCCCCGCCGCCGGATCGCCGGACCTGAGCGCCGGGTTCCGCGATACCGTCCCCATGCTGCAACGCTATGGCGCGGCGCTGAAATCCCTTCAGGCCGGCAGCGCTTCCATGGGCGAGGTGGCGACCATCGGCAATCCCATCAGTGCCCGGCTGGACGATCTGGAAGACAAGCAACTTCAGTTGCTGCGCTCCATCGAACAAAAGGCCAAGACCGATGCCGACCGGTCGGAAATCGTGGATATGGTGGTGGCCCTGTTCGCCCTGATCTTGGGAATTCTGTCATCAGTGACCATCAGCCGGGGGATCGCCATTCCCTTGCGGGCCATGACCCAGGCCATGCGCCAATTGGCCGATGGCAACCTGTCCACCGCCATCCCCCCCGCCCAGGGCAAGGACGAGGTGGCGGCCATGGCCGACGCCCTGGCCGTCTTCAAAACCAACGGGCTGGAACGCCAAAGGCTGGAAGAGGCGGGCAAGGCCGACGCCCAGCGCAAGGCCCTGCGCCAAGCGACGCTGGAACGGCTGACCGCCGAATTTGAAACCACGTCCACCCAATTGTTCCGCACCATCGCCGAAACATCGGAAGGGCTGAGCAACACCGCCGCCGACATGTCCGCCGCCGCCGACCAGACCAGCCGCCAGGCCACTGCCGTCGCCGCCGCATCGACCCAGGCCAGCACCAATGTGGAAACCGTGGCTGCCGCGGCCGAGGAATTATCCGCCTCCATCGACGAAATCGCCCGGCAAGTGCAGCATTCCAACGAAATTTCGCACCGCGCCGCCGAAGAGGCCAAGCATACGGATGGCGAAGTCCAAAATCTGGCCAATGCCGCCACCCGCATCGGCGAGGTGGTGCGGCTGATCAACGATATTGCCGCCCAAACCAATCTGCTGGCCCTGAACGCCACCATCGAGGCGGCCCGCGCCGGCGAGGCGGGCAAGGGCTTTGCCGTTGTCGCCCATGAAGTGAAAAATTTGGCCAGCCAGACCGCACGGGCCACCGACGAAATCACCCAGCAGATCACCGCCGTTCAAGACCAGACCAAGACGGTGGTGACCGCCATCCGCTCCATCGGATCGGTGATCGAGGAAGTCAGCGATATCGCCGGTTCCATCGCCTTGTCGGTGGAACAGCAATCGGCAGCCACCCAGGAAATCGCCCGCAACGTGGAACAGGCTGCCGCTGGCACCGCCGAAGTCAGCAGCACCATCACGGGCGTGCAGCAGGCCGCCGCCACCACCGGCGGCGCCGCCACCATCGTCCTGGATGCCGCCCGGCAATTGGCCCAGCAGGCCAAAAAGGCCCGGACGGAAGTTGACACCTTCCTGGCCGAAACCCAAAAGGCATGAGCCAGCATCCCACCATCACCCCGGCGATGACCCTGCTTTTGGCCTTTGCCTGCGGGGCCATTGTCGGCAATCTTTATTATGCCCAGCCCTTGGTAGCGCTGATCGGCCCGGATATCGGGCTCAGCGACGCCGCCGCCTCGCTGGTGGTGACCCTCAGCCAGATCGGCTATGGCCTGGGGCTGGTGCTGTTGGTGCCCCTGGGCGATCTGCTGGAAAACCGCCGTACCATCCTGGTCACCTTGTCGGCGACCATCGCCGCCTTGCTGATGGCGGCGATGGCCGGCAATGCGGTGCAATTTCTGGCCGCCGCCTGGTTCATCGGCGTCACTTCGGTGGTGGTGCAGATGCTGGTGCCCCTGGCGGCCCATATGGCCCCCGAACAAAAGCGCGGCCAAGTGGTCGGCAATGTGATGAGCGGCCTGCTGCTGGGTATTTTGCTGGCCCGGCCCGTCGCCAGTCTGGTGGCCGATCTGCTGGGGTGGCGGGCCATTTTCTTTCTGTCCGCCGCCTTCATGGTGGTGCTGGTGATCATTCTGGCCCGACTGCTGCCCCAGCGCCGCCCCAATCCCGGCCCCGGCTATGGCCATCTGCTGCTGTCCCTGGTGCATTTATGGACATCCATCCCGGTCTTGCGCCGCCGGGCCTTGTATCAGGCGGCGTTGTTCGCATCCTTCAGCCTGTTCTGGACCGGCGTGCCGCTGGAACTGGCCGGACCGGAATTCGGGCTTAGCCAAAGCGGCATCGCCCTGTTCGCCCTGACCGGCGCCGCCGGTGCCCTGGCCGCCCCCCTATCGGGGCGCATGGCTGATCGCGGCCTGATCCGCCCCGGAACCTGTCTGGCCCTGGCCCTGGTGGCGGCGGGCTTTGCCCTGGCCCTGCTGGGACGCCATTCCCTGATCATGCTGGTGCTGGCCGGAATCCTGGTGGATCTGGGCGTTCAGATCAATCTGGTGCTGGGCCAGCGCACCATCTTCATCCTGGCCCCCGATATCCGCAGCCGCCTGAACGGTGTGTTCATGGCCACTTTTTTCATGGGCGGGGCCTTGGGCTCTGCCCTGGCCAGTCCGGCCTTTTCCCAATGGGGATGGGCGGGGGTGTCGGTTCTGGGCATGGTCTTTCCCCTGATCGCCCTGATCTATTTCCTGACCGAGCGCAAGGCGGGATAATAGTTTAAAGTAAAGGCGCTCCAAGACCGACGATAGGGCACACGCTCATGGCTGCTGCTAATTTCGCCACCGAAAATCGCACCTACCGCCAACTCCTTGGCAATGGCCTGACCTATCGCGTTCCCCGCTTCCAACGGGATTATTCCTGGGACGATGAACAATGGGAAGATTTGTGGGATGACCTGTTCGGGGTCCTGACCGCCAACGAACCCGTCCATTACATGGGTTATCTGGTCCTGCAAACTGCTGATAACCGCATGTTTGACGTCATTGACGGGCAACAGCGGCTAACCACCGCCAGCCTGATGGTGCTGGCGGCCATGCGCCTCCTGAAAAAATTGGTGGGTGACGATAAGGACGCGCTCAAGAACCAGCAACGCCTTGATCAGTTGCGGGCAAGCTATGTCGGGTACATTGATCCGGTTACGCTCACTCCGACGAACAAGCTTGTCCTTAACCGGAACAATGACAGCTATTACCGTGATTATGTCGTCAGCCTGTCCGACCATTTGCCGTCACGGGGCTTTCCCACCTCGACCCATGCCATGCGCAAGGGTTATGAATGGTTCGAACGCCGCCTGCGCGAACACGTCAAATCCCAGCCAGATCCGGGCATGGCTTTGGCGAGCTTTGTCGAGAGTATGAGCGACAAGCTGCTGTTCACAGTCATCAGCGTCGCCGATGAACTTAACGCTTACCGAGTGTTCGAGACGTTGAATGCCCGTGGCGTCCGGCTGTCCACCACCGATTTGCTGAAAAACTATCTCTTTTCCATCCTGGCCCGCGATGGAACAGCCCAAGAAGACATGGCGGAACTGGAACGGCGCTGGGACGGCATGGTCGGCCGCCTGGGTGGAGAGAGCTTTCCCGATTTCCTGCGCATGCATTGGAACAGCCGCCAATCCTTTGCCCGCCAATCTGAATTGTTCAAAGTCATCCGCGGACGCATCCGCGACCGGGAAAGCGTTTTCGCTCTGTTGCGCGACATGGACAGCGACATTGACGCGTATCTGGCATTGACCCAACCGCCAGGGTCTTCGTGGCCGCCGGAATGGCGGCAATGCGCCGAGGAATTGCGCATGTTTTCTGTCCGCCAGCCCTATCCCATGCTGATCGCCGGCCGCCGGAAGCTAAGCGATACAGAGTTTCTGCGACTTTTAAAGGCCACGGTTGTCATCACATTCCGCTACAATGTCATTGGCGCCCAACAGGCGGCGGAACAGGAACGGGCCTATCATTCAGTGGCCATGTCGCTTCTGCAAATGCCAACGCCCGGCGTGCACGACGTACTGGCTGCCTTACGCCCGGTTTACCGGACTGACGATGTGTTCCGCGCCGATTTCGCGGAAAAAACCATCAAAACAACCCAGCACCGCAATGCCAAGATCGTCCGCTACATCTTGTCCAAGCTAGAACGACAAAGCAGCGGACAAGATGTGGACATGGACTCGCCCAGCTACACGATCGAACACATCCTGCCGCAAAAGCCGGGTCAGGGATGGGAACAATTCACCGATATCGACCTGGACAACTTCATCTACCGCCTGGGCAATATGGTCATGCTGGACGGTTCCCGTAATAGACAGATCGCCAATAAATCCTATGGAGATAAACGTCCGATCTTGCAATCAAGCGATCTGGCCCAGACACGGAACGTGGCGGAACGCTATGAAGAATGGACCGCCGACACCGTGCAGCAACGGCAAAAAGCCATGGCCAGAGTGGCAACGTCCATCTGGCGTATAGACGAGTTGTCGTGAAACCGGGATGCGTTTTTCGCCGGGCTTTTGACATGACCACCGCCATCCGACGATCTGCCCCTTGAGAAAGCGGGGCGCGCATCCTACATTTCCGCCATGACCACCAAGACTTCTTTGGGCCGGATCGTCGTTGCCATGTCGGGCGGCGTCGATTCTTCGGCCACCGCCGCTTTGTTGAAAGACCAGGGTTGGGATGTGGTGGGGGTAACCCTTCAGCTTTACGACCATGGGGCGGCCATCTGCCGCCCCAATACATGCTGCGCAGGCAAGGATATTCACGACGCCCGCACCGTGGCCGATGCGTTGGGCATTCCCCATTACGTTCTGGACATGGAAAGCACATTCCAGGCCGATGTGATCGACCGCTTCGCCCAATCCTATCTGCACGGCGAAACCCCCATTCCCTGCATCCTGTGCAACCAGACCGTCAAATTCCGCGATCTGGTGGGGGTGGCCCGCGATTTGGGTGCCCAAGCCCTGGCTACCGGTCATTACGTCCGGCGCCAGGATGGTCCCGACGGCCCCATGATGCTGAAAGGCGTGGACCCCAATCGCGACCAAAGCTATTTCCTGTTCGCCACCACCCGCGACCAGCTTGATTTTCTGCGCTTTCCCCTGGGCGGCATGCCCAGCAAGGATGAAACCCGCGCCATCGCCGCCCGCCACAATCTGCCGGTGGCCAAAAAGCGCGACAGTCAGGACATTTGCTTTGTCCCTGACGGCGACTATGCCGGGCTGGTGGCGCGCCTGCATCCCGGCGCCATCCGTCCCGGCGACATCGTTCATCTGGATGGCCGGATCTTGGGCCGCCATGACGGCATCATCCATTACACCATCGGCCAACGCAAAGGTCTGGGACTGGGCGGTGGGCCACCGCTTTATGTGGTGCGGCTGGATGCGGGCCTTAATCAAGTGATTGTTGGCCCGCGCGATGCGCTGAAGCGACAAGGCATCGCCCTTCACGGCGTCAATTGGCTGGGCAAGGCCGATACCACCGGCCCCATCCGCGCCCAGGTTCGGGTACGCTCCACCCGCCCGCCCCAGCCGGCCACCATCCACTTGCATGATGGCGGACTGGCCATGGTCATCCTGGATGGCCGCGAGGAGGGGGTGGCACCGGGACAGGCATGCGTCTTTTATGATGGCGATCGGGTTTTGGGAGGTGGCTGGATCAAGGAAAGCCAAGAACACCCGACATTCCCGCCGCCGCCCAATGTTTGGGCATGCGATGGAAGTGTTTGAAAATTAGCCGCAAAGCCACTACCTTCAAGCAACTTCCGCCAGTGATCCCTTCGGACGTTTGAGGAGCATGAGGGTATGAAATCGGTCGAGGAATTTCTGGTTTACGCGGCGCGCGTCGAGATGGAGGCCGCGTTGCGGTTCGACGAACTGGCCGATGCCGCCAAAAGCTTCGATAACAAGGAAGTCGCTGACTTCTTCCGCCAAATGGCCCATTTCTCGCGCATGCATCTGGACGAAGCCCGCAAGCGTGGCGGTTTCCACGATCTGCCCGAAATCAAGCCCGGCGACTTCAATTGGCAAGGCGGGGAAAGCCCCGAAGCTGCCGCCATTTGGGGCGCCGATCCCAACATGGATGTAAAGCAAGCCCTGGACGTGGCGCTGGATGCGGAACGGCAAGGCTTGGCCTTTTACCAGGACGTGCTGGACAACACCACGGACCCCGAAATCAAGGCCATGGCCCAGGAATTCGTGGAAGAAGAATCCGAACACGTTGCCGCCATCGAACGCTGGATCGCTCGCGTCGCCGCCTGATCCGGTCCGATGACCATAAAAAAAGCCGGTCCTCACAATGGGGGCCGGCTTTTTTATTGCCACACCCGCCGATGCCGACGGGTGTGGGGGTATGCTTGTCCCTCGCCAGGGGGCGATGGACGAAAAAGCGGCGTGCGTCAGATTTAACGCACGCCGCTCTGCCATATCAGGCGGCGGTGGCCACGCCCTTATCGTCGAACAGCGACTTCAATTCGCCGTTAGAGGCCATTTCGCGAACGATATCGCAGCCGCCGACGAATTCACCCTTCACATAGAGCTGGGGCAAGGTCGGCCAATTGGAGAACTGCTTGATCCCTTCGCGCAGCGAAGGATCAACCAGCACGTCAAAGCCCTTGAACTTCACGCCATAGCCGGTCAGCACCTGAACCACGGCGGCGGAAAAGCCGCATTGGGGGAACATGGGCGTGCCCTTCATGTAAAGGACCACGTCGTTTTCGGTGATGTCTTGCTTGATGCGATCGAAAACCGGATTGCTCATGTCTGCGTCATCCGCCATAGATTGGAATTTGTCTAACATAGAACGATGACAGGATCGGTGCAACCGCGCACATATCCCCGCCGCCATTCCGACTGTCCCCATCTAAACACAGGCATCCCGCTGATACCAGATGGATACAGGGAAAATCAGGCCACGTTGGGGATCGACAATGCCTGATCAATGGTGGATAGCAAGGTGTCGATCTCGAACGGCTTTTCCAAAACGGCTACAGCGCCCAGACGGCGGGCGGTTTCCAGCCCATCGGCCTTTTCCATGCGGGCGCTGCCGCCGGAAATGGCGATGATCCGCGCCATGGGCTGCATGGTCTGAATTTCCAGGATGGCCTGGATGCCATCCATTTCCGGCATGATGATATCGGTGATCATCAGATCAAAGGTTTCGCCCGCTTCGACCTGGGTAACCGCATCGGCCCCATTATCGGCGGTAATCACGTCGTGACCGGCATCGGTAAGGACGTCCACCAGCGAATCCCGCATTAACCGTGTGTCTTCGACGATCAGAATCCGGCTCATGATCTATCCCTCAATCATCCAGCTCCGGGTGGAGCTTGATAGCGTTATTCCCTGCATGCGGCAAGGTGCAAGGCGTGGAATAAGTGCATGCCCCCTATTCGGAAGTATGCATATTTGCAGGAAGAAATATACGAAATTTCGTTCCCACTCCCAATTCGCTTTCCACGGTGATGATCCCCCCCATGGTCTTGATGATGCCCTGCACCACCGACAACCCCAACCCGGTCCCCTGCCCCACCGGCTTGGTGGTGAAGAAAGGATCGAAGATACGGGCGATGGTATCCGGCCCCATGCCACTGCCGGTATCGGCGATGCGGATTTCCACATAATCCTTGGCCGGGTCCAGATCTGGCAGGAAGGATGCGGCAGCGTCATCCCCCCGGCGGCGGCGTTTGGCATTGCGGCGATCTGCGGCCGGCAGCCCTTCCAGCCGCACGCCCAAGGTGCCCCGGCCATCCATGGCATCACGGGCATTGTTGGCCAGATTAAGCAAGACCTGCGTGATCTGCCCGGCATCACCCACCACGCGGGCACTGTCCAGCGCCACATGGGAATCGACTTTCACCGATGGCGGCAGAACCGACGTGGCCAGGCCGACGAATTGGCTGAACACCTGGACGATATCCAATTCGCCCAGCACCTTTTGTTCCTTGCGGCAATAAGCCAGGACATTGCGGACGATATCGCGACCGTGCTTGGCTGCTTCGATGATGCGGGTGCAGCGTTCGATGTTCTTGCCGTCCAACTGCCCCATACGCATCATCATTTCGGCTCCCATCAGGATGGGGCCAAGCATGTTGTTCAACTCGTGGGCCACGCCGCCGGCCAGACGGCCCAGCGCCTCCAGCTTTTGGCCTTCGGTCAGGGCCATTTCCAACTGGCGCCGTTCCTCGTTTGAACGGACGATTTCGGTAATGTCCTCGATCAGGAATAAAAGCGAGGTCTGCACCGCCGACCGGGTGGTGGAAAATTGGGTGGCGGAAATGCGCCAATGGCGATCCAGCCCATCGGACAATTGCGGCTGATAAACAAAACAAAAGGCATCGCCGGGATCGGGCAAATGGCCGATATCGGGCATCAGCGACCGATCCACGAACGCAAACAGATCCTTGCCGGTCAAATCCTCGCCCGTGCGGGCGCACATGATCTGAAAGGCGGGATTGAATTGGGTGATGCAGCCATCCAACGTGGCCACCACGATGCCCAAGGACGCGGCGGCGAATGCCTGGCGGAAGCGTTCTTCGCTTTCGCGCACCGCCAGTTCGGCCTGATTGCGCTTTTCCACCTCTTCGGTGGCATCCACCAGCAGACCATCCCAGACAATGGACCCGTCGCGGCGATAGGGACGGGACTGCCCCACCAGCCAGCGCATGCGCCCGGACGCATCCACCACCCGCACGTCTTCCAACATGGGGGCCAAGGTGTCGGCGGATTCGGACAGGCCGCTCAACAGCCTTTCGCGGTCCTGATCCAGCATGGCATCAAAAAAAATGGCCGGATCGCGCACGATATCGCTGCTGGAACAGCCCAGAATTCCTTCGATTCCTTCGGACACATAGGGATAGGCAAACACCCCGTCACTCCCCAGCACACGCTGGAACATCACCCCCGGCAGATTGGCGGCGATGGACCGCAGTCGCCGTTCACTTTCTTCCAACATCTGTTCCGTGGTCTTGCGCCGGGTGATGTCGCGGCCAATGACGATCAGGGACAGGCGGCCATCGGTCCGCACCTCGGAAACGGTCATTTCAAAAGGAAAGCTGGTGCCGTCCTTCCGCTTCGCCATCACTTCCTGCGTGCCGCGAGGAAAGCAATGCACCACGCCGCCGGTACAATCGGATAATTGAGCAGGCACCTGGGGACGACACAGGTCGCGCAGCAGGCTGCTGAGACAGCGCCCGCCCAGATCATCCAGGGACCAGCCGAACAGACGTTCGGCAGCGGCATTCATCCAATCAATCCCGTTGCGGGCATCCACGGTCATGATCACGTCCTCGGCGTGATCCATGACCGTCTGGAACTGATGTTCCGCCCGCATCCACGGGCTGATATCCGACCACGCGCCATCCCAGACGATTGTTCCGTCATCCAGGCGGGACGGAACCGCCGACCCTCGGAACCAGCGGGTTTCACCCTGGGCGGTGATGGCGCGAAAGGAATCCTGGCAACGGACCAGCGTTTCCGCCGACCGTTCCATGGCCTGGATATGGGCATCGCGATCAGCCCAATGGATGACGTTCAACGCCCCCTTGCTGGTCACCGTCATTTCCTGGGGTTCGAAACCGAACACGTCCGGGCAATTGGGGGAAATCCAGGTATAGCGGATACGGCCCGACGGTTCACGCACCCGGCGGAACAGAACACAAGCCAGATCGGCCATCACCTCCGCAACTTGCGGGAGAGACGGAGATGCATACCGTGCATCTGATAATGCGCTAAAAACCATGAACCCAGATCCGCCCAGCACAGGAACATTCAGTAAAGGGACAATATAACACAAAACTGTACCATCCGATAGCCGCCGCACACCATGCGGCATGGCCGCATGGCAGGAAAAGGAACAGACACCAAAGCAAGCTTCGACTTTCATCCTCTCGCGTTACAGTGTAATACCAAGACGCGGGTGCCGTGGTTGGGTGCAAGGCCCCCGCCCCCGGATGGAAAGGCAGGAGATGGCAGGGCGGTCGTCCCACATCATCGTCATCGGCAATGAAAAAGGCGGATGCGGCAAGACCACGGTCGCCATGCATCTGGCGGTGGGGTTGCTGCGCCTGGGGTTCAAGGTCGGCTGCCTGGATCTGGATTACCGCCAGCAATCCCTGGCCCGCTATTTTGCCAACCGCCAAGCCTGGATCGACCGCACCAAAGTTCCCCTGCCGGTCCCCACCCTGGCCGTCATCCAGCCATCCGCCGCCGAATTGAAAAGCCAGGCCCAGGCCGAAGACCGGGCCAATTTCGACCGCCATCTGGCCGACATGACCGGATCATGCGATTTCGTCATCATCGACTGCCCTGGTTCCGATGTGCCACTGGCCCGCCATGCCCATCTTTATGCCGATACCTTGATCACCCCCATCAATGACAGCCTGATGGATCTGGACTTGCTGGGCCAGCTTGATCCCGTGACGTGGGAATTGAAGCGGGCCGGGGTTTACGCCCATCTGGTTTGGGAATTGCGCCAGGAACGCCGCCGCGCCCACAAGGCTGGCATTGATTGGGTGGTCACCCGCTCGCGCCTGTCGGCGCTGACCGACCGCAACAAAAAGAAAATGGCCGAAATCCTGCCGAAAATGCAAAAGGTGCTGGGCTTCCGCCCCGCCGAAGGCTTCGGCGAACGGGTGATCTACCGCTATTTGTTCCTGTGGGGATTGACCGTGCTGGACCTGCGCCAATCGGGTATTGACATGGAACTGACCAAATCCCATCAGGCCGCACGGGTCGAAGTGACCAGCCTGCTGGCCAGTCTGTGGCTGCCCCGCGTGGCTGAACGGCTGGACCGGCTATAGCAAAAATGATATCATGCCTCCCATTCCTTGGGGGGGGGTTGGCATGCATCTGAACAACAATGCTATCCGCGAAACCGCGCATCGGCCTATCCAGGCCCGCGACGGTGAAGCCGTGACCCTGGAAGGTGATGGCATGTTCGACATCGCCCGCGCGGTGGCATGGATCGGCGAAACCCCGGACATCTTCACCCTGGTTTCCCTTCCCCTGAAGGATTTGCAGCCGGAGATACGGCGTCGGGGGAAATTCAATTTCCACTATATCGCCATTATGTCCCATGCCGATTGCCGACGCCCCATTCTGATGGGCACTCGCCCGGATGGGGGCCGGTTTTTACTGGACGGTCGCCACCGGGCAGCCCGGTCGTCGCAATTGGGATATCCGACGGTGGATGCCTGGATTCTGACATCAAGCCAGACCCAAGCCATCCGTTTGGAGTGATCACACTGGAAAGATGGACGCTTCCGTATTAATAAAGCGGCATCACCCCATTTTTTCAGGGATCGCCCGTGAAAGCCGCCGTCATCGTCTTCCCCGGCTCCAACTGCGACCGCGATGTCGCCGTGGCGCTGGAAGCCAGCATGGGGGCCAAGCCGCATATGGTTTGGCACCGCGACACCGAACTGCCCGCCGTGGACCTGATCGTGGTTCCGGGGGGATTTTCTTATGGCGATTATCTGCGCTGCGGCGCCATGGCCGCCCATTCCCCCATCATGGCCGAGGTCAAGGCCCGCGCCGCCAAGGGCACCCGTGTCCTGGGCATCTGCAACGGCTTTCAGATCCTGACCGAAGCCGGTCTGCTGCCCGGCGTGCTGATGCGCAATGCCGCCCTGAGCTTTATTTGCCAGGACGTCTATTTGCGGGTGGAAAACGACCGCACCGATTTTTGCCGCTATTACCGGTCGGGCGACGTGGTGCGTTTCCCCATCGCCCATGCCGAAGGCAATTATTCCGTCGAACCCCATCTGCTGCGCGAGATGGAAGATAACGGCCAAATCGCCTTCCGCTACGCCGACAAGACCGGCAAGGTGGACACAACCACCAATCCGAACGGTTCGCTGCACAATGTGGCCGGCGTCTATAACGAACACTTCAACGTCCTGGGTCTGATGCCCCACCCCGAGCGCCTGACCGAGGATCTGCTGGGCGGGTCCGATGGCCGCCTGATGTTCGATTCGCTGGTGGAGGCCCTGTCGTGACCCAGATTACCCCCGACGTCATTGCATCCCACGGCATCAAGCCCGATGAATACCAGCGCATTCTGGACATCATGGGCCGGGAACCGAACCTGACCGAATTGGGCATCTTTTCGGTGATGTGGTCCGAGCATTGTTCGTATAAATCGTCGAAAAAATGGCTGAAGACCCTGCCGACCACCGCGCCTTGGGTCATCTGCGGCCCCGGCGAGAATGCGGGCATCATCGACATCGGCGACAATGACGCCATCGTCTTCAAGATGGAAAGCCACAACCACCCCAGCTTCATCGAACCCTATCAGGGCGCGGCAACCGGGGTCGGCGGCATCCTGCGCGACGTGTTCACCATGGGCGCGCGCCCCATCGCCAACATGAACGCCCTGCGCTTCGGCGATCCCAGCCACCCCAAGACCCGCCATCTGGTGGCCGGGGTGGTCGCCGGGATCGGCGGCTATGGCAATTGCGTCGGCGTCCCCACCGTGGGCGGCGAAACCAATTTCCATGCATCCTATAACGGCAACAATCTGGTCAACGCCATGACCGTGGGATTGGCCGCCAAGGATAATATCTTTTATTCCGCCGCTGCCGGTGTCGGCAATCCGGTGGTCTATTTCGGGTCCAAGACCGGGCGCGACGGCATCCATGGCGCCACCATGGCATCGGCTGAGTTCGATGAAAAATCCGAAGAAAAGCGCCCCACCGTGCAGGTGGGCGACCCCTTCACCGAAAAGCTGCTGATCGAAGCCTGCCTGGAGCTGATGGCCACCGACACCATCGTTGCCATTCAGGACATGGGCGCCGCCGGCCTGACCTCGTCTTCCTTCGAGATGGCGTCAAAGGGCGGGCTGGGCGTGGAACTGGATCTGGATCTGGTGCCCATGCGCGAAACCGGCATGACGGCCTATGAAATCATGCTGTCGGAATCGCAAGAACGCATGCTGATGATCCTGAAGCCGGGCAAGGAAGATGTTGCCCGCGCCATCATGGATAAATGGGAATTGGATTTCGCCATCATCGGCACCTTGACCGATAGCGGTCGCATGGTGCTGAAGCGCCATGGCGAGGTGGTGGCCGATCTGCCCATCGACCCCCTGGCCAAGGCATCGCCGGAATATGACCGCCCATGGGTGACCCCGGCCAAGCAGCCGGTCATCGAAATCGGCGATACCCCGGCCCATCTGCCCACCGAAATCCTGCCCAAGCTGTTGGCCTGCCCCGATCTGGCGTCCAAGCGCTGGATCTGGCGGCAATATGACCACATGGTCATGGGCGACACGGTTCAGCGTCCCGGCGGCGATGCCGCCGTCGTTCGTATTCATGGCAGCAACAAAGCCATCGCCGTCACCACCGATTGCACCCCGCGCTATTGCCAGGCCGACCCCCATGAAGGTGGCCGTCAGGCCGTGGCCGAAGCCTATCGCAATCTGACGGCCACCGGCGCCCTGCCCCTGGCGGTCACCGACAACCTGAATTTCGGCAACCCGGAAAAGCCGGAAATCATGGGCCAGATCGTCGAAGCCATCAAAGGCATGGGCGAAGCCTGCCGCGAACTGGACTTCCCCGTCGTTTCGGGAAATGTGTCCCTGTACAACGAAACCCAGGGCGTTGCCATCCAACCCACCCCGGCCATCGGCGCCGTTGGTTTGCTGGATGATGTGTCCCGCCACACCACCTTGGCCTTCAAGGGCGACAAAAACGCCATCATCTTGCTGGGCGAAACCAAGGGATGGCTGGGCGCATCCTTGTACCTGCGGGAAATCGCCGGACGCGAGGAAGGCGCCCCCCCGCCGGTGGCCCTGCACCGCGAACGCCGCACCGGCGAATTGGTCCGCCAACTGATCGGCAAGGGGCAGGTTTTGGCCTGCCACGACGTCTCTGACGGCGGCCTGCTGGTGGCCGTGGCGGAAATGGCCATGGCATCCGCCGACCGGACCGGCGCCTTGCTGGAAGCCCCGTCCACCCTGCCCCTGCACGCTTGGTGCTTTGGCGAGGATCAGGGCCGTTACGTCCTGGAAGTCGCCCAGGACGACGTGGCCGCCATTCTGGATGCCGCACAGGAAGGCGAAGTGGCTGCCCGCGTCATCGGTCAAACCGGCGGCCATGTGATCAGCGTCGGCGGCCGCGCTGTCTCGGTCAGTGACCTGATCACCGCCAATGAAGGATGGATGCCCGCCTTCATGGCCGGTCAGCAGGGATAAAACACGGTGGGAGGGGCTTTTCGGCCTCTCCCCACTTTTTTGCCCCGCCCCTCGATGCTCGTGGCCGGAGCGGGCAAGCAGGTGGATGCCTGCACCCGGCGAGGGACCAAACCTGCCTGCGCCCGGCGAGGAACTTTCTGAACCAAGTATTATCTGTGCCCCCCTTTTTTCCCGATGCAAGCATCGCTACCTTGTAGAGCCACGGCGAAGGCCGCCAATCCAGGAGACAGTGATGCCGCATTATGATTATGACCTGATCACCCTGGGCGCCGGTTCCGGCGGGGTGCGGGCATCGCGTCTGGCGGCGCAATCGGGGGTGCGGACCCTGGTTGTCGAGGAATCGCGTATTGGCGGCACCTGCGTCATGCGGGGCTGCGTTCCCAAAAAGCTGTTGGTCCAGGCATCGCATTTCGCCGACGATTTCGCCGATGCCCGTGGCTTTGGCTGGGAAGTCGGCGATGTGTCGTTTGATTGGGGCCGCCTGATCGCCGCCAAGAATGCCGAACTGAACCGGCTGGAAACGGTCTACAACCGGATCTTGCGGGATAATGGCGTCGAAGTGGCGGAAGGACGCGGATCTCTGACCGACGCCCATACGGTGAACGTGGATGGCAAAACCCTGACGGCAGAACGAATTCTGATCGCCACCGGGGGGCGCCCCGCCCTGCCGGATATTCCCGGCATCAAGCACGCCATCACGTCGAACGAAGCCCTGGACCTGATGCAATTGCCCAGGCATCTGGTCATTGTCGGCGGCGGATACATCGCGGTGGAATTCGCGGGCCTGTTCCATGCCCTGGGGGTCAAGGTCACGGTGATCTTGCGGGGCGACCTGCCCTTGCGCGGGTTCGATGCCGACATCCGCGCCACCTTGCACGACGAAATGGCCAAGCGCGGCATTGATTGGCGCACTGAAACCCAGGTGCGATCCATCGAACGGGTCGCGGATGGCTATAATCTTCTGCTGTCCGGCGATCAGACCATGGATTGCGATCTGGTCATGTATGCCACCGGACGGCGCCCCAACACCGACGGGCTGGGGTTGGAGCAGGCGGGGGTTCGTCTGGCAGAAAACGGCGCGGTGGTGGTGGACAGCCATTACCGTACATCCGTGGACAATATCCATGCCATCGGCGATGTCACCGACCGGGTTTGCCTGACCCCGGTGGCCCTGGCCGAGGCCCGGACCCTGGTGGATAACCTGTATCTGGGCCGCCCGGCCGCCACCACCGATTATGCCATGATCCCAAGCGCCGTCTTCAGCCAGCCCCCCATCGCCACCGTGGGCCTGACCGAAGCCCAGGCGGAAAAAACCGCCGGGGGCGAACTGGATGTTTATCTGTCCCGTTTCAAGCCCATGCGCAATACCTTGGCCGGGCGGGATGAACGGACCATGATGAAGGCCGTGGTGGACCGCGCCACCGACAAAGTATTGGGTCTGCATATGGTGGGGACCGACGCCCCCGAAATCATTCAAGGCTTTGCCGTGGCCATGAAATGCGGCCTGACCAAAACCGTGCTGGATTCCACCTTGGGCATCCACCCCACCGCTGCCGAGGAATTGGTGACCATGCGGGAAAAACGCCCCCGCCCGGCGAAATCGGCCTGACAACCGGAAAATTCCATCCCGGACCCTTTGCCGGGCTTGCCTTTATGGCCGAAAGAACATAGAAGTCCCCTGGCCGGGGAGTGGCGCAGTCTGGTAGCGCATCTGGTTTGGGAGTTTTAACCCCCATCGAGGATAATAGTTGAACGTTTCCAATGTGATGCCTAGTGTGATATGTCACAGTTTGGCATAACAGTAGGTGTTTTTTCGGTTTCGGGGAGTAGCTCAGCCTGGTAGAGCATGGCGTTTGGGACGCCAGGGCCGCAAGTTCGAATCTTGTCTCCCCGACCATTTATCAATAATTATCAATGCCTTAAGCGGGTCTGGTCCAGATCGGGGGTCGATGCTGTCAGATGTTGGCACCCAACTATTACATTAGCGGAATGCGATATCGTGCGGCATCAATTGCTGCGGTGACGTCAGGGTTGGTAATGGCGTCAGCCTCCGCTTCGTAGATGTGTGGTCCACATTCAAGGCTCCCAATCGCGGCCACCAGGGTCTGCGGCAGGAGCCCCGGTCAGCGCCGAAAATTTTCATCGCGAATCCTTCGTGTTCCGCGAAGCCATCGCTCCAATGAGGTTTCGCCGGATGGCGGCGTAATGACGCGCAGCCTACAGTCGCCTCACGTCCCATTGCTCCTGGCCAGAAGAATTTTGAGCCCTTGAATAAACCCGGGCGCCGCGATTTCTTCATCGAAGACGTCCACCACTGCTCCGTACCCGTTTTCCCGGAATTTCGGCCCTTCGTTGACTTGCTTTACAAAGGCCGTCAACGCTTCAAGCATGGAAGGTGTTAACTCGCCAACTATCGGGGTGGTGGATGGTTCTGTCTTGGGGCTAGTCGCGGTATAGATGGATGTGATTGGGGGCATGCTGTTGGTGAGGGTGCGCTTCAGCAGATTGACCTCATTCCGGAGGCTTTTGTTCTCCTGAACAATCAGCCGAACTTGATGGCGGAGCGCCCTATCACCAATCCCCTTCACCATGTCCTCGATGGGGTCTGAGCTGGGCCTTTGGGTCGGTTTCCCCGCGGCGCCAATCTCCTTCACGAACGCGGCGATGATGGTCCTGTAATCTTGGCCATTGGCATTGCGCAGAGTTTGGGTGGTTGGCCCTCCCAAACCAGTCGTTTGTGCGCCGATGGTGACCGCGCGATAGTCATCTGAGTTCGCGGCGGCTTGGCGCTCTAACGCAGTCCACAGGTTGACCAGCTGCTTCCTCTTCGTGGCGTTTGATGTCCGCCCAAGAATCTCTTCCCAGAGACTCCTAGCCTTGGGGCACGTTTCTGCGTACTTGCTCTCGGGAATGGGCGGAACGTCGGAATCCATCGCGGCCTCTGCGGACTAGCTTTGGTCACCATAACGCCGCAGGTTGGTGGCGGTAAACTAACAGGGCGCATCCCCAGGGGGGAGAAACCAGTTCCATGGGGATTATAGAGGTTCGGTAGCCGATGAGGTTGCCGGGCCTTTTCTATTTCTGGGTTCATTTGGCCACATGACACGCGTCGAGCGGAGCAGCCTCTCTCCTCGGCTTCGCTCCGTCGTTGAGGCCTTGCCGCAGGACTGGGATCGGCGTATGGGGTGATGACCCCATATCCCTCCCATGAGGCACAAATGTTGAAGCAGACCGCGAAGTTGGTCGCTGCTTGCCTGCGCAATAGCCCCCTGAGCGTCGACGAACTCCCCGAGTTGATCCGGGCTATCAACGGTGCAGTGGCGAGCGCGTCCACGTGCGAGACCGCCGCACCGGAGCAACCGCTGGCCCCGGCGGTGCCGGTGAAGAAGTCGGTGCAGCCCGACTACATC
Source organism: Magnetospirillum sp. (assembly GCA_041915545.1). Lineage (GTDB taxonomy): Bacteria > Pseudomonadota > Alphaproteobacteria > Rhodospirillales > Magnetospirillaceae > Magnetospirillum. The sequence goes on along the minus strand of JAYSBF010000020.1, from coordinate 20,713 downwards.
GTCTGCCTGGAAGACGGCAAGAAGCTGAAGATGCTGAAGCGCCACCTTATGACCACCTACGGCATGACTCCGGACGAATACCGGGCCAAGTGGGGCTTGCCGCCGGATTATCCCATGGTCGCGCCGAATTACGCAGCGCATCGGTCCTCGCTGGCCAAGGAAAGCGGCTTGGGGCGCAAGCCTGCTGCACAGGCCGAAGCGGCGGCGCCTACTTCCGCCAAGGCTCAGAAGCCCAAACTGGGGCTGGGTGCCAAGGCGGCTGCTGAGCCAGCGGTGGAGCCCGAGCCAGTGGCGCCGGCGGCACCTGCGGGCAAACCTGCGCATCGCTATCCGGCCAGCCGTTGGTCGAGCAAGGCGACCGACTAAACAGCAGGAAACCCAAGTAATCCTGAGCGCAGCGTATGGGGTCGAGGCACCGCCACCGATGCGCATCATGGCGGTGCAGTAGTTCTCCATGGCAAGCCTGCTCGGGAGTCGCCAATCATGACCGAAGTGTCGCGTGGATTTTTTGAGCGACGCACCCTGCCTTTCATTGGCGACAAGTACGTCTGTGACGTCCCCTTGCGTGATGGGACACTGGTGCACATGCGGCTGGACAGGGAGTTGGGCACTGACCAGGCTGTCATCGTCTGCGATCCAAACCGCTTTCTGACCATGTGGAAATTGTCAGGGAGGCGGCCGGAAGTGCTGGCCTGCGAGGGTGATTGGACCCGGGATTATAAGTTCGATGAGGCGGCCAAAGGATTCGCGCAGGGAGCAGACAACCCTGTGCCGCTGGCCCGGGTGACCTTCCGCTGGGAAATATCCATCGCCAAGTTCCTGACCAGCAGGCTTGGGCGGTGGCGGAAGGGTTTTGAGGCAAAGCCATTCCTAGAGCATTTTCCTTTCAGTCGCGGTCATATCCAGCAGCGGCAAAGTAGTTCAGGCATTCGGCTTGGGTGAAGGTATCGATGCCCCGGCCGATGGCGGTCCAGAGGTCATCCTTGGTTCGGGCGGCGGTCTTCTTGAGGAAGCTCTTGAGCTTGGAGAAGGCCATCTCGATGGGGTTGAAGTCGGGGCTGTAGGGCGGCAGGAAGTACAACTCCGCGCCTACCGCCTCGATGGCGGCACGCACGGCGGCGAGCTTGTGCGCGGGCAGATTGTCCATGACCACGACGTCACCCGGCGCCAGGGTTGGCACCAGGACCTGCTCCACATAGGCCAGAAAGGCCGGGCCGTTCATGGCGCCGTCCAAGACCATGGGCGCCGTCATACCGCTCAATCGGAGGGCGCCGACGAAGGTGGTGGTCCTCCAATGTCCGTGCGGCACCGGCGCCCGGCATCGCTCGCCACGTGGTGCTCTGCCGCGCAGCCGGGCCATCTTGGTCGAGGCACCGGTCTCGTCGATAAAGACCAGGCGCGCGGGGTCGAGATCGGGCTGAAGCTCGAACCAGGCACGTCGCCGCCGCAGAACGTCAGGCCGTTGCTGCTCGCTTGCGTGCGCTGTTTTTTTTGAACGTCATGCCGTGGCGGTCCAGCAGGCGCCATACGGAACTGTGGGCGACCCGCAGCCCATGCGTCGCCTCCAGGTGGGCCACGATTTCCATCAGGGTGATGTCTGGCGTCGCGTCGATCAGGCCCAGGATTTCCGCGGCATGGATCTCCATCCGGTGCGAGTGGCGGTCGCCGCCGAGGGGCTTGGGGTCAGCATGCCCTTCCTGGCGCCAGCGGCTCATCCATTTGATCGCCGTCGAAGCGGCCACCCCAAAACGCTTCGCCGCCGAACGACAGGATTGCCCATCCTCCACGGCGGCAATCAGGCGTTGGCGCAGATCCTTGGAAAGCGGTGCGGTCATGCGGGCTGGCCTCCCTCACCAGCCCTTATCTTGAATCAGATTTCCCACCTTTTGGGAATCCCCCGAGATTCCGTCAGAGAGGTCAATGCTCTAGAGCCGTTTCCATTCAAATGGAACCGGCTCTAGACTCTGCCTATGGCGCCCTGTTGGGGCCGCTCAAACGCCGCGCAGGCTGATCGCATTTTCGGCATGATCATATCTGATCGAAAAATGCTCTAGCTGTGGCGGCCCGCAATCTACCGCCGCCCAACCTGATTTGATCACGAAATCCAGCCCAGAATCGGTGATACCGTAGCCCGCGCAGAACCCGGATTAAATGAGACTATGCCCACGCCCGGTGAGACGGACCCGCACTCATCCGTTCCGGCCCATAGTGTGTGAGACAGCGGTTGGCTGTGGCCTGCGACGGTACAAAGACGGCCGTGACGGAGCGGTGGTTCGTCTACATGGCGATGCGTGTGGAGGGACGCGCCCGCCTCGCTTGCCCAGGTCTGGCCGGGCCTACGAGATCGACATGATTCCCTGTGTAACGGGATTGCTGAGACTTCACGCCTCCCTTTCTTCCTACCGCTCCCGCCCACTCTCCGCCCCATACTTCTTCAGCGGCGCCAGCACGTATTCCATGGGCTTGCGTGTGCCGGTCTTGACCTCGGCGACCACGGTCATGCCGGGGCTCAGCGGCACGCGTTTGCCGTTTTCCAGGCGGATATAAGGATCGGCGACCGAGACGCGGATGGGGAAGTAATAGTCCTTGGTCTGGCTTTCCTCGTCCTTGACCGCGTCGAGGCTGACCAGTTCCACGCGGCCGGCCAGGGTGCCGTATTTGGTGAAGGGGAAGGAATCCACCTTCACTTCCGCCTCCTGCCCCACCTCGACGAAGCCGATGTCCTTGTTGGGCAGCTTGGCTTCCACCTCCATGACGCTGCCTTGGGGGACCACCACCATCAGCTTCTGCGCAGGCGTCACCACGCCGCCGAGCGTGTGGGTCTCGATCTGCTGCACCACGCCGTCGACGGGCGCGCGCAGGGACTGGACGCGCTGGCGCTCGCTGGCTTTGGCCAGTTCCTGTTCCGATGTCGCCGCCTTAGTGCGCGCTTCGGCCAGTTTGGCGGTGGTGTCGCGGCGGAATTCCTCCTTGGCCTGATTGAGCTGGCCGCGGGTGGACTCGATGGCCGCCCTGGTTTCCGCCAGCTTGGCGCGGTTGACCTGTTGCTGGCCCTGGTTGTCGGCCAGTTCCTTTTCGCTGCGCGCCCGGTCGATCTGCGAGCCGAAGCCCTTGCCGGCCAGTTCCTGGCGGCGCTCGGTCTCGTCCTTGATCTTCACCGCCACCGCGCCCAGGCGGGCCATGTCGGTCTCGGTGGTCTTGAGTTCCGCCTGGCGTTTGGCCATCTCGGCTTCCAACGCCGCCAGCTTGGCGGCCTGCTCCTTGAGCTGGCTGGTCAGCAACGCCTTTTGCACGATGATCAGATCGGCGGGAACGTCGGCCGGCGGCACGAAGGCGTGTTCGGGATTGTCGGCCAGCAGGGCGGTCAGGCGGGCCGAATCCAGCTTGGCGGTATTCAACTCGGCGCGCAGCCGCGCCACGTCGGCGGCGCCGCCGGTGACCTCCAGTTCCACCAGCACGTCGCCGGCCTTGACGCTCTGGCCCTCGGTGACGTTGACGGCGCGGACGATAGAGGTTTCCAGCGGCTGGATGGTCTTGACCCGCTCGCTGGGCACCACCTTGCCCGGCGCGGTGGCGACGATGTCGAGATCGCCGATGCTGGCCCAGGCCAATGTCAGCACCACGAAGGCGGCGATGGTGATCGCGGTGGCGCGGGCCAGCGGCGAGGCCGGGGTCTCCGAGACCTCAAGTGCCGCGGGCAGAAAGGCCAGCTCGGCGCGGCCGATGGGGCCGAGCCTGGGGCGGAGTTTGTCGGCCTTGACTGCCTCGCGCCAGATGTCGATATGGTGGGCAACGCCTTCCTTGACGGCGCCGGCGCGGACGGCGGCGGAATCCAAAAAGGAAAGTTTGTTTAACCACAGAGGAACAGAGGAACAGAGAAGGGAAAAAGGAGAAATGAATTTCTCTTTTATGTTTTTCCTCTGCGCCTCTGTGCCTCTGTGTCTTTCCATTTCTTCAACGCCGTTCATGCGCCTTCCCCCATTCGCAGTGCCACCGGCCGGCGAATGATCTCGGGCGCCGCTCCGGTCTGGGCCGCCCACAGCTTGGCATAGCGGCCGCCGGTCTTGAGCAGCTCGGCGTGGCTGCCGTCCTCGACGATCTCACCCTTGTCCACCACCACGATACGGTGGGCCTCGGCCACCGTGGACAGGCGGTGGGCGATGATGAACACCGTGCGGCCCTGGCAGATGCGGCGCATGTTGGTCTGGATGGCCTTTTCCGATTCGTAATCCAGCGCCGACGTGGCCTCGTCGAAGATCAGGATGCGCGGATTAGTGACCAGCGAGCGAGCGATGGCGACGCGCTGGCGCTGGCCGCCCGAGAGGCTGCCGCCGCGTTCGGCCAGCACGGTGTCGTAGCCCTCGGGCAATTCGCTGATGAACTCGTGGGCGCCGGCGATCTCCGCCGCCTGCACCACCCGGTCCAGGCTGATGGACGGATCGGCCAGGGCGATGTTGTCCTTGACCGAGCGGTTGAACAGCCAGTTTTCCTGCAAGACGACGCCGATCTGGCGCCGCAGCCACGCCGGGTCGGCGGTGGCGATGTCCAGGTTATCGATCAGCACCCGGCCGGATTCCGGCAGATAGAGCCGCTGGACCAGCTTGGTCAGCGTGCTTTTGCCCGAGCCGGACGGCCCGACGATGCCGACCACCTGGCCCTGCGGCACCGCCAGCGAGATGCCCTTGAGCACCGGCGGCCGGTCGGGGCGATAGCGGAACTGAACCTCCTTGAACTCCACCGCGCCCTTGATGGCGGGCAGCGCGGCGCGCGATTGGGCCGCCGGCTCCGGCTTGGTGTTGAGGATGTCGCCGAGGCGGTCGACGGAGATGCGCACCTGCTGGAAATCCTGCCACAATTGGGCCAGCCGCAGGATGGGTTGCGCCACGCGGCTGGCCAGCATGTTGAAGGCGACCAGCCCGCCGATGGTGAGGTGGCCGTCCATCACCAGCGAAGCACCGAACCACAGGGTCAGTGCTGTGCTGACCTTCTGGATGGTCTGCACGCCCTGGCTGGCCAGCGCACCGAAATTGGTCGCCTTGAAGGCGATCTGGACATAGGCCGCCAGTTGTTCTTCCCACTTGCGCTGCATCTGCGGCTCGACCGCCAAGGCCTTGACCGTCTCGACGCCGTTGCAAGCTTCCACCAGCAGGGCCTGGTTCTCGGCGCCGCGCTTGAACTTCTCCTCGGTCAAATGCTTGAGCACCGGCGTCGCCGCCACCGACAGGATTACATAAAACGGCAGCGAGCCAACCACGATCCACGCCAGGATGGGCGCGTACCAGAACATCACCGCGAAGAACACCACGGTGAACAGCAGATCCATCACCAGCGTCAGCGCCGAGCCGGTGAGGAACGAGCGGATGTTCTCCAACTCACGCACGCGCGCCACCGTGTGACCGACCTGCCGCGCACCGTGATAGGCGATGGGCAGCGCCAGCAAATGGCGGAACAACCGCGCCCCCAGCTCCACATCGACGCGGTTGGTGGTGTGGCTGAAGATGTAGGTGCGCAAATAGCCCAGGATCACTTCGAAGATGCCGACGGCGATCAGGGCGAAGACCAGCACGTCCAGCGAGGTCAGCGCCCGGTGCACCAGCACCTTGTCGGTGACCACCTGGAAGAACAGCGGGCTGACAAGGCCGAACAGCTGCAGGAAGAAGCTGGCGATCAGCACTTCACCGAATAGCTTGCGGTATTTGACGATGGCTGGAATGAACCAGGTCAAATCGAACTTGGCCCCCAGCGCCGCCAGTTGGGCGCGAGTCGCCACCAGCACCAGACGGCCGTCCCAGCGGGCTTCGAAATCCTGACGCGACAATTGTTCCGGCCGACCGATTCGCGGGTCCTGGATCAGCACCTGATCGTCGGCGATTTTCGCCAGGATGAACCAGCCGCCATCCTTGTGCCGCGCCATGCAGGGCAGCGGCGTGCGGGGCAGCCGGTCCCATTCGGAGTCGATAGCGGAGGCCTTGAAGCCGATTTCCTTGGCATAGCGCACCAAAGCCACATCATCGGCCGCCTCCTGCGGCGTGCCATGGCGGTGGCGCAGCTGTTCGTAATCGCCGGGCTTCTCGAAGAACTTGGCGAGCAGGGCGAGGCAGGCGAGGCCTGGATCAACGGGGGAGACCGACTGCGCCGGGTCAGTATTTGTAGTCATACATCGTTCCTGGCGGAAGGGGCCCGGTGGCCCGCCCCGTTAGCGGCGGGCCACCGGGCGGCGGGCTTACCGCCAGTTGGCCGCAAGGACCGGCTGCAGTTGCTCCTGGGTGGCATCCGGCAGTGTAATCTGGCCGGCCTGCGGCGGGCTAAAAGCCGCCATGGCACTCACCAAGTTCTGCACGTCAGCTTCCAGCAGAGTCTGGCCGCCGGCAACGCTGAATTGCTGGAGGTGATTCGCCGACCCGGCAGCATACCAGCCCTGAATGGCGACGTTATCGTTGCTACCGATGACGCTGATCTTGAGGTCGTCGCCCATTTGCTGGAACCATAGCTGGTCGGCGGTAATGTCCGGTCCGAACGACAGGACATCGGTCTCGCCGGCTGCGGTGCAACCATCGGCGATGACGTCGCAGCCGTCGCCGCGGCCAAACAAATAAATGTCCGAGCCTGCGCCGCCAATCAGCGTATCGTTGCCGGCCCCACCCTGCAGGGTGTCGTTACCGGCAAGCCCCGACAGAACGTTGTCGCCGCGATTGCCGACCAGGACGTTGGCTAGGCCGTTGCCGGTGCCGTCGATGTCCTCGTTCCACAGCTTCAGCGCCTCCTTGGTGTAGATCGCATAGGCGTTGGGCACCTGGGCGGCCTCGCGGAAGGTATCGATGTCCACGAAGCGGGTCATATCGCTCACCAAGTGGCGGCCGGAATCGGCAACGTAAAAGCCCAGCAATGTGCCGTCACTTTCGCCGTAGACCGCGCCGGTGATGGTGATGACATGGTTGACGCCGCCATCGCCCGCATAGGCGGCATCGGCCCACAACACCCCCGCATTGACAGCCAGGATGACACCGCGCCCGCTGCGGATCAGATTGGCCACGCCCTGCTCGTTGTAACCGGCGATCAGGTCGTTGCGGATGCCGTAGCTATCCAGGATCGCCTGCTGCTGGGCAAAGTTTGATCCGCCGCGCACATAGGGCGACAGGGTCGGGTCGCTGACTGCCCAGCCGTTATCGGCGGCCAGTTGGACCACTTCGGCCTCGCTGGTCGGGCGGTCGGCCTGGGTCAGCAGATTGGCGATGGAGGTCAGGGCGCAGGTGCCCAGGAAATCGGGCAGCGCGTCGCCTTGCATGTAATCCAGTTCATTGGCCTTGGGATAGCCATAGACCAGCGCCGGCGCGCCATCCACCAATCCCTTTTCCGCCTTGGCGAAATCCAGCAGGACCAGATTTTCCACCTGGGCGGCCAGCGTGTGGCTGATGGTCGCCTGCACCGTATCGGTGCCTTCGCCGGCCAGTTCCACCGTCTGGTCGCCGGCATTGTCCACGTAATAGGTATCGTTGCCGGCCTCGCCGATCATCACATCGGCCCCGGTCACGCCGTCCAGGATATTGTTGCTGCTGTTGCCGATGATGCGGTTGTCCAGGGCATTGCCGGTGCCGTGGATGGAGAATCCCTCCAGCAGGCGCAACTCCTCGATACCGCTGTTCAGGATGTAATTGGCGCTGGTGACCACCGTGTCATAGCCTTGGCCGGCGCGTTCCAGGATGCTGTCATTGACGCTGTTGACGATATAGGTGTCGTCGCCCTGACCGCCTTCCATGATGTCGGCCCCGGCGCCGCCATCCAGATAATCGTTGCCCAAGCCCCCCACCAAGGTGTCGTTGCCGGCGCCGCCATACAGCAAATCATCGTCGCTTTCGCCGGCCTCCAGACTTTGCTTGGCCTCGTTATTGCCGGTGAAGCCGAAGATCAGATCGTCGCCCAGACCGCCATACAGCAGATCGTTGCCCACCTGGCCGAACAGACGGTCATTGCCCGGACCGGCCTGCAGCATGTCGTTGCCGACACCGCCCTGCAATTCGTCATTGCCTTCCTGCCCATACAGCCAATCATCGCCCAGACCGCCGATGACCAGATCGTTGCCGTCATTGCCATAGAGCGTGTCATTGTCGGTTTCGCCGGCATTCAGGCTTTGTTTGGCCTCGTTACCGGCGGTGAAGCCCATCAGGATGTCGTCGCCATTGCCGCCGAACATCAAATCGTCGCCGGTCTGCCCGAACAGCTTGTCATTGCCGTCATTGCCGTTCAGGAAATCGTTGCCGTTCCCCCCCTGAAGCTCGTCATCGCCGGCTGCTCCCCACAGGGTGTCATTGCCGTCATCGCCCAGCAGAATATCATTGCCGGTGCCGCCATCCAGGGTGTCGTCACCCCAGCCGCCATACAGATTATCCGCTCCGGCCCCGCCATACAGGCTGTCATTGTCGGTCTCGCCGGCGGCAAGACTTTGCTTGGGATCGTTGCTGGCGGTGAAGCCCATCAGGATGTCGTTGCCGTCGCCGCCCCACAGGCTGTCGTTGCCCACATGGCCGAACAGCCGGTCATCGCCGCTTTCGCCGTTCAGCAGATCGTTGCCGGCCCCGCCATTAAGCTCGTCATTGCCGCTGCCGCTCAGCATGATATCGAGGCCGTCTCCCCCCAGCAGCAGGTCGTCCCCATCGCCGCCATCCAGATAATCGTCGCTCAGCCCGCCGATCAGGGTATCGTTGCCGGCACCGCCATACAGGATGTCGTAATCGCTCTCGCCGGCATTCAGGCTTTGCTTGGGGTCGTTGCCGGGGGTGAAGCCCATCAGGATATCGTTGCCGTCGCCGCCGGTCAGGATATCGTTGCCGACGTCGCCGAACAAGATGTCGTCGCCGGCGCCGCCATCCAGATAATCGTTGCCCTCATTGCCCTGAAGCTCGTCAGTGCCTTCCTCGCCATACATTTGGTCGTCGCCGCCATAGCCGAACAGCACGTCATCGCCGCTGCCACCCCACAACATGTCCGACCGGGCGCTGCCGCCCATGATGTCATTGCCGCCGCCGGCCAGGAAATTGGTGATCAGATCGATGTTAAAGTAAGAGCCGTTATAAGCGGCGTAGTAATCGATGTCGAAAGCGTCATCGCCATCGGTGCCGATCAGATAGCTCCGGTTATTGTAATTGATCTTCACCTGATCCGACGCCCAACTGATGATGGCGCCCCACGGCAGGACGTACACATTGTCGCTGTCGCGCAGCGCCCGGAAATTGCTGGCCGGCGCCACATGGGTCACGTCAAAATGAGTGGCCTCCGCCAATCCGTCCGGCTTCTCCGGCGCCGCCACCGGCATGGCCACGCTGTTGCTGTTGCCGCGGGTGTAAAAGACATAATCGCTGTCGCGGATCGCGGTGATGCCCAATTCCGCCAGGGATTTGATTTCGCCGGCTTCGGCCACCCCGTTTTCATTGAGATCCACCCACCCCATCAGCGAGGCCAGTTCATCCCCGGTCAGCCGGCCATCATGGTTGGCATCGCGCAAGGACAGACCCAGCGCCGACGCCCCCTTGGCGATGGCGGTATTGATCAGCACCGGCGTATGCAAGGCGATGGAGGCCGAATCGTCGCTGGACGCCGACCGGCTTTCGTAAAACGCCCCGATGGGGCTAGCCCAATCCGGCGTGGTGTACCAATTAAAATAGGACGATGAACCCCCACCAAGAGAAACCAATTGAGTCGACGCCCAATCTGTGAAATCGGTATAGGCCTCCACCGAAAGCCATCCCTGATCAAAAGCGTCGGACAACACGTAATCCATGTTAATAATGTCATTCAATGAATTTAACGAAGTGTTGTTTGATTGCTCTACTGCTTGCGCCTGCGTTATTCCAGAGCGCATTGTTTTACCGCCATATAACGCGAGGAGATTTGCAGCGTAACTGGGATCGGTTGCATACCCGGCAGCTTGCAATGCGTTTGCCTCCGCCGTGAAATCCCCCAACACGCCGGGCGAAAATAGTGACGAATACCTAGGATTACTTTGCAGAAAAGATACTCTATCCGCGATGGCTTGCTCGTAATTGTCGTAAACGCGAAATGCCGCTTGGACGTCGACGTAAGATCCGTTCACATATTCTTTTACTGTGAACGTTTTTGTTGCGCCAGTCCAACTGGCGCCAGCTTTTATGTTAAAAAGATTGTTTGTCCCGGGGAGTACTTTTGCGCCCCACCCAGTTTCCTGAGCTGCCTGAGCGAGCGTTAGCTCCAGAGAAAGGCCGGTTTGTTGTGAGACTTTTTTGCAGCCTCATAAATGGAGGCGATAAAATCGGCTTGGTTGCTCATTTCTTTACCCCATTTTTGCCTGAGAGACGATAAGTAATTAACTATTCATATTCACCATCAGCGTTTTTGATTATGACAGCCCCATCCTCTCCCACAGCGAATGTCTTCCACATCGACATTCGTTCCCTGGAGTCGATATAAATAGGCATTTCGACAAAACATCTTCCGCCAATAACAATAAAAACACCCATTTCATTTACAAAAGCGAATTTTACATCTGGGGGGAAACCGTGTTTCGCGCCAGCAAATTCCTTGCTCGCAAACAAGATTTTCAAGGCTCTATCAGACAGGGCGCCCGCAGGCACGCCTTGGCACGCATCTCTCGGCCACCTTGCCTCAGCGGCCGTCACAAGAGAGGTCGGCTCCTCGCTTGAGGCGATCCGAGCCTGAATAAAATAAATAACAAGAAATGCTAAAATAACTGTCGGCGTGCGGTTGAATGTCATCTTGATCTCATATATACTATTGCATTGAAAGTGCGCTCATTTCGTCATGGCGCGTATCTGGCTGGCGACATACTTTCTGTTGCCACTACGAAAGCGTGCAATTTTTATGAACGTCACGGTCTCCTCATTGGCCATTTCCGCGACGGAGGCGGAGGATGCAACTACACAAGGGCGGCCCAGCCAGTTTTGAGGGACCATCGAGTTATGAAGATTGAAAGGATATTCACCATCGTTATCGGTTTGGTTGTGGCTGCGACAGCCCTCCCTCTTGCCGGGGTCGATGTGGAACAGCACTTGGCCTCGGTCATCCTGGGCTCGCCATCGCCCTATCGCTATCTGGGCAGCCGACGGTTGGGCGAAGGCAGGACCATCAATTCCATGGCGATCGATCGCCTGGCGCGGCGATTGATCTCCGTCGATCACGAGAGTTTGGAGGTCTTTGCCCTGGAGACGGGCGAACGGATCGCTCGAACCGAGAGCGTGGCGGGCATGACGCTGGACTTCCCGGCCGGCGTGGCGCTGGACTTGACCCATCAGGCCATCTGGGTGTCGGACCCCGGCAAGAATCACGTGCTGATCCTCGATGCGGAAACCCTGACGCTGAAGGGGATTCTTGGCCAAAGCGGGCAGGCCGGCACCGACAACGCCCATTTTAGCGGCCCGGGCAATATCGCTTTCGATCATAGTCGCAATCGAGTGGTGCTTTCCGACACGGGAAATTGCCGCGTCCAAGTCTTTGACCTGAGCACTCTCGCCCATCTCGGCACCATCGGCGTGGCGGGGCAGTGCGGCCGCGACAACGCCCACCTGGACCATCCCCATGGAGTCGCCGTGGACGAGCAATCGGGGCACATATTTGTGGTCGATCTCGACAACAATCGTGTCCAAGTGTTCGATGCCCAATCGCTCGGATACGTTGCCACTATCGCAACGCCAGGAGCCGCAGGAGGCAACGACCGCTTCCAGGAGCCGTGGGACGTCGCCGTGGACTCTGGCGGAAGACACCTGCTGGTGGCCGACTACGCCAAGATGCGTACGTTTGTCTTCCATCTGGATAGTCTTGAATACCAAGGATCCCTCGTGGCTGGTCTGGTGTTCCCTACCGCCGTTGCGGTAGTCGATGGAGTCGCCTATGTCGGCGGGACTTGGCTGTCGCACTCGCAAGAGCGCAGGCTTTACGTCTTTGGCGGTCATCAGTGAATACCGGCAACGCCACAAGCTACAACCAGTAATCGGGTTTGTCAATTTTAGCTTATCTCCTATTCGTAGATAATAATGGCTTGCGACGATCTTTGGGTGTTCCCATCACCCTTTCCATGTGGCATAGCTGAGATGAATGGTGGTTAGCAGTGTGCCGCGGCAAGGAAACGTCCGTTTTCTTGCCCTTCGGGCGATACCATCGGTCAGTACGCACGACCGCGAGATTCGTGGTAAAGAAATCCGGTCAAGTTATCATCGTCAACGCCGCCCGCATGTGGACGGGTTTGTTGCCCTTGATGAGGTGCTGCCGTGCTGATCGGCTATGCCCGTGTCTCGACCGATGACCAAAACCTCCACCTCCAGCACGACGCGCTTCGCGCCGCCGGCTGCGAAAAGAGCTATGAGGACCGCAAGAACGGCGCCAAGGCCGACCGGCCCGGCCTGAACACGGCACTGGAGGTCGCCCGTGCCGGCGACACGCTGGTCGTGTGGCGGCTGGATCGGCTCGGCCGGTCGCTGAAGGATCTTATCCGGCTGGTGGAGACCCTGGAGGGCAAGGGCGTTGGACTGCGCAGCCTCCAGGAGGCGATCGACACCACGTCGAGCGGCGGCCGGCTGGTGTTCCACCTGTTCGGCACGCTGGCCGAATTCGAGCGCAACCTTGTCCGCGATCGAACTGCCGCCGACCGGCATGCTGTCGCGCACCACCGTCAACCGCTACCTGCGGGAATGGGGCTACGATCACGTTCGCATGACCAGAGAACCGGCCGCTGTGCGCTTCCAAGCCAAGCGCAGCAACGAAATGTGGCAATTCGACCTCAGCCCGTCCGACCTGAAGCAGGTCAATGCGCCGTTGTGGATCGAACCGGGGCGCGGCAACCCGACGCTGATGCTGTACAGCGTCGTCGATGACCGCAGCGGCGTCGCTTACCAGGAATATCGGTGCGTCTACGGCGAAGACGCAGAATCGGCCCTGCGGTTCCTTTACAACGCCATGGCCGCCAAGGGAGACGACGGTTCTCCCTTTCAGGGCATCCCCGGCACCATATACATGGACAATGGCCCGATCGCACGCAGCCGCGTGTTTCAGCGTGTAATGGACTGCCTGGGGGTGCGGGTGCAGACTCACATTCCGGCTGGAAAGGACGGCCGGCGCACCACAGCGCGGTCCAAGGGCAAGGTGGAGCGGCCTTTCCGCACGGTCAAGGAAGCGCACGAAACGCTGTACCACTTTCACCAGCCCGAGAACGAGCCAGTTCCTTAGCGGTGTCTTCGTGCGGACCCGACAACAGATCCGCCTCACGATGCTTGGCAAGCCACTTGCCCAACGTCGAACGCCCGATCCCAAGATCGTCCGCAACTTGCTCGATGGTCCGACCGCTGGTTTGCACAAGACGCACCGCCTCGCGTTTGAAATCCTCGGTGAATTTCCTCATTCCGAAACCCGTCATCTGAATGTCCTTCGTGCAAGGTACCATGCACGCTCTCCACTCTTTCCGGGCAAGTCCACGGTGTCGTCCAGCCTCCTGGCGGCATGATCGTGATCCGGGATTAGCTTATTCGGGCCGCCGATCTGTCCGAACAGACAGAGCCACCTCACACTGTCGCAGATGGGAACTGCAGTCGCCGCCGATATTAGTGTTTTACTTTGAATAGAATTAGGCACGAATAAGCTCAATCAAACGGTGAGATGCGGTCGACTCTGGGTTGGCGGCATCTAATACTGCCTGGAACTCTTCGTACTCTGGTATGGTGTATATGAGAGTGCTATGCGGTGATTTGTGATGCATGCATTGTTGTATTATATTCTCTCTGACGCCAGCATTTTTCAGTCTCTGGCCATACATGTGTCGTAGTCCATGTGACGTTGTTCCATTTGCCTTTGAAGGGACAAAGCCGATCCTGCGCATCGCTGACGCCAATTTCTTTTCATATTGGGAGAGTATGTATGGCGCGCCGCAAGTTATCCCTTTTTCGGTCAGAAATAAGTGCGGATATGAAGATTTTGGACGGCAATGGTTGATGTACAATTTGTATAACGCTAAAAATAATTCACCATAAACTCGTGGGAACCACTCAACATCCATGTAAATACAGCATCCATCCTTCTTCATGGCTGGGCTTTTCCACCCGGCGCGGCGCGATAATTTGTCTGCATTGCGCGAAGGAATTCCAATTTGATTGAGGTATTGCTCCCGCCGGATCAATTTGGTTTCGCCAGTAAGGGGATTGAGAAACTCGGTCATGCTTTCTTGTGGGTGATGCACCCGCACCACCGCCCGGCCATTGTATTCGAAGACGTCATCGACAAAGAGATGCAGCGGCTCGCTCTCACGCAGTCCACCGGCGCCCTGCAGCAAAGCGATCAGGATATCTCGCACATTATACCGTCTGTGGAAGGGAGCGTGCTCCGACACCCCGGGTCTCCTGAAGCCGTCTTCTATCAAATGGTCAAAGTGGTCGATCGGAAAATAGGGTGGTCGTTCGGAAGGGATTACAAACGGGCGTTTGTGGACAGCTACCTCGCGCGTATTTCTAGCTTCCCGCCATGCCGCCTGCCTGTCGGCAAGGTGGACCAGTAAAGACGCTTTATTACGTAGATCCCAGCTGCGAAACATTGCCATGCGTTCACCCCAGTTCGCAGTGCGCCAGGGATTGATGGGGGTCGTTCCATATTCGATGACGCACCAGTCGCTGAACGCAGTTAGCGCCTTCACCATGCCGTCCACGACCTTCCATCCTTGCTTGGGCCAATAGAGCCCGAGGGGATCCTCGCCCTCGTGGATGGTGCCGCGAAGGAGGCATTCAACAAAATCTGAGAGAATCTTGGGATAATCGGTATTGGCCTCATATCGATCACGGGTTTGTCGGGTGTAGTCGTAGAAGAACCCCACAGCCCGAACGGCGGTCCGTTGCCAAGTGTGCGACTTATGCCTATTGCGGTTTTGGAGTATCCATTTGACGAGAGGGGTGAACAGCCCGTCATCGGTGATGAGGACGCGGATGGTGGCGCCGAGTGGGTTTGAGATCGGGTATTCGCACGTCGAATGGTGTATGGCGTATATCGCGCCGTCGTATGCCATGTCCCCAGGCCCCTGATCGAACGAATGACCTGTTATGTATCAAGGGGAGCCGCGCATTTACGAAACAGATTCTGCACGTCACCTTGACGGTCAGGGATTTTAAAGCGCTGAACGGTGCTGCGCCAGCCAACTACGGAACGACCGCCTCTCTCATGGCGGTTCAGGCAACAGCGCAGTGTGGCCATGCTGGTCAATTCTGGGGCGGTGTCGCGGCGAATATTCAGCGACTTGCCGCGCCGATTGGTCAGTGTGCCTAGTTTACGGGCGACGTTGACGCCAGACAGCGAGGTAACGACGACCAGCGCCGAGATCGGCGATCAGCGATTTGGCTCTTAAAGAATCGAATGCTGAAGCCCCCAGGGGCTTCGCCCCTCTCGGCCCCCCTGGGGCCGTTCACCCCAGCGCTTCCCAGGTTCACCCCGGCCCGCTACAGGCCATTCAGCGCCACCGTGCTCAAACTCCGGGGCATCCACGCCTGTGGCGCGGAGCCTCCCCTCCGTTCTCCGCGCGCCGTCGCCGTCTGTCCTTGCGCGGCTCCGAGGTTCACCGGCGAGCGCTACATCAGAACCAGAGGTCTTCTGTTTGCGCTGAGGGCGGGGAAGGGCAGAGCTCTAATCGAAAAGATATGGTGGGTGAACGCGGCCTCACCTCTATCATTGCCGGCATGCGAGTCGGCTGCCACTTTGGGGATGATCCCAAGTGTTATATTTATGCCGGGGTCTAAAATGGGACCAGAGGGTCGCAGGTTCGAATCCTGTCTCCCCGACCATCAGCGGTCATGGCGGTCGCTGATGGCAACGGCCATGCCCCCACGATTTGGTTTATTCATAGGCGCAGTCTCCGCACGACGCTCCTGCGGTCATTAAGGCTGCGGCCAAACTCCGCTTCGCGGCTGGGCGACCGCCCAGACCCGATTGGGGGCCAGACCCGATTGGGGGCCAGACCCGATTGGGGGCCAGACCCGATTGGGGGCCAGACCCGATTGGGGGATCGGGGGCAAATGCCCCCGAAAGAGGGTTTTTCCGCACCCTGCTAATACGGGCACCCAGCCTGACCGCATGATCCCAGCTTGGCCGAACGATATGTTCCACACCGTGGGCATTTGATCAAATCCTGGACGCTTTCGCCGTCGGGATTAGGGGTAAAGCGTGGGCCGCCCTGGCGTTGGGCGCGCTCACGCTCTTCACGCCGAACCTTGGCTTCGGTGCTGCGCTGGACGTATTTGAAACCGAACCAGACCACGGCAACAGCCAGGATGGTTAGAATAATTTTGCTGAACATGATGATCAGTGTGACTTGCCCCATCGCGCCGGTCAAGATGGCAGCATTGACCGCATGCGTCTGATATTCGTTTCAGAAATTTCCGACCCGAGGTCGGAAATTCATGGAACCGGTATCATTGAACGCATGCCGTATTCAGGGTCAGTTCGGCGCCCCTGCGGCATACAGCACACTAACCCACGGCAGCGGGGTGACGATCCGGGCATCCAGGACATTGGCGATGGTGGCCAGGGCCGCATCGGGATTGCCGGTATCAAAAATGCCGCTGACCGTGCGGCGGGCCAAGGTGGAACCGGCGATGATCACCGGCACCGGGCGATAGCGGTTTATCTGGGCCACGACATCTTCCAGCGCCATGTGATCGAATATCAGTTGGCCACGTTGCCACAGAGTGGATAAATCGGGATCGCGGGGTATCGCCGGGTCCACTTGGCCGTCATGATAGCGGCCCCCCTGCCCTTCCGACAACACGACCCGGCCAATCCCATCCCCGTGACTGATTTCCACCTGATGCTGGATCACGGTGACATCCACCGCATGGGGCAAGGAGTTGACGATAAAACGGGTGCCCAGGGCGCGAATGTCCGTACCTTGGACTTCCACCACCAAAGGACGGGATTCGGCGGCATCACGGGGGCGGGCGGTAATATCCAACACCCCCGACAACAGATGAAGACGGCGGGCCTGATCATCGAAATCCACCCGCACCGCGCTGGATGGCCCCAGACGCAACCGGCTGCCATCGGCCAGCACCACATCGGCTTGTTGTGCGATCCCGGTCTGGTGATCGGCCAACAGCCGTTCCGGCGACCAACCGCATGCGGCCAGGATTTGCCACCCCAGCGTCATCAGCAGCAGCAGACTGGCCGCCACCGCCATGGGTATCCTCCACGGGGCCATGGCCTGTTGGCGGATTTTCCGGCGACGCAGCCGGGCCAGATCGGCCGCCAGGGGACCGGGGGCGTGACACAGCATATCCATGCGCCGCCACACATCCCGCGCTTCCGCCAATGCCCCGGCATGGCCGGGATGGGCCGTCAGCCAATGATTCAGATCCGCCTGTTCAGCCCCGGTCAACGGCCCGCCGCCCAGACGGGCGGCCCAGCGGGCAGCCTGACCGTCGATCTGATCGCGATGGGCGGAAGGCGGCAAGGGCCGAGACACGGTCATTCCCCCTGCCCCCGCATGGGGCGCAACCTTTGGGTCACATGCTTGATGGCACGGGCCAGGTGTTTTTGTACGGAACTGTCGGAAATTCCCAAGTGCTTGGCGGTCTGGGCATAGGTCAGGCCGTCCACCCGCACCAGGGCGAAAACCAGCCGGGTCCGTTCCGGCAATTCAGCCAAGGCGGCATGCAGACGGGCCAATTCCTGATGCCCGGCGGTGGCCTGTTCGGGGGAAGGGGTATCGTCGGGAATTTGGGCAAAGGCGTCGTCATCCAGCCGGTCGATGCCGTCGCGCCGCAATCCGCGCACATGATCCACCGCCAGATTATGGGCGGTGCGGTACAGATAGGACCGTTCATGGGTCACCGCCACCGTGCCCTGGCTTTGTTCGGCGAAACGGGCAAAGGTTTCCTGGGTCAGGTCTGCCGCGGTTTCGGCGTCACGCAATTTACGGGTCAGATACAGACGCAATTCCCGGCCATGATCCAGAAACAGCCGTTTGATATCCGCACCCGTCGCCATGAAAAAGGGC
Source organism: Magnetospirillum sp. (assembly GCA_041915545.1). Taxonomy (GTDB): domain Bacteria; phylum Pseudomonadota; class Alphaproteobacteria; order Rhodospirillales; family Magnetospirillaceae; genus Magnetospirillum. The sequence continues at coordinate 2,706 of JAYSBF010000020.1, read as the reverse complement.
AATCCCATAAAGAAGTCACGGTTATGCATGTAACATATTTGTTATTTATTCTCAATCGCAATATGCCGGATAAAAACCGCCTCGCCACGCACATATGCGCACACAGGACCTTCCCACCATTGCATGCCGCCACTCCAAGGAGTAGGAGTGTAGCCCGCTCTGCATAAGCGTCCAAAAGAGAGACCAGAATGCCCTATCAGCGCGTTAATCTGACTCATTTCCTGTTGCAGGAACAACGCCGCCATCAATCCACCGGCGTGTTCACCACCTTGATGAATGACATTCTGACCGCGTGCAAATTCGTCTCGCACGAGGTGAACCGGGGTGCCCTGGTGGGTAATCTGGGGGTGGCCGGCAGCGAGAATGTGCAGGGCGAAGAACAAAAAAAGCTGGACGTTCTGGCCAATGACATCTTCCTGCACATGAACTCCCTGGGCGGCAATTATGCCGCCATGGCGTCGGAAGAACTGGAAGACGTGCACGCCGTGGCCGGGTCCGCCGCCGGGCGTTACCTGTTGCTGTTCGATCCGCTGGACGGGTCGTCCAATATCGACGTGAACATCTCGGTCGGCAGCATTTTTTCCATTCTGCGGGTGCCTGACGGTGTCGATCCCGCCAGCCCCCAGGCTTTCTTGCAGCCGGGGGTCAAGCAGGTGGCGGCGGGATATGCCCTTTACGGGTCGTCCACCATGCTGGTGCTGACCACCGGCAACGGGGTCAACGGGTTCACCCTGGACCGCGATGTGGGCATGTTCCTGCTGACCCATCCCAACATGACCATTCCCGCCGATACCAAGGAATTCGCCATCAACGCATCGCGGCAGCGCCATTGGGAAGCGCCGGTGCGCCGCTATGTGGAAGAATGCCAGGATGGCAAGGAAGGCCCGCGCGGCAAGGATTTCAACATGCGCTGGGTGGCGTCCATGGTGGCGGAAGTGCACCGCATCCTGGTGCGCGGCGGCGTGTTTCTGTATCCCGCCGATGCGGAAAACATCGTCAAGGGCGGCAAATTGCGCCTGATGTACGAAGCAAACCCCATGGCCTTCATCATCGAACAGGCGGGCGGCCTGGCCACCACCGGGCGCGAGCGTTTGATGGATGTGCAACCCACGTCGCTGCATCAGCGCGTGCCGGTGATCCTGGGCTCGCGGAACGAAGTGGAACGCATTAACGCCTATCACGCCGAGTACGATTCCAACCGCTGATCATCATGTCCGTAACATTGACCCCCGGCCGGGCCGAGTTCGTCTCGACCCGGCTGGCTTTTTTCATCGCCGGGCTGATCACATCATCCTGGGCCCCCCTGGTCCCCTTTGCCCAGGCCCGCACCGGACTGGACGCTGGCGGTCTGGGGCTGATACTGCTGTGCCTGGGCGGCGGGGCCATTTTGGGCATGCCGCTATCAGGGGCGCTGGCTGCCCGCTGGGGATGCCGTGCGGTGGTGACGGTATCGGCCCTGGCCGTGGCTTTCCTGCTGCCATTCCTGGCCGTGGTGACACCCTGGTGGCTACTGGGGGGAGTGTTGCTGGCCTTTGGCTTGGCCATGGGGGTCATGGATTGCACCATGAACCTTCAGGCGGTCATGGTCGAACGCTCCAGCGGTCGGGTGATGATGTCCGGCTTTCACGGGCTTTACAGCCTGGGCGGGGTAGCCGGGTCCGGGATATCCAGCTTCCTGCTGATCCTGGGGATGACGCCGGTCTGGTGCGCCCTGACCGCATCGCTGGCATCCGTGGGTTTGCTGGTGCTGGCCAGACCCGGATTGCTGCCCCGTCAGGACAGTCATGACCAAGACGGCGGCGGGCCGCTTTTCGCCATTCCCCATGGGATGGTGCTGGCCATCGGCGCCGCCTGCTTCATTCTGTTTCTGACCGAAGGCGCCGTTCTGGACTGGAGCGCGGTGTTCATGACCCGTCTGGATGGGGTGGATGCCGGACGGGCCGGTCTGGCCTATGCCGCGTTTTCCATCACCATGACGGCGGGACGACTGGCCGGTGACCGGGTGGTCCGCAGCCTTGGCCCTATCCGGGTGTTAGTCGTTGGCGCCACGCTGGCGGCAATGGGGCTGGGCCTGGCATTGCTGTCACCCCACTGGCTGCTGGCCCTGTCCGGCTTTGCCCTGGTGGGGGCGGGCTGTTCCAATCTGGTTCCGGTCTTATTCAGCGCCATCGGCAAGCAACGGACCATGCCCGAACATCTGGCGGTCCCGGCAGTCAGCACCTTGGGCTATGCCGGTATCCTGGCAGGCCCGGCAGGCATCGGCGCCATCGCCCATCTGACCAGCCTGCCCATCGCCCTGGCCTTGTTGGCGGTGGCCCTGCTGGCGGTGGCGGCAGGGGCGCGCAAACTACCCGTTTACACCAACGGCCAATTTCATTGACCGTTGTACAGCCCTCGCCGGGCGCGGCCATCCGGCCGCTTGGCCGCCGCCGCAATGGCGGCTGGGGTTATGTTTGTCCCTCGCCGGGCGGGCGCGTCCGCGCCCTTGGCCGCCGCCGCAATGGCGGCTGGGGTTATGTTTGCCCCTCGCCGGGCGGGCGCGTCCGCGCCCTTGGCCGCCGCCGCAATGGCGGCTGGGTTTAGCAGGGTGCGGAAAAACCCTCTTTCGGGGGCATTTGCCCCCGATCCCCCAATCGAGAGGCACAGCCTCCCGAACCCTCCAGATTTCTAACTCTTTGAAAGAAAAAGAAACTGGAGGCTTGGAGG
>JAYSBF010000019.1:0-56350 GCA_041915545.1 Magnetospirillum sp. | reverse complement strand
CCCCGATCCCCCAATCGAGAGGCACAGCCACCCGAACCCTCCAGGTTTCTAACTCCTTGAAAGAAAAAGAAACTGGAGGCTTGGAGGCTGCGCCTCCAAACGGGTCTGGGCGGTAGCCCAGCCGCGAAGCGGAGTTTTTCCGCACCCTGTTAATGCGTTGTTTTAAAAGATATTTTCTTGTCTTTGTCATCTCCGGTTCCGGTCCCGCGCAACAGCCGCAAGCCGTTGAACACCACCAGCAACGACGCCCCCATATCGGCGGCGATGGCCCCCCACAAGGTGGCAATGCCGCCAAAGGCCAGGACGGTGAACAGCGCCTTGATGCCCAAGGCAAAGGCGATGTTCTGATGCAGCACCGTCCGCATGCGGCGGGAATGGCCGATCAGCCATGCCAGTTTGCCCAGATCGTCGGACATCAGGGCCAGATCGGCGGTTTCGATGGCGGTGTCGGTTCCGGCGGCCCCCATGGCGATGCCCAGTGATGCCTTGACCATGGCCGGAGCGTCGTTGACGCCGTCGCCGACCATGGCGACAGTGCCGTGGCGGCGGACCAGATCCTCGACCGCCGTTACCTTGTCTTCGGGCAGCAATTCGGCCCGCACCTCGTCGATGCCCAGACCGGCGGCGATGCGCTGGGCGGTAGCGGTGTTGTCGCCGGTCAGCATCACCAGCGTCCCCACCCCGGCCTGGCGCAGGGCGGCCAGGGCGTGCGCCGCTTCGGGCCGGATACTGTCGGACAGGGCAATCAGGCCGCAGACATGGCGGTCACTGCCGATCACCACCACCGAATGCCCTTCGGCTTCCAATTGTTCGGCCTGGGCATGCAGTTCCGGCGTTTCGACACCCCGTTCTTCCAGATAACGGTGCGAGCCAAGCCAATAAGACCGGCCATCAATGGTGCCGGTGGCGCCCTTGCCGGGAATGGCCTGGACGGCGTCGGCAGGGGTGGGGGTGACGCCCAGGGCGGTGGCGTGGGCCAGGATGGCGCGGGCGATGGGGTGGGTGCTGCGGGCTTCCAACGCCGCCGCCCGCGCCAGCAACTCGGCCTGGTCATGGCCGTTCAGCGGCACCACGGTTTCCACCGTCAGCCGACCTTGGGTAATGGTGCCGGTCTTGTCAAAGGCCACCGCCTTCAGCCGTACCGGGCTTTCCAGATATTCCCCGCCCTTGACCAGCACCCCAGCCCGTGCCGCCGCTGCCATGGCGGCCACCACCGTCACCGGGGTCGAAATCACCAGGGCGCACGGGCAGGCGATCACCAACAACACCAATGCCCGGTAGGTCCAGTCGCCCCAATCGCCGTTCAGCAGCAATGGCGGCACCAACAGCAGGGCCAGGGCCGCCGCCATGACCAAGGGGGTATAGATGGCGGCGAATTTGTCCACCCAGCGTTCGGTGGCCGAGCGGCGGCTTTGGGCGTCGGCGACCAGGCGGGTGACGCGGGCCAAGGTGGTGTCACTGGCGGCCTTGGTATTTTCCACGTCCAAGGCGCCGTCGCCGTTGATGGTGCCCGCGAAAACCTCGGCCCCCGGCATCTTGGGCACCGGCAGGCTTTCGCCGGTGATGGCGGCCTGATCCACCGTGCTTTCCCCCACACGGATAATGCCGTCCAGTGGAATGCGTTCGCCGGGGCGGACCACGAAAATCGCCCCGATGGGCACTTGATCGGGACTGAGTTCGCTTTCGCCGCCATCGGCTCCCCTGACCCGTGCCGTGGGCGGTGTCAGATCCATCAGCGCCGCGATGGCGCGCCGGGCGCGTCCGGCGCTCCAGCTTTCCAATGCCAGCGACAGCGCGAACAGGAATGATACGGTGGCCGCTTCCAGCCAATCCCCCAAGGCGATGGCGCCGATCACCGCCACGGTCATCAACAAATTCATGTCCGGGCGCAGGCGCCGTACCGCCAGCCATGCCTTGGGCAGCACCACCCACAGGCCGATCAGGATGGCGGCGGCGAAAACAGCACGCACCCCCCATATTCCGACACCAACAGCATCCAGCAGGCCGCCCAACCCGGTGGCCGCGCCGCTGGCCGCCGCCAGGGTGGCCTGGAGCTTCCGGCGGCGGTCCTGATCCGCCCCGCCATCCGCCGCATCCCATGGCGCCGCCTTCATGCCGGTGCGGGCAACGGCGGCGATGATGGCGGCGCTGTCCACGGTGTCGGCCAGCACGATCATGCGACCGTTGAGCACGTCAAAGGCCAGATGGTCGCCGCCGCCCACTAACGGCCCGATTTCGGCCTTCAGGATGGTCACTTCCTCGACGCAATCCAGCCCGGTGACACGGAACGACGTGCCGCGCCCGGCGGGAATGGCCACAGGGGGCTGTGTCCCGGTATGGTCGTGATCATGGTCGTGGTCGTGGTGGTCATGGCCGGGATGGTCCGGTTTGTCGTGGCTGTGATGCCCGCAGCAACTGGCGCCCATATGGCTTTCTCCTGTCAATGTCCGGCGCCGCGGGAAAGGCTGGACAAACGGCGCTTGGTCGTCACCATGGAGTCTGTAGCCACTACAGGGTCAAGCGGAAATGACAGCGTTCAGCATCGGGAAACTTGGCGAGAAAACCGGCGTCAATGTGGAGACGATCCGGTATTACGAAAAAATCGGCCTGTTGCCCGCGCCGGATCGCACGGCGGCGGGATATCGCCAATATGGCGACGGCCATTTGCGGCAATTGCATTTTATCCGCAAGGGCCGCGATCTGGGATTTTCCATCGACGCGATCCGGGAATTGCTGAGTTTGGCGGTACATCCCGAACATCCCTGCCAGGATGCCGACCGTATGGCGGCCGATCATCTGGCCGAGGTCGAGCGGAAGATTGCCGAGTTGGAAAAGCTGCGTGACGCCCTGCGCGGGATGGTCAATTGCCATGCTCATACCGTGGCGGAATGCCGCATCATTGATGCGCTGGCGTCGTAAGGTCGGTGGTTTCCAGGGGGGGCGGATGGGCACACGGCCCTTCTGGATTTGCCGCAAACATGCGCAATGCAATGTGCATACGTTTCGGGCAAAATGCCAAAATATGAACTATATAAAAGCACATAATGTAATCATTATTGATTTTGTGATTTCTAATATCGTTTTTATGAGATTCTATGCGTTGACTCTATTTGGCGCGTTTGCGTAGGCTTACTTTATTAGCTTATGCATGGCCGCCATTATCCGTATAAATCTTCGATATATGTGCGGTTTCGTAGGCGTAGTCTTGAGGCGGATCGCGGTCATGCGGTCATTCCGAAGGGTAGCTTGATGACACAACCGGACATTTTTCAGCGACAGCGCCTTTCCGTGGCCATTCTTGCGGTCGCCATGGGGGGCATGGCGATGCCAGCCCATGCCGACATGGCTTTGGTGGACAAGGATGGGCTTAAGGTTGATGCCGCCATGACCGTAGGGTTGGCGGCATTCGCATCGCCCAACGCCCAGTTCGGCGCGGGCGTCAATTCCCCCACCAGCACCGGCGGCGCGGCGGCGCGCACCACCGGCAACCCGCAATGGGTCGAAGCTTTTGCCAAACCGGAATTAAGGGCTGCCTATGACACGGGCAATGCCGGAACCGTCTATGCCGCGATCAGCGCGGTGGCCGCCATGACCCGTGGCGACGGTGAAGCCAGCTTTGTCAGCGCCACCTATGGAAGCCCGGAAAAGATCGCGGTCGAAGATGCTTATCTTGGCTGGAAATCCGGCACATTGCTGCCGTCACTGGGCGATGATGCGCTGGATTTTTCGGTCGGTCGCCAAAGCTTCCGCATTGCCGACGGGTTTTTGCTGGCCGATGGCACTGCCGATCTGGGCAACCGTGCCGCATATTGGAGTTTTCCACGCTCGGCATTCGGGCAGACCGCCGTGGCGCGGATCAATACCGATCCGGTCCGTGCCGATATTTTCTTTCTGAAGAACGATTCATCTCTGTCCAATACCCATGGTCTGGATCAGCCTTCGACCACTCTGGCGGGCGTCAATGCCGAATGGTTCCAGGCGGCCGAGGGTAAGGACGGGCGCGCCCTTTATGACAATCGCCTGCGCTATGCCGGGGTCAGCGTGATCCGGGTGATCGATTCGCAAAACGATGGCAATTTCTCATATGCCAACGGTCCCGCCGCCACCGTGACCAACACCTTGAATGCCAATCGCGACGGGCTGTCCATTTACAGCGTGCATGGCGGCGGATCGCCCATTCCCGGTCTGGACGATCTGACCCTTTATGGTCAATACGTGCTGGAACGGAACAATGCCGCCAACCGTAAGGTCCGTGCCGATGCCTGGTATCTGGAACCGGGCTATACCTTTTCGAACATGCCATGGACGCCCAAGCTGTCTTATCGGTATTCCCATTTTTCGGGGGACAGCAATCCCAATGACGGCACCGACAAATCCTATGACCCGATGCTGTACGGCTCGGTCCGTGGCTATGGCAGTTGGTATCAGGGCGAAATCATCGGCCAGTACATGATCTTCAACAGTAATGTGAATGTGAACATGCTCAGCCTGTCGGTAAAACCCACCGACGCGCTGAAGCTAAGCGTGCTGGCCTATCGCTTCGATTGGGATCAGGCCGGACAGTTCACCGGCGTCAGCCAAAATCACGCTGCCGACGAACTGGATTTCGTCGCCGAATACGCCCTGACGGACAGCATTTCGCTGGCGGGTGCCGTGGCGGCTGCCCGTGCGGGCGGTGGCGGCAAGCAATTTTTGAGTAATCAGCAGGGCAGTACCGATCGCACCGATCAAACATGGTATTTAGGGGAAGTGTCGGTGGTCATGAAATTCTGATCATCCTGCGTCACATGCGATATTTGTTTCAGAAAGTTCCGACCCAAGGTCGGAACTTTTCTTTAGCAGGGTGCGGAAAACTTCGCTTCGCGGCTGGGAGGCCGCCCAGACCCGTTGAGCGGCCCCGGCACGGGGTGACCACAGGTCAGAATGTCACCCGGTGCATGCGCCGGTAGGCGGGCAGATAATCGGCGACGGCATAATGGCTGGTGGTCAGATTATCCCAGACGGCCAGGGTGCCCGCCTCCCAGCGCAGCCGGGCTTGGAATTCGGGGCGTTCGAACAATTGGTACAGATGGGAAAGCAGCCGGTCGCTTTCCTGACGGGATACCCCATTGATGCGTTCCACATATTTGGGGTTCACGAACACATATTTGTCGCCCGAGGCCGGTTGCGTGCGGATCACCGGATGGGCATGCGGCACCTGTTCGGCCCGGATGCGCCGGTACCGTTCTTCACCACCGGGCTGTTTGCGCAGAATCTCCGGCCAGCCGCTATGGTCGATGCTGTGGGTGGCGGTCAATCCTTCCAGATAGGCGGCCAGGCCAGGCTCTAATGCCTGATACACCGCCCGGCCGCTGGACCAGATGGTATCGCCGCCGGTTTCCGGCAGATCGACCGCATACAGCACGGCCCCCGCCGGGGGACGCGGCAGATAGCTGACATCGTGATGCCATTGATCGGTGGTATAGCGCGGGCCGTCGGGGCGGGTTTCGATGATTTCCACCAGCGGATTGCCGGGCTGGGTGGGGAAATAGGCTTTGGCCCCGTCGGCTTCGCCGAAAATATTGGCGATGTCCACCTGGATGTCCGCGCTGATGGACTGATTGCGCAGGAACAAAACGCCATAGCGGTCCAAGGCGGTGCGCAATTGGGCGCGGGTGATGTCATCCAGGGGGGCCGCCAGATTCAAGCCGTGAATCACGGCGCCGATGGCCGGGGTATAGGGTTGGACCCGGAAACGGGTGAAAATCGCGCTCATCATGCGCCTCCTTCCACTTGGGCCTTATAGGCGCGGCGTTCATCCAATTCCCGTTTCACCCGGTTGCCGGCATCGTCGCCAGCTTGGAAAACGGCCCGTCTTCCGGGGCCGTCGGCCACGCCACGGTAGACCGGGCTGTTCACAGCCTCGCCCACCGCCTGGGTAAAGGCATCCAGAATGGGCTTTGGAGTTCCCGCCGGGGCGAATAATCCGTTCCAGATGGTCAGATCCGGCTGGGTGATGCCCAATTCCTTGCGCGTGGGGATGCCGGGCAGTTCGGGCAGGCGGTCATTGCCGATCACCAGCAGGGGGATCAGGCGGCCTTCCTTGTAATGGCCCAGGGCCACCGACGGGTCCGCCGTGCCGATTTGGGTGTGTCCGGCGATCAGATCGGCCAATTGCGGCGCCGATCCCTTATATTGCACCTTCAGCAGGTCAAGTTTGTAATGGCGCCCCAATTGTTCGACGGACAATTCCGACAAGGCCCCGGCCCCGGTGATGCCGAAGGACAAAGGGGGCTTGTCCTTGTCGCGGGCGCGGGCCAGCAATTCGTCAAAGGTCTTGACCCCCAAGGACGGGTGCGCCCACAGCACATAGACCGATTCCACCGTCAATGCCACCGGGGTCAGGTCGGTGACGGGGTCGAATTGCAAAGGTTCGGTGGATGATACCACATTGCCGACCACCGCCGTGGTGTTGCCGAACAAAAAGGTATAGCCGTCGGGTTTGCTGCGGGTGACATGGCGGATGCCGATGATGCCGGTGGCTCCGGCCCGGTTTTCCACGATTACCGGCTGCTTCAGCCGGGTGGTCAAATCCTGGGCCAGGGCACGGGCATAGGTGTCGGATTCGCCGCCAGCGGGCCAGGGAACCACCAGATGGATCTCGCGGGCGGGCCAGGCATCTTCGGCCCAGGCCGGTCCCGCCAATGGCAGGGCCAAGGCCGCCAGGGAAACAGCCCGGATCAGCCAGGAACGGCGGGATAGGCGCGGCATCGAATTCTCCTGCTTGATCAACGTCATGGGGCAGTGTTGACCGGGCTTGCCGCTTATGTCAATCCATTATCTACTAGGTTTAAGATTATATGACTTGGCCGCAATGGTCATAGTCCTTGCGGTCAGGGGGCAGGGGGGTCATCATCCGGCCACTTTCCCAATTCTGACCAGAGACATCATGGAACTTTATCTGGAAGCGCTGCTGCTTGGCATTGTCGAGGGGCTGACCGAATTTCTGCCGGTTTCGTCCACCGGTCATCTGATCTTGCTGGGGGATTTACTGGGGTTCCAGGGGCCGCCGGGCAAGACGTTTGAAATCGTCATCCAGTTGGGGGCGATCCTGGCGGTCTGCGTGCTGTACCGCCAACGCCTGTTGCATTCCGTGCTGTCCATGGGGTCGGATGCGCGGTCACGGGCCTTTGTCCGTAATATCCTGATTGGGTTCCTGCCAGCCATGGTCATTGGCGCCCTGGCCTATAAAGCCATCCGCGCCTTGCTGGATTCGCCCATGGTGGTGGCCGTGGCCCTGATCGTGGGGGGGATCGCCATCCTGATCATCGAACGCATGGTCAAGACCCCCAAGGTCCACACGGTCGAGGATATGAGCATCCCGCTGGCGGCCAAGGTCGGGGTCTTCCAATGTCTGGCCATGATCCCCGGCGTGTCACGCTCGGGCGCCACCATCATGGGGTCGCTGCTGATGGGGGTGGACCGCAAGGCCGCCGCGGAATTTTCCTTTTTCCTGGCCATTCCCACCATGGTCGCCGCCACGGCCTTCAAGCTTTACAAGGACTGGCACGATCTGTCTTTCGACAATGGCGCCCTGATCGCCTTGGGCTTCGTCGCCGCCTTTGTCGCCGCCCTTTTGGTGATCCGGGTGGCGATCGCTTTCATCAGCCGTCATGGCTTCACCCCCTTTGCCTGGTATCGCATCGTGGTGGGGGGAATTATGGTGGTGGTGTTGCTGACCCGAGGGTGATGCCGCCGAGGGCGCCGGTGATCGGTTCCGATCACCGGGATTTGGCCGCCGCCGCAATGGCGGCTGGGATTATTTGTCCCTCGCCGGGCGCGGCCATCCGGCCGCTTGGCCGCCGCCGCAATGGCGGCAGAACCAACGGCCGTAATACCAAATCCCGGTGAGTAGAACTCATGGGGATTTGGTTAGGCCCAAGGGGCCGCGCGGCTTATGCCGCGGAAGGCAAGGGTTTCGGAGAAACCCGCCCGCCGCTGAGGGCGCCGGTGATCGGTTCCGATCACCGGGATATGGTATAAGTCAGAACTTACCGCCGTTGGTATCAATCCCCCGTCACCAGCGCCGCCAACAGGCTGGCGCCGATGGGCAGCAGGTGGTCATTGAACTGATAACAGGGGTTATGCAGGGGGACATTCTCCCCCTTTTCCTCGCCTTGCCCCAGCCACAGATAGGCGCCGGGGCAGGATTGCAGCATGAAGGCGAAATCTTCCGCCCCCATGGATGGCGGCAGGTCGGTATGCACCTTGTCCGCCCCCACCACAGACGCGGCCCGGCGGGCGGCATAACCGGCCTGGGCCGGGTGATTCAGGGTCATGGGATAGCCGTCCATATACTCCATCCCGACGCTTACCCCGAACGCATCGCCGATGCCCGCGGCCATGTGGGTCATCTGCTGGTGCAGGCGATGACGGGTCTGGGGGCGCAAGGCGCGGATGGTTCCGGCCAGATGGGCCTCGCCGGGGATGACGTTGTGGGTGGTGCCGGCCTGAAGCTGCGTCACGCTGATCACCGCCGAATCCAGCGGATCGGTGGACCGGCTGACCAGGGTTTGCCAGGCCAGGATCAACTGTGCCGCGACCACCACCGGATCGCAGCACACATGGGGATGGGCGGCATGACCGCCCCGGCCGACGATGCGGGCGCGGAACTGATCGGCGGACGCCATCATCGCCCCGGTCCGCACCGCCACATGGCCAAAGGCCAGGCTGGGCCGGGTGTGCAGGGCATATATCTCGTCACAGGGAAACAGGCGGAACAGGCCGTCATCCACCATGCGGCAGGCCCCGGCCCCTTTTTCCTCGGCCGGTTGGAAAATCACCTGGACCCGACCGGAAAAATCCCGGTGATCCGATAGATGGCGGGCAGCCCCCAACAGCATGGCCATGTGTCCGTCATGGCCGCAGCCGTGAAAGACGCCGGGTTGGGATGACGCATAAGGCAGGCCGGTGGTTTCGGTCATTTCCAGCGCGTCCATGTCGGCGCGCAGCCCCACCACCTTGCCGCCGCCGGCCCCATGTCCGTCCAGCGTTCCCACCACCCCGGTTCCGCCCAGGCCGCGATGAACCTGGAACCCCCATTGTTCCAGCTTGCCGGCGATCAGCGATGCCGTGCGGTTTTCCTGAAATCCCAGTTCCGGGTGGTTATGAAAGTCCTGGCGCCAGACAATCATGTCGGCATGCAGGGCGGCAATGGCGGGATGGGGCGGCAATTTTCTGCTCACAAAACAAAAGGCCGGTCCGGGACATTGCCCCAAGGACCGGCCTTGTTTCCAGTGGAAAATCAGTCCCGCAGCATTACCCCAGGGCGGAGACGATTTCTTCCGTTACTTTCTTGGCATCGCCAAACAGCATCATGGTGTTGGGACGGAAGAACAATTCATTGTCCACACCCGCATAGCCCGACGCCATGGACCGCTTGATGAACAACACCGTCTTGGCCTTTTCCACATCCAGGATGGGCATGCCATAGATGGGGCTGGCCGGATCAGTCTTGGCCGCCGGATTGGTCACGTCATTGGCGCCGATGACAAAGGCCACATCAGCCGTGCCGAACTCCAGATTGATTTCTTCCAGTTCGAACACTTCGTCATAAGGCACATTGGCTTCGGCCAGCAGCACGTTCATATGGCCGGGCATGCGACCTGCCACCGGATGGATGGCATAGCGCACGTCCACACCCTCGGCTTTCAGCACATCCGCCATTTCCCGCAGCGCATGCTGGGCCTGGGCCACCGCCATGCCGTAACCGGGGACGATGATCACCTTGGACGAGTTCTTCATGATGAAGGCGGCGTCATCGGCGGAACCCGCCTTGACCGCCTTGTCCCCAGCCCCGCCGCCGGCAGCGGACGGACCGGCGCTTTCACCGCCGAAGCCACCCAGGATGACGTTGAAGATGGATCGGTTCATGCCCTTGCACATGATGTAGGACAAAATGGCGCCCGAGCTGCCGACCAAGGCGCCGACGATGATCAGCAGCGGATTGCCCAAGGTGAAGCCGATGCCGGCGGCAGCCCAGCCGGAATAGGAATTCAGCATGGACACCACCACCGGCATGTCCGCCCCGCCGATGGGCAGGATCAGCAACAGGCCCAAGGCCAGGGCGACCAGGGTGATCAGCACGAACAGGCCGATGGACCCGCCCGAAACCGAGAACAACACGATCAACAACACCAGCAGGATGCCCAGGGCGGCATTCAGCGGATGTTGCAGCGGAAATTGCAGCGGCTTGCCCGACACCAAGCCCTGAAGCTTGCCGAACGCCACCAGCGAGCCGGTGAAGGTGATGGCGCCGATGGCCACACCCAGGCTCATTTCCACCAAGGACCCGGCCTTGATGCCGCCATGGGCGGCGACAATGCCATAGGCTTCGGGCGCAGACAGGGCCGCGCCCGCCACGAACACCGCCGCCAGCCCCACCAGGGAATGGAACGCCGCCACCAATTGCGGCAAGGCGGTCATCTGGATCTTCTTGGCGACGATGGTGCCGATGGACCCGCCGATCAGCAGACCCAGCGGGATCAGTACATAAGACACGTCCGGGGTGATGACCGTGGTGATGATGGCAATGGCCATGCCCGCCATGCCCCACAGATTGCCCCCGCGCGACGTTTCCGGGCTGGACAGCCCGCGCAACGCCATGATCATGCAAATAGCGGCCACCAGATAGGCCAGTTGGGTTAGATTTCCAGCCATGGCCGTCTCCTATTTCTGCTTTTTCTTGAACATGGACAGCATGCGCTGGGTGACGATGAAGCCGCCGAAAATGTTGATGGAGGCCAAAACCACCGCCAGGAAGCCCAACACCTTGGACGCGGCCACATCGGTGGAGGCCGCGATCAGGGCGCCAACGATGATCACCGACGACACCGCGTTGGTCACCGCCATCAACGGCGAATGCAAGGCGGGGGTCACCCGCCAGACCACGTAATAACCGACGAAGCAGGCCAGGACGAAAACAGTCAGCAAAGAGACAAAGCCCGATCCATGATCGCCGCTGCTTTGGGCGATCTGGGTCGCCTGTTGGGCCAAAAGCGCGGCCTTGGCGGCCAGGGCTTCGGCTTCGGTGGCCAGTTTGGCCGCGCCGTCCACAAGTTCCTTGGGGTCCATTGCGTTTCTCCTTAGCCGGCCAAAGCGGGATGGACGATGGCGCCGTCACGGGTGACGCAGGCACCCTTCAGGATTTCATCATCCCAGTTGAAGACCAGGGTCTTGCTGTCCTTGTCCACCAGCGGCGTCAGGAAGTTCAGCAAATTCTTGGCATAAAGCGCCGATGCATCCACCGCCAGACGGGCGGGTACGTTGGCATGGCCCACCAGGGTCACCCCGTGCTTGACCACTACCTGATCGAATTCGCTGATGGGGCAATTGCCGCCCGCTTCCACCGCCAGATCGACGATGACCGAACCGGGGCGCATGGCCTTGACCATATCCTCGGTGATCAGCACCGGAGCAGGCTTGCCGGGGATCAGGGCGGTGCAGATGGCGATGTCGGTCTTGGCCAGGGTTTCAGCGATCTTGGCAGCCTGACGCTGCTTGTATTCTTCGCTCATTTCCTTGGCATAGCCGCCGGCGGTTTCCGCATTGGAGGAATCTGCATCCACTTCGACGAACTTGCCGCCCAGGCTTTGCACCTGTTCCTTCACCGCCGGGCGGACGTCGAAGGCATAGACCACGCCACCCAGCCGCTTGGCGGTGGCGATGGCCTGAAGTCCGGCCACACCGGCCCCCAGGATCAGGAAACGGGCAGGCGCCACGGTTCCGGCGGCGGTCATCATCATCGGTACGGCGCGTTTGAATTCATGCACACCGTCCAGCACCGCCTTGTACCCGGCCAGATTGGCCTGGGATGACAGGATGTCCATGCTTTGGGCGCGGGTGATCCGCGGGACCAATTCCATGGCGAAGGCGGTCACCTTGCGGGCGGCCAGCTTTTCCACCATGTCCTTGCTGGTCAGGGCCGACAGGGCGGAAACCAGCACCGCGCCTTCGCGCAGCAAGGCAATCTCATCGTCGGTGGGACGCTGAACCTTCAAGACGACATCGGCGCCGAATGCTTCGGCGGCGCTATCGGCAATGACGGCCCCCGCATCGCGATAACGGTCATCGGACAAATCCGCACCGGCACCGGCCCCGGTTTCCACCACCACCTCGAACCCCAGTTGGACGTATTTTTTTACCGTGTCGGGCGAGGCGGCGACCCGCGTTTCCTTGGCGCGGCGCTCCTTGGGTATGGCGATTTTCATTATGATTCCCCTGCTCAAGAGACGGGATGGCCCACAGGGCAAGACAAGAATGGGCTGCTGATGCGGAATGCACCAGTGCGACCGATATTTTGTAATTTTACACCAAAAACCAGTCTTGTCCCGTTTCTTTATTTCGTACTATCGACGTAGATGCCCCGCACGCCACCCTCCCGCAGCCTGCATGGTGCACTGCACCGATAGGGGGGACTTACACCACATCTAGACGGGAAGCGAGCGGATCGTGCAAACTATGTCTAACGAGTAGTTGACAGGTAGTGACACATACCGCCCAACAGGGTGGGGGCGGCCTGGACATTAGTGATCAGTAATTTAAGTACAAAATATATGCCATTGCGGATAATTTTATTCGCAGTCAACCATGTGTGAGGGGCCGACATGCAGATCAAATCCGTCAAGATCAAGATCGCGGCCCTGTCCGGCTTATGCCTGATCGCCGTGGCAGGCATCATGACCGTCATCAGTATTCTGTCTGCCAGCAGCAGCAACCATTTCGTCGATGACAATGTCTCTCGTCTGCTGGAACAGAACGGCACCCAATACATGCAGGAAGTGGCCGGTCGTCAGGCGGCGCGAATTCAATACGAATTCGACGAAGCCTTGCAAATCGCCCGGACTTTCGCATTGCGGGCAGCCACCGTGGTTGGCAGCACGGATCACGATTCCCTGACCGTCAGCGAATATCGTAAATACTTCAATGAAATGCTGCATTTCGGCTTGATGGCGAACACCAAGCTGAACGGCACCTATTCCGCCTGGGAACCCAATGCCATGGATGGGCGGGACCAGGATTTCGTCGGCCATGCCGATCAGGGCAGTGATCAAAGCGGCCGTTTCTTGTCTTATTGGACACGGGGCAGCGATGGGCGCATCGCCCTTCAGCCCTTGGTGGAATATGACAGCCGCGACCTGCATCCCAACGGCGTGATGAAAGGCGGATGGTATATTGGCCCCAAGGAAACCGGGCGGGAAAGTGTTTTGGGGCCGCTGCCTTACGTGGTCCAGGGGCGCAATGTGTTCCTGGCCACCATTTCAGTTCCGGTCACCAGCAATGGCCGGTTTCTGGGGGTGACCGGGTCCGATTTCAATCTGGACTTCGTACAAAAGGTCGCCACCCAGGTCAGCGCGGCCATCTTCAAGGGCCGAAATGAGGTGGTGATCCTGAGCGATCTGGGGTTGGTGGTGGCCGACAGCGCCCATCCCGACCAGATCGGCAAATCCTATGCTCCGCGCAGCCGCGATTGGAACGCCGATCTGGCCCTGATCAAGGCCGGTACGGAAAACGCAGCCTGGCAGGAAGAAACCGGCACCTTGCGGGTGTTCACGCCCATAGCCCTGGGGCAGACCGGCAAGCCGTGGTCGGTGCTGATCACCGTGCCCAAGGCGGTGGTGATGGCCGAAGCCGACGCCTTGTCCGCCGATTTGGAAGAACGCGCCGATCAATCCATGCGTTGGCTGGTGCTTACCGGGCTGGGGGTGGCATTGCTGGCCATGGCGGTCATGTGGGGGGTGGCTGGCGGCATCAGCCGTCCCATCGCCGCCATGACCCACGCCATGCAGGCATTGGCCGGCGGCAATCATCAGGTGGATATCCCCGCCCGCAATCAGGCGGATGAAGTGGGGCAGATGGCCCAGACGGTGCAGGTGTTCAAGGACAACGCCATCCGCATGGAGCAGTTGAAAGCCGAACAGGCGGCCCATGAACAGCGGGCCGAGGAAGAGCAAAAGCAGCGCATGAACCGTTTGGCCTCCAATTTCGAAGCCAGCGTCATGGGGGTGGTCGCCACCTTGTCAGCCCGGTCAGGGGAAATGGAAAATGCGGCCCAATCCATGTCCACCCTGGCCCGCCAGGCCCAGGAGGAATCGGCCATCGTGACCGAGGAATCCCGTCAGGCATCGGGCAGCGTCCAGGCCGTGGCCAGCGCCACCACCCAATTATCGGCGGCCATCCAGGAAATAGGGTCGCGGGTCAGCGAATCCGCCACTGTGGCCAGCGCCGCCGTGACCGAAGCCCAGCGGGTCAATCAGATCGTCACCGATCTGGCCGGTGCCGCCACCCGTATCGGTGAAGTGGTGGGGCTGATCAACGACATTGCCGCCCAGACCAACCTGTTGGCCCTGAACGCCACCATCGAAGCCGCCCGTGCCGGTGATGCCGGTAAGGGCTTTGCCGTGGTGGCCGGGGAAGTCAAATCCCTGGCCAATCAGACATCGCGGGCAACCGGGGAAATCGGGTCGCAAATCTCGTCGGTGCAACAGGCCACCCGCGATGCGGTGGATGCGCTTCAGGGCATCACCACCACCATCGGCCGCATCAACGAAATTTCCGCGTCCATTTCTTCGGCGGTGGAAGAGCAAGGCGCCGCCACCCAGGAAATCGCCCGCAGCGTCCAACAGGCATCGGATGCGGTGGGCAGTGTCAACAGCCGTATCGGTATCGTAACCCAGGCGTCGGAAAAAACCGGTCAGGCATCAACACAAGTTTTGGACGCTGCCCGGCAATTGTCTGGGCAATCCGAGCAGTTGAAAACCGATGTTGCGGGGTTTGTTGCCAGTATTCGGTCTTGATAAGACCCGTATCGTGATCTGGGATTTTTTGTCCCTCGCCGGGCTTGGGGTTATGTTTGCCCCTCGCCGGGCGCAATCCTTTGGATTGCTTGGCCGCGCCCGCAATGGGCTTGGGATTATGTTTGTCCCTCGCCGGGCGCAATCCTTTGGATTGCTTGGCCGCGCCCGCAATGGGCGCTGGGGTTATGTTTCCCCCTCGTCGGCTGGGTCATGGTCCGTTTCCGCCGTCATCGTCGTCCTTTTCCGTACCCGTTTCCGCGCCGATCACATCGGGATCATCCTGGGCGGGCAATGGGGTCTGGCGCCGCGAGCGAGGCTGATAGGACCAGGGGCGGTTTCCCTGCCAGGCGGTCATGGTTTCCATCCGGGGGGCTGGGCCGTCCAGCCACAATAGATGGCCGCCATGCCGCCACAGATCGAAGCGGTCAACCACCAGGGCCGGGCCATGACAGCGCCGCCGTAAGGGAACGGCACTGACCACCACCCAGGCTTGGGTACATGCGGTGGTGATACCGTCCTCGGTGTGAATCAGTCCGGCCACCCGGCCGTGAATGCGGTACAGGCAGGCGGAACGGTCGCAGGACAAAACGCCATCGGCGCTGCTGCCCTGCTTGGGCCAGGGGCCATCATGGCCTGGCCCGGCCCGTCTTAGCCAGCTTTCCCGCACGATCCGGCCGCCGCGATTGATGGCCAGGCCGCCATCGCCCATGCGGACGCCAAAACTGTATCCCCGGCCATCCACCAGCACATCGGGCGGTCGGTGAAACATCAGGGTGCACAGCCCCAGGATCATGGGGGCGATGCCCCACAGGCGCCATGATCCCCGCCAGATCAGCAGCCAGCAGAACCCCAAGGTAAAGGCCACCAATCCCCAAAGCGGCAAAACCGGCGTGGACAGCGCCGCCCACGGCCAGGATGCCACCTGTCGGGCCACCCAATTACAGGCATCCACCCCCCATCCCATGGGCACCAAGGCCAGGAATTCCAGGCCAAAGGGCATCAGCAGCAAGGCCAGAACGGCAAAGGGCATGACCAGGAAGCCGGTCAAGGGCACTGCCGCCATGTTGGCGGCCACCGACCACAGGGCAAAACGGTTGAAATGGTACAGGCCATAGATGGCGGTGGCCGATCCCGCCACCAGGGTGCTGAACACCACCCCACCCAGATAATGGACGCTGCTGGCCACCAATCCGGGATTGGCGGCCTTCCACCGGGCCATGCGGGGGGTGGCCCATTCATAGGCGGCGATCAGCGCTGCCACGGCGGCAAAGGACATTTGAAAACTGGGGCCGATCACCGCTTCGGGAAAAAACAGCATGATCAGAGCTGCCGCCCAGGCCACCATGCGCATGGACAGGGCGACCCGATCCACCAGCACCGCCGCCAGGACAATCCCGGTCATCAGGAATGACCGCTGTGCCGGGACTGGCGCACCGGCCAGCATCATGTAGAAAAAAGTGGCGGCCAGGGCCACCGCTGCCGCCCATTTTTTGATGGGATGGCGCAAGGCGATGCCTGGAAACAGGGCCAGGCCGCCACGGATGACGAAAAACACCAGACCGGCCACCAAACTCATATGCAGGCCGGAAATGGACAGCAGATGGGCCAGCCCCGAATCGCGGTAATCATCCAGGACATCACGGGGAATTCCGCCCACTTCGCCGGTGATCAAGGCCGCTGCCACTCCGCCAGTGGCCCCCGGCAGGTGGATGGCGATACGGCGTGTGATCTGGTCGCGCAAGCTGTTCAGCCACAAACCGTTCAGCCATGATCCGTCCTTATCCTCGGCTGCCGGGGCCAGGATGCGCGGCTCGCTCAGCCCCGATCCCACCGCCCCCAATTCCAGAAACCAGGCATAGCGGGCAAAATCGAACGCCCCCGGCAAAACCGGCTGATTGGGCGGCATCAACGAGGCGCGCATACCGATGCGGGCTCCCACCGGCAGCGCCATATCGGTTTTCACCGTCAGCCGGACCCGTTCCGGGACCGGTTCATCCCCCAGATTGGCGGAAAGCTGGCCCAGGACGATCCGCTGGCCACCCCCGGCCCGAAGGTCCACCTCTTCCACCCGACCGGTGACCCAGACTGCGCCCGTGGGACGTTCCAGCACCGGCGCCGCTACCATCTGGGTCCGGGTCTGGGCGGCCATGAACCCGGATGCCACGGCCAATCCCAACCCCCCCGCCGCCAATGGAAGGAAAGCGCCACGCCGCCACCCCATGGCAACCATCCCGCCGGCCAGGGCAAACCCGATCAGTGCCCCGTACCAATCGGGTTCCCGATCCAGGGAAAAATAAAGGGCGATGCCGCACCCCATGGCCACGGGCAGCCACAAAGGCCAGCGGTCCCAGTCGGCCCAAAAACGGGCCGACAGGTTTTTCCACACACGCAATCCGCCCGGTAGCCCCCGAAAAAACATTATCTTTACGTTACCTAACCATTGGCCCAGGGTGCCCCCTATCCAATCGGGGGGGAAAAATGCTATCCAACCCTTATCACCGGGCTGTCATGGCGAGCAGAATATGCTACAGAATGCGCGCTTGCCATTGACGGCATAAGGAGGTCTTGGTCTTTATCATGACGGTCGTTACCCGTTTTGCTCCATCTCCAACCGGTTTTCTGCACATCGGCGGTGCCCGCACCGCGCTGTTCAACTGGTTGTTTGCCCGCCACCATGGCGGCAAATTCCTGTTGCGTATCGAAGATACCGATCGGGCCAGATCGACCACCCAGGCCGTGGACGCCATCTTTGACGGCGTGAAGTGGCTGGGGCTTGATTGGGATGGGGAAGCCGTTTTCCAATTCGCCCGCATGGATCGGCATGCCGAAGTGGCCCGCCAATTGGTGGCCGAAGGCAAGGCGTATTACTGCTATTGCACCCCGGCCGAGTTGGAAGAGATCCGCGCATCCCAGCGGGCACAGGGCCTGCCCATGCGCTATCCCGGCATCTGGCGCGACCGCGACCCGGCCACCGCCCCCAAGGACATCCCCCCCGTGGTGCGGCTGAAAGCCCCGCAGGATGGGGAAACCGTCATCGCCGACATGGTTCAGGGCGATGTGACCGTGGCCAATGCCCAATTGGATGACATGGTGCTGTTGCGCGCCGACGGCACCCCCACCTACATGCTGTCGGTGGTGGTGGACGATCACGACATGGGGGTGACCCATGTGATTCGCGGCGATGACCACCTGACCAACGCCTTCCGGCAATACCAGCTTTATCAGGCTTGTGGATGGGATGTGCCGCGCTTCGCCCATATTCCGCTGATCCATGGTCCCGACGGGGCCAAGCTGTCCAAGCGTCATGGCGCCTTGGGCGTGGATGCCTATCGCGACATGGGCTATCTGCCCGAAGCGGTGCGCAACTACCTGCTGCGCCTGGGCTGGAGCCACGGTGACGACGAAATCATTACCACCGAACAGGCGACCGAATGGTTCGACCTGGACAATGTGGGGCGGTCGCCGTCGCGTTTCGACTATGCCAAATTGACCAATCTGAACGGACATTATCTGCGCCAGGGCGATGATGCCCGCCTTGCCGCCTTGCTGATTCCGCTGATGGAAACCAAGCTGGGTCACGGGGTCGATGATCTGGGCCGCACCCGGTTGATCCAGGGCATGGCCGGATTGAAGGAACGGGCCAAGACCCTGGTGGATTTGGCCGACAGTGCTTTGTTTTACGTGCGCCCGCGTCCGCTTGCCCTGGACGAAAAAGCCGCGAAGACCCTGGCCGATGCCGAGGCTCGCACGCTTTTGGGCGATTACCTGACTTCGGTGTCAGCCACCGAATGGGTAAAGCACGATCTGGAGGAAGCGGCCCGTCAATTGGCGGAACGCAGCGGCCAGAAGCTGGGCAAGATCGCGCAGCCCTTGCGGGCCGCCCTGACCGGAACCCTGGTATCGCCCCCCATCTTCGAAGTGATGGAAGTTTTGGGGCGCGATGAAACCCTGGCCCGCCTTCAGGACGTTGCGTGATGCAAGGTTATGCGGTGACATGTCGCCATCGCATGGCCAGGACCAAGGTTTAAGTGCAAGCGCCGCTGGCTCCCCCCCTGGGACCAGCGGCACCCGATTATCAATAAAGCCAACTTCGAGCACGGGGAAAGCAGCAATGACAACCAAGGAAACTGTCACCCTTATCAATAACAGCACCGGCAAACAGACCGAAATGCCGCTGCTTTCTGGTTCCGTGGGCCCCAAGGTGGTGGATATCCGCAAGCTCTATGCCGAGCAGGATATCTTCACCTACGATCCGGGTTACACCTCGACCGGCTCGTGCAAATCGGCCATCACCTACATTGATGGTGATGCCGGTGTTCTGCTGCACCGCGGCTATGCCATCGCCGATCTGGCCGAAAACTGCGAATTCCTGGAAGTCGCCTACCTGATTCTGAAGGGTGAACTGCCCAACCCGGTGCAGAAGAAAGCCTTTGAAGAAGAAATCATGCGGCACAACATGCTGAATGAGCAGATCAACTTCTTCTATCGCGGTTTCCGGCGCGACGCCCATCCCATGGCGGTGATGTGCGGCGTTGTGGGCGCCATGGCCGCGTTCTATCACGATTCCATCGACATCAACGATCCCCATCAGCGCATGATCGCGTCGGACCGTCTGATCGCCAAGATGCCGACCGTGACCGGCTGGGCCTATAAGTACATGCAGGGCCAGCCCTTCATGTATCCGCAAAACGGCCTGACCTATGCGGAAAACTTCCTGCATCTGATGTTCGCCACCCCGTGCGAACAGTACAAGGTCAGCCCGACCTTGGCGAAGGCCATGGACCGCATCCTGATCTTGCATGCCGATCACGAACAGAACGCCTCGACCTCCACCGTCCGTCTGGCCGGTTCGTCGGGTGCCAACCCGTTCGCCTGTATCGCCGCCGGCATTGCCTCGCTGTGGGGTCCCGCTCATGGTGGCGCCAACGAAGCCGTGCTGAACATGCTGCATGAAATCGGCTCGGTGGACCGTATCTCCGAATATCTGGCCAAGGCCAAGGACAAGGATGATCCGTTCCGTCTGATGGGCTTTGGTCACCGCGTGTACAAGAACTATGACCCGCGCGCCAAGATCATGCAGAAGACCTGCCACGAAGTTCTGGACGAACTGGGCTGCAAGGACGAACCCTTGCTGAAGCTGGCCATGGAACTGGAACGCATCGCCCTGGAAGACGATTATTTCGTCCAGCGCAAGCTGTTCCCCAACGTGGACTTCTATTCGGGCATCATCTTCCGCGCCATGGGCATCCCGACCCAGATGTTCACCAGCCTGTTCGCCCTGGCCCGCACCGTGGGCTGGATCGCTCAGTGGAACGAAATGCTGACCGACACCGACCAAAAGATCGGTCGTCCGCGCCAGCTGTATATCGGCGAACCCGCCCGTACCTTTGTTCCCCTGAACAAGCGTGCCTGATCGGACGGGACGACGGCTGAATCCCGAGGAGCGGCGCCTGACGGCGCCGCTTCGACGGCTTCCCGCGCCCGCCAATGACAACATCCCCCCCTATGCCAAGCGGCTGCGTCGATTGGTCATGGCGGCGGGGGTGGCGATCATTGCCATGGCGGCGGTTCTGGCTTGGCTGAACCGATAGGGTCAGATAACCAGGCTGGCATCGCCGGTATGGCAGCGTTCTTCAAAACTCCCGGTTCATGACCGGGAGTTTTTTATTGTCTGGATCTGCTGCGTTTCATCAAATGCGCAATAGAGACGCGTGCGTTCAATCTGACGCATGCCTTCCGATGCGAGGTTGGGGGGGGCGGGCCCCCAAACAGACGGGGGGGCGACTTCTTCCCAGCCTGTTAAATCAAGCCCGTGGATTTAAAGCTGATATGTCCCTTGCGTCCGATGACCAGATGGTCATGCAAGGTGATGGAGAGAGGGCGTAGGGCTTCGCGCACCAGCCGGGTCATGTCGATATCGGCCTTGGATGGCATAGGGTCGCCGGATGGGTGGTTGTGGACCATGATCAGGGCGGATGCATTCAGTTCCAGCGCTCGTTTCGCCACCTCGCGTGGGTAAAGCGGGGTGTGGTCTACCGTCCCTTTTTGCTGGATTTCATCGGCAATCAGCACGTTTTTACGGTCCAGGAACAGCAGCCGGAATTGTTCCGTGGCCTCACGCGCCATGGCGATCGTGCAATAATCCAGCAATTGGTCCCAGGATGACAGGATGGGACGTTCCATCACCGCTATCCTGGCCAGACGTGTCGCCGCTTCCTGAACCAGTTTCAGGATCGCTACCGAACTTGGTCCCAGACCGTCCACCAAGGACAGCCGAGTTGCGTCGGCGCCGATGACTTCGGCGAAGTTACCAAATTGGGCGATGAGCGATTTTGCCAGCGGTTTGACATCACGGCGGGGGATGGCTGTGGCCAACAGCAATTCCAGGATTTCATAATCGGGCAAGGCCGATGGTCCAAGCATGAAACGATCACGCAACCGCTCCCGATGCCCGGTATGATGGGGCGCCGTACTGTTCCCCCCATCTTGATCGGGAGAGAACTGGGCAGGGGGCTGGGATGGAACCGTAGTCACAGCCGGTTGCGGAAATCTTCCAACCAAGCCAGACGCTGTTCCAGCAAGGCGATGTCGTGATCAAGCCATTGGGAAAGGTGGTTGGGTTGAACGGTGTCATTGGCCATGGCCGGGCCAAGGTCGATCAGCCGGGCCAGTTCGCTTTCCACGGTTTCCAGCATCAGATCGGCCTGGGCCTGCTGCTGTTCGCGAGGCAGAAGGTCAAGGAAGCGCATCTTCAGGGCAATGATCAGCTTGGATAGGTCGCTGGCCGGGCGCAGGCGGGCAGTCAGCAAAGCCTCTAATTCCCGCTGGCCTGCCGGGGTGATGGCAACCACGGCGTCATCTTCCATGCCGGCGCCATCAATGGCTTCCACCAGGCCTTCATAGCGCAGCAATTCGATGGACATGCCCATCAGATCAAGCTGGGGACCGGCCATGCGGGACAGAAAATGCCGGACCGAGCCGGCCAAGTCCGAATATCGCATGGGGGTACGGGCGATGGCCCCTAGGGCGCAAAGGCGGGCAGCTTCTTTCGGGGTCAGCGTGTTATCAGCGAACATGCGGCCATCCTTCCCGGCTAGATGCGAATCGTTCTTAGAACGTATAGGGCGATCCGATGCCAGTCCAGCAAATTTCTTGAAGGCATTGTGCCAGAAAAGGCGGCCAAGGCCAAGATGCCGCTATTTGGGTTTGGGTTCAGGTGATCAGAACCGGCGGCATGGTATCCACAGGGGTGGAAAGCGGGCAAAGAAAAAGCCCGCCGAAGCGGGCTTTCCCTATTTCGTGCCGGTCAGGCAGGGTTGGCCCCGCCTGATCCATCGTCCAGATTAGGGCAGGACGATTTCGACGCGGCGGTTCTGGGGTTCGCGGACACCATCGGGGGTCTGAACCAGAGGAGCGCTTTCGCCCTTGCCGATCACGACGATCTGGTCGGCGGGGATGCCCTGAGCGATCAGAGCGTCCTTGACGGCGTTGCCGCGCTTCAGGGACAGGGCCATGTTGTACTTGTCCGAGCCGGAACGGTCGGTGTGGCCGGTCAGGGTGACGCGGCTGGAACCGCCCTGCTTGGCGGCGGAAGCGGCCTGGGTGATGATCTTCTGGGCTTCGGGGGTCACGTCAGCCTTGTTGAAGTCGAAGAACACCAGGAAGTTCTTCTGCACCGCGGCGGCGGGCTTGGCCACCGGAGCCGGAGCCGGAGCGGGAGCCGGAGCGGCCACGGGAGCAGCCACCGGAGCCGGGGTCGGCTTGGCGAACTTGTAGGTGAAGCCGACCAGCAGGGAGTGGCTCTGATGTTCGGAGTCAACCTTGCTGCCGTTGCTGGCCTTGAAATCCGGGTCCAGGGTGGCGAAGTAGCGGTACTGCGCCTTCAAAGCCCAGTTGCTGTTCAGGTCATAGGCCACACCGGCGATGCCCTGATAGGCGAATTCCCAGCTCTGATCGTCCACGACCACATTGCTGTTGGCGGCCTTGGCATCGACGCTGACGCGGGCCACACCGACACCGGCGCCCAGGAAGGGATGCCAGGAGGATTGCGGCATGAATTCGTAGATGCCGTTCAGCATGAAGGACAGGGCGGCTTCGTGGCCGTTGCCGTTCACGGCGCCGGTGATGTCGTCAATGTTGTTGCGACGATAGCCGGTTTCAAATTCGGCCTTGGGGCCGCCGAAATTGTAGCCGACCTGGGCCAAGCCCACATAGCCCAGCTTGTAATCAACGCTGCCGTTGTACAGGGCGGTCGGGGAATTGACATCGGCGTCCTGGTGGAAATTGACGCCGGCGTCGGCGCCCACATACCACTGGGCATTGGCAACAGCCGGCACACCCATGGTGATGGCGGCGGCGGCGACGATTGACTTAATGCTGCGCATGTTGAAATGCCTTCCTATTGGGCTGGTCCCACGCTTTGAACAAGGGTTCTACCCCAGAGGTGGGGTCGTCTCAAGTGGACAAAAGGCTTCGCGTAAAAGTTCCTGGGTAAGTGTTGCAATCCGGCAACGCCTGTTGCCGGGTCAGGCGGCTGGCGGGGTGTCGGCTGGCGGGGCTGCTGGGTCTTCATCCGCATCCATGCCCACCTTGGCGGCCTGGGCGCGCAGGTGGCCATAGGCGCGGATGCTGATGGGGATCATCAGGACGTAAAGGCTGCCCAGCGCGCTGAGGGTCAGCCAGGGTTCGGATACCAGGAACGCCGCCAGCACGCCGATGGCCAGCAGCATGGGCAGGACCCAGGTGTTGGGGATGCGCACTTTCTTGAAGGAAAAAGTGGGGATGGTGCTGACCATCAGGAATGACACCCCCAGCAGGAACACCGACACCACCGCGGGGCGGTCGAAAAAGCCGGTGCCGAACTGGAAGCTGGCGGTCATGGGCAGCAGGACCACGCCCGCCGCCGCCGGGGCCGGGACGCCGGTGAAGAAATTATAGGCGTAAGGCGGCAAATCCGGCTGGCCCAGCATGGTGTTGAACCGGGCCAGGCGCAGGGCGCAACAGACGGCGAACAGCAGCACCATGGCCCAGCCGGGGCCGCCGGCTGATTGCATGGTCCAGAAATAAAGCAGCATGGCCGGGGCCACGCCAAAGCTGACGAAATCGGACAGGGAATCCAGCTCGGCCCCGAATTTCGATGTTCCTTGCAGCAGCCTGGCCACCCGACCATCCAACCCGTCCAGAATGGCGGCCAGGACGATGGACACCACCGCCCGTTCCCATTGTTCATGCAGACCGAAGCGGATCGAGGTCAAGCCGGCGCACAAGGCCAGCAAGGTCAGGATGTTGGGAATCAGCCGGTTGATGGACAGGCCGGGAATACGGGGTGGGCGAATGGCCCGGTTCCGGCGGCGGGGGGTGGGGTGGGGCTTGGCGAACATCAGCGGATCTCGCCCAGCCGGGGAAGTTCGGAAGACGCCAGATCGGCCAGGACGGTTTCGCCAGCCACGCAGCGTTGGCCGACCGCCACCAGCGGGGCCGAGCCGGGCGGCAGATACACATCCACGCGCGAGCCAAAGCGGATCAGGCCGAAACGCCGACCCTTGACCACATCCTGACCTTCGGCCAGATCGCATTTGATGCGGCGGGCCACCAGCCCGGCGATCTGGACAAAGGCCAGATCGCGGCCATCGGGCAGATCCAGGGCGATGGCCATGCGTTCATTGTCCTCCGCCGCCTTGTCCAGCGAGGCGTTGAGGAAGCGGCCGGGGCTATAGGCCACCTTGCGCACCCGACCATCCAGGGGGACGCGGTTGACGTGCACGTCGAACACGCTCATGAACACGGCGATGCGGGGGCGCGGTTCGGTTCCCATGTCCAGTTCCGGCGGCGGCGGTTGCAGCCCGACCGAGCAGACCACCCCATCGGCAGGGCTGATCACCAGCCCATCGCGCAGCGGGGTCACCCGGTCGGGATCGCGAAAGAAATAAACACACCACACGGTCGCCACCAGGCCGATCCAGCCCAAGGGTTCCCAGGCCAGCCCCAAAAGCAGGGCGGCGATGGCGAAAAGAGCGATGAACGGCCAGCCTTCGCGGTTGACGCGCGGCAGGATGTATTTCGCCATGGAGATGTCTGGGTTGGCCAAGGGAAACCTCGTTATCAGAAAAACGGCGCCATTCTAACCGCGCCGAGGCGGAAGGTTAAGTGGCCGCCCGGTGAAAAATGTATCCACCCCCGGCGGCGGCCGGGGGTGGCCGGTGAACTTAGTTATAATAACGGATGGTTGGTCGTTCAAACCGTCGTTCCAACGTGATAATGTCTGGCGTCCCGTCAATTTGCATGCCCGAACGATCCAGGGAATGGCCGAAACAAAACTTCTCACTCTTGGCGGCATCAGTCTGCCCTTGGATATCGAAGCAATGGAATCCCTGCCGGTTCCCGGCGGCAAGATTCATTTCGATTTCGTCTATCGCGATATCCCCTTCACCGCCAATTACGATGAAACCGGCGATAGTGCGGTCATGCAATTGGCCGGTATCGTTGGTCCTTTGCCCTTTACCGCCGAAAGCCCGCCAGCCCGGTCCGGCCTGTCGCTGATCGTGGCCGAGGCCAATGACGTGTTGGGGGGCGGGTTCGCGGTGGATGGCGGGCGAATCGTGCTGCAAGGCGAATTGCCGATTATCAGGCCGGTCACCGCCACCAAGGTGATTGCCGCCGCCGCCGCCATGTTGCTGCCGGCGGCGCCTTATCTGGACATGATCGCCACCTATGTCCGCCCCCCCCAAGAGGAGGGGAAGCCGGGCGAATCGTCGGTGCGTCCCGAATGGCGGCGACGGTTGCAGGCAAAACGCTGACGTGTTGAGCGTGCGGAAACGCACGCCCGGAGGGGGTGACGATTATCCAGATCATCGCCTCGCCCTGGGGAAGTGGGCGGGGCACCTGTCCTATCATGAAGAAAAGGGGGAATTCATGACCATTTCCAGACGGTTGGTGTTGGGCGGCCTGGGTGTCGGCCTTGCCGCCTCGGCCATGCCCGCCCGGGCCCAGTTCAGCTTGGGCAATCTGGTCAATCAGGCATCCAAGGTCGCCAGCGCCTATACCACGGGCGAAGACGACGAAATCAAGATGGGGCAGAATTTCTATGGCAGCTATCTGAGCAAATCGGGTGGCGTGGTGGATAATGGCGACGCTCAAAACGCGTTGCGGCAATTCGCCCAACCCATTTTCGCCGCCGCCGACCGCCGTAATCTGCCCTGGGAAATCACCCTGGTCAAAAACAACGACGTGAATGCCTGGGCCTTGCCGGGCGGCAAGATCGCCATCAATTCCGCCCTGGTGTCCCAGTGCAGCCATCCCGATGAATTGGCGTCGGTGATCGCCCACGAAGTCGGTCACGCCGATTATGGTCATTCCCTAAGCCAGATCCGCAACCAAGCCCTGATTTCGTCGGTCGGCGGATTGGGAAAGGAAGCCTTGAGCAATTGGATGGGCGGGGCCGGTGGTTTGGGGGCCGAGGTGTTGAGCGCACTGGAAGAGCCGCTTTATAACATGGCCATGACCGGATATTCCCGGTCCCATGAATTCGAGGCGGATTCCCATATCCTGAAAATCTTCCAAAAGACCGGGAACAACCCGGACCGCGCCGATGATTTTTTCCAAAGATTGATGCAGATTTACCCGGAATCGGCGAACGAAGCGACGACATCGCTGTTTTCCACCCATCCCGGAACCCGCGACCGTATCGCCAAGCTGGAGCAGGCCGCGGCTAAATTGTCACGCCCCAATTCCGAAGCACCGGCGCCGGGCTGGGCCGCGCTGAAGGAAATGTACCCCACGCCAAAGGCGTGACCACGGCTGCCGGGCGCTTCACGCGCCCGGCAGAGGCTAAGCGTAACGTCACCCGATCAGGATTCGCTGGGCATTTGGCGTTTGGTGCCGTTTTCGTCTACCGCCACATAGGTGAAAATGGCGCTGGTCACCTTGACCTGCTCCTCTTCCAGTCCCCGGCGGCGGACCCAGGCTTCCACCCGGATGGCCAGGCTGGTCTTGCCCACCCTGACAATGTCGGAATAGCAGGACAATTCATCGCCCACATGAACAGGGCGATGAAATTCCATGGCCTCCACCGCCACAGTGACCGCCCGTCCCTGGGCACGGTGATGGGCGTGAACCCCGCCGGCCAGATCCATCTGGCTCATGAGCCAGCCGCCGAAAATATGGCCGTGGGGGTTGGTATCCGCTGGCATAGCGATCGTCCGTATAGACAAACGTCCCGTCGGTGCCGTACTGGTTTCGATGCTTTCATTCTGGCTTCGGTCGGCCACCTGCTTTCTCCCGTCGGCTGAAGTTGAGTTCTAAACATTTGGCGATGCTAATGCTTTGTAGTCATGAAAAAAAGTTTATTTATTTTAAGACGAGAAAAACGGCAGGAACCTCAGTTGAGGTTTTTTTTGAAAAATATTGCTGTGCACGTCAGGGGTATATGGAGCGACATTGCTTTCGTGAGTTGATTTCCCCGTATGGAATTATTGGGTTGCGTGGTCCTGAATTCGGGGGTGAGGTTTATTATAACCATATGCCTGCCGCAGATATTTTACGATTATTGGGTGACGAGATTTGGAATGGCTATTTTAAGTTTTGTGTCGTTAGAAATCCCTTTGATAAAGTGGTGTCCATGTTCTGGATGCAGCTTCCAGAGGAAGACCGCGGGCGGCTGTCGATAGCGCCGTTCGTGCAGGTTCGCGACCGTTTCCGCGCCTATTGTCTGGCTGGCCACGATCTGCCAGTGGATTGGTACGTTTATACCGTCAACGACCAGATGGCGGCTGACGGTTTGATCCGTTATGAGCATCTGTTGGCCGACCTGGAAGTGGTCTGCCAGCGCTTATCCATCCCGTTCACGCCCGCCGCGCTGGGGCAGTACAAGCGGGAGTATCGGATGCGTCGGGAAAACTTCGCCGATTATTACGATGCCGAGACGCAGGATTCTGTTGTCGCCCTGTTCGGCAGGGATTTCGACATGCTGGGCTATTCCCGTCAATTGCCCGGATTTCAGTGATACTTGCGTCAGACATTTTCGGGCGCAATCCGATGGATTGCTTGGCCGCGCCCTCAATGGGCTTGGGGTTATGTTTGTCCCTCGCCGGGCGCAATCCGATGGATTGCTTGGCCGCGCCCTCAATGGGCGCTGATCGGTTGCAGCAGTCGGAAATTCGTGGAACCGGGATGAATCCGGGGGCAGGCGGCGCCGTATCCCGGCGCCATGACGCAAGCGCGTGCTTGCCACCTGTTCCCACGCCCCTATAATGCCACGCATGTCCGATCTTTTTCAGCAGCTAAGCCCCAAATCCACCGATTATTCCGCCAAGGATATCGAGGTTCTTGAAGGGCTGGAACCCGTTCGCCGCCGTCCCGGCATGTATATCGGCGGCACGGATGACCGCGCCTTGCACCATCTGGTGGCCGAGGTGATGGACAATTCCATGGACGAAGCGGTGGCCGGCCATGCCAGTTGGATTGATCTGGAATTGGACGCCCAGGGCAATGCCATTGTGCGCGATAATGGCCGGGGTATCCCGGTGGACCCCCATCCGAAATTCCCGGATAAAAGCGCGCTGGAAGTAATTTTGACCACCTTGCATTCCGGCGGCAAGTTCGGCGGTGATGCCTATAAGGTGTCGGGTGGTCTGCACGGCGTGGGTGTGTCGGTGGTCAATGCCCTGTCTGACAAGCTGGTGGTGGAGGTGGCCCGTGATCGCCGCCTGTTCCGCCAGGAATTTTCCCGTGGGTTACCCCTGGGGCCGCTGCTGGAGGTGGGGGCGGTCAATAACCGGCGCGGCACCACGGTTTTGTTTCATCCCGATCCGCAGATTTTCGGCGACCGCGCCCGGCTGAAGGCCCGCACCTTGTACCGCATGGCCCGGTCCAAGGCGTATCTGTTCCGAGGCGTGCGTATCCGCTGGAAATGCGATCCCCAATTGGTGGAAGACGACAGTGACACCCCGGCGGAAGGGGAATTGCATTTTCCCAACGGGCTGTCCGATTTTCTGTCCGCCGTCCTGGGCGACCGGCCTTTGTTGACCCGTGGCTTCTTTGCCGGCCAAGCCCCTTTGGCCGATGATATGGGGCAGGTGGAATGGGCGGTTGTCTGGCCCGACGATAATGAAGACGGCTTCATCAACACCTATTGCAACACTGTCCCCACCCCGGATGGCGGTACCCACGAACAGGGCATGCGCACGGCGCTGACCAAGGGGTTGCGCGCCTATGGCGATCTGCTGGGGAACAAGAAAGCCGGTCAGATCACCGCCGATGATGTGATGGGCGGTGCCTGCCTGCTGGTCAGTCTGTTCATCAAGGACCCGCAATTCCAGGGCCAGACCAAGGACAAGCTGGTCACCACCGAAGCGGCGCGGCTGGTGGAAAATGCCGTCAAGGATCATTTTGATCATTGGTTGTCGGCGGACCCGGAATCCGGCAAGGCCCTGCTGTCCAGCATCCTGGACCGGGCCGAGGAACGGCAGCGCAAGAAACTGGCCAAGGAAACCAACCGCAAAAGTCCGACCAAGCGGTTGCGTCTGCCGGGCAAGCTGGCCGATTGCACCCGTCAGATCAATGTGGGCACCGAGCTGTTCCTGGTGGAAGGTGATTCCGCCGGCGGATCGGCCAAATCCAGCCGCAACCGTGAAACCCAAGCCATTCTGCCCCTGAAGGGCAAAATCCTGAACGTGGCATCGGCGTCCACCGACAAGATGCGGCAGAACCAGGAAATCAAGGATCTGATCGAAGCCCTGGGCTGCGGCATCCGTGATGGCTATGAACGGGAAAAACTGCGTTACGAACGCATCATCATCATGACCGATGCCGATGTGGACGGTGCCCATATCGCCAGCCTGTTGATGACGTTTTTCTATCAGGAAATGCCGGATCTGATCCGGGATGGCCACCTCTTCCTGGCCATGCCGCCGCTTTACCGGCTGGCCCATGGTCAGACCGTGGTGTATGCCCGTGATGATCTGCACAAGGAAGAGTTGCTGAAAACTCTTTTCGGCAATAAAAAGAACGTGGAAATCAGCCGGTTCAAAGGCTTGGGCGAAATGCCCCCGTCCCAATTGCGGGAAACCACCATGGACCCGTCCAAGCGGACTTTGATCCGGGTGTTGTTGCCGGCCGGTCGAACCGAGGAAGATTTGGAAGAAAGCCGCAATGCCGCCAGTCTGGTGGAAACGCTGATGGGGAAAAAGGCGGAATTGCGGTTCCATTATATTCAGAAGCACGCGAAATTCGCGCGCGACCTTGACGTCTGAACCATGGAAAAGACGCTGATGAGCAAGCATTCTTTGTGCCCGTCCATCCTTGCGGGGGTCGTTCTGGCCACGTTCACCCTGGCTGTGCCTGCCCATGCCGACAGCACCAAATCCTTGGGCGAATTCGGTAATTGGAAGGCGTTCACCTATTCGGATCAGGCGGGAAAGGTGTGTTATACCGCCGCCCGCGCCACCAAGGTCACCGGCGGGGAAAAGGACCGGGCCGGTACGGCCATCGCGGTGACCCACCGGGCCAAAAGCCCCAATGAAGTCAGTCTGATCGGGCCTTATACCTTTAAAAAGGAATCCGAGGCGGACGTGCAGTTGGGCAGCGCCAAATATGTGTTTTTCACCCGTGGTGGGTCCGCCTGGGCCAAGGATAGCGGCGCTGACAAGACCATCATCGCCGCCCTGGCCAAGGGCAAGGATCTGAGTGTCAAGGCGACACCGGCCAAGGGGGCGGCGGTTGTGGACACTATTCCGCTGAAGGGATTTGCCCAGGCATTGGCCGCCATCGACAAGGCGTGTGGCGTCAAACGCTGACCGGGTGATCCATGGGGGTAGAGCGGTATGCGTTCAATCTGACACATGCCACCCCAGCGCCCATTGCGGGCGCGGCCAAGCAATCCGCAGGATTGCGCCCGGCGAGGGACTAACCATAACCCCCAGCGCCCATTGCGGGCGCGGCCAAGCAATCCGCAGGATTGCGCCCGGCGAGGGACTAACCATAACCCCCAGCGCCCATTGCGGGCGCGGCCAAGCAATCCGCAGGATTGCGCCCGGCGAGGGACAAACATAATCCCAGCGCCCATTGCGGGCGCGGCCAAGCAATCCGCCGGATTGCGCCCGGCGAGGGACAAACATAACCCCAAGCCCATTGCGGGCGCGGCCAAGCAATCCGCCGGATTGCGCCCGGCGAGGGACAAACATAATCCCAATCCCAGATCATCTTTGTCCCCTCTTGGATCGGATCAGGAGGGGGAAACCGGTCCGCCGGAAAAATGGATGGCGCTGATGATCCGGGCGCCATCGCAGCCGAAGCGCCCGGTCAACGGCCAATGCCTGACCAGGGATTGCACCAGAGGGGTCAGGGGCCGCAGGGCGAAATGACCGTCACTGTCTGCCACCACCACCTCGACATCCTGAAAATCCACCCAGGCGCCGGTGATGGCGTACTGGCATTTATAAAATGCCTCTTTCGCGCTGAAGATCATGGTGGCCCGCAGGTCCCGTGACGGGGCGGGCAGGGCGGTCAGTTCCGCCAATTCATGGGCCGTGCAGATGGCTGGCCACAGGGCCGGGTCGGCCCGTCCCAATAATTCCGCATCAATGCCCAAGGCTGCGATCACGCCGCGTTCCGCCACGGCGGCGGCGCAATAGCCGTCGGTGTGGGTGATGCTGCCGGTCATGCCTGCGGGCCAGGTTGGCGCCCGTCCCGGTCCTTGGGGAATGGCCCGATGTCCCAACCCCCAACGCGACAACGCCTGACGGGCGCAATGGCGTCCTTGGGCGAATTCCCGCACCCGCTTGGCCACGGCCCGGTCCACCGCTGCCCGTTCTTCGGGGAAAAGCGGGGGGATTAGGCTGTCCGGTTCCGATCCATGCCATTCGTGGATGGCGACGGATGCTGGCAACAAGGCACGCAACAGGCTGGCTGATGATTGCAGGACGGGCATGGCCGCACCGTGGTTGTTGATTGCTTGCAACAACCTACACAAGAATATATGGCGCAACAATGCTAATCAAATCGTTGACGTATGGAAGTGGTGTGGATAGGTTATAGCGCCAATTGTATGAATTTGGCACAAAGATTCGGTGTAATTGTATACATTGGTCTTTGTATGGCGTTGGATTGAAATTGTATCCAATTTTTGCAAGGAGAGACACATATGGCTACCGCCACTCAAAACCCGGTTCCTGAATTGCCGCAGCCGCATGTGGCCGGACAGGAAACGGATTTGGCGCTCAAATCCGCCAATGTCCGGTCTTTGGCTGACGTGACCTCTGCCGCCAAGGTTGTGGGTGAAGTCTTGATTCCCGGTGCGACCCATCTGATCCATGGGAACATCGGGACCGGCGTTGCCACCTTCCTGGGCACCGGCCTGGCTGTTGCCGCCTTGGCTCCGGTTTCTCCGGTGCTGGCCATGCTGGCGGCGGTGGGGTTGCGGGCCAATTCCTACAACCACGCGGTCGCTGGTAAGCACCTTTGGCAGAAATAATGGTTCGCTGCCCGGTCTTCCTGTCCGGGCGGTTGATCGCCGCTTGAAACCTTGGCGGAATTCGGCTGACGGGTTCCGCCGCCTTTTCCTGGGCGGAATCTGTCCATTAATACAACTAAATATATAATAAACCTGAAATATATTCGTTGCTGGAGAGAATATGAGCGCGCAAGGGACAGGGGTGGCCGAACAAGCCTATGTGGATGCACTACGCCGCGCCGCCGCCAGGATCGACGATCTTTCCCGCGAGAACCGGCGGCTGAGTGAAAAATCCCCCATCGCCATCATCGGCCTGTCATGCCGCTATCCCGGCGGGGTGGTCAGTCCCGATACATTCTGGCGATTGCTGCAAGACGGTCGCGATGCTGCGGGTCCTATCCCCGCCGATCGCTGGGATGTGGCGCAATGGCACCATGACGATCCCGACATGCCGGGCAAGATTTATGCCCGCGCCGGGGCGTTCATCGACGATGTGCGGGGGTTCGATCCGGCATTTTTCAATATTACGCCCAAGGAAGCCCAGGCTTTGGACCCACAGCAGCGGTTGTTGCTGGAATTGGTCTGGGAAGCATTCGACGGCGCGGGCTTGGATGGGCGCGGCGCTGCCGATGGTCGGGTCGGCGTTTATGTGGGCATGTCCAATTACGATTATTTCCAAGCCCATGTGCATTCGGGCGATCCGTCGCTGATCGACACCTATTCGGCCCAGGGGGTGATGGTCAGCACCGCCGCCGGACGCATTTCCTATCTGCATGATTTCAAGGGGCCGTGCGTCACCTTGGACACCGCCTGTTCGTCATCGCTGGTGGCATTGGATCTGGCGGCCAAGTCCCTGCGCCGGGGTGAATGCGATCTGGCCCTGGCCGGTGGTGTCAGCCTGTTGCTGGGGCCGGACAGTTGGGTGGCGCTGTGCAAGGTCAAGGCCCTGGCCGCCGATGGCCGCAGCCGGGCTTTCGCCGATGATGCCACTGGCTATGGCCGGGGCGAGGGGGCGGGTATGCTGCTGCTGAAGCGGCTGGATGACGCCCTGGCCGATGGTGATCCCATCTGGGCGGTGCTGGAGGGCACGGCGGTCAATCATGACGGACGCAGCAATGGCCTGACCGCCCCCAATGGATTGGCGCAGCAAAACGTGATCCGGGCCGCACTGGACGATGCCGGTCTGTCCCCCGATGCCATCGGTTACATCGAAGCCCACGGCACCGGCACTCCCCTGGGTGATCCCATCGAAGTAGGTGCCCTGGCGGATGTATTCAGCCCCCGTCCGCCGGATCGGCCCCTGTGGCTGGGATCGGTGAAGACCAATATAGGCCATACCGAAGCGGCGGCGGGCATCGCCGGGGTGATCAAGGCGGTGCTGGCCCTGCGTCATCGCCATCTGCCCGCCAGCCTGCATTACACCACCCCCAATCATCATATTGATTGGAACACCATTCCCATCCGGGTGGTGGGGCAGGGCCGGGACTGGGCCAATGATGGCCAAACCCGGCGGGTGGGCATCAGTTCTTTTGGCCTGTCGGGGACCAATGCTCATGTGATCGTGGCGGAAGCCCCCGCCCATGCCGCCCCGAAAGCGGAACCCCAACCGCGGGGCCAGTGGCACATTTTGCCCCTGTCGGCGGTGGGGCGGGGGGCCTTGGCCCAATTGGCCGGACGATGGCGCGACCGGCTGGGCCACGATGATGATTTTTCCCTGGCCGATCTGTGCCGCGCCGCCGCCCGCCGCGCCCCCTTGCGCGACCGGCTGGCGGTGGTGGGTCGCGACCGGGATGATCTGATCCGCGCCCTGGATCAAGCCGTCACCGGCCTGGGGGATGCGCCCGCCGCCATTCCCGGTTTGCGGGTCGCGGTCATCGGCGCTGAATCCATGGGCGGCAGCGGGGATGATTGGGCCAGTCTGGCCGCATCCCAGCCGGTTTTTGCCGATGTGTTGGGGCAAGGCGGCGATCTGGCTGCCGCCTTTACCGCCTTGTGGCGCCATTGGGGGCTGAAGCCCCAGCCCGCCACCATCCTGAACCGCCCCGGTCCGGTGGCGGTGTTGGCGGTGGGGCCGGTGGCCGATCCGTCCGGGCCGGGCCGGGTTGTCCCGGTCCTGCCCTGCCACCAGGTCGGCCAGAATGCCGAATACCTGACCATGCACGCCCTGGCCACCATGTGGCGGCTGGGGGCGGCGGTGGATTGGGATGCCTTTCACGGGCCGTATTCCGGGCCGCGCCCCATGGTGCCCATCCCGCCCTATCCGTTTCAACGTCAAGACTTCTGGATGCCGGTGGCGCCACTGCGCCCCGCCTCCGCCCCTTCTTTCACTCAGACCCAAAACGAGGCAAGGACCATGGACGATCACGCCACGCTGACCGGCGAATTGGTGGACCTGTTGGCCGAAATCAGCGGCTTTTCCCCCGACGAAATCAACCCCGCCGAACGGCTGATGAATATGGGGCTTGATTCGCTGATGCTGTTGAAGCTGGGGCAGATGGTGGAAAAGTCCCACGGCGTCGAACTGAAGATGAGCCAGATGTTTGACGAATTGGGCACCTTGAACGATCTGGCCGCCTATTTGCGCACGCATGGACAGCCGACGCCCACCGTTTCCGTGCCTGAACCGGCCTTGTCCTTGTCCTTGCCCGCCATGCCCGCAGCCGCCCCGGTGGCAAGCGTTTTGGCCGAAGCTGTTGCCCCCAGCCATGACGCACAGGTGGTTTTCCCTGCCCCGGTTGCGGTGATGGCCGCCCCGGCGGGGGATCTGTATCAGCAGCAATTGCATTATATGGCCCAGATGGCGGCCCAAAATCTGAACAGCTTCACCGAACTGGCCCGGCAGCAATTAGGCTTGCCGGTCCGGCCGATGGCGGCGGTGGCCCTCCCCACTCCCCCCGCCGCCATCCAGGCCGCTCCGGTTCCGCCTGTTCCGGTATTGCCCGCCCCGTCAGTGGTCAAGACCCCGGTGAAATCCCAGGCCAAGGACCGTAGCAAGGCGGTGGCGGCCATTCGCGGCATCAACACTGCCGGGGCGCGGCTGACCCCGGATCAGGCGGCCTTTGTCGCCCGCGCGGTGGATTACCATGTGGCCCGCACCGGCAAATCCAAGGTGCTGACCCAGAAAACCCGTGGCGTGCTGGCCGATTGGAAGCACACCTTGTCGTTCTGGGGCCAGATGAAGGAAGCCAAATATCCCATGGTTTCGGCCCGGTCACAGGGGTCGCGGTTCTGGGATTTGGACGGCAATGAATATATCGACGTGGCCATGGGCATGGGGGTCCATTTCTTTGGTCACAAGGCGCCGTTCCTGCATCAGGCCCTGGCGGAACAGATGGATGCCGGGTTGGAATTGGGCACCCAATCCAAACTGACCGGGGCGGCGGCGCAATTGCTGCACGAACTGACCGGCAATGAACGGGTGACCTTCAGCAATACCGGGTCGGAAGTGGTGATGGTGGCGGTGCGTCTGGCCCGCGCGGTGACCGGACGGCCCAAGATCGTGCTGTTCAACAATTCCTATCACGGCATTTTCGACGGCGTGCTGGCCACCGAGGATGAAGGCGAGGTGGTGCCCATCGGCATCGGCACCCCGCGCGCCATGATCGAGGATGTGATGGTGCTGGATTATGACAGCCCGGATTCCTTGCGCATCATCGAAGAAAATGCCGACCAGATCGCGGGCGTGCTGGTCGAGCCGGTACAAAGCCGTAATCCCGATTTGCAGCCCCAGGCATTTCTGAAAAAGCTGCGCCGTATCACCCGCAAGGCCGGAACCGCCCTGATTTTCGATGAAATGATCAACGGTTTCCGCATTCTGCCCGGCGGCGCCCAGGAATGGTTCGGCATTGATGCCGACATGGCGGTCTATGGCAAGATCGTTGGCGGCGGCATGCCGGTGGGGGTGGTGGCGGGCAAGGCCCGGTTCATGGATTACGTGGATGGCGGCGCCTGGGCCTATGGCGACCAGTCGGGGCCGCAATCGGCCATGATTTATTTCGGCGGCACGTTCTGCCGCAATCCGGCGACCATGGCCACCACCTATGCCGCCCTGGCCCATATGAAGGAACAGGGGCCAGCCCT
Source organism: Magnetospirillum sp. (assembly GCA_041915545.1). Lineage (GTDB taxonomy): Bacteria > Pseudomonadota > Alphaproteobacteria > Rhodospirillales > Magnetospirillaceae > Magnetospirillum. The sequence continues at coordinate 19,990 of JAYSBF010000019.1, read as the reverse complement.
GCAAAATCGGGTCACCGGCATGACCACGGCCTTTTGCGACCGGCTGAATTATTGGTTCGAAACCAATCGCGTGCCGCTGCGGGCCAAGCATTTTTCGTCGCAATGGCGGTTGGTGCCACTGGGGGGGAAAGACCTTCAGCCCATCGAACTGGAATTGCTGTATCTGCTGATGAACGATCGCGGCGTCTATAATTGGGAACGGCGCATTTCGTTCTTTTCCGCCGCCCACAGCCAAGCCGATGTGGATCAGGTGTTCCAGGTGATCACCCAATCGGTGCTGGATCTTCGGTCTGGCGGCTTTGCCTGGTCCATCGACGAATATCCCAACCCGCAATTCGGCCGGCCATCATCGGCCCAGCGGCGGCTTTATGCCCTGAGCCAGCGTCCCGGCGGTCAGACCCCCTATCATCTGCCCCAGGCATTCATCATCGACGGGCCGTTGGCGGTGGACCGGCTGGATGATGCCTTCCGCACGGTGATTGCCCGTCATGAAAGCCTGCGCACCGCCTTTGTCATGATTGATGGCGAATTGCTGACCAAGCGGGTGGCCGAACCGCGCTTTGAAATCGAACGGATCAGCGTGGTGGATGGCGATGTGGATCGGGCAGCGGCGGATTTTATCCGTCCGTTCGATCTGGCCCAGGCTCCGCTTTTGCGGGTGGCGGTGGCCGAATTGGGGCCGGAACGCCATTTGCTGCTGGCCGATGCCCATCATATCGCCGCCGATGGCCTGTCCTTTAACGTCATCGCCGCCGAATTGATGACCGTGCTGGCCGATGATGGCCAGGAGGGCGGGGGGCTGGCCCCGGTGGCCTATGATTTCCGCCACTGCCTGACCGTGGCCGATAAGGGTGCCCTGGGCGAGCGCGGCCGGGCCAACCGCGATTTCTGGAGCAACGCCCTGGCCGGTGAATTGCCGGTGCTGGATTTGCCCACCGATCGCCCCCGTGGCGCCGGGGTGGATTTTGCCGGTGACGGGGTGGTGATGACCCTGGCGCCGGAAACCACCCGCGCCCTGCGGGCCTTGGGCCGGGGCGAAGGGGCGTCGCTTTACATCGTGCTGCTGGCGCTGTGGACCACCTTGCTGCATCGCCTGACCGGACAAGGCGACATCCTGGTCGGTGGGGCGGCATCGGGCCGGGATGACCGTGCCCTGGCCGACGCGGTGGGCATGTTCGTCAACACCGTGGTCTTCCGCAACCATCCCGCCCCGGATCAGGGGTTCCGCCGCTTCCTGGCCCAGGTGCAAAAAGGCGCCCTGGGGGTCTATGACCACCAGGATTATCCGTTCGAAGCCATGATGGAATTGGGGCGCGGGCGGCCCGCCGACCGCAATCCCCTGTTCGATACCATGCTGTCTTATGAAAATGCCAGTGAACGGGCGTTCCGGCTGAAGGGGCTGACCTTCACCCAACGGGATATCCGGGTGCCGGCGGCCATGTTCGATCTGGCCTTGGAAGCCATCGAGGAACAAGAAAGCCTGAATTTGCGGCTGACCTATGCCAGCCAATTGCTGGACCGGGATACGGCGGAACGCTGGACCCATGCCCTGCGCCGGATCATCGACCAGATTTTGGCCGATCCCGACCGTCCCTTGGGGGGGCTTGACCTGCTGGGGGAGCCGGATCGGGCGGTCATCGGCGCGTTTAACGCCACGACCGCCCGCTATCCCCAACAGGCCACCTTGTGCGATCTGTTCGCCGCCGCTTTGGCCCGTGGCCCCGACCGGATCGCGGTGACCATGGGGGATGTGTCGCTGGATTACCGCCATCTGGACCGGGTGGCCAACGGTCTGTCGCGACAGATGGCCGAACGGGCGCGCCCCGGCGGGTTCGCCGCCTTGTTCCTGAACCGTGATGCCCTGGTGCCCGCCGCCATGCTGGCGGCGCTGAAGGCGGGGTTGGCTTATGTGCCGGTGGATGTGGATTATCCTGCCGATCTGGTCACCCATATCCTGGGGGATTGTCAGGCCGGGGTCATCGTCACCACCAATGCCTTGGTGAACCGTCTGCCCGAAGCGTTCCGCCATCTGGCCCTGGTCATCGACCCGGCCCAGCCGCCCCAGGCCGATAGCGGCCCAGAGGTGGCGGTGGATGCGGATCAGGTGGCCTATGTCATCTATACGTCTGGCTCTACCGGCTTGCCCAAGGGCTGTTTGGTCACCCATCGCAACGTGGTGCGGCTGCTGATCAATGACCGCCACGATTTCGCCTTTTCCGCCGAGGATGTGTGGCTGTGCGCCCATTCCTTTTCCTTTGATTTTTCCGTGTGGGAAATCTGGGGGGCCTTGGCCTATGGCGCGCGGGTGGTGATTGCCGCCAAGGATCAAGCCCGTGATCCGGCGGTGTTGCTGGAATTGATCCGGCGGCACCGGGTCAGCGTGCTGAACCAGACACCCGGCGCCTTTTACGGCCTGATCGACGCGGAAAGCCGCCAGGCGGTCCATGATCTGGATGGGCATTTACGCTGGGTGATTTTTGGCGGCGACCGGCTGGAACCCGCTTATCTGCGGCCCTGGTGCCAGTGGTATGCCCCCGACCGCATCGCCTTGATCAATATGTGGGGGATCACCGAAACCACCGTGCATGTCAGCTTTTACCGCCTGACCGATGCCGATATGAAGGCCGAGGACGGGCGCAGCCCGGTGGGCCGTCCGTTGCCCGACACCACCATCTTGGTGCTGAACCCGCTGATGCAGCCCCAGCCCGTGGGGGTGGCCGGGGAATTGTGGGTGGGCGGTGGCGGGGTGTGCCGGGGCTATTTGAACCGGCCCGAACTGACGGCGGACCGGTTCATCATTCATGACGGCCAACGGCTGTACCGCACCGGCGATGTGGGGCGGCTGCGGGCCGATGGGGTGCTGGATTATCTGGGTCGCAACGATCATCAGGTCCAGGTGCGCGGCCACCGGGTGGAAACCGGCCAGGTGACGGCGGCCATTTTGTCCAGCCCGCTGGTGGATAAAGCCTTTGTCCTGGACCGCGCCGACAGCCGGGGCGGGCGGGAATTGGTGGCGTATGTGGTGCCGGTGGCTGGTGGGGATGCCCCCACCGCCGCCCAATTGCGCACCCATCTGGATGCCCGTTTGCCCGATTACATGATCCCCGGCCATTTCGTTGCCCTGGATCAGTTTCCGCTGACCGGCAATGGCAAGATCGACCGCGCCCGTCTGCCCGCGCCGGAAACCAGCCGATTGGCCAGTGGCGATACCTTCGCCGCCGCCATTGGCCCCGTGGAAACCACCATCGCCAAGGTCTGGTCCCAGGTCTTGGGGGTGGATCAGGTGGGGCGCGACGATAATTATTTCGCCCTGGGCGGTGATTCCATCAAGGCGTTGCAAATCGTAAGCCGTCTGTTCCGCGAAGGCGTCAAGCTTAGCCTGGGCCAGATTTTCGCGGCCAAGACCGTCTCTGCCCTGGCCGCTCAGGTGCAGGGGGCGACGGCATCGCCCTTTTTGGCGGCCCCGGTGGACCGGGAGGCGGCTCAAGGCCCCGGCATCACCCTGACCCCCATTCAGCATTGGTTCCTGGAAAATCGCGCGGCCGATCTGGATCATTTCAACAATGCGGTGCTGCTGACCCCGGATCATCCGGTGGATGGCATGGCGCTACGGCGGGCGGTGGATCATGTGGCCGCCCATCATGATGCCTTGCGCCTGACCCTGGATGTGCCCGCCCGTCGGCAGCGCGTGGTGCCCCTGGATGCGGCGGTGGTGTCGGTGGACCGGGTTCCGGTGGATGATTGGGCGGCCATGACCCGTCATGCCGCCGGTCTGCACGCAGGCTTTACCCTGGACCGGGCGCCGTTGTGGCGGGTGGTGGTGTACGATTCGTCCCATTCCGGCGGGGTTGGCGGGCAGCGTGTCTTGGTCCTGTGCCATCACCTGGTTATTGACGGGGTGTCGTGGCGCATTCTGCTGGAAGATCTGATCGGCAGCTATGATGCCCTGCGCCACGGGCGGGATTTGCCGGTTCTGACGGCAGGCATGCCGTGGCTGGATTGGCCGCGTCTGCTGGCCGCCTATGGTCAAAGCGCCGGATTGCTGGACCAGTTGGGCTATTGGCGGGGGCAGGATGCCGCGCCGGTTCCGCCGGTGCCGGTTGATTATGACCATCCGGTCAATGTGGTCGGCGATGAACGCCGCCTGGATATCCGATTGCCCGCCGATGACAGCCGGATTGTCGCCGATGCCGCCCGCCGCCGGGGGTTGACCCTGGACCGCCTGTTGCTGGCGGCCCTGTCCCTGGCCTGCCGGGATGTGTGGGGATTGGACCGCATCCGCATCCGGCTGGAAGGCCACGGGCGCGAGGATATCGCCCCCGGATTGGATCTCAGCCGTACCATCGGCTGGTTCACCACGGTCTTTCCGCTGGTGCTGGATATCGGCGGTGCCCAGGGGGGCGATCAGGTCCTGGCACGGGTGCAGGATGCCTTTGCCCATCTGCCGGGAAAGGGGATCGGCTATGGCGTGCTGAATTATCTGACGCCGCCCGCCTTGCTGGGTGGTCAGGGCTTTGCCGCCCGGCCGCAGATCGGCTTTAACTATCTGGGCCAGTTCGGTCAGGATCAGGCCATGGGCTTTGCCCTGGCGGCAGAGGCCACCGGCCCCACCCAAGGTGCCGCCCAGGACCGGGGCGAATTGATTGATGTGGAAGCCATGGTGGTGGAAGACCGCCTGGATCTGACCATCAGCTACAGCCACCGCCTGCATGACCGCCAGACCGTTGACCGTCTGCTGCACTCCATGGTGCGGGCGCTGCATGCCCTGGCCCAAGCCGATACGGTTCCCGCCGCCCTGGCCACGGCCTTGGGGGTTGGCGCTGATCAGGTGGATCAGGTTTTGCCCCTGTCGCCCTTGCAGGAAGGCATGCTGTTCCACGCTTTGGGGGCGGATCAGGGCGATGGGGACAGCCAGTCTTATTTCGAACAATTCACCTATACCCTGACCGGTGATCTGGATGTGGGGCTGTTCGCCCAGGCTTGGCAGGATTTGGTTCAGCGTCACGATCTGTTGCGCGCCGCCATCGCCGCCCCGGCGGGCATGGCCCCGGTCCAGGCCATTTTGCGCCGTCGGCCCATGCCGTTCGATCTGATGGATCTGTCCGGTCAGGCCCCGGATGTCCAGACCCGGCGGGTGGATGCCCTGGCCCTGGCCGACCGTCAGCGCGGTTTCGATCTGGCCCGCGATCCGTTGATGCGGGTCTGCGTGGTCAAGCTGGGGCCGGATCGCCATGACGTGGTGTGGAGCAGCCATCACATCATTCTGGATGGCTGGTCCATGGGGGTGCTGCAACAGGAATTGATGGAATTGTACGAGGCGCTGGCCAGTCATCGGCCGCCGCGTCTGGCCCCGCCGCCATCCTTTGCCGATCATCTGTCCTGGCTGGCCGCCTGCGGCAATGACCGGGCGCGGAACTATTGGCGGGATTTGCTGGCCGACGCCCCGGCCCCTGCCGGTCTGCCCTTTGCCCAGGCGGCGCGGCAGCCGGGTTATGCCATGCGCGAACATATTTTCCATCTGGATCAGGACCAGACATCGGCCCTGTCATCCCTGGCCGCCAAGATGCAGGTGACCCAGAACGTGCTGATGCAAAGCCTGTGGGCGGCCCTGCTGTCCCGCTATCTGGGAACGGATCAGGTGGTGTTCGGCGCAGTGGTGTCGGGACGCCCGCCCGAATTGCCAAGGGTCGAGGAAATGGTCGGCCTGTTCCTGCAAACCATTCCGGTGCGTGCCCGGCTGGGGGCCGAGACAAGCTTTGCCACTCTGGCCCGCGATCTTCAGGCCCAGGCCATGGCCGGGGAACCGTTCCACCATCTGCCATTGGCGGATATGCAACGTCTGGATGGCACCCGTCGATCCTTGTTCGATCATGTTCTGGTGTTCGAAAATTATCCCCTTGATGCCGGTGCGGCGGGCGGACGGTTCCGTCTGGACAATCTGCGCGCCTTTGAACAGATGCATTTCCCCTTCAGCGTGGTCATTCATCCCGGATCGCGCATGGAAGTGAAATTCACCTTCAACGCCCACCTGTTCGATCCCCGCGACTTTGCCCGGATGGAAGAGAATATGCGGGCCTTGATCGGGGCGGTGCTGGCCGATCCGGCCCAATCCCTGGATGCCATTTCCCTGGGCGGCGGCGATGCTGCGGCCAATACCGGCGATGTGGTCATTCCCCCCGGTCTGGTGTTGGATCTGGTGGCCGATCAGGCCGCCCGTCATGGGGATCAGGTGGCGGTGGATGGCGCCGATGGCCCCCTGACCTATGCCGAGATGATGGCCCGTGCCGACCGTCTGGCCCATGTCCTGGCTGGTCTGGGGGTGGGCCATGGCGACCGGGTGGCGGTGATGCTGCCCAACGGCGCCGATTACATCACCACCATTCTGGCCGTGGCCCAGGCAGGGGCGGTGTTCGTTCCCTTTGATCTGGAGCAGCCGACGGCGCGGACCGCCAAATTGCTGGACCGCATCCAGCCCAAGGCGGTGGTGGCCGCCGACGGCGTGGCCGATCCTGTCCATGGCGCTTTGATCCGCTGGGACGGTCAGGGCGGGCTGTCCCATCCATCCTTGTCCGTTCCGGGGGCCAGCCCGGTGCGGCCCGGACCGGATCAGCCGCTTTATGTGATCTTCACCTCGGGTTCCACCGGGGAACCCAAGGCCATTATCGGCAGTCATGAAGGGTTGAACCATTTCATCCGCTGGGAATTGGCCGAATTGGCGCTTCCGTCGGGGACAAGAGTGGCCAATCTGGCCCTGACCACCTTTGATGTCAGCCTGCGCGATATCTTCCTGGCCTTGGCATCGGGGGGCACGGTGTGCGTTCCCCCCGCCGCCGCCCGCCGCGACATGAAAGCCCTGGCCCATTGGCTGGGGGATGCGGGGGTTCAGGTGGTGCATGCGGTGCCGTCGCTGTTCCGGCTGATCCTGAAGGATCTGCCCGATCAAGGCTTGCCCGCCTTGCGCCATGTGCTGTTCGCGGGCGAAGCCTTGTGGGGCGCCGATGTAAGCCGCCTGCGTGATCGGCTGGGGGTGGGGCCGCGTATCCGCAACCTGTACGGACCGTCGGAAACCAGCCTGGCCAAATTCTGTCATGTGCTGGGCGATGATGCGGTGGATGACAGCCGCATGATCCCGGTGGGTCGTCCCATCGGCGGGACCGTGGCATCGGTGGTGCGTGACGGTCGCCCGGCGGCGCCCGGCACCTTGGGCGAGATTTATATCTGCCCGCCCTTTAGCCCCCTGGGGTATTTCCAGGCGCCCGATCTGACCGGGGCTGCCTTTGGCCGGGACGACCGGCTTTTTGGCGGCCGCCTGTTCTATCGCACCGGCGATATGGGGCGGTTGCGGGCCGATGGGGTGCTGGAATTCGCCGGCCGCCTGGATGGTCAGGTCAAGGTCAATGGCATCCGGGTGGAACTGGCCGAAGTGGAAGCGGCGGTGCGCGGTTTCGCCGCCATCGACCAGACGGCGGTGGTGGCGCATAAACGCGATGACGGCGATCTGGCCCTGGCCTGTTACCTGACCGCCAAACAGCCCATGGAGGTGCAGGACCTGCGCGCCCATCTGGCGGCCCAATTGCCCCAGGGGATGATCCCGTCCTTTTTCCTGGTGCTGGATGCCATGCCATTGGGCCTGAACGGCAAGATCGACCGCAAGGCCCTGCCCAAGCCCGAGGAACTGGCCGCCACCCGTATCCGGTTCGAAGCCCCACAGGGGGATGCGGAAGAACGGATTGCCGCCATCTGGGTCCAGGTGTTGGGATTGACGCGGGTGGGCGCGACCACCCCCTTCTTCGAAATCGGCGGCGATTCCTTGCGGGCTATCCGGGTCTTGTCCCGTATCAACCAGGATTTTGCCAGCCAGCTCAGCCTGGCCGCTTTCTTCAAATCCCCCACCGTGCGCGGTCTGGCCCGATTGGTCAGCGGCGGCGATGGCGGCGGTCCCCAGCCGCCCCAACCGACCCCTCCCACCGGCCAGCCTGACCAGCATCCCCTGTCCCATGCGCAAAAACGCCTGTGGGTGCTGGAACAGATGGGCGGTCATCCGGCAGCCTATTGCCTGCCCGCTGCTTATTGCCTGTATGGCCCGCTGGATGTGGCGGCCCTGGGCCGGGCATTGGATCAGGTGGTGGCCCGTGATGATGCGCTGCGGACCGGCATTCAGGTGGTGGATGGCGAACCGCGCCAATTGGTTTACCCCCACCAGCCTTTCCAGGTGCCGCTGACCGACCTGTCCGCCCAGGACAATCCCGACGCCCAGGCCCGCCATTTGGCCCGTGTCTTTGGGGAAAGCGGTTTCGATCTGTCGGCGCCGCCCCTGTTCCGCGCCCAATTGCTGCGCCTGGGTGCCGACCGTCATGTGTTGCTGGTCACTGTACATCACATCGTCAGCGATGCGTGGTCGGTGACGGTGATGGTGGATGAAATCCTGACCTTGCTGCGCGGCGGGACGTTGCCGCCGCTGACCCGCCAATATGGCGATTTCGCCAGGGATGAACAGGCCCGGCTGAACAGCCCCCAAGCCCTGGCCGATCTAGAATGGTGGCGAGGGCAATTGACGGACCTGCCACCGCGGACGGATCTGCCGGTCAAGGGAGCGTGGCCGGCGGTGTCCAGCTTTGCCGGGGCGCGGGTTGGTCTGGATCTGGATGCCCAGGTGGTGGCGGGGCTGCGTCAATTGGCCCGCAGCCAGGGAACCACTTTGTTCAGTGCCCTGTTGGCCCTGGTGGCGGTGGCTTTGCGCCGCTATGGCGGCCAAGGGGATGTGGTGGTCGGAACCCCGGTGGCCAGCCGTGACGATCCGGCCCTGGAAAATCAGGTGGGGTTCTATGTCAACACGCTGGCCCTGCGCTGCCATACCCAAGGCGAGATGGCGTTTTCCGCCTTGGTCCGTCATGTGGCTGACTGCCTGATTGATGCCCTGGATCATCGCGGCGTGCCCTTTGATCTGCTGGTGGAACATCTGGCCCCCAGCCGCGATGCCGCCCGTCCGCCGTTTTTCGATGTGATGGTGGTGTTTCAGGATGGCGGGCAAAAGCGCTTCCAACTGGATGGGCTGACGGTTTCCGCCTTTGGCGATGATCCGGGCATCGCCAAATTCCCCATCAGCGTGGAATTCGTCGAAGATGGCGTCGGCGGCGGCATTCGCCTGAATGTGGAATATTCCACCGATCTGTTTACCTCGGATGCCATGATCCGGCTGGCCGGACATCTGGACCGGCTGGCGGCGCAGGCCGCCGCCCGCCCGGACGGGGCGGTGGCGGCCATGGATCTGCTGACCGCCCAGGAAGACCGTCTGGTCCGGGGCCTGGACCATGACAGCGTGCGGGCATTGCCGGATCAGGCCACCATTCCGGCCCAATTCGCCCGACAATGCGAGGCCCGGTCCAGCCATCCGGCGGTGATGTGCGGCACGACCAGCCTGACCTATGGCCAGTTGGATCAGCTTTCCGCCAGTCTGGCCCAATCCCTGATCCGCCGCCACGGGATCAAACCCGGCGATCGGGTGGGGGTGCTGTTGGACCGGGATCAGCTTTTGCCGGTGGCATTCCTGGGGGTGATCCGGGCGGGCGGGGTCTATCTGCCGCTGGACCCTACCTATCCGGCGGAACGTCTGGCCCATATGGTGGGGGATGCGGGGGCCGCTCTGGTCATCGGCAATGCCCATCATCTGGACAAGATGGCGGATCAGGGCGTGCGGGTGGCCGATATGGCCCAGGCCCTGGCCCCCATGCGGGGCGGCAAGGGCAAGTCCCTGCCGCATCCGGCTGCCGATGACGCGGCCTATATGATCTATACCTCTGGGTCCACCGGCTTGCCCAAGGGGGTGGTGCTGGAACATGGCGGCGCCGTCAATCTGGCCTTGGCCCAGGCGATGGGGCAGAAAAACGGCGGTTTGGGCATTGATCCCGATCACCGGGTCCTGCAATTCGCGCCGTCATCCTTTGACGCTTCGGTGTGGGAAATGGTGATGGCACTGCTGAACGGCGCCACCTTGGTGGTGGCCGGGCCGCAAGTGGTGGCCGATCCCCGGTTGTTTGCCGCTTATTTGCGGGATCACGGCGTCACCGTCGCCACCTTGCCCCCCACCTATCTGGCCCAATTGGGCGATGATGATCTGGCTGGGCTGGATATCCTGATCAGCGCCGGCGAAGCCCCCAATGGCGATCAGGCCCGCCGTCTGGCCCGCAATCTGGCCTATTTCAACGCCTATGGCCCGACCGAAACCACGGTATGCGCCACTTGGCACCGGGTCGATCCGGTGGCCGATGCCCATGGTCCGCTGCCCATCGGGCGGGCGATCGCCAATATGCGGGTGGTGGTGCTGGACCAGGACGGCCACCCGGCGCCGGTCGGCGTGGCCGGTGAAATCCATATGGGCGGGGTGGGACTGGCACGCGGATATCACAACCGGGCTGATCTGACCCGTGCGGCGTTCATTCCCGACCCGGACCATGCGGGGGGACGGCTGTATAAAAGCGGCGATCTGGGGCTGGTGCGGGATGACGGCCTGTTGATCTATCTGGGGCGCCGCGATGCCCAGGTGAAAATCCGGGGCCATCGGGTGGAACTGGCCGAGGTGGATAATGTGCTGGCCTGTCTGCCCGGATTGACCCAGGCGGTTGCCGGTCTGTGGAATGGCGGTCTGGCCGCCTGGGTGGTGACCGAACCCGGTTTGACCATGGATGTGGGGCAGGCGCGGGCACAATTGGCAAAAGTTTTGCCTGATTACATGATCCCGTCCCGCTGGGTGGCGGTGGATTCCCTGCCGCTTTTGCCCAATGGCAAGGTGGACCGGACGCGCTTGCTGGTTCCCGATGACGGGGCGGATGGGAAGGATGATGACGGCTTTGCTGGCCCGCAGGAAAACTTGCTGGCCCAAGTCTGGCGCCATGTGCTGGGCCGGTCGCGTCTGGGCCGCCACGACCGCTTTTTCGACATGGGCGGCGATTCCATCAAGGCTATTCAGGTGGTGGGCCGATTGCGTCAGCACGGCATGGCCATCGAGGTCCGCACCTTCCTGGAACAGGCCACCATCGCCGCCCAGGCCGGGTATCTGACCCGGCTGGACCCAGGGCCAGCCCAGCCACCACGGCCGACGGATGGCGGGCCGGTCTTGCATGTGGCCCTGGATGATGCGGATCTGGCGGGGGTGCTGGGCGGTGAATAAGCACGTATCCCCCACCAATCCGCCGCCTATCCCCCGTGACCGGGTTCAGGCCATCTTTTCCCTGTCGCCGCTTCAGCGCGGCATGTTGTTCCACGATCTGGCATCCGCCGGGCCGTCGCCATATTTCCGGCAAGTGTCGTTCCGGCTGGAAGGGTCGGTGGATGCGGCCATGTGCCGGGCGGCCTGGAATGCGCTGATGGTCCGTCATCCGCTGTTGCGGTCGGCTTTCGATGTCGCCCGCGCCAGCCAGCCGCTTCAGATCGTGCTGAAAACCCGCGATGTGGAATTCGTCACCGGCGATCTGTCGGCCCAGCCGGGGCGGGATCGCTGGTTGGATCAGTGGAAAGACGCCGACCGCCAGCGCGGTTTCGATCTGTTGGCCGATCCGCTGATGCGGGTGGCGTTGTTCCGTCTGGACGACCAGCACAGCGAAATGGTCTGGAGTCACCCGCACATCCTGCTGGATGGTTGGTCAGGGGCGATCCTGCTGGGGGAATTCGCCCATATCTATGCCGGTCTGCGTGCCGGGCGGTTCGCCCAATTGCCCCCGGCCCCCGATCCGGGGGTTTATGTCCAGGCGGTGCGGGACCGGGATCAGTCGCCGGATTTCTGGCTGGACGCCCTGGCCGGTTACGACGGATTGGCCAGCCTGCCGCGCGATGGTGGCGGGCCATCGCGTCCGGCCGTGCATTCCTTTGTCCTGGATGACGGCGTGATGCGGGATCTGACCGCTTTGGCCCAATCCCGTGGCGTGACCGCCGGGGTGATGGTTCAAGCCCTGTGGGGGCTGGTGCTGGCCGGGTGGACCGGGCGCGATGATGTGGTGTTCGGGCAAGTGGTGTCGGGCCGGTCGGTGGCAGTGCCCCAGGTGGATGCCCTGGTGGGGATGTTGATCAACACCATTCCGGTCCGGGTCCGCTTCAATCCCCGGACCGACCGCTTCGGCGATCTGTTGGCACGCCTGCACGCCCAATCCCTGGCCGCTTTGGATCATGACCATGTGGGATTGGCGGAATTGCAGGACCGTTTGGGTCTGCCCCATGGGCTGCTGGATCATGTGTTGGTCTTGGAAAACTATCCTGATCCCGCTGCCGATGGGGAATTGGAAACCGGGTTCCGGGTCCTGTCCACCCACAGCCAGGAACAGGCCAATTACGATTTCGGGGTGATGATCCAGCCCGGCACGGCGGGGCTGACCGTCAGTTTTCCCCATGATGGCGGGCGGTTTTCCCCGGCCATGATGCAGGCATTGGAAAATCATTTCCGCACCACCGTCGCCTGGGTGTTGGCCCATGGCGATGCCCCCCTGGCCGGTCTGGTTCTGCCCCAGGGGGGGGAACGGGATCAGTTGACCCGGTTCGGCCATGGCCCGACCCGTCCCCATGCGCCGGGCCTGACCATGGCCGGGCTGTGGCACGATCAGGCCCGGCGGACCCCCGGCAATCTGGCCCTGGTGGATGGGGATGATTTCTTCACCTATGCCCAGCTTGACCGGCGGGCCGAGAAAGTGGCCCAGGATCTGCGTGCCCTGGGGGTGGGGCAGGGGCATGTGGTCGGGGTCTTGGCCGGGCGCGGCTGGCGGCGGATCGCCGCGCTTTTGGGCATTTTGAAGGTTGGTGCCGCCTGTCAGCCGCTAAGCCCAGCTTTTCCCGATGACCGCCTGGCCTTTGTCCTGCGCGATACCGGGTGCCGTCTGGTCCTGGCCGATTCCGGCCATCTGTTCCGCCTGTCGGCCCCGTCCTGCCGTCTGATCGCCGAAGACGAAGCCCATGGCCAACGCCAGCCCGCCGGGGATGACGGGCAATCCCTGGCCTATGTGATCCACACATCTGGATCGACCGGACAGCCCAAGGGGGTGGGGGTGATCCAATCGGGCTTTATCAACATGATTCTGGCCCAGATCAAGGATTGGGGGCTGACCGGCGATGACCGGGTGGTGCAATTCGCCTCTTGTTCCTTTGATGCGTCCTTGTCCGAAATATTCATGGCTTTGCTGTCCGGTGCCGCCCTGGTGCTGGCCAGCGAAGACGACGTGCGCGACGGTGCCCGTTTCCTGGGGCTGATCAACCGCCATCAGGTGACGGTGGCGACCTTGCCGCCATCCTATTTGCGGGCCTTGGACCATGCCGATCTTAGCCGGTTGCGGCTTTTGGTGACGGCGGGGGAAGGTCCGCATCGTGCCGATGCCGATCATTACGCCCGCTATCTGCGCTATATCAATGCCTATGGCCCAACGGAAACGTCGGTTTGCGCCAGTTGGCATCACTGGCGGCCCGGCGATGACGGCCCCATTCCCATTGGCGCTCCCATCGCCAACACAGCCATGTCGGTGCGCGATGCCTGGGGGCGGCTGTTGCCCCTGGGGGCAGTGGGGGAAATCTGGCTGGCTGGGGCCGGGCTGGCCCAGGGATATCTGGGGCGCCCCGATCTGACGGCGGACCGTTTCGTCATGGCCGACGGCCAGCGCCATTACCGCACCGGCGATCTGGGCCGGTGGCGGGCCGATGGGGCCATGCTGTATCTGGGCCGCCGGGACGGCCAGATCAAACTGAACGGCTATCGGATCGAAATCGGCGAAATCGAAGATGGTTTGCTGGCTTTGGACGGGGTGGCCCAGGCAGCGGTGGCGGTGCGCGGTGATCCGGCCCGGCTGTTGGGCTGGGTGGTGGCGGATGACGGACAATCCCTGACCCCCGGTCAATTGCGCGCCCAATTGGCCCGGACATTGCCGCCCTGGATGGTGCCCGGCCGCCTGATGGTGGTGGCGTCGCTGCCGCGCACGGCGGCGGGAAAGATCGACCGGGCCGCTTTGCCCGAGCCGTCCGCCGCCGATGATGGCGGCTTGGCTGATCCGCCCGCCGACATGGCCGAACAGGCGGTTGCCGACGCTTTCCAGCAGGTTTTGGCCGGTGGGCCGTTTGGCCGCCAGGCATCGTTTTCCGCCCTGGGCGGGGATTCGTTGCGGGCCATCCGGTTGCTGTCATCCCTGCGCCGTGCCGGGTTGACGGTGGATCTGGCGAGTTTGCTGCGGGCCGATACGGTGGCGGCCATCGCCGCTCTGACGGCGTCGCCCCCCCCGGAGGATGCCGCGAATGCCGAAGATGCTGGGGATGCCGTGGATGCTTTGCCGCTATCGCCCATCCAATCCTGGTTTCTGAACGGTCATGGCCGGGGGCACGCCCATCTGAACCACCATATCCTGCTGGAAAGCGATGATCGTCTGGACCCCCAAAAGGTCCAGACAGCGGTGGCGGCCCTGTGGCGGCACCATGATGCCTTGCGTCTGACCTTTGCCTGTGGCGCCGATGGGCAATGGCGGCAGCGTGTGGGGGATTGCGGGCAAGCGCCGACGGTTCCCGTGATTGATTTGCGGGATCAGGCCGATCCCTGGCCGATTCTGGCCCAAGGTGTGGATGACCGCCATGGGCGGCTGGATCTGGCCACCGGCCCGCTGTTCCAGCCGGTTCTGTACCGGCTGCCCCAGGGGGATGCCTTGTCCTTGCTGGCCCATCATCTGGTGACCGACGCGGTGTCATGGCGCTTTTTGCTGGAAGATTTGGCCATGGCGCTGGATGGCCAGTCCCTGCCGCCCGTCACCACCAGCTATGCCGCCTGGGTGCGGGGATTGGGGCGATGGCTGGCATCGGACGGTTTGGCGGCCCAACGTCCCCACTGGCTGGATGTGGCCTTGGCCCCGGTACCGTCTTTGCCCGGCCAGGACCATCCCCATTCCTATGCCGATACCCGGACCCAACGGGTGGATCTGGGGGCGATGCCCACGGGAATGGGGGATGTGGCGGTGCTGGCCCGGCTGCTGGCGGCCCTGTCGGTGGCCTTGCACGGTTGGGACGGGCGCAGCATGGCCCGGATCATGCTGACCAGCCATGGCCGCAACCCGCCCGTGCCCGGATTGGACCCCAGCCGCACCGTCGGCTGGTTCAGCGCCGAATTTCCCATTTTGCTGCCCTGCGGTCCCCAGGCGGATGCCGCGGCGATCCGGGATTTGCTGTTGTCGCAACCGGATCACGGGCTGGGATGGGGGGTGTTGCGCTGGTTGGGCGGCGATAGCGCGTTGGCGGTGCCGTCCCAGGTGACCCTGACCTATCTGGGGGACATCACCCCCGGTTTGGAAGACGGCATGCGGGTCAGCAGTCATCTGCCCCTGTCCAGCATCGGGTCCATGGAACGCACCCGCCTGTTGGAATTGGAAGCTGGCAGCGAGCATGGGCGTCTGTGGGTGTCGGTCCGTCATTGCCCCGTTCGTCATCCTGACGGCGAAATCCGGGCGTTGTTGGATCAGCTGTGCCGGAGCATGGGCACATTTTCCGATCAAATATGATCATGCCGGAAAATGCGCTAAGCCCGCACAGCGTTTGAGCGTCCCCAACGGGGCGCCATCGGCAGAGTCTGGAGCCAGTTCCATTTGAATGGAAATGGCTCTAGCGGACAGGTCCGTTTGATCTTTGTTCACCAGGCAATTTTGCCAATTGTACAAAGGGGATGAGCAATGAAACGCTTACAACTTTTAGCAACATCGGTGACAATCGGTATCGCTGGTTTGTGGCTGGCCCAGGGGCAAGCCGTCGCGCAATCCTATCCCCCGGCGGTGTGCCAGGGAAATCCGCCGCCCAAATTGTCCGCGCCGGTCAAATCGCCCAATGCCCAGCCATCTTTGCCGTTTCCATCGGCCTGGCAGGCGGCTTTGGACAAATTCAGCAAAAGCGGTGACGTCCCCGGCGCGGTGGTCATCGTCAAATCGCCCCGATGGGGCGTGCGGGTCGGGACGACCGGCTATGCCGATCTGGTATCCAAAACCCCCATAAGCCCGGATATGCAGTTCCGGGTGGGCAGCGTCAGCAAGATGTTCACGGCCCAGGCCGTCTTGCAACTGGAACAGCAAGGTTTGGTGAAGCTGACCGATCCGGTGACCAAATATCTGGGCAGCGATCCCGTCATCGCCGGAATTCCCAATATTTCCAAGGTCACCGTTTCCGAACTTTTACAGATGAATTCGGGGATAACCAATTATCTGGCCGCCCCCAGCATTGGTTTTTCCCCCCAATTGACCCCGGATAAGCAGTTCACGGCCGATCAGTTGATGGCGGTGCTGAGCCCCACCGGAT
Source organism: Magnetospirillum sp. (assembly GCA_041915545.1). Classification (GTDB taxonomy): domain Bacteria; phylum Pseudomonadota; class Alphaproteobacteria; order Rhodospirillales; family Magnetospirillaceae; genus Magnetospirillum. The sequence goes on along the minus strand of JAYSBF010000019.1, from coordinate 3,700 downwards.
CGAACCAACCGCTTACCCCCGATTTCGCCCCCGGCGACACCTATCCCAATCCCTATTGGCTGACCGTGCTGAACAAGCAGCCGCCCAGCCCGACCCCGGCGCCGTATCCGTCGTGGTACTATTCCAATTCCAACTACATCCTGTTGGGCATGATCGCGGAAAAGGTCACCGGCCAGCCGATTGACCAAGTGATCAAGAAATACGTGATCGACCGGGCGGGATTGACCAACACCTTGTTCGCGGTGGATGGCACGGCCTTGCCGCAGATGCATGGCTATACCAAATACGGCTCCATTCCTTATCCCACCCAGGTTTACGACCAATGGTGTGACGTGACCGCCACCAATCCCAGCTATGCCTGGTCGGCGGGGGCGGTGATTTCCACCCCATGGGATTTGCTGAAACTCAGCGATACCATGTTCAAAAGCGAAACCCTGTTGAACGAAGGCACCAAGGAAAAGTGGTACACCTTCGTTTCCGCCGATATCCATGTCGGTTGGGAAACCATGGAATATGGGGTGGGGGCGTTGATGCAGCCCCAGCGTTCCTATGGCACCGCCCGTGGTCATGGCGGCGCGTATCCCGGCTATAAGTCGCTGGTTTATTATTTCTTCGACAGCGACACCACCTTCATCCTGGCCAGCAATACCTGGGACCAGGAATGGGAAGTGGCCATGCTGGACACCATCATGCCGTTGGTCAGTTCATCGGTGACCACCCCGCACCCGGCCGTGGCCACCGCCGCGCCCCAGGTCAATGGGCTGATCCCGGTGTCATGGCAGGCGGGCCGGGTCTATGGCGATGCCTATCAGGTTTTCTGGGGCGCCGATGCGGCGGCGGTGGATCGGGCCACCGACCCGAAAAATCCCGGTGCCGGCGTGTCGGCCATGGTCGTGACCGCGACTTCCGCCAATCTGACGGTCAAGTCGGGCCAGACCTATAGCTGGAAGGTCAACACCGTGTCGTCCAACCCGTCGCAGCCGTTGATCAACGGCCCGCTATGGTCGTTCACGGCCAAGTGATCTGACCCCGAGCCACACAAAAACAAAGGTAAAGCGGACATGTGCGGAATCGCCGGCATTTTCAATCCCGACCGGAACGTGCCGGTCGATTCCCAAAGATTGGCCCCCATGACCGGACGGCTGTTTCATCGCGGCCCCGATGAAGGGGGGGTATTTCAGGCGGCGGGGGTTGCCTTGGGCTTCACCCGCCTGTCCATCATTGATCTGGCCACCGGCAACCAACCCCACTTATCCGAAGACGGACAGGCGGTGTCGGTCTGCAATGGCGAACTTTACAATCACCGTATCTTGCGCCGTGATCTGGAACAGCGTGGACACAGCTTCCGCACCCAGTGCGATGTGGAGGTGCTGGTGCATCTGTACCAGGATCACGGGCTGGATTTCCCGCCCAGGCTGAACGGCCAGTTCGCCTTTGCCCTGTATGACCGGCAGCGCCATCGGCTGATGCTGTGCCGCGATCAGGTGGGGATCGCCCCCCTGTTCTATACCTGGCTTGACGGGGAACTGTTATTCGCCTCGGAAATCAAGGCATTGTTGGCCCATCCGGGGGTGGTGGCCCGGCTGGACCCCCGTGGGCTGGATCAGATATTGACCTTTCCCGGCCTGAAAAGCCCGACCACCATGTTTCAGGGCATTCATTCCCTGGCCCCCGGCCATGTGCTGGTGGTGGATGACAGCGGGACGCGGGACCATGCCTATTGGGATCTGGACTATCCGGCCATGGGCGGTGGGGGCAAGCGCCATTCCGATGATTATTACGTGGATCGGCTGGAAAAGCTGTTGCTGGACGCGGTGGCCCGGCGGCTGGATGCGGATGTGCCGGTTGGATTCTATCTGTCGGGCGGGTTGGATTCCAGCCTGGTGGGGGCCATGGTTCACCGGCTTGATCCGAGGCGGCGCTTCCATTCCTTTTCCATCACCTTTCCCCAGGACGATATTGACGAAAGCCGTCCCCAACGGCTGATGGCTGCGGCATTGGGCACGGATCATCACGAAATTCATTTCCCTCCCACCGCCATCCTGGACCGGCTGCGTCAGGCGGTGGTGGCGGCGGAAACCCCGTTGAAGGAAAGCTACAACACCTGTTCGCTGGCCTTGTCCGCCCTGGTCCATGACAGCGGGCATAAGGTGGTGCTGACCGGCGAAGGTGCCGACGAACTTTTCGCGGGCTATGTGGGCTATCGCCTGGATGCCGCCGGGCCGCGCCGGAACGATGACGACGGGCTGGAAGCCATGTTGGAACAGGAAAAACGTGATCTGCTGTGGGGGGATCAGGATTTCCTGTACGAACGGGGATATCACGCCTGGCGCGAGATGCGGGCGCCGCTTTATTCCGCCGATCTGGCGGCCCGCCTGGATGAATTCGACTGCACTTTGCAGCCCGCGGTTGATCATGATCGCCTGCGGGGGCGCCACCCCTTTCATCAGCGGTCCTATGTGGATTTCAAATGGCGGATGGCCGACCATCTGTTGGCCGATCACGGCGACCGGGTGTCTTATGTGAACGGGGTGGAAGCCCGCTATCCGTTCCTGGATGCCGATGTGGTGGATTTTGCCCGCACTCTTCCGCCTGATCTGCTGATCCGGGGCGGGCAGGAAAAATGGATCTTGCGCCAGGTGGCCCAGCGCTATTTGCCGCCCAGCCTGGCCAATCGGGAAAAATTCAGCTTTGTCGCGCCGGGATCGCCGTTTTTGCTGGCCCAGAACGTGGATTGGGTGGCCGACCTGCTGGCGCCGGAACGTATCCGCCGCCAAAATGTTTTCAATCCCGATGCGGTGGCCCATCTGCGGGCCATGGCGGTGTCCGGGGATGCCAAAATCAATACCACCTTCGATACCGACGTGCTGATGCTGGTGCTGACATTCGGGCTGTTTTGGGATGAATTTGGCCTGACCTCTTGACGGCGGCGGGGCCGGGGCATGGAATAGGGGCTTATTTCGGCAGAAGTCGGAGAATCCCGATGAAACGCTTGTTGGCCGGGGCCGCTTTTGCCCTTGCTCTTGCCTGTCCGGGACTGGCCCTGGCCAATCCCGGCTTTGTTCCCGCCCCGGTGGCCTTGCTGGCCGGTCCCGACAGCAATTATCCCTTTGTCGTCACCATTCCCGGCAATGCCACCGTCAATATCATGGGCTGCCTGTCCGATCTGGGCTGGTGCGATGTGGCATGGGGGGCCTATCGCGGCTGGATGCCGGGGGCTTACCTGCGCAGTTCCTGGAATGGCGGCTATTACACCCTGTATCAGGCGCCGCCGCCGCCTGTGGTGGTGTTTGATTTCGGGTCGTATTGGGATCGGTTTTATCTGTCCTTTCCCTTTTACGGCAACCGGGACCATTGGCGCCCGGCCCCTAATCCTTCACCCGGACCGCGCTATCAGCCGCACCCGCAGCCTGACCGCGACTATCGTGACGGCGGCGGAAATGGGAATGGCCGTGGCAATGCCTATGGGCACGGCAATGGCAATGGGAACCGGAATGACGGGCCGGGTGGTCCCGGCAATGATTGGGGCCGGGGCGGTCCGCCGCGATAAACGGGGGTATCATACCAACGGCCGTAAGTTCTGATTACGGCCGTTGGTTCTGCCGCCATTGCGGCGGCGGCCAAGCGGCCGGATGGCCGCGCCCGGCGAGGGACCAATAATCCCAGCCGCCATTGCGGCGGCGGCCAAGCGGCCGGATGG
>JAYSBF010000018.1:0-58200 GCA_041915545.1 Magnetospirillum sp. | reverse complement strand
TCGCGGCATCGATCTCCTCACCACCACAGACTGCCAGAACTATTTTGCTGCTGCCGGATACGACTGCAATTGAGCGGAAAATGCTCTAGGCCCAAGGGGCCGCGCGGCTTATGCCGCGGAAGGCACGGGTTTCGAAGAAACCCGCCCGCCGCTGAGGGCGCCGGTGATCGGTTCCGATCACCGGGATATGGTATCAGTCCTGACTTTTGCCGCAGCCTGTTGTTCCAGAACCAGCATCACGCAAACACAAGCTGATCGCGCCCGTTGTTCTTCGCCCGATACAAGGCGGCATCGGCACGGGCCAGCATTTCGTCAAAACTGGCGTCGCCAGGCATCAACACGGCCACGCCAACGCTGACCGTCACTGACAGAACCGAACCGTCAGGCAGGTCGATGGGGGTATCGCGCAAAATCTGCACCACCGCATTGCCTGCCCGTTTGGCTCCGCTTTCCCCGGTTTCGGGCAAGATGGCGGCGAATTCCTCTCCACCCAGGCGGCCGGCCATATCGGTCTGCCGCAAATTGCCCGAGATCAGCCCCCCCAGCCGAGTCAGCACCGCATCACCGGCGGCATGGCCATGGCGATCATTGACCGATTTGAAATGGTCGGCATCAATCATCAGAACGGCAAGATCCCGGCCCGTGCTGGATGCTTCCTGAAACAGCCAATGCGCCCGTTCCATGAAGGAACGCCGGTTCAACACCCCGGTCAATCCGTCGATGCTGGCCAGATAATTCAGCTTTTCCTCATGCGCTTTTTGCCCGGTGATATCCCTGAGCACCCCCACATGGATAGAGCGGCCTTCGACATCCCGGCTGCCCGTGCTCACCTCGACCGGGAACAGACTGCCATCCTTGCGCCGTCCGGCCATCCGCCCGCCATCGGGGTCCCACCCCTGGCCGGGGATGCAATCGGGCAGCAGACGGCAAATATCACCGCCGATCACATCCGCGCGCAAATACCCGAACAGACGTTGGGCGGCGGGGTTGAATTCAGTCACCACCCCACGGGAATCGGTGATGATCACGCCATCATGGGCCGCTTCGATAAAACTGCCCAGCCGGGCCTCGCTTTCCCGTAATTCACGGGTCCGTTCCTCGACCCGGTTTTCCAGGCCATGATTGGCGCGAGCCAGCGCCGCCAGGGCGATATTGCGGGCCGATATCTGCCGCCGCACCATGGCCAAACCCAGCAGGATCGCCAGACTTCCCAGCAGGGCCAGGGCGATGAAACCAGGCAGAACCGCGCGCCAGCCCTTTAATGCCCGGTCCTGTTCGATCACCACGGACACGGTCAGACCGCGTCCATCATCGCGCAGGACCGCGCCGGGGCCGGGCTTGCCGGGCAGCACCGACATCATGGGGCCACTGATCTGCCCCGTCGCGGGCAAAGGCAGTATCGGCAGGGATAAGGCCAGGGTCCGGCATCCCGGCATTCCGGTACAGGCCATCAACCGGCCATCGGAGAATTGAATCGCCACCCGGCTGCCTTCGATCATCCGCGACCGGGCAACCACATCCTCCAGCGCGGACAAGGCGATGGCTGCGGCAACCACCACCGTGGGACGTCCGAATTGATCATGGATCATCCGCACCGCCGGCAGGATCATCCCCCCATCGCGTCGGCTGCTGACCGGCCCTCCCACCACCATGGCATCATCGGCATTACGCCGTAAGTCGCGGAAATAATCCCGGTCGCCCAAATTCAGCGTGGGAGGTTCAGCGGCAAAGGATGAATTGATGACCACCCCATCCGGTGAAACCAGAAATAACGACTTGATCACCGGCGTCGCCGCATGGCGGCGCATCAACAGGTGATGGGCGTCGCGATTGCCTGGAATCAACATATCGGGGGCGACCTGCACCACCTCGCCCAGAGCGGACAGCGACCGGTCTGTCTGATCCAGAATGCCCATCACCTCGAAAGTAATGGTCGCCGCCGCCACTTCCGCGTCATGAATGGAATCACTCAGATAATCATTGCGGGCAGCCAAGGCCAAGCCGCCGATAACGGCGTTATAGAAGCTAAGCGCAGCCCCTGCCCCGACAACCCACTTCCAAGTGATCATCAATCCCCCCCTTGGGTCCATGGAAAGGTTATGCCCAATCCATGATAGCGGGGGAAGAAGAATGATGGAAAAAGCCCCTGGCTTTTTCGCCCTGGTGACCCGCCCCGGACGCTTGGATACCAAACGTCTGGATAAGTCAGCCCGCCACGACCAAAGCCCCATGCGCGGCGGTGGCCGGCATAAGGATGGGCGACAGATCGGCGGCCATGGGGGCCGGCCACCACCGCCAGGCATCCACATCGCTGAACAAGGCATGCAGCAAACGGTTATTCAAGGCATGCCCCGACCGCACCCCGTGGAAATGCCCCATGATCGGCGCACCGGCCAGATAGAGGTCACCCACCGCATCCAAAATCTTGTGCCGGACGAATTCGTCGCCATAGCGCAGGCCGCCATCATTCAGCACGCGGCTGCCGGTGCTGTCGATCACCACCGCATTATCCAGCGACCCGCCACGGGCCAAACCGGCGGCGCGCAGCATGGCCACTTCCTGTTCGAAGCCAAAGGTCCGGGCGCGGGCGATTTCCGATTTGAACGCACCGGCGGACATCAGCACCGAAAATTCCTGCCGATTGATGGCCGCGCTTTGAAAGTCGATTTCGAAGCGCAGGGAAAAGCCGGACGACGGCACCAAGGTGGCGGTTTTTTCGCCGTCACTGACACTGACCCGCTTCATCACCCGGATGAACCGGCGGGGGGCATCCACCTGTTCCACCGTACCCGCGCATTCAATCAGGAACAGGAACGGTGCGGCAGAACCATCCATCACCGGCACTTCCGGGCCGTCAATGGCGATCAGGCAATTATCAATGCAGGCCCCGGCCAGGGCGCTCATCAAATGTTCGACCGTGCCGACCTGAACCCCATGATCATTGACCAGACAGGTGTTCATGCGGGTGTCGCCCACCTGGGACCACAGGGCGGGAACCACGGCGGCGGGACCACCAATGTCGGTCCGCACAAAGCGGATGCCGGTGCCGGGATCGGCGGGGTGCAAAGTCATGGTCACCTTGGCGCCCGAATGCAGGCCAACGCCAGTGCAGGCGATCGAAGATTTCAGGCTGCGCTGAACCTGTCCAGAGCCGCCAACACTGCTGGCCAAGGACTTGAAAGCGCCCGATTTTTCCGTGCCGATGAACATTGCCATGTGATCCTATCCACCCCCGAAAATGCCAATCCATGGCCCTGGGGTCTACCGTGATGGTGTTGTTGTACCCCGAGGCTGGGAAGCTCTCAAATCAATGATTGTTTCGATTTATTTCATGAAGAACGGCGCGTAACCCATTGAAATCACAAAATCAAAAAAAGGGCCGACCCGACAGGCCGGCCCCAGTGTGACAAGCGCGGAGAAGGGGAGGGGGGTCCCCTTTGGTCATAAACACTCAGCCATCATCACCCACCCCCTGGAAAAATGGGTGGTCAGGCCATCATCAAGACCTGACGGCGCAAGTCTCAATTGGCCTGACGACGCAGGAAGGCGGGGATGTCCAAATCCTCGACCGCCCGTGACGATTGCTGCGGCTCGCTGGCCCGCGGGGTCGCACCACCGACACGCGGGGCCGATTGCGGCGCCGATTGGGTTTGCGGCTGGGCCTGGGGCTGGGGCTGGGGAGCCACCGGCTCTTCCCGCTGGGCCGGAGCACGGGACCGACGCGGGCTGACCAGACGTTCAAAGAACGACACCGGACGGCGGGGCTGATCGGCTTCGGCATCCGGGGCCGGGGCCTGGGGACGGTGCGTGTGGGTGGCGATATCGGTCACCGCCTTGCTGAGCGCCGACATGGAATGATCCAGACCGGAATAATCGCCGCTGCTTTCCACATGCATGTCGGGATCGGCCCGGAAACCATCATCATCGCCCATGCTGGGTTCAAGACGATCATCGCGCTGCGCGGTCATGGCCGGGGCCATGCGGGCGGGCGGGGCCATATCCTGGATCACCGGCTGCTGCGGCTGAGGCAGATCCATGCGGGGCTGTTCCAACGGCAACTGACGGGCCACGGCGGCGGAACCGACCAGACCGCCATGGGCGGCGGCGGGGCGCGGCTGCTGGATCATGGGCTCGGCCCGCTGAACCTGGGCGGCGGCAGGCTGGGACACCATGGGCTGCTGCGGCTGGGCCGGAGCCATTTGCGGCTGGGCCGGGCGGAAGGCGGGTTGCGGCTGGGCCGGACGCGGGGCAGCCTGCATCTGGGGCGCCTGGGGCTTGGGCTGGACCGCCGCCGGAGCCGGGGCCTGCATCTGGGCCGGGGACGGCGCCGGGGTGGCCCCCGCCAGGGAAATCACCGTGGGACGGGGCTGGCTGGCGGCTTCCGACGCAATGCCGGTGGCCACCACCGACACCCGCATCTTGCCGTTCAGCTTTTCGTCAAAGGTCGATCCGAAAATGATGTTGGCATCGGGGTCCACTTCATCGCGGATGCGATTGGCGGCTTCGTCCACTTCGAACAGGGTCATGTCCATGCCGCCGGTGATGTTGATCAACACCCCCTTGGCCCCCTTCATGGACGTGTCGTCCAGCAGCGGGTTGGAAATGGCGGCTTCGGCGGCTTCCACGGCGCGCTTGTCGCCTTCGGCCTCGCCGGTGCCCATCATGGCCTTGCCCATCTCGCTCATCACCGTGCGGATATCGGCGAAGTCCAGATTGATCAGGCCCGGCATCATCATCAGATCGGTCACGCCGCGCACGCCGGAATACAACACATCGTCGGCCATCTTGAAGGCGTCGGCGAAGGTGGTGCGTTCCGTGGCGATACGGAACAAGTTCTGATTGGGGATGATGATCAGGGTGTCCACATATTGGGACAACTCCTCGATGGCACCCTCGGCGGTGCGCATACGGTGCGCGCCTTCGAAATGGAAGGGCTTGGTCACCACGCCGACGGTCAGGATACCCTGGTCACGGGCGGCCCGCGCGATCACCGGGGCGGCGCCCGATCCGGTGCCGCCGCCCATGCCGCCGGTGATGAACACCATGTTGGCGCCACCGATCTGGGCAATGATTTCTTCCAGGCTTTCCTCGGCCGCGGCCCGACCGATATCGGGGCGCGACCCGGCGCCCAATCCCTGGGTGACGGCGGTGCCCAATTGGATGCGCCGTTCGGTCCGCGATTGGGCGATCGCCTGGGCGTCCGTGTTGGCGACGATGAATTCCACCCCTTCCAGTTTGGAAGAGATCATGTTGTTGACGGCGTTACCGCCGGCGCCACCGACGCCGACGACGGTGATCTTCGGCTTCAGATCGGCGGGCGAACCCGGAAGGAAGTTCAGCATTTCGGTACCTCCGCGCTTGGCCTGTTCCTTTTGGCCACTTTTCGTCTGACGTACTGTCTTTTTCAGAAATTATTCTTGAGCCACTGGCCCAAACGTCCCCATCGCGACCGGCCCGGTTCCACCTGGCTTGCCTTCTGCCCCCGAACCGGCGGGGGCGCATGGACAAGGGCATAGCGGATCAGACCGGCGCATGTGGAAAAAGCCGGGCCGGCGGTGGCTTCGGGCAAGCCCTGAAACCCGACCGGACGGCCCAGCCGTACCTGTTTGTCCAACACCAGTCCGGCCAGATCCCGCACCCCCTGCATCTGGCTGGCACCACCGGTCAGCACCACGCGCCGACCGGCCATCTTGTCAAATCCCCCCTGTTCCAGATGGGATCTGACCAACTCGAATGTTTCTTCCAGCCGTGGCTGGATGATCTGGATCAGCATGGACCGGGGCACCTGATTGCTGGCGCCATCCTCGTCCTCGCCGACCACCGGCACCTTCAGCATCTCGCGGTCATCGGATGGGGACGGGATCGCCGACCCGTACAGCGTCTTCATCCGTTCCGCATAGGCCAGGGGCGTGGACAAGCCACGGGCGATGTCATTGGTGACATGCAGCCCGCCCACCGGAATCACCCCGGTATGCACAAGCTGACCGGCCAAAAACACCGCAACCGAGGTCGTGCCGCCGCCCATGTCGATGCAGGTGACCCCCAGATCCTTTTCGTCATCCACCAGACAGGCCAGGGCCGAGGCATAGGGACTGACCACCCGGCTTTCGATATCCAGATGGCAGCGGTTGACCACGGTTTGCAGATTGCGCACCGGCCCGACACCCGCCGAAATCACATGGATGGCCACGCCCAGCCTTTCGCCGAACATGCCGCGCGGATCGCGGATGCCTTCATTGCCGTCGATGGTGTAATCCACCGGAATGGCGTGAATCAGTTCCCGTTCAGCGCTTTCATGATGGGCACGGCCATGGTCCAGCATGCGGCGGATGTCGGCTTCGTTGACCGAATGGCCGTTCATGGCCACTTCCACTTTCACATTGGCCGATTGCGGGCTGCCGCCCGACAGATTGACCACCACCGCCTTGACCCGCTCACCGGCCATATCCTCGGCCGCGTCCACGGATGCGCGGATGGAATGTTCCAGTTCATCCATGTCCACCACGGCGCCGCCGCGCATGCCGCGCGCCAATTGATGGCCGATGCCGACGATGCGGGGGCTTTCGTCGTCCTGCGCGCGCGCGATGAAGCAGCACACCTTGGTGCTCCCCACATCCAATGCCGCGATCAGTCCGTTGCGCATGCCACCCACTTCCTTTCCGTCACTGGTCCATCGCCCTTAATTGAGCGTGTTGTCCTTGTTGCGTTTCGGGGTTTCCGCCGATTGGGCGGGCTTTTCAGTTTTCAGCACTAACCGGTCAGGGGTGCGCAGATCAATCATGCTGACGGCCCGCCCGGTCACCCCCTGTTCACGGTCAAGCTGTGCCAGCCGATGCCATGCCGCTTCGGCCTGATCCTCGGGCAGGCGGATTTCCAATCCCGATTGCGCGTCATCCAAATACACGTTCCAGCGTCGGCTTGCCACCCGTACCGCCGCTTTCACCCGCGCGCCCAGGGCTTGTTCCTTGCGCAGCATGGACAGCAATTCCTCGGCACGGGCGCCGGCCCCCTCCCCCACCACCAGGGGCAGGTCTTCGTAACCGGTGATCGGGCCGGGGATCACCTGCCCCGATTTGTCCACCAGCAAATGATCGCCATCAATCTGCCAGACGGCGATGGGCGCGCGTTCGACAAGACGCAAATTCAAGGTATCGGGCAAACGGCGTTCCACCACCGCCCGGTCAACCGAGGGAATGGTTTCCAGCCGGTCGCGCACCCGGTCCAGATCAACCCCCAGGATGGGGGCGCCATGGCGGCTGTCCAACGCACCGGCAATGGCATCCATGGGGGTGCGGGCGCGACCGGTAATGGTGATTTCACGCACGCGGAAACCCGCCTGGGCCGACACCGACAGCATCTCATTGCCTGCGGCCTGGGCGCCATTTTGGATGATGCCGGAATGCCAGACCACCGCCGCCCCCACCACCAGGGCCGTCAACCCAACCCCGCCCAAGGCGATTTTCTGCACCATGGTCAGGTACAGACGCGGCCGGAACCGCCGCCGGGCGGTCTTGGGCAAAGCAGCATCCGCCGCCCCGGCAGCGGCAGACGCAGCCGGGGCGGGCTTGCTGCTGCGCGCCGCAGGCTTCTTTTTGCCCGGCTTTACCGTGCTGTCATGACCGCTGGACACCATCCGGTCGTCGGCGGTGATGACGATGTCACCTCCACTCATCCGTCGCATGCTGCATTCTCCACCATCCAGCGCACCAGATCGGGAAAGGAAATCCCCACCGCCTGGGCGATATCGGGAACCAGCGACGTGGCGGTCATCCCCGGCTGGGTATTGACCTCCAGCACATAGAACCGACCCGGCTGACCGGGCTGGGTATCATCATAGCGCAAATCCGTCCGCGATACCCCACGGCACCCCAAAACCTGATGCGCGGCCAGGGCCAGACGGCAGGCTTCGGCATAATCCTGGGGCGGCAGGGGGGCGGGCATCACATGGCGCGATCCGCCGGGGGCGTATTTGGCTTCGTAATCGTAAAAACCGCGATCCGAGGTGATTTCCAACGCCCCCAGGCAACGATCGCCCATGACGGCGGCGGTGATTTCGCGACCAGGCACGAAGCGTTCCACCAGGACCGAGGCCCCTTCGAACGGCCAATCAATCAAGGGCTGGGTGTTGTCGCCGGGCTTGACGATATGCACACCCACCGACGATCCCTCGTTCACCGGCTTGACCACATAGGGGCGCGGCATGGGATCGGAATCGCACTGGCCACGGCTGACCACCATGCCTTCGGCCACCGGCAGACCGGCTTGGGCGAAAAGCTGGCGGGCAAATCCCTTATCCATGGCGGCAGCCGAAGCCAAAAGGCCGGAATGGGTATAGGGAACCCCCAGCAAATTCAGGAACCCCTGAATACAGCCATCTTCGCCAAACCGCCCATGCAGGGCGTTGAACACCACATCGGGACGCTGGCGCAGCAAGGTATGGGCCAGTGCCCCCACATCGGCGGTCACATCCAGCCCGGTGGCTTCGAAACCGGCTTCGGCCAACGCGGCCATGACGGCGGCCCCGGAACGCAACGACACGTCGCGTTCGGTGGACATTCCCCCCATCAGGACCGTGACCCGGCGGCTCATGCGTGTTCTCCCTTGACACCGATGCGGCGGATTTCCCACCGAAGATCAATACCCGATTGTTCCTGAACCCGGCGCCGAACCTCGTCACCCAGGTTTTCAATATCGGCGGCGGTGGCCGTACCAGTATTGATCAGGAAATTGCAATGTTTTTCACTGACCTGGGCGCCCCCCAGGCGCAGGCCCCGGCATCCGGCCCGGTCGATCAGTTCCCAGGCACGGGTGCCGGGCGGATTGGCGAAAGTCGATCCGCCCGTGCGCACCCGCGTGGGCTGGCTGGCATCGCGGGCATTGCGGATTTCGCCCATGCGGGCGGCGATGGCGTCCTTGTCCCCTGCCCTGCCCTGCACATCGGCGGACAGGAAAATCCAATCTTCCGGCACGCCGCAATGGCGATAGGACAAATCCAGATCGGCCGCATCCAGACTGTGTATTTTCCCCCGGCGGTCCATGGCGCGGGCACTTGTCACCACGTCCTTGATTTCGCCGCCGAAAGCGCCCGCATTCATGCGCAGCGCCCCCCCCATGGTGCCCGGCACGCCGGACAGGAATTCCAGCCCGGCGATGGACAGATCCAGCGCGGTCATGGCCACGGTCAAATCCAGGGCGGCAGCCCCCACATGCACGGAAAAATCCGTGGCCAGAACCTTGGCGAAGGGACCGGCCAGACGGATCACCACCCCCGGCACCCCGCCATCGCGGATCAGCAGGTTGGACCCCACCCCGATCACCGTCACCGGCACCTCGGACGGCAGGGCGGCCAGGAAATCCGATAAATCCTGTTCGTCGGCGGGACGGAACAAAACCTGGGCCGGTCCGCCCACGCGGAACCACGTCAGCCCGCCCAAAGGAGCGTCACGGCTGATGCGGCCCCGAACCGGGGGTAGATGGTTGACCCAGGCGGTTCCGTTGGCGTTGGTCATCCCTGCCCGCCCCCTTCCTTGCCCAAAACGGCTTCCAGTTCCGTCGGCAGCGCATTGGCCCAGGTGCTGATGCTGCCTGCCCCCAGGCACACCACCATGTCACCCGGCTTGGCGATTCCCGCCACCAATCGGGCCAATTCCTTGGGACCGGGCAAAGGCTGGGCGTTACGGTGGCCGTGTTCGCGCAGACCGTTGACCAGCGCATCCTTGTCCACCCCGTCGATGGGGGCTTCGCCAGCGGCATAGACATCGGCCACGAAAACCGTGTCGGCATCGTTGAAACAGGTGCAAAACTGATCGAACAGCGATTGCAGACGGCTGTACCGGTGGGGCTGAACCACCGCGATCACATTGCCGGTGCTGGCCGACCGGGCCGCCCGCAATACGGCGGCGATTTCCACCGGGTGATGCCCGTAATCGTCGATGACGGTGACGCCTTGGACTTCGCCGGTCTTGGTGAAGCGCCGCTTGACCCCGGAAAATCCGCCCAGCGCCTTGCGCACCACGTCATTGGGCAACCCCAATTCATTGGCCACCGCCACGGCGGCCAGCGAATTCAGCACGTTGTGTTCGCCGTACATGGGCAGATGCAGCCCGTCAATGGTGCGGGTCTGGCCGGTCACCCGATCGGTGATGATCACATCGAAATGGGCACCGCCGGGACCGATCTGCACATTGGCGGCGCGGATCAATGCCTGGGGGCTGAAGCCATAGGTGACGATCTTGCGATCCGGCACGCGGGCAATCAACGCCTGCACTTCCGGGTGGTCGATGCACATGGCGGCAAAGCCATAGAACGGGATGTTTTCCACGAAGGTGCGGAACGCATCGCGCAGCCGGTCAAAGGACCCGTAATGGTCCATATGTTCCGGGTCCATATTGGTGACAACCACCGCCGTGCTGGGCAGTTTGGTAAAGGTGCCGTCGGATTCGTCGGCTTCCACCACCATCCAGTCGGACGCGCCCAGACGGGCATTGGTGCCATAGGCGTTGATGATACCGCCATTGATGACCGTGGGGTCAAGCTGGGCCGCGTCCAAAAGCGCCGCGATCATGGATGTGGTGGTGGTCTTGCCATGGGTGCCGCCGATGGCGATGGCGCTTTTCAGCCGCATCAATTCACCCAGCATTTCCGCCCGGCGTACCACCGGCACCAGCTTGGCCCGCGCCGCCACCACTTCGGGATTATCGGGTTTGACCGCGCTGGAAATCACCACCACGCGGGCATCACCCAGATTTTCCGCGCGGTGGCCGATATGAATGGTGGCGCCCTTTTTGCGCAGGCGTTCCACGTTGTAATTATCGGCGATGTCCGATCCCTGGACCCGATAGCCCAGATTGACCAGAATTTCGGCGATGCCCGACATGCCGATCCCGCCGATACCGACGAAATGGATGGTGCCGATGGACAGCGGCATCGTCCTCATGATTGCAACTCCTTGTTTTCCGCCGCCAGGGATTGGACCAGATCGGCCAAGCCTTCGGCGGCATCGGCACGGCTGGCGGCGCGGGAACATTGCGCCGCACGCGCCAGCGTGCCCGGTTGAGCGAACAGCGTTTCCAAACGGCGGGCCAAAGCATCGGCGGTAAAGGCGGGTTGCGGCATCAGCCAGGCCCCCCCGGCCTCGTCCAACGCCCGGGCATTGCCGGTCTGATGATCGTCAATAGCATGGGGATATGGCACCAGAATGGCAGGCCGCCCCAATGTGGTCAGTTCCGCCATGGTGGACGCCCCCGACCGGGCGATGACCAAATGGGCCTGGCTCATCCTGGCGGGCACATCGGCGAAAAAGCTGTCCAAGGTGGCGTCGATGCCGCTTTGGGCATAGGCGGCGCGAACCCGATCCACATCCTCGGGCCGACATTGCTGGGCCAGACGGATACGGCCCCGCATGGCGGCGGGCAGATTGGCCAGGGCCTCGGGCACCACATCGGACAGGATGCGCGCCCCCTGGCTGCCGCCCAGCACCAGAATATTCACCGGGCCATCCGCCGCCGGTTCCACATAGGCCACGTCCCGCAGGGCCGCCACCGCCGCCCGGACCGGCATGCCGGTCTGCACCACCTTGCCAGCCCATTGCGGGTCCAGATGGCCAACCACCGGATAACAGGTGGCGATGCGCCGCACCCGCCCGGCCAACAACCGGTTGGCCCGGCCCAAGACGGCGTTTTGTTCGTGCATGGCGCAGGGAATATCCAGCAGCACCGCCGCCGCCATGCCCGGCAGCGACGCATAGCCGCCAAAACCGATCACCACATCGGGGCGGATGCGGGCCAAAAGCGCACGGGCCTGCACCACGCCCACCGCCAATTCCCCCATGGCACGGACCTTGGCCAGCAGGCCACGACCGGCCACGCCGCCCGCGCGGATGCGGAATGTCTCGATACTGCCCAGCGTGCCGCCATAGGCATGGCCGCGCCGGTCGGTGATCAGCCCCAGCCGCCAGCCGCGGGCCAGCAATGCCTGGGCCAGTGATTCCGCCGGAAACACATGCCCGCCGGTCCCGCCCGCCGCCAACAGGGCAAACGGCGCCGCCCGGTCCACCTGACCGTTCATGCTGTGCCCCCCGCTCATGATTCACCCCCGCCCGAGCCATAGCGGGTGCGGGTCAGCGCCAGCACCATGCCCATGCCCAGGGCCAGGGCCAGCATGGACGACCCGCCATAGGAAATGAATGGCAAGGTCATGCCCTTGGTCGGCATCAACCGCAAGGTCGAAGCCATGTTGATCACTGCCTGAAGACCGAATTGAACCAGCAGGCCCGCAGTGGCCAGCACCACGAACATGTTTTCTTCCTTCATCAGCCGGGACAGGCCGCGCAGCACGATAAAGGCAAACAAAGCCACCACCACCAGACACAGGGCCACGCCGAATTCTTCCCCAGCCACGGCCAGGATGAAATCGGTATGGGCGTCGGGCAGCACCAGCTTGACCCGGCCCTCGCCCGGACCGCGCCCAAAAATTCCGCCATTCTTGAACGCATTCAACGCGGTCATCACCTGATAGGCATCCCCGGCCGAAGGGTCCAAAAAGCGGTCCACACGGGCCTGAACGTGGGAAAAGGTGAAATAGGCACCGATCCCGCCCAGAACACCCATGACCACCAGCCCCCCCACCAGCACGATGGGCAGACCGGCCAGGAAGAATTGCGCCCCCCAGATGGACGAAATGATCAGGGTCTGCCCCACATCGGGCTGCAACAGCAACAACCCGGCGGTCAGGGCATAAAGACCGCAGGCGATGATCTTGCCGGGGAAATCCGGGTTCAGGCGGTTTTCCGCGAACATCCAGGCGGCGGTGATGGCAAAAGTGGGCTTGGCGAATTCAGACGGCTGAATGGAAATCCCGGCGATGGTGACCCAGCGTGTCGCCCCCTTGACCTCGGGGGCAAAGAACAGCACCACCACCAGCAAAAATGCCGACCCCAAATAACCGACCACCCCCAACCGCCGGATCTGACGGGTGGACAGCAACGACACCCCGATCATCACCGCCATGGCCGGCACCAGGAAAATGAACTGGCGACGGATGAAGTGAAAGGAATCGGCGCCGATACGGTCGGCGACCGCCGGGCTGGCGGCCATGGTCAACAGAATACCGATACCCACCAGCAAAAACAGGGCGGCAATGGTCCAACGGTCAACCGTCCACCACCACCGGCCCAGAATAGAGGTATCGGTACGTCCGAAATTCATAGCAATTGCTCCACCAATTGGCGGAACACGTCACCCCGGTGCTCGAAGCTTTTGAACTGATCCCACGACGCGCAGGCCGGTGACAGCAACACCACGCTGCCCGCATCGGCACGGGCATGGGCCGCGCTGACGGCGGTGATCAATTCACCGCAAATGGAATGGGACACATGATGGCGTTCCAGCACCTGGGCAAAATCCTGGGCGGCGTCGCCGATCAAAAAGGCATGGGCGATGCGATGGAAATGGGGCACCAGACTGTCAATGCCGCCTTCCTTGGGCTGACCACCCAAGATCCAGTAAATGCGGTCATAGCAGACCAACGCCTTTTCGGTGGCATCGGCATTGGTGGCCTTGGAATCGTTCACATAGGCCACATCGTCGATCATCCCCACCAATTCCTGGCGATGGGCCAGACCGGGATAGGTGGCAAAGCCCAGGATGATATCATCCACCGCCACCCCATCGGCACGGGCCAAGGCATAGACGGCGCAGGCGTTCTGCCAATTGTGACGACCGGGCAAGCGGCCCATATCGGTCAGATCGGCCACCGTGCGGCCATCTTCACGCAAAATGCCATCGGGGGCCGAAATGCCCCGGTCCAGCACGCGGGTCACCGACAGGCGCACCACCGGGCGGCCCTGGGCCTCGACCTCATCGGCGATCCGAACCCCGTGTTCATCATCCACGCCAATGACCGCGACACCCTTGGCATCCATCACCTGGAACAGCCGACGCTTGGCGGCCACATACCCGTCCAATCCGCCATGGCGGGCCAGATGATCGGGGGTGATGTTCAGCAGCACCCCGGCCAGCGGACGCAAGGACTGGATCAGTTCCAACTGATAGCTGGACAATTCCAGGACATAGCGGCCATCCGCATCCAGATCGGGCATGTCCAGGGCGGCGGTGCCCAGATTGCCACCGGCGGCAACCGCCCGTCCCGCCTGTTCCAGCACATGGGCCAGCAAGGTGGTGGTGGTGCTTTTGCCATTGGTGCCGGTCACCGCCAGAAAACGGTTGCCGGGCTTGGCCAAGGCCAGCAATTCCACGTCACAGACCAAGCCGATGCCCAGGGCACGGGCACGGGCGGCCAGCGGATGGGCCTTTTCCACCGGATGTGTATGGGGGATGCCGGGGCTCCACACCACCAGATCGACCCCGTTCAGGGCACCATCGGCCATGGGATCGGCCACTGTCAGCCCCTGGTCTTCGGCGCGCTGACGGGAATCGGCACCATCATCCCAGACGCTGACCCGGACACCGCTTTCCACCAGCGCACGGGCCGTGGACATGCCGGACTTGCCCAGCCCCATCACCACCACGCGCTTACCGGAGAGAAAAGGTACGGGAATCATGCCTATTACCTCAGCTTCAGGGTGGACAGACCAACCAGGGCCAAAATACCCGCGATGATCCAGAACCGGATGACCACGGTGGGTTCGGCCCACCCCTTCTTTTCAAAGTGATGATGCAGGGGCGCCATGCGGAACACCCGCTTGCCGGTCAGTTTGTAACTGGCCACCTGGACGATCACCGACACGGTTTCCAAAACGAACAGACCACCGACGATGGCCAGGACCAATTCATGCTTGGTCACCACCGAAACGGTCCCCAGGGCGCCGCCCATGGCCAAACTGCCGGTATCGCCCATGAACACCATGGCGGGCGGCGCGTTGAACCACAAAAAGCCCAATCCGGCCCCCACCAGGGCGCCGCAGAACACCGCCAATTCCCCCGATCCCGGCACATAGTGGATTTGCAGGTAATTGGCGAAAACCGCGTGGCCGACCAGATAGCTGATCAACCCGAACACCGTCGAGGCGATCATCACCGGCACGATGGCCAGGCCGTCCAGACCATCGGTCAGATTGACCGCATTGGATGCGCCGATAATGACGAAGACGGCAAAGGGAATGAAAAACCACCCCAATTGCAGCAACACCATTTTCAGGAAGGGAATGGCCAAGGTCCCGCCCAGGGGCGTATCGCGCTGGACGCCATACACCCAGGCGGCGGCGATCAACGCCAGACCGACCTGCCCCACCAGCTTCAATTTGCCCGGCAAACCCTTGGGGTTCTTTTTCGACACTTTCAGGAAGTCATCACAAAAGCCGATGCCGCCATACCCCAAGGTGACCATCAGCACGATCCACACGTAATGGGACCGCAAATCGGCCCACAGCAAGGTGGAGACGGAAAGCGCGATCAGGATCATGAAGCCGCCCATGGTGGGCGTGCCCTTTTTGGTCAGCAAATGGCTTTCCGGGCCGTCGCTGCGGATGGGCTGGCCCTGTTTCTGCCAGCGGCGCAACCACTGGATCAAAGACGGCCCGATCAGGAACGACACCAAAAGCCCGGTCATCACCGCGCCCCCGGTTCGGAAGGTCAGGTACTTGAACAGATTGAACACGCTGACTTCGTCAGCGAGGGGGTAAAGCAGATTATAGAGCATGATCCCCCTTGCACCCTTCTTCCAGCAATGCCTTGACCACCAAATTCATTCGGCTGCCCGCCGACCCCTTGACCATCACCACATCGCCCGCCTGGACCAAATGGCGGATATCCCCGGCCAATGCCTGGGAATCATCCGCATGCACCCCCCGGCATTCCACCGGCAAGGCGGCATGCAGGGCGGCCATCAGGGGGCCTGCGGTGTGGACCACGTCGATGTGCCAATCGCGCACGGCCTGGGCCAGACTGGCATGCAGATCGTGGGATGCATCCCCCAATTCCAGCATGTCGCCCAGCACGGCGATGCGCTTGGCGCCCTTGCCCGGTCGTGCCGCCGCCAAGGTGGCGATGGCCGCTTTCATGGAAACCGGGCTGGCATTATAGCTTTCGTCTATCACTTCAATGGTGCCTTGCGCCACAACAACCCGATGGCGCTGCCCCCGTCCCTTGGGGGCATTCATCCCCGCCAGGATGCGGGCGGCACCGGCCATATCGGCGCCCAGGGCGCGGACGGCCAGCAGGACCGCCAGACTGTTCATGGCCCAATGCAGCCCCGGCACCCCCACCCGATATGCCTGGGGGGCGTCGTTCAACAGGGCGAAAACCGCTGTTTCCGCCGGGTCTACCGCACAATCCAGCAAACGGGCATCGGCGTCGATATGACTGCCGAAGGACTGAATCCGGGCGCCGTGGGCCTTGGCGGCGGCGGCCAGACGGCGATAGTGGCGATTATCGCGGTTCAGCACCGCACAGCCATCCGGTTCCAGCCCAGAGAAAATCTCGGCCTTGGCGTCGGCGATTTCCTCGGTGTTCTTGAAAAAAGCGGTGTGCACAGCCTCGACCGTGGTCACCACCGCCACATGGGGGCGGACCATGGCCGAAAGCGGCGTCAATTCACCCGGATGGTTCATGCCCAATTCGAACACCGCATAATCCACATCGCGCGGCATACGAGCCAGGGACAGGGGAACCCCCCAATGATTGTTGAAACTTCCCACCGACCAATGGGTCTTGCCCTGCTCCGACAGGGCCAGGGCCAGCATCTCTTTGGTTCCGGTCTTGCCCACCGATCCGGTGATGGCGGCGATGCGGGCCGATACCCGCGCCCGTGCCGCTATCCCCAAGGCCCGCAGGCCATCCATGGTGTCGCCCACCAACAGCAACGGCAAGTCCTGGCAATCATCGGGCACCCGATGGACCAAGGCGGCGGCGGCACCGGCCTGAATGGCCGCGCGCACATAACCGTGGCCGTCATGATTGGGACCGGCCAAGGCAATGAACAGGTCGCCCGGCGCCACCGTGCGAGAATCGATGCTGACACCCGTGGCTTGCCACTGGGTGTCCCCCAGCAATTGCCCCTGGGTGGCGGCCTGGGCCTCGGCTGCGTTCCACAAACTCATGCCGGGCCCTCCCCTTGCGTCATGCTGGTCACGGCCTTGCGGGCCTCTTCCGCGTCATCGAAGGGAAAAACCTGCCCCTTGATGGTCTGCCCACGTTCATGCCCCTTGCCGGCGATCACCACGACGTCACCCGTCTGCGCCAACCCCACCGCCCTGCGGATGGCGACACCCCGGTCGCCGATATCGCAGGCGCCAGGATGGGCCGCCAAAATGGCATGGCGGATCGCGGATGGTTCCTCGCCACGGGGGTTGTCATCGGTGACGATGGCGATATCCGCCAAATCGCGGGCGATGGCCCCCATCTGCGGACGCTTGCCGGGATCCCGGTCACCGCCGCAGCCGAACACCAGGATCAGCCGCCCCGTGGCATGGGGCCGCAATGACGTCAGCACGGTTTCCAAGGCATCGGGAGTATGGGCGTAATCCACATAGACCGGAACGCCCAGGGCGGTTTCCGCCACTTTCTGCAACCGGCCCGGCACCCCATCCAACATTTCCAAGGCTTTGGCGGCAACCAGGGGATCGGCGCCGCAGCCAATGGCCAGCCCCAGGGCCGCCAGGGCATTTTCAACCTGAAAGCCACCCGCCAAGGGCAGATGCACCCGCACATCCTGGCCCAGCACCACCAAATCCAGGGTTTGACCATGGGCATCGGGCGTGGCGGATACCAGCCGCAACTCGTGCCCCTGACGACCGAATCCCAGCACGCGCTGGCCCCGCTGGGTGGCCACCGCCAGAATTTGGGGGGCGAAATCGCTGTCCATATTAATGACGGCGCAGCCATCGGCAGGCAGCAAATCGCTGAACAGCCGCAGCTTGGCCGCGCCATAGGCGGCCATGTCCGGGTGATAATCCAGATGATCGCGGGTCAGATTGGTAAAGGCCGCCGCTTTCAGCCGCACCCCATCCAGCCGGTACTGATCCAGCCCATGGCTGGATGCCTCCATGGCCGCATGGCCGATACCATCCTGGGCCAGTTCGGCCAGAATAGCGTGCAATTCCACCGGATCGGGGGTGGTCAGGCTGGGACGGTGCGGCCAGCCATCGGCCATCACCCCCAGCGTGCCCAAGGCGGCGGCCCGATGCCCCAACACCTGCCAGATGCGGCGCAGGAAATTCGCGGTGGAGGTTTTGCCATTGGTGCCGGTCACCGCCGCCATCACTTGGGGCTGGGCGCCGTAATACGCCGCCGCCGCACGGGCCAAAGCCAGACGGGGCTGGGGATGTTCCACCAGAACGGCGCCGAAAATGGTTCCGGTGCCGGGGGGGGCCAGAACCGCCGCCGCACCTTGTTCCAACGCCTGGGGAATAAAGGCGCGGCCATCGGCCTTGACCCCCGGCAAGGCAGCGAACAGGAAACCCGGCCGCACCTTGCGGGAATCGGCGGTGATCCCCGTGATTTCCGGGTTCTCATCCCCTGGGATGCCGTCCAGCACGTCAGTCAATTTCGGCAAGATCATGCCCCCCATTGCCAGCCGCACCACCTTTGACCCCGGCCATGGCGGCCGGCGTGGTGGTTTTCGGCATCAGCCCCAGCAAGGGGGCGATCTGGGCGATGATTCGCCCGGCGGTCGGGGCGGCGTTCCAGCCTGCCGTGATGAAATTATAGGTTTCCTTGGTCCCCTGCGGCTCGTCGATGGTGGCCAGCACCACATAGCGGGGATTGTCCATGGGAAAAGCGGAAATGAACGATGCCAGCACCGACTTTTTCTTATAGCCGCCCGCCGCCGCCTTTTCGGCGGTCCCGGTCTTGCCGCCCACGTCATACCCGGCCACATCAGCTTTTTTGCCGGTGCCTTCGGTCACCACCATCCGCATCAGCGACCGCACCTGATCCGACGTCTTGGGCTTGATCACCGCTTCACCGGGGATGGGTTCGCCGCCCGGACGGTTCAACAAGGTCAGGGGATGGTTGACCCCACCATTGACCAAGGTGGCCACGCCCTGGACCAATTGCAGCGGCGTCACCGACAGGCCGTGACCAAAGGAAATGGTCACCGTGTTGATTTCGCGCCACGGATTGGGCACCAGCGGCCCCCCCACTTCCGGCAATTCCAAGGTGGGGGATTGCAGCATGCCCATGCGGCCCATGAACCGGCGCTGAAAATCCGTCCCCGCTTCCAACGCCATGCGGGCCGATCCGATATTGGATGAATGGATCAGAATTTCCGCCACGCTGGCCCAGCGGTTCAGCGAATGGTCGTCATGGATGGTGTGCCCGGCAAAGACCAGGGGCTTTGTGCAGTCAAAGGTGGAGTTGATGTTGATCTTGCCGCTTTCCAGCGCCATGGCCGTGTTGAACAGCTTCATGGTGGAACCCATTTCATAGGCCCCCTTGGTGGCACGATTGAACATCATGTCACCACCCGCCGGCGGGTCGTTGGGATCGAAATCAGGCAGGCTGACCATGGCCAGCATTTCGCCGGTATGAACATCGACCACCATGCCCATGGCGCCCACGGCGCGATAGGTTTCGATGGCCCGCATCAACTCGGTCCGCACGATGGTCTGGACCCGCACGTCCAAGGACAATTTCAGCGGGGAGGCGCCATCATGCAAATCGGGATCGAAGCGTTTTTCGATACCGGCAATCCCTTTATTGTCGATATCGGTCATCCCCACCACATGGGCGGCCAGATTGCCATGGGGATAGATGCGCCGTTCGCCCTTTTCGAAATACAGGCCGGGAATACCCAGGGCATTGACGTCATATTGCTGACGCGGCGTCAGATTGCGGCGCAAATAGACAAAGGGACGCCCCCCCGACAATTTGGCCTGCACATCGGTCCGGTTCAGATCGGGCAACACCGTCAGCAGTTTGGCGGTGGCTTCCTCGGGGTCCAGGATTTCATTGCCCTTGGCGTATAAGGACACGGTCGGCAGGCTGGTGGCCAAAATCACCCCGTTGCGGTCGGTGATGTCGGCCCGGTCCATTTCCAGCCGGTCCGTGCGGGCCTGGGGCAGCGCACGCGGCTTGGCCGGATTGGAATCCAGCACCGCCACGTCGATCATACGAACAGTGATGACCGCGAACGCGGCCACGAACATCAGCGACGTCGCCACCAGCCGGGCACGTCCGGTTTCCAAGGCGCGGCTGCGCACACCGTCCAGCCGCACCGCGGCGGGGCCGTTGCCCAGATCTTCGCCGGCATGGAATCCGGTAATGCGTGGCTTGGGGGCGAATAGTCTCATCGCATCTCCCCGGATTGGGCCGAGGACGATTGCGCCAGGGCCGGCGAGGAAATAACGATGGTCCGCTGACGGGCCGTCGGAGCAGCCTGTTGCTGGGTCTGGGCCAGTTCACGCCGGGTCGGCGGGGTATAGACCGGACCAGCCGGCGGCAACGGACGGGCCTGGGCGGCATAAGCCGTCTGCGCAGGATAAGCGGATTGCGACCGTGTAACCGTGGTGGCCGATGGAACCGACGCCTGAGGAACCGACGCCTGGGCCACCTTGGTCTGAGCCGTCTTGGCGGTATTGGCATGGGCTTGGGCCGCCACCCGCAACTGATCCAGCGCCTGGGCCAATTCGGGCGATTTCGCCTGTCCGGCGGGCTTGGCCGCCAGATCGGTGGATTTCGGCGACGCGGCCCGGCTGGGGCTTGCCATCGCAACCTTGGGCTGGACCGGGACCGGGGCAGCAGCCTGGGCCACCGCCACGGGACGAACCGGGGCAGGGGGAGCGGCAGCCACGGCGGCGGGGGCCGGACGGGTGGGCGCCGCCGGTTGGGCCGCCATGGCCGTCACAGTATTTCCCGTCCTGGACGGGGCTTGGGCCACCATGGTCGATCCGGGGGCGCGCGGCAGCATGGCCATGGCCACCATCTGATTGGGAGCCACCACCTTCATGCCCAAATATTTCTGCGACAGGCTGCGCAGACGTTCGGGATCGTTCAGATAGCTCCATTCCGCCTTCAGGACGTGAATGGCTTCCTGATTTGACTGAATTTCGCCGTTCAGTTCGGCCAGGCGCGCCTCTTGCTCCTTCACCTCATGTTTGATGAAGAACAGGCCCACGCCCACGGCACCCGCCAACATGGCGGAGAAAATGGTTCCAGCTAAGCCACGCATTATCGTGTCTCCTGCTGCGTGCCGCCCCAGGCGGGGGCGGCAGTGCGGATGGCGGCGCGCAATTTCGCGGACCGCGACCGCGGGTTGGCGGCGGTTTCGGCGGCGCCGGGGGCGATCGCCTTACGCTGCACCAGACTGAAGGTCGGGGCCGGGCCATTATCCACCGGTCCCATGGGAAGATGACGCGACGGGCGGGCCACATCGCCAGACCGCCGCTTCAGAAATTCTTTCACCACCCGATCCTCCAAGGAATGGAAGGTCACGACCGCCAGCCGACCACCGGGGGCCAACACCCGTTCCGCCGCTTCCAATCCCCGTTCCAACTGCCCCAATTCGTCATTCACATGAATGCGCAATGCCTGAAAAGTCCGGGTGGCCGGGTCAGTGTCACCGGATTTACGCACAACCTTGCGGATCACATCGGCCAATTGGCCGGTCCGCAGGAATGGCCCATCCTGGCGGGCGGCGACGATGGCACGGGCGACCCGACGGGCATCCCGTTCTTCCCCCAGGTGATAAACGATATCGGCCAATTCGCCTTCGCTGGCGGTGTTGACCACATCGGCGGCGGATGGGCCGCTTTGTTCCATGCGCATGTCCAACGGACCATCCTTGGCAAAGGAAAAGCCCCGACCGGCCTGGTCGATCTGCATGGACGAAACGCCGATATCCAGCGCCACGCCATCCACCCGATCCACCCCATGGGCGGCCAGCAACGCATCCATATCGCCGAAACGGCCCGGCATCAGCCGCAACAGCCCCGCCGCCGCCTGGGGCAGATCACGACCGGCGGCAATGGCATCGGGATCGCGGTCAATGGCATAAACCGTGCAGTGCGCTGCCTTCAGCACCGCCTTGCTGTAGCCGCCGGCACCAAAGGTGCCGTCCAGATAGACGGCGCCATCGCGGGGGGCAAGAGCGGTCAGCACCTCGGCCAACAGGACGGGAATATGGGGCGCTCCGGCGTGATCGGGATGAAGGGCGGTCATTGGGCACCCCCCGCCGCCGCGGCAGCCTTACGCAACAACAATGTGGGCGGGGTCTTGCGGGCGCGGGACCGGATTTCCGCATCCATGGCGCGATAGGCTTCGGGTTCCCAAATCTGAAAGCCCTGCCCTTTGCCGACGAAAGCGGCCATGTCGGTGATACCGGCATGGGCCATCACATCCTCGGGCAGAACGATGCGGCCTTCGGGGTCCCAGGCAAGTTGACGGGCATCGGCGAAAATCAGCGACGTGATCTCTTCCTGCTCAGGTGAAAAAGCCGCCAAGTCCTGGGCGCTTTCCGACAGGCGTTCCATCACGTCCATACCACAGCCTTCAATGCAGGCCGCCGTGAACGACCGATAGACCACGATGCCCTGGAATGCCTGCTGAGCCAAGGCAGCACGAAAGGTCGCAGGAACGCTGACGCGCCCCTTTTTATCGACCTTGTTCATGAATGTGGAGAGGAAGAGTCCCATCCTCGCCCGCCTTCGCCAACCGCACCCGATCCCCGACCCCCTGAAGCCACGCGCACGGTCCCGTGGATGGCTCTTGGTGGGTGGTTATGGGATAGCATGGGAAAATTTGGGCGTCAATGGTAACGGGTAGTAAAAACATGGTAGATAAAGGAATTCCGTTAAATTCCTACAGTTTTTCTCAAAGTAGTGTAGGTTTTGCGTGCAATGCGTTGATTCAAGGTCGAAATCCAGCGCTAAACATGGTGCGGCGCAACACAATGTTTTTATTATGTTCTGGTTTTTCGAACCTATATCCCATGGACAGGGTGGCCCGCACCTCCATGGGATGGCATGGGTCATGACGATCCCATCGCACCGAAAGCGCGATTAAAATCCATATAAATCAAAATTTTATGGATATTTTTGCTGAAATAACCCCAATTCGTGGGGCAAACACCCGAGGCCGGGTGGAGTGCGTCAGACGGCCTGTAAGCCGGGTTCTGTCCCCATGGTTTCCCACGGTGGACGGCCATTCATCTGGGACACCCGTTACCGGATGCCTCTCGCGACCGACCCGGGCGGCTACGCAAAAGCCCGTTTCGCTTTCCCTGATGGGAAAGACCGCCGCCCCTATTTGGTCTTGCTCCCGGTGGGGTTTACCATGCCGCTTCCGTTGCCGGTCACGCGGTGCGCTCTTACCGCACCCTTTCACCCTTACCCATTGAAATCTTTCAATTTAATGGGCGGTTTGCTTTCTGTGGCACTTTCCCTAGGGTCACCCCCGCCGGACGTTATCCGGCACCGCGCTTCCGTGGAGCCCGGACTTTCCTCCCCCCGCCCAAGAGCGGGGAGCGGCCGTCCAGCCATCTGACGCGGGCGGCACTTTGACCGCGGATACCGCCCCCGTCAAGGGGGGAAGCGCGCATCAAGTATAATACAATAAAAAACGGCACCATTTACTTCATGGCGCCGTTTTATCTTTTCATACGCACGGACAGTTCTTGAAAACTATCCAAAAAGCTTATCAATTTCGTCTTGACTAATACCTTGATTTTCCAGGGCGGGGCCGTTCAACAGCTTGGCATCCTCGTCCTTATGCTCTTCGGCGGCCTTGGGCACGATCTCGGCGATGTGTTCCGGCCCCCAGATATCGATCATGGCGTTGATACGGGCCTCGATATATTGAAGCGTCTTGACCACCTTGGTGATGCGCTGGCCGGTAATATCCTGGAAATTGCACGCTTCGAACAGGGAAATGACCACTTCGTTGATGTCTTCAGTCACGCGCGCCACATAAGGGTCCACGCCATGGGCCTGGATTTCGCGGGTCTTCCCCTCGATCTTCTCGGCCCCCTCCAAGATGCTCTGGGTAGCTCCTTCGGTGGCGGCAACGATGGCATCCAATTCAAAAGTGACCACCATCAGTCGGTCGTTTTCCGAATCGGACGGACGCAAGGCGGCAATCTCTTCCTTGGTTTGCTGGATGCACACGCCCAAGGCCCGCAATTCGGTCTTCAGCATGGTCACTTCGGCCTGCTTTTGCTGCAAGATCGCATCCAGGCTGGCCAGTTGGGCGCTGGGCGGCGGACCGTCTTCACCCTTGATCAGGTGTTCCAACCCGCGCAAATCCTGGCGGATATCTTGCAGCGCCTGCATGATCTCGTCATTGGCAGGCTGGGAGGCCGGATTCGCATCGACACGGCCCGTCAACGCCTTCAACCGCTGTAATTCGGCGGTAAACATCTTGCGTTCACTGATCATCTGGGAAAAGCCCCCTCTTGCAGTCCAGCCCCGGCCCGCACTTTGTTACAGAGTTACAGACGCCCCCGTCCCAGATGCCTCATCCCGCTGACGGAAGGCATCCCCTTCGGGGGTTTGCGCGGGGCCATACATGCGACTGGCCAGCCCTGACAGAAAGTGGAAGAAGACCGTAAAAGAGGCCACACACGGCCCCTTTCCGCCCGTCCGCCACCACGCATCGCGGCCATCCCCGCCTGTCACGCGCACCCTCAGCCACTGAATATACTGGGCCGTCGCCCAGTTACAAGCGGGGCAGAGGGATGAAATTAAAATCCGGTCTGACTTATCGCCGGATAGATGTCTATACCTTCGGAACGGGCGAAATCCTGGCGCATTCCCTGCCATGGCAGGGGGGTGGCATTTCCATTTTGTTGGTTGCGGCACCGCGCCAATTGTTATGTTATAACATAATGAATACCCCCCCCCTATCAGGAAAGCCAAACACCATGCGCCACCCACCTTTCCCCGTCATCTCGGTCCTGGCCTGGGGTGTCGCCCCGCGTCTGGCCGTGGCGGGCGCGACCCTGTTGCCGGTCTGGGGGGCGGTGGGATGGGCCTTGGGATGGTGGGACCGGTGATGGCGGCCCTTCATCTGGACGGCCTGACCCTGGGCTATGACCGCCATCCGGCGGTGCATCATCTTAGCGGCTGTTTTCCGGCGGGATCGCTGACCGCCATCGCCGGACCCAACGGGGCGGGGAAAAGCACGCTGCTGAAAGGGATCAAAGGGATGCTCCCCCCCTTGTCCGGGCGGGTGGACCGGGGGGGACTGGCCCCGTCGGCCATCGCCTATTTGCCGCAACAGGCGGATTTGGACCCGGATTTCCCCATCACGGTTCACGATGTGGTGCTGTTGGGGCATTGGCGCCGGATCGGCCCCTGGGGCCGCGCCACTGTGGAACAGCGTCATCATGCCGATCAAGCCCTGGCGGCAGTGGGATTGGACGGCTTTTCCCGGCGGCCCATGGGATCGCTCAGCACCGGACAACGGCAGCGGGTTTTGTTCGCCCGCCTGCTGCTGGAAGATGCGGCCATCATCTTGCTGGACGAACCCTTTGCCGCCATCGACGCCCGCACCACCGCCGATTTGCTGACCCTGATGACCCGATGGCATGGCCAGGGGCGCACCATCATTGCCGTCTTGCATGATTTCGATCAGATCCGCCGCCATTTTCCCCATTGCCTGTTATTGGCCCGCCGCCCGATCGGCTGGGGGGAAACCGCCACGGTACTGAGTGCGGATAATCTGCGCCTGGCCCGATCCATGGATGACGGCCAATCCCAGGACGCCGAAGGGGACCAGTCATGACCGGCTGGCACGATCTGCTGCTGGCGCCCTTTGTCGATTTCACTTTCATGCGCCGGGCCTTGGCCGCCTGTCTGGCCCTATCCCTAGGGTCCGGCCCCATGGGGGTGTTCCTGGTCCTGCGCCGCATGAGCCTGATGGGCGACGCCTTAAGCCATGCGGTCCTGCCCGGTGCCGCCATCGGCTTCCTGTTGGGCGGCCTGTCCCTGACCGCCATGGGGCTGGGGGGCTTCGTCGCCGGGCTGTCCGTGGCCTTGCTGGCGGGGGTGGTTTCCCGCCTGACCAGACCGCGCGCGGGGGCCACGCGGGAAGACAGCAGTTTCGCCGCCTTTTACCTGATCTCGTTGGCCCTGGGCGTGATGATCGTTTCCTTGCACGGCAACAACGTGGACCTGATGCATGTGCTGTTCGGGACCATCCTGGCGGTGGATGACACCGCCCTGATCCTGGTGGCGTCCATCGCCAGCCTGACCGTCACGGTCTTTGCCCTGATTTACCGCCCGCTGGTGGCGGAATGTTTCGATCCGGGTTTTCTGCGCGCCCAAGGCGGTGGCGGAGCCTGGGTGCATCTGCTGTTCCTGACCCTGGTGGTCCTTAATCTGGTGGCCGGGTTTCAGGCGTTGGGAACATTGATGGCGGTGGGCTTGATGATGTTGCCCGCCATCGCCGCCCGGCTGTGGGCCAAAACCGTTCCCGGTCTGGTGGGAGTGGCGGTGCTGCTGTCCTTTCTGTCCGGCTATGGCGGTCTGGTCCTGTCCTTTGCCGGCAATCTGCCATCCGGCCCCGGCATCGTGCTGACCGCCGGCGGCTTTTACCTGTTGTCCTTATTGTTTGGCCGGGTTGGCGGGTTGCTGCCCCGGCTGTTTCCATCCCACCCTTTGGAGGCATAATGTTCATGTTGAAACACCTTACCCTGGCGGCAGCGGCCGTTTTCTGCGCCCTGTCTGCTCCGGCCATGGCCCAAGAGCCGCTGAAGGTCGTGGCCAGCTTTTCCATTTTGGGCGACATGACCCGTCAGATCGGCGGCGATGCGGTGACGGTCACCACCTTGGTCGGCCCCGATGGCGATGCCCATGTGTATGAACCCACCCCCGCCGATGCCAAGGCGGTTGCCCAGGCGGATATGGTGATCCTGAACGGGCTGGGGTTCGAAAGCTGGGGGCAACGCCTGCTGCAATCATCGGCCAGCCAAGCCGTGGTGGTCACCGCATCCCAGGGGGTGACCCCGCGCCAGATGAAGGCAGAGGACGATGAGCATGGGCACGAGCATGAACACGGCGGCATGATCACCGATCCCCATGCCTGGCAGGATTTGGCCAATGGACAGCGTTACGTGGCCAATATCGCCAAGGCGTTGGAACAGGCCCGTCCAGATCAGGCCACGGCCATTCAATCCCGCGCCGACAGCTATGCCAAACGCCTGAGTGAACTGGATGGCTGGGTGCGATCGCAACTGCACACCATCCCTCTGGCACAGCGGCGTATCATCACCAGCCACGACGCCTTTGGCTATTTCGGCGCCGCTTATGGCGTCACCTTGCTGGCCCCCATGGGCGTCAGCACCGAATCCGAACCGACGCCAAAGGACATCGCCCGTCTGGTCCGCCAGATGAAGGCGGAAAAGGTCAAAGCGGTCTTTTTGGAAAACATGTCCGATCCCCGGCTGATCCAGCAATTGGCCAAGGATTCGGGCGGTCGCGTTGGCGGCACTTTGTACGCCGATGCCCTGTCCCCCGCCGACGGCCCGGCCCCCACCTACGAAGCCATGTTCCGCCAGAATGTCACCGAATTGGTGGCGGCTCTGGGGACTGGCGGCAAGGCCCGGTGATCCTGACGGGCGGCACCCGGCAAGGGCCTCCATTTCGACACTTTGGCGGGCGGCTATACTGAGGTAGCATCAGCCCGACACTCATGAGCAGGGGGGCCGCCCGTGTCTGATTTTTCCGCGCTGGTGCTTGACGATGATAACGGCAAGGTATCCAGCTCGCTCCGCCGCCTGACCGTGGACGATTTGCCGACGGGCGATGTCACCGTGCGGGTGGAGTGGACCACCTTGAATTACAAGGACGGGCTGATCCTGAATGGCCTGGGCCGTCTGGTCCGCCAATACCCCCATATTCCCGGCATTGATTTCGCGGGCACGGTGGAACAGTCGGACTCCCCCGATTTCCGCCCCGGTGACAAGGTGATCCTGACCGGATGGCGAGTGGGCGAGGTGCATTGGGGCGGCTATGCCCAGATGGCCCGCGTGAAATCCGATTGGCTGGTCCGCCTGCCCGACGGCATGACCACCCGCCAAGCCATGGCCCTGGGCACCGCCGGACTGACCGCCATGCTGGCGGTGATGGCGCTGGAAGATCATGGCCTGACCCCCGATCAGGATGGCGATGTGCTGGTGACCGGCGCCGTCGGCGGCTTGGGCAGCATTGCCACCATCATCCTGGCCCAACGGGGATACCGGGTCACCGCCTCGACCGGGCGTACCAGCCAATACGAATACCTGGCCGGATTGGGGGCAAAGGCCATCATCAACCGGTCGGAACTGGCGGTGGGCGCCATCAAGCCGTTACTGGGCGAACGCTGGCTGGGGGCGGTGGACAGCGTGGGCGGCGCCACCTTGGCCCATGTGCTGTCCAGCCTGCGCCTGCATGGATCGGTGGCTGCCTGCGGCAATGCCGGCGGGGTGGATCTGGATACGTCGGTTCTGCCCTTTTTGCTGCGCGGGATCAATCTGCTGGGCATCGACAGCGCCCAATGCCCCACACCCCGCCGCGCCGCCGCCTGGGCCAAGCTGGCCACCTTGGTCCCGCCCCAGGCGCTGGATCAGGTCACCAGCGAAGCCGGGCTGTCCAACCTGCCGGAATTGGCGGGAAAGATCCTGAAGGGGGACATCCGTGGCCGCGTGGTCATTGACGTGAACCGCTGATCCCCATCGCCCCCGCCAGATGGGGAAAATGGGAAAATTCCGAAAACAGGCTAAGACTTTTTTCCCAAGGCGCGGGCATACTGATCCGGGGATAAAAGCTGGGGGTAGCATGAGCGTCTTTGTCAAATCCGACCGCGCCCGGTTTGGAATCGTGCAAACCGTTTTGGGACTGCTTTACGCCGTGGTGCTGGTGATGCCCGCCCAGGCCGCCGACGTGAAGTTCAATCGCTGCCTGAAGCCGTCAGAGGTGAAGGTGGAACAATTGATCCGCCACGGCATCTTCCTGCGGGAAGCATCCGAGCGGTGCAACTATTCCAAACCGGGAACGGAAAAAATGTGGAAGGATTTCGATCAGAAATTCGGCCCCAATCTGCGCAAGCAGACCGACACCCGCATCCGCCTGTTTCAGCGCCAGTTCAAGGATGACGCGCTGAAGGTGATGACCTATTTCGATGGCCGTCTGGTCACGTATTACCGCAACCTGCCCATCACCACTGCTTTTTGCGAAAAAGTGAACAAGCAGTTGGAAGAAATCAGCCGCCGGGGCTGGGCATCCTTTGCCAAGCAATCCAACCCCATGCAGAACGAAGTCATGTTGGATTACAAGGTCTGCCAGTAATACCATATCCCGGTGATCGGAACCGATCACCGGCGCCCTCAGCAGCGGGCGGGGGCTGTACAACGGTCAATGAAATTGGCCGTTGGTATAAGGTGGGCGCATGCCCCCTGCCGGACCAACCGGCAGGGGACAATCATCGTCATCCCCCGTGCCGAATGGCCAGGATGGTCGCATCGGCGGCCAAGGGCTGGCGCCCGACAAAGCGGCGGATATCCGCTTCCAGTGCCATCACCACCTTGGCCGGGTCCGGCACGGCGCAGCCGTTCAACACCGCCCTGATCCGGCTTTCGCCAAAGACCACGCCGGACAGATCGGCGGCATCCATGGCACCTTGGCTGAACGCCACCAGGGTTTCATCGCCGCTGCCCGTCCACTGGCGCCGTGAATAGGTGGCATCGGGGTGCAGGCCCAAAGGACGGCCACGGTCGCATTCCGCCGTTTCCACCCCACGGCGCGGGTCCAGGAACAGCGGGTTGGGATGGCCGGCGCTGGCCATATCCCAAACATTGCCGCCGGGGCTGTAGACCCCCGCCAGTACAGACACCGCCGCCCCGTCTTCCTGGCACAACTCGCGATTGGCCCAGGCCAGCACCGCATGGGGCTCCACATGCCCGCCTTCCGCCACGATCCGATCGACGGCCCGGCGGATCAGGGCATGGGTCCGCCCCATGGCCAAGGCGGCATCGGTCCCGCTGCCCGCCACACTGCCCAACAGAAAGAACACCGCCGATCCAGGCAGGGGAAAGACATCATGAAAATCGCCGCCCGGATCTTGCGCCGGCAGGACCATGGCCGCCGCCGTGGCCTGTCCGGGTTCGGTCACGGTCGATGGCAGGGTGATCCCCGACAGGGCCGCTTGCAGCGCCCGCGCCCCCCGGACGTCGCGGGCATGGCGGGCATGGGCCGCCTGGCCCTGGTCACGCAAACGCTTTTTTTCCAAAATGGCGCTGACCCGGTTTTCCAGCAGCCGCACATTGAACGGCTTCAACAGAAAATCTTCAGCCCCCAGATCCATGCAGTGGACGATATCGTCCATATTGCCCATGGATGAGGTGATGATGACCGGAATATCGGTCAGCATCCCCTCTTTTTTCAGGCGGCGCAGAACCTCGGCACCATTCATGCGGGGCAAATTCAAGTCCAGCAGCACCAGATCAAAGCGCTGACGCTTGGCGATATCCAGGGCATCCCGGCCATCGGCGGCGGCGGTCACCTGGCTGAACCCGGCCTTGCCCAGATAAAGGCCGATCAATTGCTGACTGAATTGGTCGTCTTCGACCACCAAAATGCGTTCAGCCCTGGCCATGACGTCCATGTCAGTCATGAGAACACCCCCGATTGGCCTCTTCCGCCCACAAGCACCATGAAAATGTGGATGGCCACCAACCCTATACGCATTCGCCGACACGACGCATTAAGAGTATTTTACAAATAAAAACAAAGATTGATGTAACAAAATAATATCACAACCACCTTACATTGCTGGTATATGCAAAACCTTCCACATGTGACGTGGCAGGAAGAAATATGCATATTTTATTACGGCGCATGCCATCACTCATAACAACTTTTTTGCTTATTTTGATTTCAACCATCACGTCCACCCATGCGGGCACAGTCCTGCATGAAAGTCTGGCATCCGCCAGTTTGGGCCGTGACTACCGTTTCACGGTTTATCTGCCGGATGGATATCAGGATTCAGGCTGGCGCTATCCCGTCCTTTATCTTTTGCACGGCGCCAATGGCGACGAAAATGACTGGCTGGTCAAAGGCAAGGCCCAGGCCACGCTGGACAGCCTGATCAGCGCCAAACGCATTCCGCCCATGGTGGTGGTGATGCCCGGCCACAAAGCCATGTGGTGGGTGGACGGCAATGCCGATCCGGCGGAAACCGTGTTGTTGACCGAATTATTACCCACGGTCGAAACCCGTTTCCGTGTTTTCACCGACCGTCAGGGGCGGGCCTTTGCCGGATTGTCGGCGGGCGGCTATGCCACCATCCGGCTGATGCTGTCGCGGCCAGCCCTGTTCGCCGCCGGTGCCGCCCTTAGCCCCGCCATTTACGAACCCGATCCGCCCGGCAATTCATCGGCGATCAAGGACCCGCCTTTTCAGAAAAACGGGCATTTCGATTCCGCCACCTGGCAAAAGCTGAACTGGCGCCCCCTGTGGCCCGCATATGCAGCCCAAAATCTGGTGGTGCCGCTTTATATCAATTCCGGCGACCGCGACCGTTTTTCCATCCCGGTTCACGCCGCCATCTTCCATCACCAATTGCTGGCCCACCAACCTGGACAAACCGTCCTGCGCATCGTGGATGGCGATCATGAATGGGGGGTTTGGGAACGCAGCCTGGGCGACGCCTTGCAATTCATCGCCCCCTATCTGCGGGCACCATCCGCCACTGGGAATGATGCCGCCCGGCACGCGGATTGATCGGCGCCCGCCCGGCGAGGGACTGAAGAAAAGTTCCGACCTTGGGTCGGAACTTTCTGAAACACGTATCACCAGGAAAGGACCGTCCATGGATCAAGATTGCTTCCGCCACGCCAAGATGCACGCCCTGTACCGTATCCTCAATACCCCGGCGCGCCCGTGGCCCCACGGCCATCTTTTTGTGGAAGACGTGTTCCCCGCCGGTTTTTACGGCGACCTGCACCACAACCTTCCCCCATCCGCCGCTTATACCCCGCTGGCGCAAACCGGCAAGGTAGCCAAGGGGGATTATGACATGCGGACGGGTTTCCTGCTGGATGATGCCCATCTGTCCCGGATATCCGGCGATGGCGCCGCCTTTTGGACCGGATTATTCCAGCATGTCCTGGACGATGATTTCGCCAACGCCCTGATCAGCCGCCATCAGCCCCAATTGCGCGAACGGGCGGAACAGCAAGGTGTGGCCATGCCCGAACGCTTCAAGCGGGATATGATCCTGGTGCGGGACGGCAGCTCCGATGGGGTGAAAGTGCACACATCGGATCAACGCAACTGGATGACATTGCTGTTTTATCTGCCCGCCGATGCCAGCCAGGCCGACCACGGCACCACCTTATATCGCCCCAAGGCCCCGGATTTCCGTTGTCCTGGCGGCGTGCATCACGATTTCGCCGATTTCGACGCGGTTCACACCCTGCCCTTCCTGCCCAATTCCCTGTACATGTTCGTCAAGAGCTTTGACACCTTCCATGGGGTCAAACCCATCCATCAGCCCGGCGCCCGCCGCGATCTGTTGCTGTTTTACCTGCATGAATGATCTTGGACATCCATCCAGGGACCGCCCCAATACGGTCGAGATCCGTCCTATTTCCGGGGCTTGATCCGTGCGGTGGGTTCCGCCTGCATGGGATCATCGGGCCACCAATGCTTGGGATACTGCCCCTTCAGATCGGCCTTGACCGCCCGATAGGCATTGGCCCAAAAGCTGGCCAAATCGGCGGTGACCTGGACCGGACGGCGCGCCGGAGACAACAGATGCAGCAAGACCGGCATGCGCCCATCCAACACGGCGGGACCTTGGGCGCAGCCGAACATTTCCTGCAAGCGCACCGCCAGCACCGGAACATCGCCGCTGTAATCAATGGGGATACGGCTGCCCGAGGGCACATCCACATGGCTGGGAACCAGCCGGTCCAGCCGTTTGCCCTGGTCCCAATCCAGCCGGGCATGCAAAGCCTGGGACAGATCCAACCGGACCAAATGGCTTCGGCGGGTAATCCCGGCCAGATAAGGCGGCAACCAATCGTCGATTTCAGCCAATAGGGATTGATCCGACAAATCGGGCCAACCGCCATCGGGATCATGGGCATGGGCAAAGACCACCCGCGCCCGCCACTTTTCCAGATCCGGCGTCCACGGCAAGCAAGCCAACCCCATCTGCGCCACGCCCTGGGCCATGGTCCGGGCCAGCAAGGCGGGATCGGCGCCGGTTACCGGCTGTTCGTCCAGCACCAGGGAAAACAACCGTCTTTGACGGCTGGAGCGGATGACTTCGTCCCGCTTATCCCAATCCAATTGGGTGATCTGGGTGATTTGGTCGGCGAACACCTCTTCGATATCGGCCTTGGCCAGGGGGGCGGCCAGAAAGATACGGGATTCACGCCGCTCGCCATCCAATTGGGCGGCCACCAGCCATTCTTCCCCCGCCAACCGGTCTAAACCGTCCATCTGGGCGCCCCGCCCGCCCGACAGGGCAAAGCGGGCATCGCCGCCGGGGCGGCGGCGGGCAATGCGGTCGGGATAGGCCAGGGCCAGAACCCGGCCCGCATCATTGGCCCGCCCGTCTTCCTGTCCGCTTTTCAGACCCAGACGGCGGCGCCAATCCTTGGCCGACTGGCGGATACGGGCCAATGCCCCGCGATCGGCGGCGGGGGCACCGGAATCCCCGCGCAAGGCGTCGATCCGACCACGGATATCGCAATCGCGCCCGGCACCGCCACGCAGCGGATCGCGTTCCGCCAGCAAGGCGGCCAGATCACAGGCCAATCCGCCCAAGGCAAAATCCCGCGCCCGGATGGCCATGTGCCCCAGCCGGGGATGCAGGCCCATCCGGGCCATGGCCCGGCCATGGGGGGTGATGGCGCCATCGGCGGTCACCGCCCCCAATTCCAACAGCAGAGCCTGGGCCTGGCCCAGCGGGGCCGGATTGGGCGGGTCTAGCCAATCCAGGGCCGCCGCATCACGTTCCCCCCATACAGCCAGATCCAGCATCAGCGGGGCCAGATCGGCATCGGCGATTTCGGGCGGGGTAAAGGGGGTCAGGGCGCGGTCTTCCGCTTCGGTCCACAGGCGATGGCACACACCAGGCCCCTGGCGCCCGGCCCGCCCCCGGCGCTGATCGGCGGATGCGCGGCTGACGGTCTGGGTGATCAGCCGGGTCATGCCCGAACTGGGATCGAAACGGGGCAAGCGCATCAGCCCGCCATCAACCACCACCCGCACCCCATCAATGGTCAACGAGCTTTCGGCGATGGCGGTGGACAGGATCACCTTGCGCCCACCCTTGGGATCGGGGCGGATCGCCCGGTCCTGGGCGTCTTGGGGCAGATCGCCGTACAGCAGGTGCACGCTGGCCCCCAAATCCGGCCCATCCTGGGCCAGCAAATCGCCGGTCCGGCGGATTTCGCCGCTGCCGGGTAAAAACGCCAGGATGTCCCCCGGATCATGGCGCAGGGCATGACGGATCACTTGGGCCATGGCCGCAGGCAGGTCGCGGACATGTCCGGGCCGGGCGTGGAACCGGGTATCCACCGGGAATGACCGGCCTTCGCTGGTGATGACCGGGGCATCCCCCATCAATTTGGCCACCGGGCCGCCATCCAGCGTGGCCGACATGACCATCAGCCGCAAATCATCGCGCAATGCCGCCCGGCTTTGCAGACACAGGGCCAGACCGAGATCGGCGTTCAGGGAGCGTTCGTGAAATTCGTCGAAAATCACCAGCCCCACACCATCCAATCCGGGATCGTCCTGCAACATGCGGGTCAGGATGCCTTCGGTCACCACCTCGATACGGGTGGCGGCGCTGACCTTGGCGTCCAGGCGGACACGATAGCCGACCACCCGCCCCACATCCTGATCCAGGCTGGCGGCCATGCGCTGGGCGGCGGCACGGGCGGCCAGACGGCGGGGTTCCAGCATGATGATGCGCCGCCCGGCCAGCCATGGCGGATCCAATAGCGCCAGGGGAACGCGGGTGGTCTTGCCCGCCCCCGGCGGCGCCTGCAAAACCAACCCGGAGGAACCGGCCAAAGCGGCACGGATGGCGGGAATGACGTCGTCGATGGGTAAGGTGGTCATGGCCGGGGTTTTATCGCAGTTCACCCCCATCTGTCTTGCCCCACTCCCCCCTTGGCAAGCGTTTTGTAACCAATACAAAAGGGTGGGGAAGCGGTTGCAGTTCAGGGGAATGTGAATGATAATGCGGCCCGCAAGACATCAGCCTTGGGGAATGGATAGCCGCCGGTTCCGACCAGATCACCCCACCCGCCTTGGCGGGGGGCCGGGTGATCCGGCCAAAATTTCGCCATGGTAACTTTTTACAATGTTGGAACTGGGGGATAACGCGGCCCAGTCCAGCGTCGAGGTTATCGCGTTCGGTTCAACATATCTGGATTTGGGAGATTCACATGTTCAACAAGAAGGTCGGCCTGACCATTGCCGCTCTGATGTTCGCCCCCGTCGCCGCCATCGCCGCCGATGCGCCGGCCGCGTTCAACCAGTGCAAGGCCTGCCACAAGGTGGAAGCCGGCAAGCACGGCGTTGGCCCCTCGCTGTTCGGTGTGTTCGGCGCCAAGGCTGGCCATGCCGAAGGCTACAAGTACTCTGAAGCCCATCTGAAGTCCGGCCTGACCTGGGATGAAGCCAATCTGAGCAAGTACCTGGCCAACCCGAAGGAAGTCGTCCCCGGCAACAAGATGGCCTTCGCCGGCCTGAAGAAGCCCGAAGACGTGGCCGCCGTCATCGAATACCTGAAGACCCTGAAGTAATTTCGGGTCCGGGTTCATTACGATCCGGTGATACCGCCGCCCCAACCAGGGCGGCGGTATTTTTTATTTAAAGTGATCTGTCTCTCGCTGAGTGCCGCCTGATACCGGCCTTATACCAAATCCCGGTGAGTGAAACTCATAGGGATTTGATTAGGCCCAAGGGGCCGCGCGGCTTACGCCGCGGAAGGCAAGGGTTTCGGAGAAACCCGCCCGGCCGTCACGGGCGCCGGTGATCGGTTCCGATCACCGGGATATGGTCTTACAGGCTGCCCCGCCGCAGGTAATCGGCGAAGGTTTGGGAATCCACCGGCGGGCTGAACAGAAAGCCTTGCATGATATGGGCGCCCTTGCTCAGCAGGTAATCCGCCTGGGCTTCGGTTTCCACCCCTTCGGCGATGACCCCGAACCCCAGATTGGATGCCACGGCCACCACCGAGGCGACGATGGCGCCGTCCTTGCTGGCGCCGGGCAGGTCTTTGACAAAGGCCCGGTCGATCTTCAGCGCATCCACCGGGAACAATTTCAGATAGGCCAGTGACGAATAACCGGTCCCGAAATCGTCGATGGAAATCTTGATCCCCATATTGCCCAGATCGTTCAAGATGGTGATGGCCCGATCCACTTCGGTCGCCATCATGGTTTCGGTAATTTCCAACTCCAGATCGGCGGGACGCAACCCACTATCGGCCAAGGCGGTTTCCACCTTGACGGTCAGCCCGGCATCATGGAATTGCGCCGGGGACAAATTGACCGATACACAGCCGAAATCCAGCCCCAGATCCCGCCATTGCCGCATTTGCCGACAGGCATGGACCAAGGCCCAATCACCGATGGCCCCCACCAAACCGGCCCGTTCGGCGATGGGAATGAACAGGGCCGGGCTGACATCGCCGCGTTCGGGATGGCGCCAGCGGATCAACGCCTCGGCCCCGACGATCCGGCGGGTACGGGCATCCACCTTGGGCTGATAATGCAACCGGAATTGGCCTTCGCTCAGCGCCCGGCGCAAGTCGTTTTCCAGATTGACCCGCTCGACCGCCTGACGGTTCATGTCGTGGTCATAAAAGCAATATTGCCGCCCGGTGGCCTTGCAGTGATACATGGCCGCATCCGCCGACGACAGCAGATGTTCGGCACAATCGCCATCATCGGGATAGATGGCGATCCCCATGCTGGTCGAGGCGTATAATTCCCGCCCGCCCACCCGGAAGGGCGAGGCAAAGGAATACAGAATTTTTTCCACGCAACCCAAAACCGCCGATGGCGACGGAACGCCGGGCAAGGCGATGACGAATTCATCGCCCCCCAGACGGCCAATAATATCCGACGCCCGGACGCATCCCTTAAGCCGACTGGCCACCTGCCGCAGCAATTCATCCCCGGCGGCATGGCCGAAGCTGTCATTCACATCCTTGAAGCGGTTCACATCCAAGAACAGCAAAGCCAGCTTTTCCTCGGCCACACCGGCGCGGACCAAAGCCTGGCTCAGGGATTCCATGACGGAATGACGATTAGCCAGCTTGGTCAGCATGTCGTGGCTGGCATGAAAGCGGATGCGCTGTTCATCCATCTTACGGCGGGTGACGTCGCGCAACAGCAGGACATAGGACCCGATCCCGCCGCTTTCGCTGCTCACGCCGGTCAGGCTTAACGAGACAGGGAAAACATCGCCATCGGCGCGGCGCGCCCATAATTCCCCCTGCCAGATGCCGCCCTTGGCCGCAGTGGCCCAAGCTTCATCCATCAAGGCGCTATCGTTGACTTCGTCCGCCAGGCAAGACAGACGGTTGCCCACGACCCCGGCCCCGGACAGGCCGCTCATCCGTTCAAAGGCGGAATTGACGGCGCGGACATTATGCCGGTCATCGGTGACAATGATGGCTTCGCCCACCCCATCGAACACCGCCGCCGCCAGGCGCAGACGGTCTTCGGCATGCTTGCGGGCGGTGATGTCCTGCACCGTGCCTTCATAACAGGTCAGCAGCCCGCTTTCGTCACGCACGGCGCGGGCATTTTCCGAAATCCAAATGATGCTGCCATCGCGGCGATGGACCTGGGCCTCGAAATCACGAACCACGGAATCATGGGCCAGGGCGCGCTGGAACCGGTCGCGGTCGGCGGGATTGACATACAGGTCATGGGCAATGTCGGTCAGCCCCGCGATCAGAGCGTCGGGGGTGTCATACCCATAAATACGGGCCAAAGCGGGATTGGCAGCCAGATAGCGGCCATCGGCGGTGGTGCGATAGATACCTTCGATCGCGTTTTCGAACAGCGACCGATACTGTGTCGGAGGGGGCAGGCTTTCATTCGCCGGCTGGTTCATGCCAATGTCGCCGTCCAAAACGCCTCCAAGCTCCGGGTTTTACCTTAGAGGACATAGGCATGCCATTGGAGACGGGGCAATTTCAAGTCTGTTACGCAGTCTTGCACCGATGAGGGTTGCGCACAAGCAGGATAACTGACCGAAAGAAGGGGGGAGACATCAACTTTCGACTCATGCCGGGCGTCCGCCGACGCCGAACATGACCGTCGAAACCAGGATCAGACCCGGAGTTCCGCGTGCCCCACACACCCATGGGGCTCCCCATTTTCAGAACACGCGTGGGATTCCCCATTTTCAGAACACGCGTGGGATTCCCCACAGGGACAAGCCGGATTTTGTCCAGGATACGACGCCTGCAACATATCCACGACAGTCTGGACGCATTTGCCGCAGCGCGGCTTGCAATCAAAGTGACGGTACACCCCTGCCGCCGACGGTGTGGTCATTTCGTCAATGGCTGCGCGGACTTGGCGTTCATTCAATCCGTGGCACAGGCAAACGTACATGGCGACCTCGGCTTTGGTGTCTTGCACGGGCTGGGACCGACGATCCGGCCCATCCCCTTCCTTGCACTGATTATGCCAATCACTTTCCAGGGCATACGCGGATGATAATTATTCTCATGCACAGAGCGCAACCTTTTTCTGTCCCCGGCCAGAGACAATTTCAGAAAAATATGGACGTCGCAGGCCAGGCCCCACCCGAACCAGGCGCAAGCGTTGCCCTGGCCGTCAATGCACCTCGTCTTCCTGCGTTTCAACTGCATTCAGCACATAGACGCGGATGGCCGACGTCATGTTTCCTCCATCGTGCAAGTTGCTGATAATGGTACACAGTGCATCAACGGTGGTACTGTTTCGCTGGGCGATACGATCCAGGGCGTCCCAATAATCCTGTTCCAGCTTGATGGTGGTCCGCCGGTCACTGATACGGATGTTGCGGGTCACCAATTCAGTACGGATGCGTAGGCCGCCCATGGATTCATCCGGCTGCATATGCCGGGCGATCCGTTCATCCAACGTCCGTATGGCCACTTCCAAGATCGCGGCCAAGGGGGAATCCCCACGCGCGGTCGCTTCGTCGCTCATGCGCCTCAGGGTTATGCGCATATTCACGTCATTTATGTGCGTTGCTTGCATTTGCATACCTTTGGTCGATACATATTTATAATTACTATTATAAGTATGCGCCTCAATCATGTTGCGCACATCTGCCCTTGACGTGAAAAGGGGAGGCGGCTTGCGCCCCCTCCCCTTTTCACACCAGAACGCTGTGGCTATTCCGCAGCGACGGAAGGATGGCCGGATAGCTGGTGCTGATAAGCGGCGAAATCCCATTTGCCCTCGATCTGCACAATCAGGTCTTCATAATCGGGATCACCGAAAGGACCGGCCTGCATGTGCCCTTCGGCCCGGGGCGGCAGATCGAACAAGGTGGGGACCAGCGTGCCCCGGCTCATGGTGATGGCCGGGCCGCTTTGGCGACCGGCGAAACGCTGCCACAGTTTGAAGGTATCGCCACGGGCACGGCCGGCGATCAGGCGATATCCCTTTTGCCGGGCATGGTCCAGGGCCGCACGGGCCAAGGCGGCGAACACCTTGTAGGACCGATAGCGTTTGCGAATGCCGACCCGCTCCAACATGGCGAAATCGGCAAACCAACGCAGGCGGATAACCCCGGCAGGGTCACCATTCACAAATGCAATGAAATGGGTGGCCACATAATCGTTGCCGTTGAATTCATCAAAATAAGTGATGTTGTCTTCTTCTGCTAAAAATACGGCGGCACGGATCGCCATGGTCATGGCGTGCTCATCCGGGGTACGAACCAGTTTCACTTCAATGGACCAATCCTTGGCCGGATTGCTCGGCTGGGCTGTATGGGACATGACGTGATCCCTTTTGATGTGTTTGTTCTGGGCAGAAGCATGCCAAGGTGTATAGTGGTTGGGTATGCCGTCAAATATGCATACCGAGAACGCCAACGAGCCGCTATATGGACAAGTTTCGACTGTACGACTGGAATGATATCCGCCTGTTATTGGCCTGTGCCGACCGGGGCGGATTCTCAGGCGCGGCCAAGGCACTGGGCATTGACCAAACCACGGTCAGCCGCCGGATCGGCGAGTTGGAAAAAATGGTGGGCCGCCCCCTGTTCACCCGCCGCCGCTCGGGGGCGGCACCAACGCCGGTAGGTGCCGCCTTGCTGGAACGCGCCCGCCGCACCCTGGCCAGCGTGGATGATTTCGAAACCGCCATGCATGGCCTGACCATGGCGCCGTCATCCATGGTGACGCTGGGCGCCAGCGAAGGGTTGCTGAGCTATACGCTGATCCCGGTCCTGCTACGCAATTCCGCCACTCCCCAGCCATTGGACATCGGCAAGGTGCCGGAACAATGCCCGCCCCTGGCCTTCACCACCGCCCTTCGCGATGCAGATATCGCCATTGCCGCCACTGGGGTCGGCGACCTGCCTGCGGTCAGCGGGGCCATGCGCGTCCGCCGGATCGGGGTGATGAATTTCGCCCCGGTGGCGGGACAAGCCCTGTTGCAGACACGGAAGCGCCATTTTCAGCGTTTCGACGAATTGCTGGATGAATCCCTGGTGGATGTCGCCATCTACCGCCCGATCCACAGTCTGGACGGCTGGAACGACGTGATTTCCCGCAAATGCGAACGGGAAGAAGCCCTGGTCATGGCCAGCAACAGCCGCCAAGCCCATCAAAGCGTGGTGGAAGGCAAAGGGGTCGGATTATTGCCAACCTATTCCAGCCTG
The DNA here is from genome assembly GCA_041915545.1 of Magnetospirillum sp. Taxonomy (GTDB): domain Bacteria; phylum Pseudomonadota; class Alphaproteobacteria; order Rhodospirillales; family Magnetospirillaceae; genus Magnetospirillum. Next base: position 17,396 of record JAYSBF010000018.1, on the reverse strand, counting down.
TACGATTCCCGGCTGGTGATGCTGGACATGCCCGCGCCGGATCTTCAGGCATCGTTGTGGCTGATCGCGCACGAGGACAAGTTGCGGGACCCGGCGGTCCGTTCACTCTTCGATGCGCTGGCTGATATTTTTCTTGCTTCGCACTGGTTTCGCGGGGGAAGTCGTGATAGGCATGCGCCCCATCATGGTGAATAGAATATTCAGATGAGTATCATGATATTGCATCCGGCCCGTTGAGGTTACATACTAATGGCCGAAATCTCTTGAGGGTGTCTCCAATGACCACGATCAGGCGTAAAAGTTCACGGGGTAAGACGGCGGATGGGAAACCCAATCCCATCGACGTGCATGTGGGGAATCGCGTCCGCTTGCGCCGGACCCTGCTGGGGCTTAGTCAGGGCAAGTTGGGGGAGGCCCTGGGCCTGACGTTCCAACAAGTGCAAAAGTACGAACGCGGCGCCAATCGCATCAGCGCCAGCCGTCTTTACGATTTCGGTCGTATCCTGGACGTTCCGATCAGCTTTTTCTTTGACGACATGTCGGACGATACCAAGGCGGCAGCGCCCAGCATGATCGCCAATATTTCGCCCGAAGACGAACAGATCGCCAATATGGACAGCGATCCCATGGTCCGGCGCGAAACGCTGGAACTGGCCCGCGTCTATTACCGCATCGAAAATCCCAAGCTGCGCCGACAGATTTATGATCTGGCCCGCGCGCTTGCCGATGTGGCGGAATAACGCCAAGGGCGCGGTTTTCCGACCGGGCATAGTGACCACGTTTTTTTCTGATCTTGCACTGTCCGTTGATTGACATGCCTGGGGAGGCGTCGGGCGGGATTGGAGACACAGGAAAGGCCCGCGCCATGCGGGCCTTTCGTGTTTTTTCCCAACAGATCCGGCCGTCCGTCAAAACCGGAACCGCAGCACCTGCGCATTCCCCGCCGGCCCCTGGGGCGGCTGACCGGCCAGAATTCCCAAGACACGGGCGACGCCCTTGCTGGACACCACCAACGGCAACCGGCAGGGCTGAGCCAGAATGTGGTCCAGGGTTTGGGCGATCCGGGCACGGAAATCCCCTTCGCTTTCGCCGCCGGGGGGTGAGGCTCCGGCGTCAAACAACGCTTGGCTGGTTTCAATATCCAGCCCATTCCATTCCCCCAACCGGCGTTCGATCAACCCATCCATCACCACCGGCACCCGGCTGATGCCCAATTCCGCCAGAATGATCCCGGCGGTCTGACGGGTGCGCATCAGCGGACTGACGAACACCCCATCCAACTGGCCCGCATCCCCCCTGAGCGCCTGGGCCGCATGGCGGGCCTGATCCTCGCCGTCGCGGGTCAGGGGAATATCCACATCGCCGCCGCAACGGATCTGGCGGCGGTTGTAATCGGTCTGCCCATGACGGACGAACAGCAAAAGGCGAGATGACATGGCAAATACCCGGCGGTTGATGGCCACGCCCGCAAGGGGCAACAAGAAGGTTCAGTGGGGATAGGATTGGATGAACCGGTCCACCCGCCCCCATTCGCGGTCCAGATCGGTGGCCAAGGGGGGCATGGACGGCCAATCATCGGCCAGCGCCGCCTGTTCCAGCCTTTGGCAAAGCTGGGCCAGGGCCAGCGCCCGAACCATCCCGGCCGCCCCCTTCAGCTTGTGGGCATGGCCCTTCACCACCGGAAGCGGCTGATGCGACGCGATGGCATCACGCAATTGGGTGAAAACCGGCAGACTGGATTGGCGGAACCGATCCAGCAGACCGTGAATGGCCGCAGGATCATCCCCCAGCAAATCGACAAATTGCCGGTCATCAATGGGGCTGGCCGCATCTGTCGGCACTGATTGCACGGCGCTGGCGGATTGAACCGGCACGTCCTGCCGCGATGCGACCGGCAACCACGGCGACAGCCCCAATCCCAAAGTGCGGGTATCGACGGGTTTGATCAAACATCCATCCATGCCCGCCGCCAGACAACTTTCCACCGTGCCGGCCTGAGCACTGGCGGTGATGCCGATAATAGGCAGATGCCGACCGGTCCAATCACCATCGGCCCCATCACCATCGGCCTGTTCCCGCTGGCGGATGATCCGGGTCAGATGCAGGCCGTCCAATTCCGGCATGTCGCAATCGGTCAAGAGCAACGCATAGTCTTGGCGCTCCAGTGCCGCCAATGCCTGACGACCATCGGCAACCGCGTCGGCGCGGCATCCCAACAGGTCAAGCTGGCGCAAGATGACCTCGCGGTTGATGGGATGATCATCGGCCACCAGGATAGGGGCAGAGGGGGACAGGCGAAGGGGGCTGCCGCCGGTACGGCCAGGTTCCGCCGCGACCGGCTGAATGCCGACCACCCCCAACGCCCGGCAAGCCATCTCCACCAACCCCCGGCGGGTTACGGGTTTCTGATCGGCGGGGATGGCCCGCATCACCACGTCATGGCCGTCAAAGGCCGGGACGATACCATCCTGGTCATGCATGACCAGGATGGTATCGTCCGCCGGGGGCAACCGCTCCAGCCATCCCGGCACATGCGACAGATCGGCAAAGGCCGCCAGCTTCGCCCCGGCGGCACGCAGATAACAGGCGGCTGCCACCCGTTCATCGTCATGCGGCATCGCCAGGACGATGCGGCTGTCCTGCAAGGGCTGCACGGCCAGACCACCCCCGCCATCGGTGGCAGTCGGTAAAGATACATCCACCTGAAAGACCGAGCCATGGCCCGGCTCGCTGTCCACCCGGATGTCACCCCCCATCAACTGGGCCAGTTTGCGACAAATGGACAGCCCCAGACCGGTCCCGCCAAATCGCCGCCGGGTCGATGCCTCTGCCTGGGTAAAGGGATGGAACAGGCGGGCGGCCTGATCGGCGGTCAGGCCAATGCCGGTGTCGATGACGGAAAAGCGGATATCGGCGCGACTGCCCTGCTGGCACAGCAAATCGGCTCGCAAGGTGACTTGGCCGGTTTCGGTGAACTTCACCGCATTGCCCAACAGGTTGAACAAAATCTGCCGCAGCCGCAGCGGGTCCCCGATCAGGCTGGGGGGAATAAGCGGATCGGTGAAGGTCAGCAGACGCAACGATTTGTTCCAGGCCATGGGCCGCAAGGTGGCAGCCACGCCATCGACCGTATCTTCGATGGACAGCGAAAGCTGCTCCAAATCCAGGCGGCCGGCTTCGATCTTGGACAGATCCAAGATGTCGTCGATAATACGCAGCAAGGACAAGGCGCTGTCCCGTGCCAGCCCCACCTGCTGTGCCTGATCCGGCAACAGCCGGGTGGCGGCCAAAACATCCAGCATGCCCAGCACCCCATTCATGGGGGTACGGATTTCATGGCTCATGGTCGCCAGAAAGGTGGATTTCGCCTGGGTGGCGGCTTCGGCTTCTTCCTTGGCCTGCCGCAACTGGTCCATGGCGTTTTCCAGCCGCCCCACATGATCCCGGATATCCGCCAGCAGATGACGGTTCTGGCGATCCGTGCTGTCCAGGATACTGGCCTGGGCCAGCAGCAGCACCCGCATGTCCACCACCTTGAAAACCCCGCGGCCATGGGCGGCAACCACCGGGTCATAGGCCTGATCGGCCTGCCGGGACAAAGCCAGCCGCGCCGCCCGCTCGATCCGGGCATGGGCGTCCAGGCACAAGGCGGTGCCGCCGCCAATGGTCATCAGGCTGGTGATGGGGCGGCGGAAATAGAGATCGCGGCTAAAGGGCTGGGACAGGCATTCCAAAAAGCGGCTGCGCGGCAGCATGCCCGCATAACGCCCATGATCCAGGACAATCACGCCGGGCAAATCGGGATGGGCGGCGAACAGATCGTACACATCCTGGCCGGGCGTCGTGCTCTCCACCCACAGATCATGGGCGGACAGGTCGGCCAAGGTGGACTCGATCGTCAGGACGACCCGCGCCGCCCCGGTCGTCACGGCGCCCTGCTCCGTCATGGCCCGGCGGCTGGAATAGGGGGCGCGCCGAACAGATGGCGGGGTTGGCTGTGGGGCAACAGACAGGTAAAGGCGGCATCAGGCAAACCATCCAACAGCCATTGCCGGACAAAATGGATCTGGTTGTCATCGCTAAGCGCCGGGGTGTGCCCGGTTTGCGGGACTTCCATCACCGTCACCCCCGGTTTGGCGGCCATCTGTTCCACCGTCTCCGGCAGCAAGGCATCGGACACCATGCCGTGAATGACCAGGATCGGGCTGTCCAGCCGGGTCCAATCCGCCCATTGGTCAATGCCGTGCGTGGCTTCCTCGGCATAGGCTTGCAAGGCGCGGGGGTCGTGCCGGTAGATACGTCCACCATGGCCATCGGACCATTTTGTCTGGAAATAGGTGTTGTGCAGCAATTCATCTTCGGTCACCGGCCCTTCATTCTTGGCCGCTGCCCCCAACCGGCGGAACAGGTCGGCGGGACGGCGAAAAGCGTAGTGGCGGGCCACGGCCTGAGCGCGGCGGCGGCGGCGCTCCACCGGCATATAGGGGCCGATATCGTTCAAGATCAGCTGGTCCACCAATCCGGGATAACGGGCGGCCAGAGCCATTCCCACGCTGCCCCCCAGGGACGATCCCAACAGATGCAGGCGCGAACAGCCCAGATGCTCCAGCAATTGGCGGATCACCTCCACATTGGTATCCAGGTTGTAATCGCCTTGGGTGGGCATCCAGCCGCTCATCCCCCGACCGGGCCAATCCAGACAGATGACCCGGAAATCACTGGCCAGGGCGCAGGCCAGATAATCCCAGCGCCGGGCCGTGTTGGCGATCCCCCCCACACACAGCAGCACCGGGGCGTCCAGCGCCCCCCAATCGGTATAAGACATACGCACGGGCGTATCCTTGCGCAGATGTTCGGGCCAATGGCCCTGAAACCGCACAGGATGATTATAGTTGAAAAAGCACAGATCGAACTGATCCTTGAACGGTTCCACCGTGCGGTCCACCAGCAATTCGAATTCTTCCCAGGTCATGGCGTCACCCCAGGATAATCCCTCGCCCCCATCCCCTGCCGGCACGGTGGGGATGGGCCGGTTATCCGGGAAAAGCTGCGCGCTCATGTGGTGGACTCCGATCATGGAAAAAGATGGCGGACAAAACCGCCAGGGATGACACCGATAAAACCCCCAGCCCGGCCAAGGCCGTCCCCGGCCCCCATCCGGCCAGCCAGCCGGCCAAGACCGGACCGGCGAACAGGCCCAGCCGTTCGCAAACCCGGAACAAGCCTAAAACCGGCGTGCGGCCGAACCGGTCCATTTCCGGGGCGGCAATCTGGAACAGGATGGTCACCTGGGGCGCCATGCCGATGGATTGGGCCACCCCCAAAACCCCCACCGCCAAAGCCAAGGCGGGCAATGCATCCAGTCCGGCCCATCGGGACAACGGCGCCACGGCCAGGGCCAGCGCCGACAATCCCAATCCCGCCAAGGCGAAAAGACGGGGGCGGCGCCAATGGTCGGCCAATCTGGCCCATGGCTGGGCCATGACGGCCATGATCAGGGCGTAAAGGATCAGCACTCTGGCGATGCTGGCCGAATCCGCCCCCGAATCATGCAAGGCCAGGGGCACCAGATAGTAAAGAAAACCGGAAATCAGCAACCGGGATGGCATCGCCCCCACCAGCAGCAAGGCCAACAGGGACGGTTTGGCCAAAGCCGCCAGCGGCATTTCCGCCCCCCCGCCCCGGATTTCCCGATAGGACGGCACCGCGCAGGCCAGAAGACCGGCCACAGCCGCCACAGCGGCGGCGGCCCGCAAGGCCATGGATGGCCCCCCCCAATCGGCCGCCATCCCGCCCCCCAACGTCCCCAGAATGGTGCCCGCGAAAAACACCCCCAGATACCCCCCGGATGCACGGGTCCGGGTTTCAGCCCCCGCCGCCCGCAACATCCCGTCCTGAACCAGCATCATCACCATGCCGGTGGCGAAACCGCCCAAGCCCCGCCACAGCACCAATGTTTCCAACGAGGTGGCTTGGCTGCAACCGGCCAATGCCAGACAGGACAGGGCCAACGCGCCAGCGGTCAGATGCCGGTGATCCCGCCCCCGATCCCACCATGCCGTCGTCAATTGGGCTGCGGCCACCATCAGCCAAAAAACCGCCGATGGCAGGGCCGCCGCCATGGAGGAGGACAGAGCCAAGGCGAAATCCCGCCCCAACCCCTGGGCATGAAGCGGCAAAAAGGCGTTACAGGATTGATCGGCAATGGTGGCCAGCAGAAAAACCACGGACAGCGTATGACGCCGGATCAAGGCCGACAGCGTGAATGCGGAAAGGACTGGGCATGCCATGATGATGTGACCATCCAGCACAGGGCATATAATCCAATGGATTGATAAAATTTTTCATCCAAAATCGTCAATAGAAATAGATATAGTCATAAACTTGTAAATTGTTAATGTGACATATGTAAATAAAATACATGGAGTGTATTTGCGACATTTCAATTACAGCGTGGAGAACCCCCAAATGTCATTACCCAAAATGTCAGCGAAAATCCTGTCCGCCCTGCTGTTGGGCGGCGTGGCCGCCATCACCCTGTCCATCCCGGCGGCCCTGGCCGCCGACAAGACCATCCTGATGGTTGAGTGGAAGGAAGGAATGGAAACCGACACGGTTTTCAAAAGCAAGCTGACCGAATTGGGGATCAAGGCGACATTCAAGGAAATCAACGCCAATCAGGACCGTGGGGTGCTGGCATCGGCCCTGCGCGATCTGGAAGCCGATATCGGCAAGAAGACATATGACGCCATTTACACCTATGGCACCGTGGGAACCCAATTGACCACCAGCGTCGTCCGCAATCAGGTGCCGGTGGTGTTCAACATCGTATTCGATCCGGTGGCGGCCAAGCTGGTGGAGTCAAAGGACAAGCCGGGCCAGGCGGTCACCGGGGTCACCAATGGCGTGCCAGTGGGCGAGCAGCTGGACACCTTCAAGACGCTGAAGCCGATCAAGCGGTTGTTGGTGCTGTACAATGTGCGCGAACCCAATTCGGTGCAGATCGAAAAAGACGTCACCCAATGGGCGGAAAAGAACGGGGTGACGCTGGTTTCGTCCCGCGTCGCCCCCGGCACCGATTCGGTCAAGGAAATCCTGGCCGATGTGACATCGGGCAAAGTCCAGGTGGACAGCGTCTATGCGGGCGCCGACAATTATCTGGCATCGGTGGCAAAAGATATTCAGGCCGGTATCGGCGATAAGGTGGCGTTGTATGGGGGCACCCAGACCTATGTGGCCGCCGGCTGGTTGGGGGCCTATGCCCCGCTGAACAGCGATATGGGCGCCGCCGCCGCCCAACAGATGGCCAAGATCCTGAACGGCGCCAACCCCGCGACCTTGCCGGTGATCCTGCCCCAGCCCAAACTGTTCGTGTCCAAGGCCGCGGCGGCCAAACACGGCATCACCCCGCCCGCCACTGCCCAATTGCAGAACTGATACCGGTCGCCCGTTGAAATGATCCGTTGTTAAAATGATCCAACGGGTCATACCAACGACCGTAAGTTCTAACTTACGGTCGTTGGTTCTGCCGCCATTGCGGCGGCGGCCAAGGGCGCGGACGCGCCCGCCCGGCGAGGGACAAAATAATCCCAGCCGCCATTGCGGCGGCGGCCAAGGGCGCGGACGCGCCCGCCCGGCGAGGGACAAAATAAAACCCAGCCGCCATTGCGGCGGCGGCCAAGCGGCCGGATGGCCGCGCCCGGCGAGGGCTGTACAACGGCCAAAAAGCCGTCAAAACACATGGCCGGTCCCGATCAAACGGGACCGGCCATGCATTTGACGACGATCAGGCGGCAAAGAATTCCGGGTCCACCTTTTGCAGCTTTTCCCGCGCTTCGCGAATCCAATTTTCCACACTGACGCCCGGCAGCATGGGATGCAGCAAGGCAACGATCGCCAATGGCCCGTACTTACGCTGGAAATCGGATAACAGCTTCATCTGGTCACGCAGCATGGCGCCGGTGCCATCGCAAATATCGGTCAACACCGCGCTAAGCGCGCGGAAGAACACATCCACGCCATAGGTCATGTCCTGAAGCGTGGGCTGACCAGGGCGCAGAACGAATTGTTCCGCCCCATTAATCTGCTCATTCATCAGTTGTTCGACGCGAGTGATCTTGGATTGCTGGGCCGACAGGGTCAAAAGCTTGCAGCGGGCGCGCACATAGGTTTGCACTTCCGGCGCGCTGATGGATTTCGATTCGGTGCGGCCATCGCGGAAGGCCAGCAAGGCACGGCGTTCATCCTTGCCGATTTCCGGCATCAGGTCCTTGACCTGCTTGGAAATACCGCCAGCCCGCATATCGGCCAGCACGCGGGACCGCTTGGCCCAGCGGGCGATGATCAGCGCCGCTTCGTTGGGGGCGACCTGACCAAAGCTGAACTGACGGCGGCACTTGGCCGCCACCGGGAAAACCGCATCGGCAAAGCTGGAAAAAATCTTTTCAATCTTGCCGGTTTCATTCTTTTCCTGGCCGTAATTCCAGCAAACGGCGGCAACTTCGCCCTCGCTTTCCTGGAATTTGCAGGACTTTTCCACCATCTCGAACAGAACCGCCACCGTATTGGGGAAGGTTTCCGGCGAAATGCGGTTGTTCTTCAGGAATTCGTCGAACTTTTCCTTGCCATTGCCTTCATTCAGACCCAACTGGGTCTGAACCAGGGTCCGGGCCAGGGCGTCGTTGACGTTCAGGCCGTCCAGATATTCGCCGATGGCATATTCCGCCACATCGCGGAAACTGGCCATGGGATTGCCGTACTTGACCTTGGGCAGACGGGCGCGCCGCGCCGTGGCCGACGCCTTGAACGCCGACACCGCCGCCGACGATGTGGACCGGTCCAGGGCGGCGACACGGGATTTATCCGCCACCGCCGACAGGAACATGCCCAGGGCATAGCTGAACAGGCCCAGCCAGATGGGGTTCTGGCTGATGCGGTCCAGGGCCATGAAATCGGCCGGAGAAAACACCTTGGTCCGCGACAGGCCAAAGAACAGAGCATCAATGATGCGGGTGGACCACGCATCAGGGGTGTCGTTTTCCCGCCAGCCGAATTCCGGGGTGTGGTTCAATTGCAGGAACAGGCGCAACGCGGCGATCACCGGCGGCAGCCCCTTGGGCGGCGCGATGGCCGGCTTGCCGCCGATGGCCATTTCCAGCAGTGCATCCATGGTGCCGATGGGGTGGATCATGATCTGACCCAACTCACTGACGAAAGCAGGATGGCGCAGCAATGTTTGCGGGCTGGGGGGCGACTTGGACGCCTCCTCCAGAATTTTTTCGCCATCGGCGCCAAACCGTGTCAGCAGTTTGGCGATCCGTTGATTCATGGCCGCAGCGGCGGGACTGATCGAAGATAAATGCATCGCGACTGTGACTAACGCGGTAGTTCGTGGGGCAGCATCGCCTTGGAGGGCTTTATCTTCAAGCATTTCCTGGCAGCAGAATTATCTTTCATTCCATCGCCGTTGGCAATTGCTCATGGATGCGTCGGACGAATGTGGGATTTTCTTGATAAAAATCAACATGTTTTATCATGTCTCCCCTGGCATTTCCCCACCCTGCCCCGACTTGTCCGGCCCCGGCGGCGACGGCTGTCACATGCTGCACCGCACCACGCTTGACCCGGCCCTGGCCGCTGAGTAGGGTTGCCGCTCGATTTTAAAGGTCCCTTTACTAAACGGCGGCATCCCATGGGCCATAGTGGCGCGAAGAAGCCCAGCTTCCAGCAATTGATCCTGACCTTGCAATCCTTCTGGGCGGAACAGGGTTGCCTGATCCTTCAGCCTTATGACATGGAAGTGGGGGCAGGCACCTTTCACCCGGCCACCACCTTGCGCGCCCTGGGGCCGAAGCCGTGGAAGGCCGCCTATGTGCAGCCGTCGCGCCGCCCCAAGGATGGCCGCTATGGTGAAAACCCCAACCGCCTGCAACACTATTACCAGTTCCAGGCATTGCTGAAGCCGTCGCCTCAGAATGCCCAGGAATTGTACCTGGAAAGCTTGCGCCGCCTGGGCATCGACCCTTTGGCCCACGACATCCGCTTTGTCGAGGACGATTGGGAAAGCCCCACATTGGGCGCCTGGGGCCTGGGCTGGGAAGTATGGTGTGACGGCATGGAAGTCACCCAATTCACCTATTTCCAGCAGGTGGGCGGCATCGAATGTGATCCCGTCGCGGTGGAACTGACCTATGGGCTGGAACGTCTGGCCATGTACATCCAGGGCGTGGAAAACGTCTATGACCTGGATTTCAACGGCGACGGCGTCTCTTACGGCGACGTCTTCCTTCAGGCCGAGCGGGAATATTCCGCCCACAATTTCGAACATGCCGATACCGAGATGCTGTACCGCCACTTCCTGGATGCGGAAAAGGAATGTCAAAGCCTGCTGGCTGCCGGCCTGGCCCTGCCCGCCTATGACCAGTGCATCAAGGCATCGCACCGTTTCAATCTTTTGGATGCCCGTGGGGTGATTTCGGTGACCGAGCGTCAATCCTATATCGGCCGGGTGCGCGCCCTGGCCAAGGCCTGTTGCGAAGGCTGGCTGGCCAGCCAGACCAAGGAGGGTTGAGATGGCCGAATTCCTGCTGGAAATCCTGTCCGAGGAAATCCCGGCCCGCATGCAGACCCGTGCCGCCGATGATCTGAAGCGGCTGGTGGCCGATGGGCTGAGCGCCCAAGGGCTGACCTTTGCCCCACCCCGCGCCTTTGTCACCCCGCGCCGTCTGGTCCTGGTCATTGACGGCTTGCCCGCCGCCGCCCCGGATGTGTCCGAGGAAAAGCGCGGCCCCCGCGTGGGTGCCCCTGATCAGGCCATGGCCGGTTTTCTGCAATCGGTTGGTCTGCCCCTGGACCAATTGGAAAAGCGCGACACCGGCAAGGGTGAGTTCTGGTTCGCGGTGATCAGCCGCAAGGGACGGGCCACGCCGGACGTGCTGAAGGACGTGGTCGAAGCGGCCATGGCCACCTTCCCCTGGCCCAAATCCATGCGCTGGGGCGCCAATTCCGTCCGCTGGGTCCGCCCGGTGCAGTCCATCTTGTGCCTGTTCGCGGGCGCGGTGGTGCCGGTCGGCTTTGGCCCCGTCATTGCGGGCAATATATCGCGCGGGCACCGCTTCCTGGCGCCGGACCCGTTCACCGTGACCGATTTCGCCGATTATGCGGCAAAGCTGGACGCGGCCAAGGTGATGCTGGACCAGGACGCCCGCCGCGCCGCCATCCAGACCCAAGCCCTGGCCGCCGCCAAGGCCGAAGGGCTGACCCTGCTGGATGATGACGGTCTGCTGGCCGAAGTCACTGGATTGGTGGAATGGCCCAACGTGCTGGTGGGCAGCATTGACGACCGTTTCATGTCGGTGCCGAAAGAGGTGCTGACCACCTCCATGCGCTCGCACCAGAAATATTTCTCGCTGCTGGCCCAAGATGGTGCCCTGGCCCCCCGCTTCCTGGTGGTGTCCAACATGCTGGCCAGCGATGGCGGCGCCGCCATCGTCGCGGGGAACCAGCGCGTGTTGCGCGCCCGCCTGTCCGATGCCGCCTTTTTCTGGGAAACCGACAAAAAGGCGCGGTTGGACAGCCGGGGGGCCAAATTGGCCGAACGCCTGTTCTATGCGGGTTTGGGGACCATGGCCGATAAGGTGGACCGCATGGCGGCCATCGCCGGTCATCTGGCCGGGTTGGTGCCCGGTGCCGCCCAAGATGCCGCCATCCGCGCCACCCGTCTGGCCAAGGCGGATCTGTCCACCGAAATGGTGGGCGAATTCCCTGAACTTCAGGGGATCATGGGCCGCTATTATGCCCAAAATGACGGCGAGGATCAGGCCGTCGCCGCCGCCATCGCCGATCACTACGCCCCCCAAGGCCCCGGCGACCGGGTGCCGACCCTGCCCCTGTCCATCTGCGTGGCCCTGGCCGACAAGATCGATTCCCTGGTGGGCTTTTTCGGCATCAATGAAAAGCCCACCGGGTCCAAGGACCCGTTCGCCCTGCGCCGTGCCGCCCTGGGGGTGATCCGGCTGGTGGTGGAAAACCAATTGCGCCTGCCTTTGGCCCAATTGTTCCGTCTGGCCCACGCCGCCTATGGCAGCGCCCTGACCGTGCCTGCCGACCAATTGGCCGATGATCTGATGGCCTTTTTCGCCGACCGGCTGAAGGTGCATCTGAAGGAAAAGGGTGTGCGCCACGATCTGGTCAATGCGGTCTTTGCCTTGGGGGGTGAAGACGATCTGATCCGCCTGCTGGCCCGCGTCGATGCCTTGGGCGGCTTTGTCGCCAGCGATGACGGCGCCAATCTGTTGACGGCGTACCGCCGTGCCGCCAACATCGTCCGCATCGAGGAAAAGAAAGACGGCACCGCCTATACCGGCCCGGTGGACCAATCCCTGTTGGCCGAGGCCGAGGAAAAAGCATTGGCGGCCGCCCTGGCGGAAACCAACGCCCTGGCCGCCCCGGCAGTGGCCAGCGAAAAATTCGCCGATGCCATGGCAGCCCTGGCCCGCTTGCGCCAGCCGGTGGATGCCTTTTTTGATAAGGTGACCGTGAACGCCGCCGATGCGGGGTTGCGGGTCAACCGCTTGAAGCTTCTGACCGGAATCGGTGCCGCCATGGGTGCGGTGGCCGATTTCGCCAAGGTCGAAGGATAGGTCTGATCTCTTTTGGTGGGCAGTGTTTCGCCCTGATGTCCAAAGGACAAAGGAACGTGTCATGAGCAAATGGGTGTACAGCTTCGGCGCCGGTCGCGCCGAAGGCCGCGCGGATATGAAAAACCTGCTGGGCGGCAAGGGTGCCAATCTGGCGGAAATGAGCAATCTGGGTATCCCGGTGCCGCCGGGCTTTACGATCAGCACCGAGGTCTGCACCTATTATTATGAAAATGGCCATGCCTATCCGCCGGATCTGGTCCAGGCGGTGACCGAGGCTTTGGCCAAGGTAGAGGAAACCATTGGCGCCAAGTTCGGCGACAATGCCAATCCGCTGTTGGTGTCGGTGCGTTCCGGTGCCCGCGCTTCCATGCCCGGCATGATGGACACCATCTTGAATCTGGGCCTGAACGACGTGTCGGTGGAAGGTCTGGCCAAGCGGTCCAACGATCCGCGCTTCGCCTATGACAGCTATCGCCGCTTCATCCAGATGTATTCCAACGTGGTGCTGGAAATCGACCATCACCATTTCGAGGAAATCCTGGAAGCGATCAAGGATGACCGCAACCTGCAATTGGACACCGAACTGACCGCCGACGATTGGAAGCTGGTCATCGGCAAGTACAAGGACATGGTCCAGGCCAAGCTGGGCAAGCCGTTCCCCCAGGACGTCAAGGAACAGCTGTGGGGTGCCGTCGGCGCCGTGTTCGGATCGTGGATGAACAATCGCGCCATCATCTACCGCCGCCTGCACGACATCCCGGAAAGCTGGGGCACCGCTGTCAACGTCCAGTCCATGGTGTTCGGCAACATGGGTGACGATTGCTGCACCGGCGTCTGCTTCACCCGCGACCCGTCCACCGGCGAAAACGCCTTTTACGGCGAATTCCTGGTCAACGCCCAGGGCGAGGACGTGGTGGCCGGTATCCGCACTCCGCAGCAATTGACCATCGACGGCAAGAACAAGCAAAAGTCCGATCTGCCGTCCATGGAAGAAGTGATGCCCGAGGTGTTCCGCGAGTTGAACGCCATCCGCCACAAGCTGGAAGGCCACTACAAGGACATGCAGGACATGGAATTCACGGTGCAGCAAAAGCGCCTGTGGATGCTCCAGACCCGCACCGGCAAGCGCACCACCAAGGCCGCGCTGAAGATCGCCGTGGACATGGCGCGCGAGGGGCTGATCACCCGCAAGGAAGCCATCGGTCGCATCGACCCCGCCGCCTTGGACCAATTGCTGCACCCGACCTTGGACCCCAAGGCCAAGCGTGACATGCTGTGCCGTGGCCTGCCCGCCTCGCCGGGTGCCGCGTCGGGCAAGGTGGTGTTTTCCGCCGAAGACGCCGAACATTGGGTCAAGGACCGCAAGGAAAAGGTTATCCTGGTCCGTGTGGAAACCAGCCCCGAAGATATCGGCGGCATGCATGTGTCCGAAGGCATCCTGACCACCCGTGGCGGCATGACCAGCCACGCCGCCGTGGTCGCCCGCGGCATGGGTACGCCCTGCGTCGCCGGTGCCGGCGAAATCCGCGTCGATTACGCCGCCCGCACTCTGAAGGTGGCGGGCCAGGTGGTGGCCGAAGGCGATGTGATCACCATTGATGGCGGCACCGGCGAGGTGTTCCTGGGGGCCGTCCCCACGGTCCAGCCGGAACTGACCGGCGATTTCGCCACCTTGATGGAGTGGGTGGACACCATCCGCACCCTGAAGATCCGCGCCAATGCCGAAACCCCCACCGATGCCGCCACCGCGCGCAAGTTCGGGGCCGAAGGTATCGGCCTGTGCCGCACGGAACACATGTTCTTCGACGCCCAGCGCATTGTCGCCGTGCGGGAAATGATCCTGGCCGGCGACGAAGCCGGGCGCCGCGCCGCCCTGGCCAAGCTGCTGCCCTATCAGCGTCAGGATTTCATTGATCTGTTCCAGATCATGCAGGGCTTGCCGGTGACCATCCGTCTGCTGGACCCGCCGCTGCACGAATTCCTGCCGCACACCGATGCGGAAATCGCCGAAGTGGCCAAGGCCGCCGGGGTGGATTCCGCCACGGTGCGCAGCCGCAATGCCGCGCTTCACGAAACCAACCCCATGTTGGGCCATCGTGGCTGCCGTCTGGGCATCACCTACCCGGAAATCTACGAAATGCAGGCCCGCGCCATTTTCGAGGCGGCGGTGCATGTGTCGCGTGAAACCGGCCGTACGGTGACCCCGGAAATCATGATCCCGCTGGTGGGGGCCAAAAAGGAACTGGACCTGCTGAAGGCCAGCATTGATCAGGTGGCCGCCGATGTGTTCGGCGAACACGAATATCACCTGCCCTATATGGTCGGGACCATGATCGAATTGCCGCGCGCCGCCTTGTTGGCGGGTGAAATCGCCCAATCGGCCGAGTTCTTCTCGTTCGGCACCAACGATCTGACCCAGACCACCTTTGGCATGAGCCGCGACGATTCCGGCCCGTTCATCGAGGTCTATCGCCGCAAGGGGATCTATGAACACGATCCCTTCGCCCAGTTGGACCGTCAGGGCGTGGGTGAATTGGTCAAGATTGCCGCCGAACGTGGCCGCGCCACCCGCGAAAAGCTGAAGCTGGGTATTTGCGGTGAACATGGTGGCGACCCCAGTTCCATCGCCTTCTGCCAAAAGGTCGGGCTGGATTATGTGTCGTGCTCGCCCTATCGCGTGCCGATCGCCCGTCTGGCCGCCGCCCAGGCGGCGTTGGAAAACGCCAGCGGCAGCGGTATGCACTGACCTGTCGTTGATGGATCAGGACATGGATGGATTGGGGGCTTTGCCCCCAATCTTCCTTTGACGCCATCGTTTTTATCCGGGGTCTGACCCCGTCCGGCACTGTCAGCATGATGCCGCCCTGCCGTGCCCCGAACTTCAGTCGTCGCGGCGTGGTTTATCTTCACCGGACAGCATGATTTGGAACAGCTTTCCGCGCCATTGCTGGATATCGTCCTATCGGGCGGCACACGCGACGGCAAACGCCAGGAACGGCTGACCCTGGGCCTGTCGGCCCTGATCCATGGTCTTTTTCTGGCGATGATCCTGATATCCGTCCAGGTCCCATCGAGCCGCCAAAGCGATGATGACCCGCCCAGCGTCACCGTGGAACTGACCCCGTCGGAACCGTCGCCCAAGCCATCATTATCACCATCGCCCGCCCCTGCCGATACGGGCACCCGGACAGCCACCGAAGGCACCGCACCCCAACCGCTTCCGCAATTGCAAGACGGGAAGCTGGCGGACCATTCCACGCCGCCCCCCAAGGAACAGCCCAATCTGTCCCTGTCCCCGCCGCCGCCCGCCAAGCCGACAAAACAGGAAAAGCCCAAACCGGTGACCCAGACGGACCGGGACATGGTGCTGACCCAGATCTTGCGGCACTGGCAGCCGCCAAAGGAATTGGCCCGCGATGACAAGGCAAATATCCGCGTCGGGGTTACCGTCCGTGCCGATGGCTATCTGGACGGGGAATATGATGCGCGCCGCCCCTGGTCGCCCGCCGCGGTCTTTGACGGCTATGGCAAGCTGACGCCCAACAGCGTGGAACGGCGGACGGTGGATGCGTTCCTGACCGCCATCCGTCAGGCCCAGCCATTGCGCCTGCCCCCGGAACTGAAGGCCAAGGCCCCCTTTACGGTCCGCCTGGATTTCCGCTTCAAGGACGCCCGATAACACATTGATTTACATAAAATAGATAAGAGTAAAAATCCAAAAAACTTCAGTGAAATGCAAACTTCACATGACGATGTGAAAATGAATTCACTATAAGTATGCAAACTACTATGGGTGAATGATATGGCCCGCATTCACATAATAGTATGCTCTATACTTGTCGCCATCTACACATCTCCCGTCTCTATTGTCCATGCGGAGGAGCGGACCGTCCGCCTGACATCCCTGGATTGGCCGCCTTATACCTCGGAAACGCCCCCGCACGGGATTTCGGAAGACGTGGTTCGGCGGGTATTCAAAGCCGCAGGCTATGATCTGGATGTGGTGTACATGCCCTGGAACCGGGCCGTGGAAACCGCCAGGACAGACCCGGATTACGACGGCTATTTTCCCGAATATTTCAGCAAGACCCAAGAACGGCAGTTCATTTTTTCCCTGCCCATCGGCAACAGTCCGATTGTCCTGGCCGAACCCAAAGCCCAACCGGTCACATGGACCACCCCTGATGATCTGGCGGGCCTGACCTTGGGAAATGTGTCGGGCTATGTCTTGCCGCCATCCCTGACAGGCTTGGCCGCATCGGCGAAAATCACCATCGACAAGGCCCAAAGCGACACGCTGAACCTGAAGAAAGTGGCGGCAGGCCGCATCCGTGCAGCAATCATCGACCGCAACGTCATGGACTATCTGCTAAAAACGGAAAGCGCCTTGTCCGCCGACCGGGACAAGCTGCAATGGAACGCCAGGGGATTGGATGACATGCCCATCCACATCTGCTTCCGCCGGGATGCCCGTGGACAGGAATTGGCGGGCATATTCAATGCCGGATTAAAGCGGATTTCGACCGCATCGGGTCGAGATCCGCGATAAAGCCCGCGCGACGTTTGAGCGGCCCCGGAACGGGGCACCGACAGGCAAGAAACCGAGCTGATTTCGATTGATCGAAATCAGCTTTAACAGGGTGCGGAAAAACCCTCTTTCGGGGGCATTTGCCCCCGATCCCCCAATCGAGAGGCACAGCCTCCCGAACCCTCCAGATTTCTAACTCTTTGAAAGAAAAAGAAACTGGAGGCTTG
>JAYSBF010000017.1:0-59811 GCA_041915545.1 Magnetospirillum sp. | reverse complement strand
GAGAGGCACAGCCTCCCGAACCCTCCAGATTTCTAACTCTTTGAAAGAAAAAGAAACTGGAGGCTTGGAGGCTGCGCCTCCAAACGGGTCTGGGCGGTCGCCCAGCCGCGAAGCGGAGTTTTTCCGCCCCCTGTTAGGCGGCGCCCGGCCAACTACTTACTTTCGGGGCATTGCGTCAGCCAGGTCATGGCTTGGTCCACATCTGCCGCCTGGGGCGCGTCCGGGCGGGGGGGGCGGGACAGCATGATCACGGTGGCCCCCCTTTCGCGGGCGGCGGTCAATTTGGCGTCGGTGGCGGTGCCGCCGCTATTTTTGCAGATGATGGTGTCGATCTGGTGAGTGTCCAGCAAGGCACGTTCGTCATCCAGGCCAAAGGGACCACGAGCCAGCAGTAATTGGGCCTGGGCAAAGGGCGGCATGGGGGTGGGGGCGTCCACCGACCTGATCAGGAACCAGACATGATCAAGCCGGGCGAAGGGGGCCAGTTCCTGCCGTCCCACCGCCAGCAAGGCCCGTCGGGCGTGTTGTTCGGTCAGGGTGGCCAGACTGTCCCAGTTATCGGCCAAGTGCCAGCGGTCTTGCGGCCCGGCCACCCAGGCGGGGCGTTCCAGACGCAAGAGGGGGATACCGGCCAGATCGGCGCCATTCCAGGCATTCCAGCCCATGCGCGAGGCAAAGGGGTGGGTGGCATCCACCAACGCCGTCACCCCGGTTTGGCGGATATAATCGGCCAAACCGTCGGGGCCGCCAAAGCCGCCGATCCTGCATTCTCCCGCCGGCAGGCGGGGATTGCTGGTCCGTCCCGCCAGCGAAGTGATGACCCGCCGGTCTGATCGTGCGGTCAGTCGGCTGGCCAGGGCATAGGCTTCGGTGGTGCCCCCCAGAATCAAGACGGTCTGTTTCATGATCGGCGATCCATGCGGGCGCGCAGCAGCGCCAGGAAACGATAGGGGGCGTGGGCCAGTTTCGACTGGGCCAGGGTGGCGAAAAACCCCAGCACCGCCCCCAGATGAATGGCCAGCACAATGCCCATGGCTGGCCCGTCCCGCAAGGGCAGCAGGGCCAGTCCGGTCAGGGCGATAAAAGCCAGGACGGCCAAAAGGGATCGGTTGGCCCGGCGGGTTTGGGGCCAGTCCAACTGCGGATCGGCCCGTAATCCCAGCCAAAACAGCCCCAGACAGCCGATCAGCATCAGGATGCCGCCCCCGGTTCCGGCCAGGACCGGCAGGCTGGTCAGGGCATAGGGGGCCATCAACCCCAGACCGTGGTGCCACCAGGTGGCGATGATCGTCGCGGCGAAGCAGGCGGCCATCCCGGCCACCAGGGCATGATGAAAGCGGCGGCGCCAGGGGGCAGGGCGGCCCAAGGCATCGCGGCAGCTTCGATCCTGGCCGCCATCCAGATTGCGAAGACTGATGGCATCCCACAGGGCGCCGGGCAAGGCGGCCAGGATGGTGGGGATATGCGTCCCCATTCCTGTCTGGCGCCAATGGCGGACCATTCCCGCCAGCAATCCCACCCCCGACCAGCCCAAAGCGGCGGCGGCGGCGGCGGTGATCAGCGGCCAGGGCAGAATGCGGTAAAAGGCGCCGGGGCCGTGATGGGGCGCAAACAAGACGTCACCAGGAATGAAGATCACGGCCAGAATCGGGGGCAGGGCGGCCAGAACCCAGGCCAGCCATGACCTTCCCACGGTCCAACCCAGCCGGTCCAGATCCGATTGGCGGATCTGGGCCAGGGTACGGGGCAGGTTGACGGATAATTCGTGCGGCGGGAAATACTGACAGGCCGATGCGCACGACCGGCAATTGTGGCACAGATGGGCCAGATGCTGCACATCCCCCTGATCCAGATGCCGGTGTAGGCCGATGGCATCGAAGACGTCGCAATAGCCGTTGCAGTAATTGCAAATGGCGCAGACGGACAGAACCCGCCGGGCTTCGCTGATGTCATCATCCCAGGGCATGGCGGGCGGCCCTTGTTCCGGCAATGCGGCCAAAGACCGCAGCGATGGTCAGGGCAGCCCCGGCCAGATAGCCGGTGCCCAGGATAGCCGGTGCCATGATCTGGCCGGCGGCGAACAGCCCGGCCAGGGGGATACCGTTTCCGTCCACGATGCGGGCCTGGGAATCCACCCGCACCCCCAAGGCGGTGAAGGTCACCCCCACCCCCAGGGGAAAGGCCGCCAGGGGGGGATGGGACAGGGCGGTGGCGTTATCGGCGATGGTCTGGTCCAAAATGGCGGGGGGAATCCCCAGATGCCCCGCCAGATCATGGGCGGTGGCGGCCTGGATGGGTGGGTACAGCCAGGGGCCTGATCGGGCCAGGCCGGGGGCGTCCAGGATCAGCCAGGCCGGTCCCGTTTGCGCAAGATATTGGCCCCATTGGGCATAATGGGCCGGGCCGGTTTCGGTCAGATGTTGGCCCAGGCGACGGCCCTGGCCATCCACGACCAGACCGGCGGGAATATGGGTGATGCGGGTGACAATGCCGCCATCATGGCGGGGGGCGCGGGCGTCCACCGCCACCGCATGGACGGCCCCCGCCTGTCCCACCGGGGCCGCGCCCAGATCCAGCAAGGTCCGAAGGGGGGCGCCGGTGGCAAACGCTGTGCCTCGATTGGACAGGATGCAGCCCGGATGCAGTCCGGGCCAGTGCTGGGCCAGCCGGTCCAGATCGGCCTGATAGCCGCCGGTGCAGATCACCCGTGCCGTTCCGTCGGGCCGTATGTCGCTGGGAATTGCCCCCATGTGGACATGAACCCCCAGCCGACGGGCAGCATGGGCCAGATCGCGCATCAGGGCCGTCCCGCCGCCCAGGGCAAACGCCGTGCGCCGTGACCAGGGAATGGCCTTGGTCTGAAAACGCACCCCCGTTTCGGCCAGCCAGCGGGGAAGCTGGCGTGACTGATCCACCAGAATCCGGGCCAGTTCGGGATCGCTTTGTCCTTGGGATGCTTTGTCCAAATCCGTCAGGAAGTCATCTTGGGTGTACTGGCCGGGAAAAAGCGGGGAGGGCGCATCGTGGCAGATGCGCAGGTTGCGGGCATGGCGGGCATTGCCGCCCAGCAGATGGGCCGGGGCCGGGTCTTCCAGCCGTACACGGGCGCCAGCCTGGCGGGCGGCGATGGCGGCGCATAACCCGGCCATGCCGCTGCCCATGACCACCACCTGAGGGGGAAGCGGTTCAGCCATGGCGGGATGACGGGGGCGCCAGTCGGGTCAGTCCCAGCCCGGTGGCGGATACCACCAGGGCGGCCATGGCCAGAAACCCCATGGGGGCGATCCAGCCTTCGGTCATCTGATGCAACGCCCCCACCGCCAGCGGTCCCCCCGATGCCAGGGCATAGCCGATTCCCTGGACCAGGGCCGACATGCGGCGGTTTTCATCCAAGGTGGCGGCATGGGCCATGATCAGCATGAAAATGGCGGTAAAGCCACCCCCGGCGGCAATGCCCGCAGTGACCGCCCAGATGATCCAAAGGGATGGCCAGGCCAGCAACCCCAGCGGGGTGATCAGCCAGCACCCGCCCACGGCGGTCAATAACAGGGGGACGGATATGCGGCCCCGCCCGGCCAGGGCGGGAATGCCGAATGATCCCAGCAAGGCCAGGATTTGAAACGCCGATGCCGCCAATCCGGCCTGTCCGGGGGTCATGCTGTCGCGATCGATCAGAAAGGTCGGCAGCCATGCGGTCAGCCCGTAATACGCCAGAACATGGGCGGCGAAGGCCACCGCGCACAGCCAGGCGGCAGGCCGTCGCCAATAGGGCCGGGGATCGGCTGGGGCCGAAGATCCGGTTGTGGTGGAATGGTCGGATGAATGCCCATGTGAGTGTCGGGCGGGCGAAGGCGGCGGCAATTTTCCCGCCCGCCACCACAAGATCATGGCCGGAACCACCAGAATCGCCGCCGCCGCCAAAGCCACCCGCCAGCCCAGCCATTGGGCGATGGGGGCGGTCAGGGCCGATGTCAGCATTGTCCCGACATTCAGGGCCGAGGCATAGGCCCCGGTCACCTGATGGATGCGGGTGGGAAAGTCGCGGGCGATGACCATCAGGCTGACGATATTGCCGATGGTCAGGGTGATGCCCAGGGTCAAGGTCCCGGTCAAGGCCGTATCCAGCCCACCAGCGGAACGGATGATCAAACCGGCCAGGGCGCCCGCCAAAGTCAGCATGATTGCCCGATCCATGCCCAGGCGGCCGATGATCAGCGCGGCCAGTGGGGTCAGCAAACCAAAGCACAGGACGGGAATGCTGGTCAGCAATCCGGCGGTGATCGGGCTGATGGCCAGATCGTGGCGCAGGTCGTTGACCACTGGGGCAATGGCGGTCAATGGACTGCGCAGGATCAGCGCCATCACCATCAGGGCCAGGAACAGCAGCGGGCCGCGCCGGGACCGGGAGGAAAGCGCACGCTTCATCATGGTCCGCAGATTAAACCACGGTGGCGGACTGTGCCAACACCCATCGGCGCCGCATCGGGGGGTATGGGTGTTTATGCCTTGCTGTATATGTGTAGGATAACTGTTCATATCTGAATACATATTTATTGTAACTGCTTGATAATTGGCGGATGTGAATAAATATATGATCACATATTGACATTGCATTCATGTATACATCTATACCCATATGACAATATATAACAATACTTCCATTGTTTCTCTTGGTTGTCTTTGGCATGATGTTTTCAACGACTACAGCGATGGACGCGGTGTCCTAGCCAAGGGTCGGCCAAAGAAAGGACGCATCCCATGATCAGCGAACTGATGGTCGCCCGTGCCCAACTGGGCAGCCGCATCAACCTGGACACCGCCGGCAAGGTGCAGTGCTGGTTGTCTTCCTTGTGCCGCTTCTGGTGGTGCTGACCCCGGCCCGACAGGCCGGAACGACCGCGGGCCGGGGTGGATGCGCATGCAATTGCCCCGGCATACCGGCATCTGCTGCTTGACAGTGGTGGGGCGATGCCCTTTTCCTCTGCCATTCCATTCGCAGATGTGAGAGTTCCAATATGTCGCGTGCATTCGTCTTCCCCGGCCAGGGGTCCCAGGCCGTGGGCATGGGGCGGGAATTGGCCCAGGCTTTCCCCGAAGCCCGTTTGGTGTTCGAGGAAGTGGACGAGGCCCTGAAGCAAAAGCTTTCGGGGATGATGTTCGAGGGACCGGAAGACGAACTGACCCTGACAGAAAATGCCCAGCCGGCCCTGATGGCGGTGTCCATGGCGGTGGTTCGGGTTTTGGAAAGCGTGGGCAAGATTGATCTGGCCGCCACGGCGGCCTTTGTCGCTGGCCATTCCTTGGGCGAATATTCGGCCTTGGCCGCGGCGGGCACTTTTTCCCTGGCCGATACGGCGCGGCTGCTGAAGCTGCGTGGTCAAAGCATGCAAAAGGCCGTGCCCGTTGGTGTGGGCGCCATGGCTGCCCTGTTGGGGGCCGAATTCGATCTGGCCCGCGACATCGCCGCCCAGGCCGCCGAGGGCGATGTCTGCGAAGCTGCCAATGACAACGGCGCCGGGCAGGTGGTGGTGTCCGGGCATAAGGCTGCCGTGGAACGCGCCATCAAGATCGCCGCCGAACGCGGGGTGAAGCGGGCCATGCTGTTGCCGGTTTCCGCCCCGTTCCATTGTTCCTTGATGGCCCCTGCCGCCGACGCCATGGCCGACGCCCTGGCCAAGGTCGGCATGAATGCGCCCAAGGTGCCGCTGGTGGCCAATGTGGTCGCCGCCACCGTTACCGATCCCGCCAGCATCCGCGATTTGTTGGTCCGTCAGGTCACCGGCACCGTGCGGTGGCGCGAAAGCGTGCTGCACATGAAGGCCCAGGGCGTGACCGAATTGGTGGAACTGGGATCGGGCAAGGTGTTGTCCGGTCTGGCCAAGCGCATCGACAAGGAATTGTCGGGCCGGGCGGTGGGCACGCCCGCCGATATCGACGCCTTTTTGGCTTCCTTGTAAGTTTAGGGGATACGCATATGTTCGATCTGACTGGCAAGACCGCCCTGGTGACCGGGGCTTCGGGTGGCATTGGCGGGGCGATTGCCCGCATCCTGCACGGTGCCGGGGCCACCGTGGCCATCCACGGCACCCGCCGCGATGCTTTGGATGCCCTGGCCGCTGAATTGGGCGACCGGGTGGTGGTGCTGTCCGCCAATCTGTCCGTGCCCGAAGAAGTGGAGCAATTGGGCAAGGATGTGGAAAAGGCGCTGAACGGCACCCCCAACATCCTGGTCAATAATGCGGGCATCACCCGTGACGGTCTGGTGATGCGCATGAAGGACGAAGATTGGGCATCGGTCATCGACGTGGACCTGACCGCCGCCTTTCGCCTGTGCCGCGCCGCGGTCAAGGGTATGATGAAACGCCGGTCGGGGCGCATCATCAACATCACCTCGGTGGTGGGGGTGACCGGCAATCCCGGTCAGGTTAATTATTGCGCGGCCAAGGCCGGCATGATCGGCATGACCAAGGCTTTGGCCCAGGAAGTGGCCAGCCGCGGCATCACCGTCAATGCGGTGGCTCCGGGCTTTATCGCCACCAACATGACCGATGCGCTGAACGACGAGCAGAAAAGCCGTATCAACACCCAGATCCCGGCGGGCAAGATGGGGGCCGCCGACGATATCGCGGCGGCGGTGCTGTATCTGGCATCGGACGAAGCGGCCTATGTCACCGGCCAGACCCTGCACGTCAATGGCGGCATGGTCATGCCGTGATTTTACCCCGCGACCGGGCGCTTTGCATGCCACGCTTTCATGTCCATGTGTTCCAAGGCTGGTCATGGACATAAAAGTGTGTTAGGTACGGGCACCTTCCGCCGGATTGGGGGCAGATGCCCGCCGGTCGCGGACATTATGGTTCATCCAACTGGCATCAAAAAGACTTCCGAGGGAATTCAAATGAGCGACGTCGCCGAGCGGGTTAAGAAGATTGTTGTCGAGCATCTGGGCGTGGAAGAAGCCAAGGTGACCGAGAACGCCAGCTTCATCGACGACCTGGGCGCTGACAGCCTCGACACCGTCGAGCTGGTCATGGCTTTCGAGGAAGAGTTTGGTTGCGAAATCCCTGACGACGCAGCTGAAAAGATCCTGACCGTCAAGGACGCGATCGACTTTATCTCGAAGAACACCAACGCGTAAGGTTGGTCAGGGCGTCGACTTCCACAAAAGGAATCGGCGCCCTTATTCCATCTAGCAACGGGATTTCCGCATGAGACGTGTCGTCGTTACCGGCTTGGGCATGGTTTCGCCGCTGGGGTGTGGTGTTGAATACGCCTGGAAGCGGTTGATCAATTCCGAATCAGGCATCAGGGCAATCGATCATTTCGAGTGTTCGGATCTGCCTGCCCGCATCGCGGGTGTTATCCCCAAGGGGACCGGCGAAGGTGAATTCGATGCCGACAAGGTTGCTCCGGCCAAGGAGCGTCGTCGCATGGACGATTTCATCGTCTATGGGCTGGCTGCCGCTATCGAAGCCATCGAAGATGCGCAGTGGACGCCCGCTGATGACGAATCCCGGGAACGGACCGGGGTGATGATCGGTTCGGGAATTGGCGGCCTGCCGGCCATTGCCGATTGCGCCCTGACCCTGAAAGAATCCGGCACTCGCCGCGTCAGCCCCTTTTTCATTCCGTCGGCGCTGATCAATCTGGTGTCCGGGCATGTGTCCATCCGCTATGGCTTCAAGGGACCGAACCATGCGGTGGTGACCGCCTGTGCCACCGGCGCCCATGCCATTGGCGATGCCGCCCGGCTGATCATGTGGGGCGATGCCGATGTGATGGTGGCGGGTGGCGCTGAAGCGGCGGTGTGCCGCTTGGGCGTGGCCGGTTTCGCCGCCTGCAAGGCGCTGTCCACCGCGTTCAACGACACCCCGGCCACGGCCTCCCGCCCCTGGGACAAAAGCCGTGACGGCTTCGTCATGGGCGAAGGCGCCGGTGTGCTTGTCCTGGAAGAGCTGGAACATGCCAAGGCTCGCGGCGCCAAGATTTATGGCGAAGTGATCGGATACGGCATGTCCGGTGACGCCCATCACATCACCGCCCCGGCGGAAGATGGCAATGGCGCCTTCCGCGCCATGAAGGCGGCGTTGGCCCGTGCAGGCCTGACCCCGGCGGATGTGGATTACATCAATGCCCACGGTACCGCCACCATGGGTGACGTGATCGAATTGGGCGCGGTCAAGCGTCTGTTTGGCGAGCATGCGGCCAAGGTGTCCATGAGTTCGACCAAGTCGGCCATCGGCCATTTGCTGGGGGCTGCCGGCGCGGTCGAAGCGATTTTCTCGCTGCTGGCCATCCGTGATCAGCTTGCCCCGCCCACTTTGAACCTGACCGACCCGGATGAAGGGTGCGACATGGATTTGGTTCCGCTGAAAGCCAAGAAGCGGGAAATCAATGTGGCCATGTCCAATTCGTTTGGTTTCGGCGGCACCAATGCCACGCTGATTTTCGGCAAGGCGCCGGCGTGATGCCGGTGTCCTGGCCGGGAGGCCGGGAGTTGTTTCCGTGAAGGTTCTTGTCAAAGCCGGTCTGGCGCTGATCCTGGTGATCAGCGCCGTGGCCACCTGGGCGGCGCTGGAAGGCAAGCGCCGCTTTACCCAGCCGGGACCATTGGCCCAATCGGCCACGCTGGTCATTCCCAAAGGGGCCGGGCTGGATGTGATTTCCCGTCGGCTGGAACAGGCCGAAATCATTCCCGACCGTTATAGCTTCATGGCTGGCGTCAAGCTGAACCGGGCCGTGCTGAAGGCGGGCGAATATCTGTTTCCGGCCCATATCAGCCCCGAAGACGCGGTGCGCATGATGGTCGAAGCGAAAACCGTTACCCATCGCCTGACCATCGCCGAAGGGCTGACCGTGCGCCAAGCCCTGGATTTGGTGCGCGATGCCGATTATCTGGCTGGCAGTGTCAGCAAGATGCCGGAAGAAGGCAGTCTGCTGCCGGAAACCTGGCATCTGTCCCGTGATGATGACCGCGCCGACGTAGTGGGGCGGATGGAAAAGTCCATGCGGGCGCTGTTGGATCAGCTTTGGGCCAGCCGCGCCCCCGGATTGCCTCTGACCAACAAGCGCGATGCCTTGATCCTGGCTTCTGTGGTCGAACGGGAAACCGGCTTGCCCGCCGAACGGCCCATGGTGGCGGCGGTGTTCTTGAACCGTCTGCGTTTGGGGATGAAGCTGCAATCCGATCCCACCGTTATTTATGGTGTGTCCGAACGGATGGGAATTTTGGATCGCCCCCTGACCCGTGCCGATCTGGACACTCCCCATCCCTGGAACACCTATCGGATCGACGGCTTGCCTCCCACCCCCATCGCCAATCCGGGGCGCGCCAGTATCGAAGCGGTGCTGCATCCCGCCAGCAGCGATGCCTTGTACTTTGTCGCTGACGGTACGGGTGGCCACGTCTTTGCCCGGACCTTGGATGATCACAACCGCAATGTGGCGGCGTGGCGCAAGGTGGAACGCGCCCGCAAGGGCGGCGATGTCGTCGGCACGGATGCTCCGGCCAATGCTCAGGATGACAGC
The DNA here is from genome assembly GCA_041915545.1 of Magnetospirillum sp. GTDB lineage: Bacteria > Pseudomonadota > Alphaproteobacteria > Rhodospirillales > Magnetospirillaceae > Magnetospirillum. Next base: position 50,283 of record JAYSBF010000017.1, on the reverse strand, counting down.
CCGGATACGGCTGCGCCCACTCCTCCCGCCCCGGTTAGTGCGCCAAACTCGGCAAAAAAGAGGCAATGACCCATCAATCGCTGCATAGGCCCATGCAGTTTGACGAATATTAAAGCAATCTGGCTGGTGCTACTTTTTCCCATCGCACAGAAGGATCGGGATGGCCTGCATCGGGCAGACCGGCGCCGGTCCCGTGAAAGACAGGCATAAGCGAAATGCGTACCAAGCCCATGTTCCGCCGTTTGATGAACGTCCTGCCCCATGAAGGCGAACGTCGTTACCATGATGGCGGCATGTCCATGCTGATTACCCGCAATGACAGCCCCTATACCATTATTTCGGTGCTGGTAAAGGATAACGGTCATAATGCGTGGGTTACCATCGAATCCGATGGCGGGGATGTGACCTTGCACCATCCGCGCAATATTGATCTGGTGGATAAGGCGCTGAATGTTTTCCTGAATGCCAAACCGGCACTGGCCGTGACAGCCTGATCCCCTGACAGGCTGCGGAAAAATCGTCTCTCCCGTTTGGGGGCTTGAGCCCCCAAACACCGCATCAGGAAGCTGTTTGATCTCGGCATCTGATGGTGCGGTTCATGCGCTCGACTTGTCCGTTGGTCCAAGGATGCTTTTTGACCTGGTCAGGCGGTGGTCTATGTCGCTCTGGGCGCAGGCAAGCTCGAAGGCATGGGGGCGGAACCGCTCGCCCCGCAGCATAGCCACTTTGATGTCGGATGCTGTCGACGTCTTGTTTCCCGAGGGCATGAAGTGGACGCCGTTATCGGTCCGCACGGTGTGGACCGTGTAGAGCACCGGCCTGGATCAAGGCAAGCAGACAATCAGCGGCGATGCGTGTCGTTGCCTTCCCGTGCAACTGGGTAAAGGCAAGCTTGCTGGTGCAGTCTATGGCGACAAACAGCTAAAGCTTGCCTTCGGCGGTTCGCACCTCGGCGATATCGGTGTGGAAATCGCCTATGGGATAGCCCTTGAACTTCTTCCTGGCCGGTTTATCACTCTCGGTTTCCGGTAGACGACTGATCCCACGCGCTGCAAACAGCCGATGCAAAGCAGAGCGGGGCAGACGCGGAATCGTCGCCTGCAAGGCGTAGGGATAATCGTCCAGAGGCAGAAAAGTGTGTCGGCGAAAGGCCATGGTGATGGCCTGATCAAATGTTCGGCCCGTCCCTACACGAAGTTCCTGACACTCGCGTCATCGCCGATGTCATATCGACCGCAGCCACGGAGGCATGCGACTTACAGGAGGTGTTCTACCTGCTGACGTGTAATACCAAATCCCGGCGAGTGAACCTTATGGGGATTTGATTAGGCCCAAGGGGCCGCTCAAACGCCGCGCAGGCTGATCGCATTTTCGGCATGATCATATCTGATCGAAAAATGCTCTAACATTCCGGTTTTCCCGCTTAACATTGCCCCACTTTCGGGGGATCGGATTGCCAATCCGGCAGAACTCCGCATCTTTGTTATCATGTTGATTCTGGTGCGATTTTCATTGTCGCATGCAGAAAAAAAGCCCCAGCACGAAGCTGGGGCTCAAGTTTAGGGAGGAAACGTCCAAGAAAGGCAACAAAGAGAACAATCAGAGGATCATTCGTTTGTTGCAGTGCAATATATACCGGCTGCCCATTTGCGATGCAAGCAAAAAAGCATGCCAAAGTGATAAGCGGCGGAAACATGCCGCATATCCAATCAGTGGGTGAGGCAGAATGTCTCGAAAATCGCGTTTTCCGGCACAAAAGATGCATCCTTCATGATATGCTGCCGCCGATGATGGTGTTGCGGCTGGAAGTGTGATTGGATGGCCGGGATGGCGTGGTGGAAGACAATCTGCCTTTGTGGTGTGGCCTGGGTGGCGGTCGCGCGACCGGCTGGGGCTGTGACCATGCTGGGGCTGCCGACCGAGGCTTTGTGTGCCGCCGAAACCGCACGGAATGAACGCTTGAATGCCATTCCCCCCCAATTGCTGGACGCTATTTCCCTGGTGGAATCCGGGCGCTACAGTTCGGAAACCAAGGCAACTCTTGCCTGGCCATGGACTATCACCGCCGAGGGCGAGGGAAAATATTTCCAGTCTAAGGCGGAAGCCATTGCCGAGATCAAGCGGCTAAAGGCTCGTGGGGTTAAAAATATTGATGTGGGGTGCATGCAGATTAATCTGATGTACCACCCTGACGCTTTTGCCTCGCTGGAAGAGGCTCTGGAGCCTGCCAACAACGTCGCCTATGCGGCCCGTTTTCTCAAGGGGTTGTACGGCGCCACCAATGATTGGCCGGTGGCCGCATCCTATTACCATTCTCAGACCCCCAGCCGGGCCGCCGCCTATCGTGAAAGGCTGATGAAGGTTTGGAATTCTGGTGGTAGCCGCAATGCTATTGCATCGTTGCGTCCCATTGACCCCAGTGACCCCCGTGCGATTACTACCTTCGCAGTTCCCAAGAACGCCAACCAGTTTACTGTTCCTGACCGGCTGACCGATCGGCGGGTGTCATCCCAATCGCCGTCATCGCAGTTGCAAAGCCGAGTCGAGCAAGACAGTGAATCCCGGCAAATCGCTACGGCCTATCGTCAAGCCCGACTGGCCGAGTACCGTCTGCGCCGCGAAGAGATGCAGCAAAAACGTAAGGCTCGGGGCTTAACCGCAAACGGCTATTGATCTGGGATTGGTGTGGATTCCGACCGTATCGGGTTGGTCTTCCGCGGCCAAGCCCGCGCGGCGCTTGAGCGGCCCCGGTACGGGGCGCCGACGGGCCAAAACCCCCGCGCGGCGCTTGAGCGGCCCCACTCCGCCTGTACGACTGGGTTATCGTTCAGGGGTGTGACGAGGCGGGGGCTCAACGCAAAACGGGCACACCCCGAAGAGGGTGCGCCCGTTTTTGGACGATCATAACAATCGCGGCCAAGAGGGCGTTGTTGCCCCCTGGCACCCCAAATCAGCCCTGACGGGCCTTGAAGCGGGGGTTCGTCTTGTTGATGACGTAAACGCGGCCCTTGCGGCGAACAACACGGCAGTTCTTGTCGCGCAGCTTGGCCGACTTCAGCGAATTGCGAATCTTCATGGTCCACTTCCTATGCGCTTTAGGTCGCCTGCGGCGTCCTGTTAATAAACATGATCCGGGTTGCGCGACCGGAGGCCGGGAAAGTACGGAAAACAACCGGGCATGTCAACCCATTGATGATACTTTTTTCTCCACCGTCCATATGTTGCCAGTGGCGCGGGGAATTAAGTCTGGCGTGACTGTGGACATAGTGGTGTTTAGCCATGGTTCACAGGCAGGGGAATGACGGCTTCCTTCCTCTATGCGCAAGGCCGGTTGTACTTGGTGCTGGGGGTTGTTCTGCCATTTTCCCTCTTCCGCCGATCAGATCATCCCGCTTTCCATCAGCGGACGGGGGGGCTGTGGGGATGATCCGTCCGTGGTTTTTCCACCATCCATCCGGCCCAGTTTCAAGACGGCGGCAAAGGCATCGGCGGGCAGGGGGCGGGAATAATAAAAGCCCTGGATGGTATCGCAGTGCAGGTTGCGCAGGATGTCCAATTGGGCATCGTTTTCCACCCCTTCGGCGACGATATCCAGGCTAAGGGAATGGCCCATGGCGATGATGGCGCCTACGATTTCCGCCGATGCCGGGTTGGTGTCGATGTCGATCACAAAAGACCGGTCGATCTTCAGCGTATCCAGGGGGAATTTCTTTAAATAGGACAGGGATGAATAGCCGGTGCCGAAATCGTCGATGGCCAGATGCACCCCGTGGCTGTGCAATTCGGTCAGGATGGCGATGGCGGAATCGGCATTGTGCATGACCGCGCTTTCGGTCACTTCCATTTGCAGCAATTCCGGCGGAATGCCATGGGATTTCATGGCCTGGGCGACGATTGGAACCAGATCGGCCTGACGGAATTGATGGGCGGACAGATTGACCGCCAATTGCACCGGTTCCAGCCCTTCGGCCCGCCATTGGGCGATTTGGCGGCAGGCTTCGCCGATCACCCAGGACCCGATGGAAACAATCAGCCCGGTTTCTTCGGCCATGGGAATGAAACGGCCCGGCGGGATCGGTCCCAATTCATGGTGGCGCCAGCGGATCAGAGCCTCGGCCCCGACCAGATGGCCGGTATCGGTGGATATCTTGGGCTGGTAATGCAGTTCGAATTCGTTACGGCTTAGCGCCTTGCGCAATTCGGTTTCCAGCCTGAGCCGTTCAATCGAATTGGCATGCATTTCCGGGGTATAGAAATGGTACTGATTGTCGCCCAATTCCTTGGACCGGATCATGGCCATCTCGGCCTTCAGCACCAGATCGTCGGGATCGCTGCTATCGACCGGAAAGACGCTGATCCCCACCTTGGCGGTGACAAAAACCTCGTGTTCGGCCAGGTGGAAGGATTGGGTGAAACAATCAAGCAGGCGGGATATGACCAGATGGGCGTCATGTCCCTGGGCCAGATCGGTCAACAGGCAGCAAAACGTGTCGCCGCGCAGGCGTGCCACGCTGTCATGGCCGCGCAGGGCGGCGGCCAGCCGTTCGGCCACGGCCCGCAGCAGATGATCGCCCGTGGCGTGGCCCAGGCTTTCATTGATCTGGGTAAAACGGTCCAGCCCGATCATCACCAACGCCACCTTGCGCCCGGCGCGGGGGGCACGTTCCAATGCCTGGGCCAGACGGTCCATCAGCAGGTCGCGGTTGGGCAGGTGGGTCACCGCGTCGTAATAGGTCAGGTTGCGGATGGTTTCCTCCGCTTCCTTGTGTTTGGAAATATCCGAAAACACCCCGACATAGCGGATGATCTGGCCTGACGGGTCGGTGATGGCCTTGATGGTCAGCCATTCATGGTAAAACTGGCCGTCCTTGCGCCGATTGCGGATTTCCCCATCCCATTCGCCGGATTGGGCAATCTTTTCCCACATGTGGGTATAAAAATCCTGATCGTGCAGGCCCGAGCGCAGGATGCTGGCGTGCTGCCCCAAGACATCGGCGCGGGAATAACCGGAAATTCGGCAGAAACCTGGATTGACCCACTGGATGACGCTGCTGCGGTCGGTGACCATCACCCCTTCCATGGTGCATTCCAGCACTTTTTCCGCCACGTTCAACCGGGCCAGGGCGCGTTTTTGCAAGGACAGGTCGTGCAGGACCACCACGAACAGTTCTTCGCCGTCCTGATGGATGCGGGCGATGGACATTTCCACCGGGAAAACACCTTTTTTCCCGTGGCGAGCCAAGACTTCGCGGCAGCCTGTGGTTAATGCCGGGTCACGCTTGTCCACCCAGGCCTTCCAGCGGCGGCGCAGCGCATGGGCATAGGGTTCGGCCAACAGGCCATCCACCGGCTCGCCCCGCACTTGGTCGATGGTGTAGCCGAAATAATGTCCGGTCTTGGGGTTGAGGCTGCGGATCAGGCCCCGGCTGTCGGCGATGATCAGCGAATCAGGCAAAGATGAAAAGATAGATTGAAGGTTTTCTTCCGCTTCGATCACGCGCCGTTGGTTGAAATCACGTGCCCCTCGTTTTTTCCCATACCCCAGCACACGGGCCAGAAATGGGATCAGCCCCATGGCCAGCCCCAGCCCCCAAGCCGCAATCAGGACGTGGTTGCCGTCTGTCATGACGGAAACCAAGGGGCTTGTCGCCGAAGGTTGTGTGCCGAGCCAGACATCTCCTGAAAGTGGTGATGTTTGGCGCGACTGACGGTTGTGACGGATGGCGGGGTCAAAACTTACCTTTTGGAAAAGAGCCTGATCAAAGAATAACCATTGTTGTGCCCGGGAAACAAGCGCACAAGCGGTGCGTAATTGACAGGGGTGGGGGGCAAAAGGGAATGGGCCTGATTTTTCGAAACGGGGATGACGCGAGCGGATGGGAAATGCGATAAGCCCGCACGGCGTTGATTGGTCCTGGCTGGGTTTGGTGGTGTCATGAACTGCAAAAGTTTGCCGGTCGTTCTTTTTACCGATTTTGGTGCCACGGGTCCTTATGTGGGGCAGGTTAAGGCGGTTTTGGCGGAACGCTGCCCGGCGGCCCCGGTGATTGATCTGATGCACGACGCCCCGGCCTTTGATCCCCAGGCGGCGGCGTATCTGTTGGCCGCGTTGCTCCCTTACATGCCTAAGCGGTCGGTCGGATTATGCGTGGTCGATCCGGGGGTGGGTGGCGCCCGTTCGCCGTTGGTGGTGGAGGTGGATGGCCGTTATCTGGTGGGGCCGGATAACGGGTTGCTGGAAATTGCCATCCGCCGGTCCCGTCGGGTCCGGGCTTGGCGCATTGACTGGCGCCCGGCCAAACTGTCGGCGACCTTTCACGGGCGGGATCTGTTCGCCCCCATTGCTGCGGGGCTGGCCATGGGGAAATCGCCTGAATCCTTGGAATGCGTGGCGATTGACCCGCCATCCAGGCCAGGGATGGCGGACGATCTGGCGCGCATCATCTATTATGACGGATACGGAAATGCCTTTACCGGCATTCGTGTCAGTAGCATCCCACCTCAGGCAGTGGTGGAAATCGGCGGACGAAGACTGCATCGCGCCGATTATTACGCGCAATGCCCCAATATGACGCCCTTCTGGTATGAAAATTCCATTGGATTATTGGAAATTTCCATCGCTGGCGGGTCTGTCCGTGACATTTTTCGGCTTGATATTGGAGAAAACGTGAAAATATTTGAAGATGGTATTTCAGGATAGGTTAAACCCCCGATGCGCACAGGCTGGGAACGCGCTAGGTTAGGAAAAATCCGCCGTGGAGACTGTGCAGATGGCCTTCGACGTGAAATTCTGGGGTGTGCGCGGCAGCATTGCATGTCCGTCACCAGATCATATGTTGTATGGCGGTAATACAAGTTGTGTCGAGGTCGATGTATCCGGTCATGTTTTTATTTTGGATGCCGGAACGGGTATCCGTAGTCTGGGGCGTGATCTTCTGAAGCGTGGTCAGAAATCGGCCACATTGCTGTTGACCCATACCCATTGGGATCACATTAACGGCTTTCCTTATTTCGCCCCGGCCTTCACCGCTGATTTCCATCTGCGCATCCTGGCCGGTCATTTGAATGGCAAGGCCGGGGGTATCCGCGCGGTCCTGGCCAATCAAATGGAAAACCCCACTTTCCCGGTGCCGTTAAGCGCCATGAAAGGGGTGCTTAGTTTTGACGATTTCCAGGCGGGGGAAAGTCTGCATCCGGCGGCGGGGGTGGTCATCCGCACCGCGCCGTTGAATCATCCCAATGGCGCCACCGCATACCGGATCGACCATCTGGGAGCATCGGTCTGCTATGTCACCGATACGGAGCATGTGCCTGGGCAATTGGATGGTCATGTCCTGGATTTGATCCGTGGTGCCGATCTGGTGATCTATGACTGCACCTATACGGATGCGGAATTTCCGGCCAAGACGGGATGGGGGCATTCCACCTGGGAACAGGGGGTGCGGTTATGTCAGGCAGCCCATGTGCGACGGCTGGCCATTTTTCATCATGACCCGGATCATGATGACGACATGATGGCGGCTATCGAGCGCACGGCTCAGGCCGAATGGCCTGATCATGTGGTGGTGGCCAGGGATGGGCTGACAATATCGCTGGCTGAATGACCCGAGAATAGGGGGGCTTTGTCTCTCGCCGAGCGCGGCCACGTGGCCGGGAGGCCACGCCCAGCGAGGGGGGGCACAAGAAATTTCCGACCGCAGGCCGGAAATTTCTGAGGCGAGAATCAGACGGAAAAGCTGCTTCCGCAACCACATGTGGAGGTTGCGTTGGGGTTGCTGAACTGGAACGACGCGCCCATCAGGTCTTCGATGAAATCCACCTGGGTTCCGTTCAGAAGTTCCTGAGAGGTGGTATCCACCACCACCTTCACCCCATGCTGTTCACTGACCTGATCATCTTCGTTCACCTGATCGTCCAGGGTGATGCCGTATTGAAAGCCGGAACAGCCGCCGCCGGACACGCTCAGGCGCAGCATCATGTTGGGCTTGCCTTCCATCTTGATCAATTCCTGAACCCGCTGGGCGGCGCTGGTGGTCAGCGTCACGCCGGATTCGATGACAGTCGCGGTTTCGGACATGGGAACTCCGTTCAAAAGGGCAGGGCAGGTGTAAAGAGCTGGGCGGAAGCTTCGCCATCATAGCAAATTTAGGGGCGTTGGGGAAATGTCCAAGGGGGACGGTGATCTTTGGCGGGGCCGCTTGTCTTCCTGTCATCCTTTGCCTAAAGTCGCGGCCACGCGGCCCCGCCAGGGGGTGGGGCGCCTGTTCAGCCGTATTTTTCCCGAGGATCACCATGCGCCGTTCCAGCTATTTCCTGCCGACTCTGAAAGAGACCCCGGCCGAGGCCCAGATCGCCTCGCACCGCCTGATGCTCCGGGCCGGGATGATCCGGCAATCGGCGTCGGGGATTTACACCTGGCTGCCTCTGGGCTTGCGCGTGCTGTCCAAGATCGCCCAGATCGTGCGCGAGGAACAGGACGCTGCCGGTGCCCAGGAATTGCTGATGCCCACCATCCAATCGGCGGAAATCTGGCGGGAAAGCGGGCGCTATGACGCCTATGGCAAGGAAATGCTGCGGTTCACCGACCGTCATGACCGCGAAATGCTGTACGGCCCCACCAATGAGGAATTGATCACTCAATTGTTCCGCGACAATGTGAAAAGCTATCGCGAACTGCCCAAGATTCTGTATCACATCCAATGGAAGTTCCGCGACGAAGTGCGTCCCAGGTTCGGGGTGATGCGCGGGCGCGAATTCCTGATGAAGGACAGCTATTCTTTCGATATCGACTTCGAAAGCGCCAAGAAGTCGTATGAGTCCATGTTCAATGCCTATCTGAAGACGTTCAAGCGCATGGGGCTGACCGCCATTCCCATGCAGGCGGATTCCGGGGCTATCGGCGGCAATCTGACCCACGAATTCCATGTCCTGGCCGAAACCGGCGAATCCGGCGTTTTTTACGACATCGCCTATGACGAATTGGCGGCCAAGGGTGAAATCGACCTGGAAGCATTGTCCAAGCTGTATGCCGTCACCGATGAAAAGCACGATCCCAACTCGCCCGACGTGCCGCCGGCCGACCGGCTGCGCGTGGCCCGCGGGATCGAGGTGGGGCATATTTTCTATTTCGGCACCAAATATTCCAAGGCCATGGGGGCGGTGGTGGCCGGTCCCGACGGCAATCCGGTGCCGGTGGAAATGGGATCGTATGGTATCGGCGTGTCCCGCCTGATGGGCGCCATCATCGAAGCCTATCACGACGATGCGGGCATCAAATGGCCGGAAAGTGTTGCCCCGTTCAAGGTGGGTCTGGTCAATCTGAAGGTTGGCGATGCCGCCTGCGACAAGGTGTGCGAAGAGATCTATCGGACCCTGACCGACAGCAAGGTCGATGTCTTGTACGATGATCGCGACGACCGGGCCGGGGTGAAATTCGCCGATATGGACCTGATCGGTCTGCCCTGGCAATTGGTGGCCGGTCCCAAGGGCGTGGCCCAAGGATTGGTGGAATTGAAGAACCGCCACACCGGCGAAAAGGTGGAATTGACGGTGGAAGCCGCCCTGGCGCGTTTGTGCGCCTGACCGGAAAGGCTGTTGGGCATGGTTTTCGATGCCTTTGAGCGCATGGTGGCGTTCCGTTATTTGCGGGCGCGGCGCAAGGAAGGGTTTATTTCGGTCATCGCCGGTTTTTCCCTGCTGGGGATCGGTCTGGGTGTGGCCACCTTGATCGTGGTGATGGCGGTGATGAATGGCTTCCGCCAGGAATTGCTGTCCCGCATCCTGGGGATCAATGGTCATGTGGGGGTCTATGGCATGACCAATGCCCTGACCAATTATGATCCCCTGGCCGATGCCATCCGCCAGATGCCCGGCGTCCGCATGGCCATTCCCACCGTGGAGGGCCAGGTGATGGCCACCTCGGCCGGGGGGGCGTCGGGGGCGGTGGTCCGGGGGGTACGGCCCCAGGATTTGCTGGCGCGGGATATTTTCCGCAAGGGGCTGAGCGGCGATGCGTCCCAATTCACCGAAGACGGCGATGGCGTGTTGATCGGCTACCGTCTGGCGGAAAAGCTGGGGCTGACGGTGGGTGATTCCATCACCCTGATCTCGCCCAAGGGCAATGCCACCGCCTTTGGCACGGTGCCGCGTCTGCGTAGTTATCAGATTGTCGGCACCTTCAATGTCGGCATGTTCGAATATGATTCCGGCTTTGTCTTCATGCCGCTGGAAGCGGCCCAGACCTATTTCAAGCTGCCGGATTCGGTGACCCAGATCGAAATATTCCTGGACAATCCCGATCAGGTGCCCGCCACCCGCAACGCCATCTTCGCCAAGGCGGGGGCGTCGGTGCGGGTTTATGATTGGCAGCAGGCCAATTCCAGCTTTTTCAATGCCATTCAGGTGGAACGCAACGTGATGTTCCTGATCCTGACTTTGATCATCCTGGTGGCCGCCTTCAATATCATTTCGTCCCTGATCATGCTGGTCAAGGATAAGGGGCGGGATATTGCCGTGTTGCGCACCATGGGGGCCACGCGGGGAATGATCATGCGGATATTCTTCCTGTCCGGGGCGTCGGTCGGGGTGGTGGGGACGGTGTTCGGGACCTTGTTGGGGGTGTGGTTTGCCACCAACATCGAAGGTATCCGCCAATTCATCCAATCCATCATCGGGCGTGAATTGTTCGCGGCGGAAATCTATTTCCTGACCCAATTGCCCGCGCGGGTTGATCCGGGCGAGGTGGTGACGGTGGTATTGATGGCCTTGGGCCTGTCCTTTGCCGCCACCATCTATCCATCCTGGCGGGCGGCCAATCTGGACCCGGTGGAGGCCCTGCGTTATGAGTGAACCCAGCCTGCGCCTGGATGCGGTGTGCCGCCGCTTCACCCAGGGCAAGGATGTGCTGGAGGTGCTGAAAGGCGCCGAACTGGCCATCCATCCCGGCGAAATCGTGGCCCTGGTCGGGCCGTCGGGGGCGGGGAAGTCCACCTTGCTGCACATCGCCGGTCTGTTGGAACGCCCCGATGACGGCGATGTCTGGCTGTCGGGCCGGGCCTGCGGCAAATTGGGCGATGAAGCCCGCACCCAATTGCGGCGCGGCCATTTGGGCTTTGTCTATCAGTACCATCATCTGCTGCCGGAATTTTCCGCCCTGGAAAATGTCATCCTGCCGCAGATGATCGCCGGGCAATCCAAGGCCAAGGCCCGGATTCGCGCCTTGTCCTTGCTGGAAAGCTTGGGGCTGGGGCATCGGGCCGATCACCGTCCCGGTCAATTGTCGGGGGGGGAACAGCAGCGTGTGGCCATTTGCCGCGCCCTGGCCAACGGCCCCAAGGTGTTGCTGGCCGACGAACCCACCGGCAATCTGGACCCAGGCACCGCCGAGGGGGTTTTTGCCCAATTGCTGGATTTGGTGCGGTCTTCCGGCTTGGCGGCGTTGATCGCCACCCATAATCCCGATCTGGCCCGCCGCATGGACCGCATGGTCAAATTATCGGGCGGGGTCCTGGTTCCGGCCTGACCGGCCTCATACCAACGGCCAATTTCATTGACCGTTGTTCAGCCCTCGCCGGGCGCGGCCATCCGGCCGCTTGGCCGCCGCCGCAATGGCGGCTGGGATTATTTGTCCCTCGCCGGGCGCGGTTCTCTGGCCGCGCCCGGTAGTTGTCATGTCTCGACATCTATTTCAGTCGGCTGGCCCGCGTCATTACCCATCGCCAGATGATTTGAGCCAGGGCCGGGAACAGGAAAATAGCCAGCACGCGCAGGCCCAGATTTTCCATGCCCACGCGGTGGCCATCTTGCAAGATGACATCGGTGCAGTCGAAGCGGGCGGCATACCGGCCTTCGCAGGACTTGATCTTTTCCTGGACCGCCGGCGCCCGGTGATGGGCCAGATCATCGGCGGACATATCCCCCAGGCTGATGATCCCCACGACCAGAATCCACAGCAGACACAGCACATCCAGCGCCTTGCCCATAAGGGCAAGACGGGCGCGCAGGACATCCAGCGGGTCAAGCCGGATGATGGGTGGGTCAGCCATTGGCATTCTGCCGGGCAATTGCATTCTTGCCCCACAATCCATTGTTCATGAAAAAATTCAAGGGTGTATAATCAGGGAAAAGAATGGAGGCCGGTCATGTCTTCCATTATCCCATCCGTTTTTCCTGCCGATTCTTCTGAAACTATCCGTGCCGATCTTGACCGGGCCATCTTGGCATTGGCGGATGCCTTGGATTTTATCGGGATTGACGATACGGGGCACGGTCACCGGGTGGCGTTGATGTCGGCCATGTGCGCCCGATCCCTGGGGTGGGATGCCGGGGCGGTGGCGTGGTCGGCGCGGATGGGGTTGTTGCATGATTGCGGGGTTTCCTCGACGCGTGAGCACCGCCATCTGGTCACTGAAATCGCGTGGGAGGGGGAGCAGGCCCATTGTCAGCGCGGGGCTGATTTTTTGCGCATGGTTCCCCCCCTGGCCCGCATGGCCCCGGTGATCCAGGCTCATCACACGCCTTGGGCCAGAGTGAAGGATGGCCCCTTATCCGAGCGGCAAAAGCTGGATGCCAATCTGATCTATCTGACCGATCGGGCCGATGCCTTGCACGCCACCGGGGTCCGGGATGGCAAGCCGCTTCTGGATGTCCTGTCCCGTTACCGGGACAGCCATTTCGCCCCTGTTCTGCTGGATGTCTTTTCCCAGGAATCCCGGTGCGAGGCGTTCTGGTTTATTCAGGAAGACCCGTCCTTGCGCGATTATCTTCGCGACATTCTGGCTGCCGATCCGGTGGCGGCGCTGGAGATGGATCACATCCGGGCCTTGGCCCGCATGTTCGGTCATGTGGTCGATGCCAAAAGTCCGTTCACTGAACGTCATTCCCGTGGGGTTGCCCTGGTGGCTTTACGGCTGGGGCGGCATTTCGGTCTGCCCGGACCGGTTTTGGACCGGCTGGAAATCGCGGCCTTGCTGCATGATCTGGGCAAGCTGCGGATACCGGATGAATTGCTGGAAAAGCCCGGTCCCCTGGCTGCCGATGAACGCCGAACCATGGCCCGGCACGCTTTTGACACTCACGAGGTGTTGCGCCGCGTCTTTGGTGAAGGGGATATCGCCCAATGGGCGGCCTTTCATCACGAATATGTTTCGGGCCAGGGCTACCCATTCCATACGGCGGGGGATTGTCTGCCGGTTGAGGCCCGGATCATCGCCGTGGCCGACGTCTTCCAGGCATTGGCTCAATGCCGCCCGTACCGGGCCCCGCTCAGCGTGGCGGAAATCATCGCCATTTTGGACGGCATGGTGTTTGGCGGCAAGCTGGACGCCCAGGTGGTGGCGGCGGTCAAGTTGGACGCGCAGACCTATTGGCAGGACGCGGTTGCCGCAGAGGTGGACGCGCCCCCCTTGCTCGGTCCATGATAGGAAGATCATGCCTGCTGCCTATTCCGATTTCGTCCATTTGCGCGTCCATTCGGCCTATTCCCTGTCGGAAGGGGCCATCAAGCTGAAACAGCTGATCAAGCTGTGCGAAAAAATGGCCATGCCGGCGGTGGCCATCGCCGATACTGGCAATCTGTTCGGTGCCTTGGAGTTTTCCATTGCCTGCGCCGATGCGGGTATCCAGCCGGTGGTGGGGTGCCAATTGGCCATCCGCCGCGAGGGTGAGGCCCCGGCCAAGGACGGGCGCCGTCCGCCGCCTGATTGGGTGGTGGCCTTGTGCCAGTCGGAAGACGGCTATGCCAATTTGCTGAAACTGGTGTCCAAGGCGTATTTGGAAACCGATGCGGGCGAAACCCCACAAATCAGTCTGTCGGATCTGGAACAGCGGGCCGGGGGGCTGTTGTTGCTGACCGGCGGTCCTGGCGGTCCTATCAACCGGTTGGTGGTGGATGGCCAGGCCGAGCGGGCGGAAGCCGTGTTGCTCCGTTTGGCGCGGGCCTTTCCGGGCCGTCTTTACGTGGAATTGCAGCGCCACGGATTAGAGGTCGAGGAAAAGGCCGAAGGCCCGCTATTGGACTTCGCCTATCGGCATGACCTGCCGCTTTTGGCCACGAACGAGCCGTTTTTTCCCGATCGCGGCATGTATGAAGCCCATGACGCGCTGATCTGCATCGCCGAAGGCAGCTATGTTTCCCAAGACGAGCGGCGGCGCCTGACCCCGGAACATTATTTCAAATCACCGGCGGAAATGCGGGAACTGTTCGCCGATCTGCCCGAGGCTTGCGACAATACGCTGGTGGTGGCGCGCCGCACTGCCTTCATGGCCACCAAGCGAAAGCCCATCTTGCCGCCTTATCACATGGACGGCCTGACCGAAGCCGAGGTGTTGCGGAATAAATGCGTCGAGGGGTTGAACGCCCGTCTGCACAAGCATGTGTTCCAGCCCGGCATGACCGATGAGGAAAAGGAACAGGCGGCCAAGCCCTATCGCGAGCGGGTGGAATACGAACTTGGCGTCATCGAACAGATGGGGTTTCCCGGTTACTTCCTGATCGTGTCCGACTTCATTCAATGGTCCAAGGCCCATGACATTCCGGTGGGTCCGGGCCGTGGGTCCGGGGCAGGGTCGGCGGTGGCCTGGGCCCTGACCATCACCGATCTTGACCCGTTGCGCTGGGGATTGCTGTTCGAACGCTTCTTGAACCCCGAGCGCGTTTCCATGCCTGACTTCGACGTGGATTTCTGTCAGGACCGACGCGAAGAAACCATCCGCTACGTGCAGGAAAAATACGGCTATCATCAGGTGGCCCAGATCATCACCTTCGGAAAGCTTCAGGCCCGCGCGGTGCTGCGCGATGTGGGGCGCGTGCTGCAAATGCCCTATGGCCAGGTGGACCGCATTTGCAAGATGGTTCCCAATAATCCGGCCAAGCCTGTCACCTTGGAACAGGCATTGGATATTGAACCCCTGCTGAAGGAAACCCGCGACAGCGACGAAAACGTGGCCCATCTGCTGGATATGGGCATGAAGCTGGAAGGGCTGTACCGTCACGCCTCCACCCATGCCGCCGGGGTGGTGATCGGTGACCGCCATCTTGACGAATTGGTGCCGCTTTACCGCGATCCCCGATCCGATATGCCAGTGACCCAGTTCAACATGAAGTGGGTGGAATCCGCCGGTCTGGTGAAGTTCGACTTTCTGGGGCTGAAGACCCTGTCGGTGATGGTCACCGCGGTCAAGCACATCAAGAAGATCACGGGAACCGAAGTGGATTTGGGGGCGCTGCCCCTGGATGACCGCCTGTCCTATGAATTGCTGACCCGCGGGGACACGGCAGGGGTGTTCCAGTTGGAAAGTTCGGGCATGCGCGACGTGCTGCGCAAGATGCATCCCAACCGGCTGGAGGATCTGATCGCCGTGGTGGCCTTGTACCGCCCCGGCCCCATGGATCAAATTCCCCGCTACATCGCCTGTAAACACGGCAAGGAAGAGCCGGATTACATGCATCCCTTGCTGGAACCGATCCTGAAGGAAACCTTTGGGATCATGGTCTATCAGGAACAGGTGATGCAGATCGCTCAGGTGTTGTCCGGCTACAGCCTGGGCGGCGCCGATCTGTTGCGCCGGGCCATGGGTAAGAAAATCCGCGAGGAAATGGAGGCCCAGCGAAAAATTTTCGTGGATGGCGCCGTGGCCCGTGGCGTCAATGGCGATCAGGCGTCGATGATTTTCGACAAGGTGGCCAAATTCGCCGAATACGGCTTCAACAAATCCCACGCGGCCGCCTATGCCCTGATCGCCTATCAGACCGCATGGCTGAAGGCCAATCATCCGGCGGAATTCATGGCCGCCACCATGACGTATGAAATGAGCAATACCGACAAGCTCAATTCCTTCCGTCAGGAATTGGATCGCCTGAAAATCAAGCTGTTGCCGCCCGACATCAATAAATCCCGTGCGGATTTTTCGGTGGAACGTCTGCCCGATGGCAGTCTGGCCGTGCGCTATGCCCTGGCCGCACTGAAAAACGTGGGCGAGGGCGCATGCCGGACCATGGCGGCGGAACGGGATGAACGCGGCCCGTACAAGGATCTGTTCGATTTTGCCCGGCGGCTGGATACCAAGCAATTAAACCGGCGGCAGATGGAAAATATGGTCAGGGCCGGGGTGTTCGACAGCCTGGACCGGAACCGTGCCCGTGTCTTCCGCAATTGCGAAGCCTTGCTGCGCTATGGCGCCGCCGAAGCGGAAAAAAAGAATTCCAGCAATTACAATCTGTTCGGTGGCGACGCCGACACCGCCAATTTGAAATTGGAGCAGGCTCCCGAATGGCCGCCCCATGAAAAACTGACCCAGGAATTCGACGCCATCGGCTTTTATCTGTCGGCCCACCCCTTGGATGCCTTTGGCAAAAGCCTGAAGCGTCTGGGGGTGTTGAAGGTCGGAGAGGTGCCGCGTCATTTGCAAGGCGGCGGGCGCGGGCGGATCAAATTGGCCGGATCGCTGTTGGCCAAGCAGGAACGTACATCGGCCAAGGGCAGCCGCTATGCCTTTCTGACCTTGTCGGATTCGTCCGGCGTGTTCGAAGTCACCTGCTTTTCGGAAACCCTGTCCGCATCCCGCGATCTGTTGGATGCGGGCGGGCCGCTTTTGCTGGAAGTGGATGCCCGGCTGGAAGATGAACAGCTTCGCCTGACCTGCCAGCGCATCGCCTCTTTGGATCAGGAAGCGGCCAAGGCGGCGGCCGGACTGAAAATCTTTATCCGTGATCCCATGGTTCTGCCGTCCCTGACCGGGCTGATCGCCAAGGAAGCCAGGGGACGGAACCAGATCATCATCGTGGCCCAGACCGGGCCGCGTGACGTGGAATTGAAGCTGAAGGAAAGCGTCAGCCTTAACCCTGCCTTGCTTGGAACTTTGCGTTCCCTGTCGGGCATCGCCGATGTCGAGGAAATTTAGCGGGTTCCCCTTTTGTCTGTGGTGGAAAGTTTTATTCTGGCGTATATATGCGCAAGCGTGTGGGGTGTGATCTGAATGGGGGGATTCTCCCCGGCCGCCCGCGCCAACAGCCACCATCATGGGCGGAGCCGTCCAAGTGCAAGATCCCCGTTCCCGGTCCATCGCGGTCCAGCCTGTGGCTGCGCCCGCTTTTCCTTTGTCGGACCGATTGGCCCGCGCCCATCGGTCGGTGTGGGACGACATGGCAGCCTTGTTGCTGGCCGCGTCGGTCATCCTGGTTTTTCTGAACTTCCAGGATTATGGCCTGACCCATGATGAAGAAGTGCAGGCCATTTACGGGGAAAAGCTGCTGTCTTGGTACAGCAGCCTGTTCCAGGACAACAGCGCCTTTGAATATCTGGACCTGTTTTGGTACGGCGGCCTGTTCGATCTGGTGGCCGCCTTGCTGAACAAGGTGTCCCCCTTCGGCTATTATGAAACCCGCCATCTGCTGGGGGGATTGGCCGGTACGGCCGGTCTGGCCGGCGCCTGGTGTGCAGGGCGCATGGCCGCAGGGCCGCGGGCCGGATTTCTGGCCATGGCCTTTTTGGCCTTTACCCCAGCCTATGTGGGGCACAGCTTCAACAATCCCAAAGATGCGCCCTTTGCCGCCGCCATGCTGTGGTCGTGCTTTGCCATTGCCTGCGTGGTGCGGCAATTGCCGCGTCCGTCCTGGCGGTCGGTGATCGGTCTGGGGATTGCCTTGGGCGTGGCTTTCGGCATCCGGGTCGGGGCGCTTTTGCTGATCGGCTATGCCGGTCTGGCAATTCTGGTCTGGCTGGGTCTGTCGGCCCGCCGCGATGGCTTGGCCCGTGCCGGGCGTGATCTGGTCGGTCCCATCCTGGGGCGTGCCCTGGTGGCCCTGGTGGTAGCCTATGCCCTGATCGCGGTGTTTTGGCCTTATGGGGTGATGAACCCGGCCAATCCTTTGAAAGCGTTGTCCCATTTTTCCCGCTACGATATTGACATCGTCAGCATGTTCAATGGCCGCAAGGTCGAAGCGACGGATCTTCCCGTCACCTATCTGCCGGGCTATCTGGCGGTGACCTTGCCGGAATTGGTGTTGGCCGGATTGGCATTGCTGGCCGCCGCCTTGGTGGTGCGTCCCTTGCGCGCCCAGCGTCAGGATGCCGCCATGACCGGGATGCTGGTGCTGGCCGCCTTGTTCCCCATCGGCTTTTTCATTGCCTTCCGTCCCACCGCCTATGACGGCATCCGGCATTTTCTGTTCGTGGTGCCGCCCTTGGTGGTGTTGTCCGCCTTGGGGGTGGACCGGCTGTGGCGCTGGACCGAACAACGCTTTCCCGCCGCCGGTCGGGCGTTGGTGGCGGCCCTGCTGGTGGCCGGGGTGATCCAGGGCTGGATCATGGGCCGTCTGCATCCCAACGAATATATCTACTACAACGCTCTGGTCGGTGGTGTTCGCGGCGCCCAAAACAATTGGGAAATGGATTACTGGAGTAATTCCATGCACGAAGCCGTGGACCGTCTGGCCGATCTGGTTCGGCTGGAAAATGGCGGCACGGCCCCGGTCGAGCCGGTCAAGGTCAATATTTGCGGCAATGACCTGTCGGCCACCTATTTCTTCCCGCCCTATCTGGAACAGGTCCGCACCCTGGGCGAGGCTGATTATGTCATCGCCTTTACCCAGGCGGATTGCTGGAAGACATGGCGTGGGCGCCCCATCATCGAGGTTGAACGGTTTGGCGCGGTCCTGAGCGTTGTCAAGGACCGGCGCGGCCTGCCCAATCCCGACGAGGAATAAAGATCCCCATGCGTAGTCTGGCTGTTTGGTGTTTCATCGCCGTCACTGCGTTGATCAGTGTCGGCGGGTGGTGGTGGTTCAATCGCCCGGTGGCGGTGGGGTTGTCGTTTTCCGAACCGTTCCCATCGGTGTCCTTTGCCCCGTTCCGCCGTGGGCAAAGCCCGCTGACCCGCGATTATCCGCCGCCTCAGCAGGTGGAAGAGGATTTGAAAAGTCTGGTGGGGGTGGCCAAGGGGGTTCGCACCTACACATCCGGCGAAGGGCTGGAAGCTGTCCCCCCCCTGGCGCGCAAGCTGGGGATCGAGGTGACGCATTCCGCCTGGTTGGGGGCCAAGTCCGACATCAACCAGCGTGAGGTGGATGGGCTGATCAAGGCCGCCAATGAATACCCGGACGTCATTAAGCGGGTGATCGTCGGCAATGAGGTCCTGTTGCGTCAGGATTTGAAGCCGGATCAGTTGATTTCCTATATTCGCCAGGTCAAGGCGGCGGTGAAGCAGCCGGTATCCTATGCCGATGTTTGGGCATTTTATTTGCGCTATCCCCAGGTGGCGGACGAGGTGGACTATATCACCATCCATATCCTGCCTTATTGGGAAGACGAGCCGGTCGGGGTCGAAGAGGCTGCCGAACATATCGTCAAAATCTACCGCATGATCCAGGACCGTTTTCCCGGAAAGCCCATCCTGATCGGCGAAGCTGGTTGGCCGACCCGTGGACGTGATCGTGGCCCGGCCGCGGTCAGCATGGAGGATGCCGCCGTCTTCGTGCGGACCCTGGCGAAGGTGTCCAAGGAAAATGGCTTTGACTACAACGTGGTGGAAGCCTTCGATCAGCCCTGGAAAGCCAAGATGGAAGGAACGGTCGGCGCCTTTTGGGGGGTGGTGGACAGTGATCGCCACGTCAAATTCGCCATGTCCGGTCCTGTCCAGGATAACCCGTTCTGGCCCCGACACGCGGCAATTTCCGTGGTCTTGGGGCTGATTGGGGCCGTAATCTATTTGCGCCGTGCGCGTGAGTACACCCTGGGACGTGCGGCCTTGCTGGCGGCTTTGTCGCAAGCCTTGTCGGCCCTGGTGGTTTGGCAGGGTTTGAATGCGTGGTGGATCGCCTATAGCGTCGGGCAGGATATTTGGGCCATGCTGCGCATCGGCCTGCATGCGGCTCTTGCCGGTATTATCTTCAGGACCGCCGCTCTTAGCTTGCGGACAAATGCCCAGCCAGCGGCCAGCCGCTGGGGCGAACGGCTGACCTTGATTTACGGAATCAGCGCTTGGGCCTTTACCCTGTTGCTGTTTTTCAATGGGCGGTATCGGGATATTCCCAATCTGGAATTCCTGGTGCCCTGCCTGGGATTGACCGCCTGGGGGCTGATCCGCTGGCAGGTGTTGGGATTGCCCTGGCGCCAGGCTTTCGCCGTGGGACGGTTGTTTGCCGGTATGATTCCTGCCCAATTGGGACCGGCCAAGGAAATGTCCCTGGCCATGGTCATCGCCATTATCCTGGCGCCGCTATCGGAATCCCTGGCCCTGTTCCTGGGCGAGGATTTTCAAACCATGCATCCCACCATGGCCGAACAAATTCCCCTGATGCTGCGTATCGCCGGACAGAACACGGAAATGCTGCTGTGGAGCGGCATGCTGGTGTTGATGCTGTTGCCATATTTGGCCGAATGGCGGTTGGCCCGGACGGGGCCGGTCGGTGACTGAAATCGGGGGCGATCTGCTGGGATGGTGCCAGGAATTGGCCCGTCCCGGCCGTGCCCGATCCATGCTGGCTGATTTGGTCCACGCCTATGCCGGGCGCCCCTATCACAATCTGGATCATTTGCGGTTCATGCTGGATTTTTTCCAGCGCCATCAGGCGGATTTAGCCAATGCCGACGCGGTTTTGCTGGCCTTGCTGTATCACGATGTCATCTATGACACCCGTGCCGCCGCCGGGGATAGTGAACGGGCCAGCGCCCGGTTTTTGGATGGTTTGATCCCGGATTTACGCCATGTTGGTGGGGTTGTCCCAGCCCAATCCATGATTTTGTGCACCATCAACCATCGCCCGGATTCAGCGGATGCCGCCCATTTGCTCGATTGGGACCTGGCGATTTTGTCCGAAGACCCTGCCGTGGTGGATGCCTATGATCTGGCCATCCGTCAGGAATATGATTGGGTTCCCGTCGATCAGTTCGCCCAAGGCCGAGCCAAGGTGTTACGTCGCTTTCTTGACCAGGACCGCCTTTATTATACCCCCGCTTTTGCCCCGCGTGAGCCGGTGGCCCGGACCAATCTGGCCCGTCTGATTCGGCGGTGGGACGGTGGATGATATCAAGGCCCGGTGAGTGAAACTCATAGGGATTTGGTTAGGCCCAAGGGGCCGCGCGGCTTACGCCGCGGAAGGCAAGGGTTTCGGAGAAACCCGCCCGCCACTGAGGGCGCCGGTGATCGGTTCCGATCACCGGGATATGGTATAACAGGGGGCGGAAAAACTCCGCTTCGCGGCTGGGCGACCGCCCAGACCCGTTTGGAGACGCAGCCTTCGAGCCTCTAGTTTTTTTTCTTTCAAAGAGTTAGAAATCTGAAGGGTTCGGGAGGCTGTGCGTCCCGATTTGGGGATCGGGGGCAAATGCCTCCGAAAGAGGGTTTTTCCGCACCCTGCTAAATCTGGCGCACGCCGCTTTGAAACTGCACCACTTCGAACCCTTCGAATTGCGGTGGTCCCAGATACAGACCGACCGACCGGGATGCCCCACTATGGGACCGGCGGAATGCGTCGGATTGGGTCCAGTTTTCAAAATCGCCGCGACTTTCCCACGTCGTATGGGATGCGAACAGCGTGAATTCCCCATTGCTGGGACCGCGCAGCAATTGGAATGAGACAAAACCGGCCATGCCGGGAAGATTGCTTTCCCGTTCGCGCCAGATTTGTTCGAATTCTTCCTCGCGCCCCAGGGCGATACGGAAACGATTCATGGCGATATATGTCATGGTCCATACCAAGGTGCGTGAGAGACAGGGTGGTGCAAAGGTAGCCGATTGATGGTCAGATGGGAATGCCGGACAGTTCTTCACGCAAGTCAGCGGCCTGCTCGGTGGCGTCTTGCAGGAATGGATTGATGGCCAGGGCGGCTTCAAACACCCTGAGCGCCGCCTCTTCATAGCCCATATCCCGCAAGATGTGCCCCAGGCCGGTCAATGCGCCGAAATGGCGTGGGTCCAGGCTCAGCACATGGGCGATATCGGCGACGGCCAGGGTATAATCCTCGCGTAGATAATGGATCGTAGCCCTAAGATTCCAGCCTTCGATATAGTCCGGGCGCATGGCGGTGATCTGGTCGGTGATCTCTAATGCCCCATCCAAATCATCCTGATAAAGCGCCGTCATGGTCTTCATCACCAGCGCATCCACGCTTCCCTGGCCGGAATAGGCCCAGGCATTGCGGATGGCCACGGTAATCAATTGCGCTTCATCTGGGTTTTTCGTGCTGCGCAGGCGCTTGAATAAACTGTCCAAATTGGCGTGATCTTCGGCCCCCGTGACAGCCCCGGCGGGTGCCCCTGTGGGAGCCGATGGCAGGTCCGCGCAGGCAGCCAGGGCGGCAAAGGCCGTGATAACCGGCAAAAGGATCAAATGGCGTAGCATCATATTTTTTATATGGGCAGAAAATCCGTGTTGCAAAGAGGGGGGGAGAACGTCATTTTTAACATCAATAATTGTATTTATTTTTGATTGCATCATCCATTGGCAGAATGGTGCGGTGATGAAGTGGTGCGCTTCCATCCTTGTGATGACCATGCTTGCCGCACCCGCCTGGGCCGGGCCGGTGGATGATTTGGCGGAACGGGCAAGACAAGCCAATCTTCGTGGCGATACCGTCACGGCCCTGGCCATTTACGGCCGTCTTGCCGATGACGGCCGGGCCGAGGGAATGGTTGCCCTGGGGCAGATGTACGCCACTGGCCGTGGGGTCGGGCGGAACCCGATCCGGGCCTGCGATTATTATCAGCAAGCGGCGGAACGGGGGTTGGTTTTGGCGCAATCCCTGTTGGCCGAATGTTATTTGCAAGGACATGGACGCCCCCAGGATTACGGTCAATCGCGCGCGTGGTACGAACGGGCGGCCCTGCTGGGCGATCAAAAGGCCGCCTGTGCCGTGGGCAGGTTCTATATGCAGGGATGGGGGGTGGACCGCGATTTGGATCGCGGCATTGCTTTATGCGATGGGGCAGCGACCGTCGGCGATGCGCAATCCCAGGTCGATCTTGGCCGGGCCTATCTGGAAAAGGATCGTTCGCAATTTCAGGCCCGCGCGTTTGACTTGTTCCTGAACGCCGCCCGGCAGGGATCTGCGGATGGCGCGTTGGAATTGGGATTGATGCGGTGGAATGGCGCGGCCACCCAGGCGGATCGGAGCGAGGCCGCACGCTGTTTTCTGGCGGCTTGGGAAGGACGAGATGCCAGAGCGCCGTTTTTGCTGGGGCAGTATTATTTTTCCCTGGTGACGACGGAAGCAGAGCGCGAGCGCCGTAAACAGGAAAAAAAACTGGGCCGGGAAAAAAGCCTGGGATTACAAGCCATGTATTGGCTGTCGATCGCTTACAAGCTTGATCCGGCTCCGGCCAATCAGGCCCTATCCATGCGGATGGTGAAGCAATTGGATCAGATCATTCCCGGTCTGACGGATGAATTGGATGCTTGGCTGCGGACGAACAAAACCCCGCCGCCGATACCGGATGCCGTGGCGGACCCGGTGGCGGCGTGCGGGGCGGTCAGCCGGTTGCCGACGGCAGCGGCGGATGGTCAGCGGGGATAGACGTGAATGGAAATGCGTCGGTTCAGGGCTTGATTAAGGGGCAGGGCGGTGCCGTCTTCGCTGTGATTGGGGACACGGGGCGAAAACTGGCCATAGGACGCAACCAGCATCCGCTCATCCGCAAGGCCGAATTGTGCCATGGATCGCATGGTGGACAAGGCCCGTGCGGCGGCCAGATCGAAATTGCTGGGGAATTGCTGGGTCTTCACTTCCACATCGTCGGTATGCCCCTGGATTTCCACCCGATAGCTCAAGAACCGTTCCGATCCCAATGTCTGGGTGATTTCCTTGATCACCGGCAGGATTTCCGGGCGGACTTCCGCCGATCCGGGTTTGAACATGGCAGATGCGTCCAAATTCAGCACCACGCCCCGTTCATCCGCCCCGATATCGGCCATGTCGTCGCCGCCTTTGGTGGTGGCGATGGCTTGGGCCAAGTCCTTGCGCAGGGTTTCAATGGGGCGGGCGGCGGTCCGGCCACCGATATCCTTGGCCATGCCGGATTGCACTTTTTCATAAAGGCTGGCGTCGATTTTGGAAATGGATGCCAGCAAGATGAAAAAGGCCATGATCAAAGTGATCATATCGGCATAGGAGAGCAGCCAATCTTCCAGCGGCTCTTCGTTCTTGGTATGGAAGCGTTCCCGCTTCATCGCCGGACACCCCGGTCGATGTCGAAGTGGATCAGCGGGTCAAGATAGCTGTTCATGGCATCTTGAATGAAACGCGGGCTTTTGCGTTCGGCCAGCAGGGCCAGACCTTCCGCCACCAGCATGCAGCGGAAACGCACGATGGATTCGCGCTGATGGGTCTTGTTGGCGGCGGGCATCAGGATCAGGCGGGCGAATAGCACGCCGTACAAGGTGCCCAACAGACCGATGGCCATGCCCGGCCCCAACTGGCTGGGGTCGGTCCCCATCTTATCCAGCATGATGATCAAGCCGACCAAGGTGGCGATCATGCCGAAGGCGGGGGCGTTGGATGCCATGTATTTCAGGATTTCCACCGGAACGGTGCGGCGGTGGAATGTGGTTTCAACCAGATTGTCCAGCAATTGCCGAACTTCGGGACCGGAATAGCCGCTGACAACCAAATTGACGCCGAATGCCAGGAACATGTCTTGGCGCTTCAGGCTGCGGGTATCCGCTTCCAGCGCGGGCAGGCCATTCTTTTGCACCATATAGCCCCAACGGATGACGCGGGCCACTTCGTTGGTCAGCATTTCGCGTCCCATGCGCGGCGAGACGAAAATGCTTTTGATCATCTCCAGCGCCAGCAGGACATAGCGCAATTCGAACGCCACAAAGGTCGCCGACAGCGTGCCGCCGACCACCATGACGAAACCGGTCGCATGCAAAAAGACCAGATAATTGCTCGTCGAGCCCATGATGGCGCCGACGAACAATGCCAAACAGATAATGAAACCCAATACGGTAGGTAATGACATAGACCGTTTCCCCTGATCGCCGCATTTCCCCCGCGACTGCGTGCCGCCATTTTGAGGCAAATATTGGGCGGGGGCAATACGTTCGGCGTGACGGATATCGTGACAATTGGTCCGTCAGGGAAATCAGGGAAGGCCCACCCGCCGGATCAGGACGGTGACACCCGTAGGGCGTCATAGCGCTGCTGCAATTCCTGACGCAAGGTCCGGCGTTGCTGGGCGGCTTCGTATCGGCGCTTTTCGTCGGGAGAAAACGGCCTTAGGGCGGGAACGGCGGCGGGGCGCATGTCCTGATCCACCGCGACCATGGTGAAAAAACAACTGTTGGCGTGCCGGACTTCCTGGGTCTGGATATTTTCCGCCAGGACCTTAACTCCCACTTCCATGGAGGTCTTGCCGGTATAATTGACCGATGCCTGGAAGGTGACCAATTCCCCCACATGGATGGGCTGGCGGAAGGTCACCTGATCCACGGACAGGGTCACCACATAGCGCGCCGCATAGCGGCTGGCGCAGGCATAGGCGACCTGATCCAACAGTTTCAGAATGGCGCCGCCATGTACGTTGCCGGAAAAATTCGCCATGTCCGGGGTCATCAGAACGGTCATGGTCAGTTGGTGTGCGGGCAAGTCCATGAAAAATCCATTGTTTGGGCCGCAGGGAGGCCGGGTTCCGGCAGAGCGATACTCCCCTATGGCGAACTGCGTCAAGATCGCTGCCATGGTGGATTTGGTATGGCGGGCATTTTCCTGCAAGATCAAGGATAATACCGGTTCCACGAATTTCCGCTTCGTGGAACCAACCAGCGGCCATTGAGGCCACGCCCGGCGAGGGACACACATAATTCCAGCGGCCATTGAGGCCGCGGCCAAGGGCGCGAAAGCGCCCGCCCGGCGAGGGACACACATACTTCCAGCGGCCATTGAGGCCGCGGCCAAGTGGCCGGAAGGCCACGCCCGGCGAGGGACACACATAATTCCAGCGGCCATTGAGGCCGCGGCCAAGTGGCCGGAAGGCCACGCCCGGCGAGGGACACACATAATTTCTGACGTGAGTATGATATGGAATGGAGATCGTTTCCCCAATTCCGGGATTTCCCATGACTGATCCTGATCCCGTGTTGATGCGGCACCGCGAACTTGAGCAAATCGCCATGGTGGCCCTGCGGGCTGGGCGGTTGCTGATGGAAAGCGGGGCCAGGGCCAAGGTGGTGCACCAATGCGGCCGGAAGGTGGCCGTCGGGTTGGGGGCCGAGGATGTCTCCATCCGGTCCGGCTATGCGTCCTTGACCATTACCGTTGCCAATGGTCTGAATACCATCACCCGGATGGTTGATGTGGGGCCGCATGGGGTCAATCATCGCATGGATCAGGCGTTGCGCCGCTTGGCCATGCATGTGGGGACCGATTTCGCCACCCCGCAGGCCGTCACCGCCGAGTTGGACCGGCTGCAATCCACCATCCGCCGCCACCCGCCATGGCTGGTCGCCGTGGCGGTCGGGGTGGCCTGCGCTTCTTTCGGGCGGCTGTTCGGGCTGGATTGGGCCGGGTTCATGCCGGTGGTGATTGCCGGAACCCTGGGACAATATATCCGTCATCGCCTGCTGGCCCGGCACATCAATGCCTGTACGGTGGCCGGTGTCGTTTCCTTTTTATCCGCCGTCATGGGCGGCGTGGGGGCGCAATTGAGCGGAAGCGGCACCGTCAATCTGGCTTTGATGGCGTCGGTTTTGCTGCTGGTGCCCGGCGTGCCCGCTCTGAATGCCCAGACGGATATCATGGAGGGCGCGCCGTCACTGGGCAGCGCCCGCGCCGTGACGGTGCTGATGATCATGATGTTTTTGACCGTCGGCTTGTGGCTGGCGCAAAGCGTTCTGGGGGTGGGGTGATGCTGACGGCGCAAATTCTTCCCCATCTGCTGCATCAGATGGTCTTTGGCGGACTGGCGGCGGCGGGTTTCGGCGTTTTGTTCAATTTCGGATTACGGGCTTTGCCGTGGTGTTGGGCTTGCGGGGCGCTGGCTTTGCTGGTGCGGACCTTGGGGCTGGATGCCGGTTGGACGCTGGAGGCCGCGTCTTTCACCGCCGCCTTGGCGGTGGGCAGCATTGTCTTTTTGCTGCAAAGCACCTTGCGCCGGGCCAGCAATGCGATGGCCTTGGCGGGATGCATTCCCATGGTGCCCGGCAGCTTTTTTGCCCAGGCCATTTTGGGGCTGTTCAGCCTGACCCGGCCCGATCTGGCCCATGCCGATCAGTTGATCGTGACCACGGTGGAATACATGTTGCGGGTGATTTTCACCGTGGGGGCCATTGGCGCGGGGTTGGCCATTCCCATGCAATTGCTGAAGACCCGTGATTTTTGACGGTCATCCGTGACAGCACCAAGGCGGCAAGCCGGTTTGGTGCTGTCACTGGGATGGCGCGGCGGTCGGGAAACCGCCCCCATGGGGGCTATTTGGGGTCCAAGGGCTGCCCCAGTCGTCCGGCCAAATCCTGAATGAACTGCCACGCAACCCGGCCAGAGCGTGAGCCACGGGTGACAGACCATTCATTGGCTTCGCGATGGATGGTTTCGCTGTCCATGGACAGGCCAAAGGCGGCCACATAGCCGTCGATGATGTCGAAATATGTATCCTGGGCCACATGGTGGAAGCCCAGCCACAGGCCAAAGCGATCGGACAGGGACACCTTTTCCTCGACCGCCTCATGCGGATTGATGGCGGTGGAGCGTTCGTTTTCGATCATGTCCCGCGACAAAAGATGACGGCGGTTGGATGTGGCGTAAAACAGCACATTGGCGGGTCGGCCTTCCAGTCCGCCTTCCAGCACGGCTTTCAGGGATTTATAGGCTTCGTCCTGGCCGTCAAAGGACAGATCGTCACAGAACATCAGGCAATTTCGTCCCGACACCCGCAGCAGGCGCAGCAGGCGGGGCAGGGATGGAATGTCTTCCCGATGGATTTCCACCAGCACCAATGCCCCCGGCTGATCCTGGTTGATGGTGGCGTGGACGGCTTTGACCAGCGAACTCTTGCCGGTGCCGCGCGCCCCCCACAGCAACGCATTATTGGCCGGCAGGCCGCCAGCAAAGCGGCGGGTGTTGTCCAGCAGAACCTGGCATTGACGCTCGATGCCTTTCAACAGGCTGATATCCACCCGGTTCACATTGGGGACCGGTTCCAGCCCGTCGGGATCGGCATGCCAGACAAAAGCGTCGGCGGCATTCAGATCGGGAATGGCCAAGGGCGGCGGAGCCATGCGTTCCAGGGCTTCGGCGATCCGGGTCAGCAAAGCGACGGTTTCCACGGACATGAAATTTATCCTGTGCGATGGCAGGGGGGCAGCAGGGTAGGGGGGTTTTCCCCTTCGGGCAAGTTTCAGAAAAGGTGGGGCATTACCATTTGCATCGGGCCAAGGTGTCGCTATATTCCTGGAAATCCCTGATTTTGTTTCGTTTGCCCCCAAGGAGATCCCCGATGTTCGTATCCCCCGCTTTCGCCCAGGCCGCCGCTCCCGCCGGAGGCATTGCAGGAGGAATCGAAGCTTTCCTGCCGCTGATCGCGATTTTCGTGGTCTTCTATTTCCTGCTGATCCGCCCGCAGCAAAAGCGCGCCAAGCAGCATAAGGAAATGCTGAGCCAGTTGCGCCGTGGTGATCGGGTGGTTACCGGTGGCGGCATTTTTGGCACGGTGAATAAGGTCGTCAGCGATACCGAAGTGTCGGTGGAAATCGCCGATGGGGTGCGGGTCCGCGTCTTGCGTAGTGCCATTCAGGAAATCCTGTCCAAGCCCGAACCGGTTGCCGCCAGCAAGGACAAGGACGATGCGGCCAAGGATGAGGACAAGGCCGAAAGCAAGTAAATCCTTCCCGAAAGCCCGGCACGGCGATCCGCCTGCCGGGCTTTTTATATTGGGAGTACCGCGCGATGTTGGGCATGGATGTCACCCCATTGGTTCCTGGCGGCAGCCAATTGGTCAATGGCTATGGCGATCGTGGATTCACCATTACGGGCGTGCGCTATGAGGGATCGGTGATCATCTTGCCGCAACAGACCCATCTTTGGCCTGTCAGTGCCATGGATCAGATAACGGAAGACAGTCTGTCCCCCTTATTTTCCGCCACCCCTCGCCCGTCCATCCTGATCCTGGGATGCGGCAAGGGAATGATGCCGGTTCCGGCAGCGTTGCGGACCAGTTTGCGTGCGGCGGGAATGGTGGTGGAGCCCATGGATACCGGGGCTGCCTGCCGGACCTATAACGTCTTGCTGACGGAAGGCCGCGACGTGGCTGCGGTCCTGATCGCGGTATAGAGCCTGGGTTCGATCAACCGGCATCCGCCCTGTGCCGGATCGGATGCGGCGGCTATGGCTATGGATTGGCGCCGCTGGTGTCAACCAATCTCCACCCATCAGGGCCAAAAGCTTCCAGCGGACTGTAGCGCGATTTATAGGACATTTTGCGGCTTTCCGCGATCCAATACCCCAGATAGACATAGGGAAGATTTTGGGCCAAGGCTTGGTCCACCAGCCAATTGATTACATAGGTCCCCAAGGAGCGGCTGGCCAAATCGGGATCGTAGAAACTGTAAACGGCAGACAGGCCATCGCGCATGCGATCCGTCAGACAGACCGCGGCCAGCATCCCGTCAGGGCGGCGAAATTCGGCCAGGAACGTGTCAATAGGGCTGTCTTCGATCATTGACCGGTAGTCGTAAAAGCCCATCAGCGCCATATCGCCGCCGGCATGGCGGGATTCCTGATATCGGGAAAACAGCCGATACTGTTCGGCATTGGCGCGGGCGCGGACCACTTGGGCGATCAGGTCGCCATTGGCCTTTCTTATCCGGCGCATGGTGCGGTCCGGTTGAAAATCATCGGCGACGATCCGCACCGGAATACAGGCATCGCAGCCCGGACAGGCCGGGGTGTATGCGATGGAGTGACTGCGGCGAAATCCGGCACGAGACAAGGATTCGTGCAAGGATTCGGCGTCGGAACCGGTTAGTTCGGTGACGATCTTCCGTTCCTGCCGCCCTTGGATGTAAGGGCAGGGCAGGGGCGCCGTGGTGAAAAAAAAGTGCGGCCGTTTTAGGGGAATGTGATCCATAGCTATTCCGCTCTTGGCCCCGGTTCCAATCCGCAATCCGAATGGCGGTCAGGCGCCGCCAAGCGGGCGCCCATGCCGTCTACGGGACGACAACATCGTTGATCACGACCGTTCCCGCAAGCCAATCATGTAACAATCGCCGCCTTGGGTTGAAAAGGGCGACAACCATGATCAGCGGTCCGGCAAAACTCAACGATCCATAAAAGCATATTGTCTGAATGATTGCCTGTAAAATGCTTGGCCGTCCAGCCAAAGACGGTGCCAAACTGGCAACCCGGATGTTGAACAATCGCATGCCAATGGTCGCGGATTGTGGACCAGCGATCAGCAGGCTGTGATAGGCCAAAGGCAAAAGCGGCAGCAGGAATGCGGTCAACGGCAATGTCAGCCCCAGGCTTGCCAATCCCAGGACGATTGCCAATGTCCAGCCTATTCCCCCCAATAACAGCAGGATCAGCACATCCACCCCATAGGCGCATAGCCGCCGTGTGGTGATGGATTGGTAATAATCAGGCCGTTCCCACGGATCGCTCCAATCGCGATCCGGTGGGGTTATGGGGGCTGGCAGCAAGGATGAGGTGGGCATGGGGGCCTGCGATTTCAGAGTATATGGCTGCATATGGGGCATTTTAGCCCAGATGCAAAACAAGATGCTGTTCCCAAGGGATGTCATGTCACGTCTTTGACATCCTGCATTCGATCCGTCCTCACGGTGCGATGACAAAAAACTGCAAGATTTCCGCAAGATAAGCTTCTTTTGGCAGGATGCCACGGGCGCCCTAGACTGCATGAAACGCCATGGCGCCATGCGGGGTAGTTGCCCGCACGGCCCCCGATCCCCGGATGGCCACAGCGGGACAGGCCCAGGCCATGACCTTCGACGCCCAGATGCAGACCATCCTGGTGGTGGATGACACACCGGGGAACATTGATGTCCTGGGGGCCATCTTGCGCCCTCATTTTCGGGTCAAGGTGGCCTTGGACGGCCATCGCGCCTTGAGCTTGGCGCGTGAAACTCCGCCGCCCGACATGATCTTGCTGGATGTGATGATGCCCGGCATGGACGGGTATGCGGTCATCCGCAATCTACAGGAAGATCCCCGTACCCAGTCCATTCCGGTGATCTTCGTAACCGCCTTGTCAGATGACGGGGATGAATATCGCGGGCTGGAATTGGGGGCGGTGGATTATCTGACCAAGCCGGTCAATCCGGCGGTGACCTTGGCCCGTGTGCGGACTCATCTGGCCCTGCACCGTCAAAACCGCGATCTGGAGCGCAAGGTCCAGGAACGGACCGAGGAATTGCAGCGCACCCGTCTGGAAATTATCCGCCGACTGGGCCGGGCCGCCGAGTTTCGCGATAATGAAACCGGCCTGCATATTATCCGCATGAGCCATTATTCCCGTTTGCTGGCCGATCAGGTCAATCTGTCCCCGGATTGGAGCGATCTGGTTTTCAACGCGGCACCCATGCACGATGTGGGCAAAATCGGCATCCCCGATCACATCTTGCTGAAGCCCGGTCCGTTATCGCCGCCGGAATGGGAAATTATGAAAACCCACCCCGCCATCGGCAGCCAGATCATTGGGGATGATCCATCCCCGTTGATGCGCATGTCCCAGGTTATAGCCCTGCATCATCATGAACGCTGGGATGGCACCGGCTATCCCGCCGGATTGGCGGGGGAAGCCATTCCCCTGGCCGCCCGCATTGTCGCTGTGGCCGATGTGCTGGACGCTCTGACCTCCATCCGGCCCTATAAAGCCGCATGGCCATTGGATCAATCCCTGACCCATATCCGGGACAATGCGGGCCTGCATTTCGATCCCGATCTGGTCGCCGCTCTGGAGCGGGTGATCCCCGATGTGCAGCACATCATGCAGACCTATCGGGATCAACCGGTAACGGCCCCTCCACTTATGATCTCATGATCACCATATTTCCATGACAGGTTCTGGTCAGGTCGGCTTTTGGGCCGACCACATTGCCCCACCCTTGGACCGGCGGCCTAGGCTGTCCGCCCATCAGAAAGGAGAGAGCAATGGCCCCATGTCATGGTCATGCCTTTTTCAGTCCACGTCTGATCCTGGCCGCTGCCATTATGGTGTCGCTGGCTGCCTGCGGGTCGGTGCGGGAAACCTTGCCGTCCCGCGCTGCCACCGAACAATTGCTGATTTCGAAAGCCGCTGATCAGGCGGCGGATGCCGTTGCCCAAATCGTGCCAGCGGATCGCGCCGTTTTTCTGGATAGCAGCAATTTCGAAGGAACAGACAGCAAATACGCCATTGCGGCCGTCCGTGACAGCATTTTGCGGCGGGGGGCCAGGCTGGCCCCCGATAAGGATAAGGCCGATATCGTGGTGGAAATCCGTGCCGGCGCCCTGTCGGTGGATAAGACCGATTCCCTGGTCGGCCTGCCCAGCATGAATTTGCCCATTCCCCTGACCCAGAACCTGGAAACACCCGAGGTAGCCATCTACAAGGATGTCACCACTCAAGGTGTGGCCAAGCTGGCCGCCACGGCCTATGACAGCAAAAGCGGGGCGTTGGTGGCGTCATCGGGGCCGCGCTTCGGCTATTCCCACCGCACGGAAAAAACTTTGCTTCTGTTCATTAATTGGACCAGTACTGATTACCAGCCGGAAAAGGAAACGCCCTTGTCGGATCTGGCCCCGGACAAGATTTTGCACGACGAAGAGTGATCTTCCTTTCAAAAAAAACAGCCCATCCGCTTTGGATGGGCTGTTTTTTGGGAGAGCTGTTGCGAGAAAGAGCGGATCACACCTTGCGCAAGCGCACGATCACATCCACACCGGCCACTTCCATGCCCGGTGGGGCGGGGGGCAATTGGCTGACGGCGGGCTGAATGCCGGGGATGTCGATCACCCGGCCAGTCGCCTCTTCGTAGAAATGATGGTGGTCGGCGGTGTTGGTGCAAAACCAACTGCGGTCACCCACCGCCACATGTTTGACCAGACCGGCCGAAGCGAATTCGTGCAAGGTGTTGTAAACGGTGGCCAAGGACAGCCGGACTCCGGCGGAAATGGCTTCCTGGTGCAATGAATCGGGGGTCAAGTGTCGGTGCCCGCCTTCACGGATCAGGCGTATGATGGTCATGCGCTGGCGGGTAGGACGGATTTGCGCGGTTCTTAGCACCGCCTCGTCATTCAGATGCAAAACCTATTCTCCCGGCACGTCTTTGATCATCGGGCAGTTTAGTCGCGTTCCAGCCTGGGCGCAATCATGCCAAAGCCATGGATATCCTCTGTCCTGCTTTCCATCTTTGTCGGCAGGCCACTTTGTCAGCAGGCCACTTTGTCGGCAGGAGCGTCTTGACCCGGCCAAGCCGGGCCTTTACACCCTAGAGATAGTTTCATTGGCAGGGATAGCCCAATCATGCGCCTTATCGGCCGGATCATCGTGATCATTCTGGCTCTGGTGGGCCTTGTGAGCGTGGGGTTGACCGGTTTGGTCGTTTGGGCCGTGGTGTCCATCTCGTCCTTGACCAAGGGTAAGATCGAACAAGCCTCCACGCCGGATAAGGTGGTTCTGGAACTGGATCTGGAGGCGGGTTTGCGCGATGGTCCGTCGGGCCGGATTCTGGACCAGTTGGGGGCCGATAAAGCCCTGTCCTTGCGCGATGTGGTGGATGGTATTGACCGTGCCGCTCATGATGACCGGGTTACCGCCTTGTTCGCTACCGTGGGCCAGACCGATATGGGACTGGCCCGCGCCCAGGAAGTCCGTGATGCCGTTATCCGGTTTCGTGCCAGTGGCAAGCCCACCGTTGTCTTTTCCGAAAGCATGGGCGAATTCGGCAATGGCACCCTGTCTTATTATCTGGCGTCGGCCTTTGGCCAAATCTGGTTGCAGCCTTCGGGGGATGTTGGTCTGACCGGCATGATGCTGGAAAGCCCGTTCCTGCGCGGGACCTTGGATTTGCTGGGGGTCAAACCGGAATTCGCCGGGCGCAAGGAATATAAGACAGCCATTGAAACCTTTACGGAAAAGCAGTTTTCCCCCGCCAATGCGGAAGTCATGAATGCCATGCTGGATTCATGGTCCGGCCAAGTGATCGACGGTATTGCCCAATCCCGCAAGATGCCGGTGGACAAGGTGAAATCCCTGTTCGGCACCGGTCCGTTCCTGGCATCCGAAGCGTTGCAGGGCGGTTTGGTGGACAAATTGGGCTATCATAACGATGCCTGGAACTGGACCGTTACCGCCGCCCATCAGACCGCCAAGATGGGCATGGGCGATTATATCGCGGCCCAACCCAAGCCCAAGGGGACCAAGGTGGCCTTGATCATCGGTGAAGGCGCCATCCGCCGGGGCAAGAATTCTGACGGGTTGTTGGATGATGGTGACGGCATCGCCGCCGCCAGTTTCGCCCAGGCCATCCGCGATGCGGTGGATGATCCCAAGATCAAGGCTATCCTGCTGCGGATCGACAGTCCCGGCGGCTCCTATGTGGCATCGGATACCATTTGGAACGAAATCAGCCGGGCCAGGCGGTCGGGCAAGCCGGTTGTCGCCTCCATGGGGAATGCCGCCGCGTCGGGGGGATATTTCATCGCCATGGCCGCCGACCGCATCGTCGCCCAACCCGGCACTATCACCGGGTCCATCGGGGTGTTTTCCGGCAAGATGGTGTTGGCCGATCTGTGGCCGAAACTGGGGGTGGCCTGGGATGAAGCCCATCGCGGCGACAATGCCGGGATCTGGAGTGCCAACCGTCCGTTTTCGCCCCAGGAATGGGACCGCATGAACACCATGCTGGACCATATCTATGACGACTTTACCACCAAGGCGGCGGAAGGTCGCCACATGCCCAAGGACAAGCTGGAAGCCCTGGCCCGAGGCCGGGTGTGGACCGGCGCCCAAGCCAAGGGCCTGGGGTTGGTGGATGCCCTAGGCGGGTTCGACGTGGCCCGTACCGAATTGCGGCAATTGCTGGAATTGAACAAGAATGCGCCGCTGGATCTGGTGATTTTCCCCCGGCCGCGCAAACCCTGGGAAATGGTGGCCCAAGCCATTCACAGCAGTAATGCCGTCAATACCGACCCGGAAACCCGTGCTCTGTTGTCGACCATGCGCACCTTGTCTCCGATCCTGAAGCCCCTGGCCCAGCAATGGCAGGCCGCCGACCCGGCCCAAGGTGCGTTGCGCCTGCCCATGGATGTTTCGGTTCAGGACCAGCGGCAATGACCGGCCAGGCCGATGATTCCCAAAGCGTCCAGCCGCCACGGACGGTGATCATTTCCGGGGCCAGCCGGGGTATTGGCCATGCCATCGCCCGGCGTTTCCTGGCCGAAGGTTGGCGGGTGATCACATGCGCCCGCGCTGATATTCCCGCCCAATGCCGAACGGCCCCCAATTGGGTGCATCACATCCCCACCGATCTGGCCGATCCGGCCAGTGCCGATGCCTTTGTCGCCCAGGCCCGCGCCTTTTTAGGTGACGATCCCCTGCATGCCCTGATCAATAATGCCGGTGTCAGCCCCAAGACCCCCTATAAGGAACGGCTGGGTGTCCTGAATGGACCTATCGCCGGGTGGAAGGATGTGTTCGAGCTGAACTTTTTCGCTCCCCTGCGTCTGGCCCGTGGCTTTGCCACCCAGCTTCATCGGGGACGCGGCAGTATTGTCAATATCACCTCGATCGCCGGGCATTACGTGCATCCCTTTGCCGGATCGGCTTATTCCACTTCAAAGGCGGCTCTGTCGGGATTGACCCGTGAAATGGCGGCGGAATTCGCCCAATTGGGGGTGCGGGTCAATGCGGTGGCGCCGGGTGAAATCAGCACGGAAATGATCTCACCCGAATACGAAGCCTTGGTGCCTCGCATTCCGCTGGACCGCATGGGAACGCCCGAGGATGTGGCGGGAACGGTTTTCCGCCTATGTGGGGACGATTTCGCCTATGTCACCGGGTCGGAGATTTTCGTGACCGGCGGTCAGCACCTTTATTGAACTGTTCCACCCCCGATCACGCGGCTGACCGCACCGGATCAAGCCGCCGCCGTTGCCGTCATGGCCAAAAGGCGAGTGCGGAAATCGGACATGGCCTTGGGTGAATCCTCGAAATGCAGGTGAGTATGCCCGCTTTCAACCAACAGAATCCGGGCTTTCAAGGCTGGTGACAGGCCATCAATGGCCAGCGTGACGATCGTATCAATGGGGGCCCCGGCAATGGTCCCGTCCAAGGCGATGCCGCCTTCGGAACAGTTGATCATGGGCAGTTTGGCCGATGCCCCGTCATGGCTGATGCTAACCAAGGTATTCAGGGAATAGCGGGGTTGCCCACGGCGATCCACATCGCGGGTGGCGGTGCGAACCACCCGCACCAAAACGTCACGCAGGGCCGAAACGCTGCCGGCCACTTCCGCCGACGACGTGTTGACATCATTGGCCAAAGTGCCGGTGGCCTGGGCTTCCTGGGATACGTCGGTGATCCGGCGGGCCACTTCATGGGCGGCGTCGGATGTCTGAATGACATTGCGGGCGATTTCGGCAGTGGCGGCGCTTTGTTCCTCGATGGCCGAGGCGATGGCGGTGGAGATGCTTTCCACATCGTGAATGGCCGAGGTGATGGCCTGAACCGACGACACGGCTTTCCCGGTGGCCGATTGGATTTCCGATATTTGGGTGCTGATGTCGCCGGTGGCCCGCGCCGTTTGCGTGGCCAGTGATTTCACCTCATTGGCGACCACGGCGAACCCTTTGCCGGCATCGCCGGCGCGGGCGGCTTCGATGGTGGCATTCAGCGCCAGCAGGTTGGTTTGGCTGGCAATATCGTTGATCAACTGGCTGATCTCGCCGATACGGGTCACGATGTCGGCCAGACGGTTGATGTTGGTTTGTGCCTGGGCCGACGCGTCCACCGCCTGGGCCGTGGCATTGCGGGATGAATGGATCTGATGGCCGATTTCGGTGATCGAAGCGCTTAATTCTTCGGACGCAGCGGCCACGGTTTGGGCATTGGTCAGAGCTTGGGTGGCGGCAGCGGCCACGTTTTGGCAACTGGCGCTGACCGATTCGGCTGATTGCGCCATGGCCTGGGCATTCTGATTCATGGCGGATGTGCGCAGTTCCACGGATTCC
This sequence comes from Magnetospirillum sp., assembly GCA_041915545.1. Taxonomy (GTDB): domain Bacteria; phylum Pseudomonadota; class Alphaproteobacteria; order Rhodospirillales; family Magnetospirillaceae; genus Magnetospirillum. The sequence continues at coordinate 13,123 of JAYSBF010000017.1, read as the reverse complement.
ACCGCGCTGCGGGCTTCATGCTCCACCGTTTCGGCCATGTTGCGCAAGGCTTTCAGCTTTTCCCGTTCACTCTCGGCTCGCTGTTCCTCTTCCCGCTGACGCAGATCGTGAGCTTCAATGGCATTTTGTTTGAAGATTTCCACCGTCTTGGCCATTTGGCCGATTTCATCGCCGCGCCGAACCGATGGAATAGCACCGTCCAAATCACCATCCGCCAGGCGTTTCATGGCCTTGGTCATGGATACAACCGGGTTGATTACCCCGCGATGCAGGGCCAAGGACCCGGCCAGCATGATGAAGACCGCCACGCCGGACGAAATCCAAACGATCCAGGTGAAAAAGCTGTCATCAGCAGCGGCCTTGGCTTCGATGGCGGAATTGAAGCGGGTGGCGTCGGCGACGATTTCATCAATCACCGCCCGGTGGGCAGCATAAGAAGCGGACAAGGCTTTATACGACGTCTGAGCCGCATCCATATCACCCCGTGCCAGGGCAGGCAGAAAATTCTTGTCAAGCTCAGTATAAAATTGAAGTGCCGGTTCGTGAGCGCGGGCGATGAGTTTACTTTTTAGCGATTGATCAAAAGAAATATTGACCCAGTATTGATGTCGATCATCATAGTCTGATTTCAGTTTTTTTAACGCCTTTGTGCGTTCATCCACTTGGGCCGGGTCGTTCAACGCCAAAGTGGCTTCCAGATAAGATTCGATAATGTACTCAGGTGGCGGCAGGATATCCGCGACCAAATCCTTGCCAAGAACGATATCTGTATAAAGGGGGCCGCCAACTTTTAGTTTATTTGTAGCGATCATGCCAATCCCGGCGACCATGATAAGGTTCACCATGATGACCAAACCGAACAGGTTGGTGAGATAGGCAATTTTCATCCGTGGCATTCTGGCCCCTTGGGTCAAGGCGGTGGCTACTTCGCAAGTATAGTCTGTATGCCATCTGCTGCAAAAAAAATCGCAAAAATTTTATGGGAATTTTGTGTGCAAATTGTCGGCTTGCCGGGCACCCTTTGAAATGATCCGTTCGGCGGCCGACCAGGCCGAGACGGTATAACAGGGTGCGGAAAAACTCCGCTTCGCGGCTGGGCGACCGCCCAGACCCGTTTGGAGGCGCAGCCTCCAAGCCTCTAGTTTCTTTTTATTTCAAATAGTTAGAAATCTGGAGGGTTCGGGGGCAAATGCCCCCGAAAGAGGGTTTTTCCGCACTCTGCTAAACGCAGGATGATGCGGGCAAGGACAGGCTGGCGATGGCGCCGCCGCCATCGGCATTGCCAAGATGCAAGTGTCCGCCATGAGCATGCAAAATCTTCTGGGTGATATAAAGCCCCAGCCCGGTTCCACTGGTTCCGGCGGACGCGCTGCCGCGCACATAAAGTGTTCCCACCCGTTCCAGATCGTCGGCGGTCAGTCCCGGCCCATGATCGCGGATGGTGATGGTGATCCCATGGGCATTGCTGCTGGCCGTGGCATGGATCGGCGTGTCAGCCGGGGCATAGCGCAAGGCATTGGCGATCATGTTTCCCAGCGCCACGGCCATCAGTTCCAGATCAGCGGTCATATGCAGATCATGGGGGGCGCTGAAGCTTACCCGTTCCCCGGTTTCCATGTGGGATTGGATCTGATCGAATAGTTCCCCAATCCGAAACGGCTTTTGCGCCAAGGCCAGGGTGCCGTGATCCAGAGTTTCCGATGTCAGGAAAATATCTATCAGTCGGGCCAGGTGATGGGCATTGTGTTCGATCCGATCCATGCGGTCCAGGGAGGCGGGGCACAGGCCGGGTTCGCGAAAGCGGACCATTTGCGCGGCGGATGAAATGCCTGCCAGGGGTGAACGGAATTCATGGGACAGCATGGCGACAAAGCGCCGTTGTTCATCCGCCCGGTGACGGGCCAGATCGGCGTCTTGGCGGGCTTGGAATTGCGCATTGCGGATGTCCCTGATCCGCTGGGCCAACCCGCCATTGAGCAAGATCAAATGCACCACCGACATAGCCGGATAGGCATAATCGGTCCAGCCATCCAAAGGAATCGCGCCGCGCAGGCCCAGAAAATTGACCACGCCGCCAATCAGGGCTGAGGCAAAACCTAAAAAATAATACCACAATATCGGTTGGTGTGTGTTTTGCTGCAGAAACTTTATAATAAGTACAAAGCTAAGTACGCATAAAGGAAAGGTGATGATGGAAAATACAGTCAGGATATAGCGATAGCTTTCCAGTGTTACCGTGGCGGTGGCGATGGCCATGCCACCGCCGATCAGCAGGTAAAACCTGTCAAGCCGGGGCATATGAGTCTTTAAATTCAAAATACGCCGCCAGAGCAGGGCGACGATGGTATGGGTGCATAAAATGGACAGGTCGGTCAGCCAATCCATGGTAAAGGGCGATGTCGGCTGAAAAATCGGTGCGGCCAATCCATAGGCGGACAGGACCCCCACCATCAGACACAGAACAAAGGCCGCATAAAGTCCTGATGTGGCATCGCGCAGCCACAGGGCAAAGGCCATGTGAAAGATTGCCGCCAGAATCAGGATGCCGCAGAACAGCCCGCCAATGGCCGCCAGATGATTTTCGCCCACGGCGAAAGTGCGGTCCGGGGTGATGTGGATGGCGAAAGCCAGGGCCGATGTGGTTCTGACCCGGATCAGGATCGTGGTATCCCGGCCTTCGGTCAGGGAAAGCGGCATGGCATGCTGGATGGTGGGCAATACCCGGTCGCGAAAGGGGATATGATCCCCTAGCCGGGTTTCTTGCCAACCATTTTCCGTATTCATATAGACCCGGATGTCGTCCACATAAGGACGGCCCAAAGTCATGATCCAGGGGCCGGGACTGTCGGCGGGGCGGAGAACCCGCAGCCGATACCAATAGGTCCAGGGGGTATAGCCGGCGCTGCGGAAATGCCCCAAGGGCTGAAAGGGGGCGTCGGGGCGGGCAAGCTGATCCGGCCCCAATGTCCCGTCCCGGTCGATCAGATAATCGGTGACGGCGCCCAAAGAGGGGCCGTCCTGTCCGGGGGACAGGATCGCCACTCCCTCGGCCTGTCCAGATCCGGGCTGGAACAGGAACAGGGCCAGCCAGACCAGGATCAATCCCAGCCTTTCCCGGATTAGTCGGGAAAATAACCGCGACGCCCCTGGATGGCCAGCCACCCGGACCACTGGATCAGCGTTTGGGCTGGGTGTAGTGGATGGCTTCTTCTGCGGCGCGGATCAGGGCGCGTGCCTTGTTCATGCACTCCTCGTGCTCTTTCCGGGGGTCGGAATCCGCGACGATACCGGCTCCGGCCTGCACATACATGGTGCCGTCCTTGACCAAGGTGGTGCGCAAGGCGATACAGGTATCCATATTGCCATTGGCACCCAGATAGCCGATGGACCCGGCGTAAAAGCTGCGCCGTTCCGGTTCCAATTCGTCGATGATCTCCATGGCCCTGATCTTGGGGGCGCCCGATGTGGTTCCGGCGGGGAATCCGGCCATCAGCGCATCCATGGCATCGCAATCGTCACGCAGCTTCCCTTCCACATTGGAAACGATGTGCATGACGTGGGAATAATATTCCACGATCATCTTCTTGGTTACATGGACCGAACCGACGGCTGCCACCCGGCCCACATCATTGCGGCCCAAATCCAGCAGCATCAGATGTTCTGCCAGTTCCTTGGGGTCGGCCAGCAAATCGGCGGCCAGGGCGTCATCTTCCGCCTGATTGGCACCACGGGGCCGGGTGCCGGCGATGGGGCGAATGGTGACATCGCCATCGCGCAGGCGGACCAGAATTTCAGGGCTGGACCCGACCAATTGAAAATCGCCGAAATCCAGAAAAAACAGGAACGGGCTGGGGTTCAGCCGCCGCAAAGCCCGGTACAGGGAAAAAGGCGGTAATTTGAACGGCACGGCCAGACGCTGGGACAGCACCACCTGGAAGATGTCGCCGGCGGCGATATATTCCTTGGCCTTGGCGACCTTGGCGCAATAATCCTCCGGCGTCATGGACGGGACCGGGGTGGGGGCATGAGTGACGCCATCGGCGGCCACCACCACCTGGGGCAGGGGGCGGTCAAGTTGAGCCACGGCCAGGGCGATATGGGCATCGGCCTGGGCACGGGCCGCCAGGGCGTCCACACCGGGACGCGGCCAGACCGGCACCACCAGAGCCAAGGTGCCGTTCACATTGTCGAAAATGGCCATGACGGTGGGGCGCAGGAAAATGCCGTCGGGCACCCCGATGGTGTCGGGATTTCCATCCGGCAGCCGTTCCGCCAACCGGATGGTGTCATAGCTGAGATAGCCGATCAATCCCGCCGACATGGGCGGCAGGTGAGGGGGCAAATCAATCCGGCTTTCCGCCACCAAGGCCCGTAAGGAATCCAAGGTACCCGATTGTTCCGCCACCGGGCAGGGGGCGAAAACATCCGGGGCATCCAGGGCATCGCGGTTGATCCACGCCTGACGGCCCTGGCATTTCCAGATCAGATCAGGTTTCAGCCCCAGGATGGAATAGCGGCCACGAATGGCGCCGCCTTCCACCGATTCCAGCAAAAAGGCATGGCGCTGTCCGCCCGCCAGCTTCATGAAAGCGGAAACCGGGGTTTCCAAATCCGCCACCAGGATTTTCCAGACCACTTGAGGGCGGCCGGCATCGTATTGGGTGCGGAAGGCTTCAAAATCCGGCAGGACAGTCATGGTCATTCTTCACGGGCAAGCTGGCTGCGATCCACCTTCACGCCGATATCGGCACGAAGCGAGGCCATGTATTGATCAATCAAATCCCCGGTCAGGGTGCTGCCGATCTTGCGGCGGGCGGCTTCCACCTCCTGCTGGTTCTTGGCCGGGTCGAATTCCACAACCTTGGACAGGCGGGTCAGGACCCAGCCGTTTTGCGTGGCGGAATCGGCCAGATCGCCAACCTTTTGGGTGAAGACCTGCTGAACCAGGGTGGGGGGAACGCTGCCGGCATCGCCGCCTTCGCGGGTGAAGGGGGCCGAGGTCTGAACCTTGGTTCCCAGCCCCTTGGCCACATCAGCCATGGAGGCGCCGGTCTTGATTTGCGCCAGTGCCTTATCGGCCCGTTCCTTGGCCATTTCATGACGGCGCTGGGCCTGCCACGCGGATTGAACCTCGGCCTTGACCTCCAGCAACGGGCGGGGCTGGGGCTGGGTGATCTGATCCACCCGCACCAGGAAATAGCCTTCGTTTTCCAATTCGGTCAGGGGGCTTTCCGTTCCCTGATCGGTGTGGAAAGCCACGTCCAGGACGTTGTTGCCTTTGGGCAGATTGGTGGCGGGCTTGCCTGCGGGGGTTTTTCCTTGGGCATCCACCGCGGGAACCTTCAGCACCCGCAGCGAGAATTGGGCGGCAGTATCTTCCAAGCTGGCGCCGCCGCTCAAGGAATCCTCGATCTTGTTGCCCAGTTCGGCCAGCAGATCGTTAGCCTTTTCCTTGCGCAATTCCTGCTCCAGGGCGGGCTTTGCCTCGTCCAGGCTGCGGCTGTGGGCGGGGGTGACGGCCCCGATCTTGACCACGTGCCAACCCAGGGGGGTCCGAACCGGGCCGACAGTGGTGCCGCTGGCCTGGGTAAAGACGGGGTCAGCCAGTTCGTCGGGCAGACCGCCGCGTTCCACCAATCCCAAATCGACCACCTTGCCATTGGTTTCCTTGGCGATGGCCGACAAATCCTTGCCGGCCTTGATCAGGGATGCGGCCTTGTCGGCGCTGGCCTGATCCGCCAAAACCACCTGGGATGCCTGTCGGCGTTCTGGTTCCTGGAATTCGTCGATCCGAGCCTGATAGGCGTCCTGGATCATGTCGGGGGTGATCTCCACCGAATTGGCCAAATCGGCGGATCGGGCCAACAGAACGGTCAAGGCCCGGTATTCGGGGGCCATGAAACGCTGGGCGTGGTCTTTGTAGAATTGTTCGATCTGGGCCTGATCCGGGACCGGAGCGGGCAGGCTGTCATCGCTGATGGCGATGCTGTCCACCACCCGGCGTTCCTCGCGCCAGCGGGTCAGGCTGTCCACCAAGATGGCGGGGGGCGTGACCTGACCGGCCAGACCGGCGGCCATTTGTTCCCGCACCATATTGCTTTGCATCTGGCGGATATAGGCGGTTTCGCTAAGCCCGGCCCGCGACAGCAGGCGGCGCATCAGGTCGCGGTCGAACTGGCCTTGGGCATTACGAAAATTGGGATCGGCATGGGTGGCGGCCACCACGGCATTCTGGCTGGCGGCCAGCCCCAGGCGCTTGGCCGCTTCTTCCACCAAGGAACGGCTGACCATGCTTTCAATGGTGGTGTCCAGCAGGCCCAGCTTACGGGCTTCCTCGCCGGACAGCTTGCCGCCGAACATGGGTTGCAGGCGTTCGATCTCGCGCTTGAATTCGGCGTTCACATCGTTGGCGGTGAACTGATAGCTGCCCACCTCGATGGCTGCCCCGTGGCCGAATAATCCGCCCCCGGCCATGTTCCCGCCCCAGGCGAGAAAGCTAAGGGCAAGGATGGTGAACAGAAGTTTGACCACCCAGGTCTTCGAGGCTTTTCGGAACGTGTCGAGCATGTTTTCCGGCGAAAAGAGCGTGAGAAGAAGGACAGCCGTTGGGAAAGCCCAAAGCACGGCGCCAGGGACTGGGCATCATAAGGAGGGGGGCAGGCCCCCGCAAGGAGGAAAGGGCGACAAAACGGAAAGACCATGAACAAGCCGATGCAGAAATTCCGCGACGCCCCCGCCCATGAATGCTATATGCGCGCCAGGATCATGGTTGACCACAGAATATGACAGGGAGGGAAAAATGAGCCGAACCCCGCTGATCGCCGGCAATTGGAAAATGAACGGTCTGGCCAAGGACGGCATTGCCCTGGCCGCTGGCTTGGCCGCCAAATCAGTCGGCGCCACCCCGAAATGCGGCATTCTGGTTTGCCCACCCTTTACGTTGATTTCGGCCGTGGCCGAAGCGGTGAGGGGGACAGCCATCCAGGTGGGGGGGCAGGATTGCCACGCCAAGGTGTCGGGTGCGCATACCGGCGACATTTCCGCCGCCATGCTGGCCGATCTGGGGTGTAGCCATGTGATTGTCGGCCATTCGGAACGCCGGACCGATCACGGCGAAAGCGATGCCCAGGTCAAGGCCAAGGCCCAGGCCGCCCACGCCGCCGGTCTGGTGGCGGTGATCTGCATCGGTGAAACTCTGGCCCAGCGTGATGCCGGCCAAACCATCGCCGTCAATGAAAGCCAGTTGCGCGGTTCGTTGCCCGAAGACGCCAATGCGGATAACACCGTTATCGCCTATGAACCGGTCTGGGCCATTGGCACCGGTCGGGTGGCCACCCCCGATCAGGCCCAGGAAGTCCATGCGGCCATCCGAGCCGAACTGGTGCGCCTGATCGGCGCCGACCAAGCCGGCAAGATGCGGATTTTGTACGGTGGCTCCATGAAGCCCGATAACGCCGCCCAATTGATCGCTTTGCCGGATGTGGATGGCGGTCTGATCGGTGGGGCCGCGCTGAAGGTGGATGATTTCTGGTCGATCATCGGGGCGTGCGGTTGATCCAGCCTTAACAGGGTACGGAAAAAACCGTCACTCCTTCCATTTGGGGGCTTGCCCCCCCCCCCAACAATCCCTACATCGGGAGGCAAGCCTCCCGATCCCTCCATCTTGTTGATAATAAATAAAACTGGGGGTTTGGAAGCTGCGCCTCCAAATGGGTTTGGGCAAGAGCCCAACCGCGAAGCGGAGTTTTTCCGCCCCCGGTTAAATCCGCATCAGTCTTGGTGGCAGTTCCGCTGCGCTGGGCTTGATATCCCTGTACCGGACCCCAGGCGGTTTTCCTCGGGGGCGGCGGGTCTGGGTGATGACCGGGGGAAGCCACCGGGAAAGGCGTTGGCGGGGCAAGCTCCAAACGGGTCATTTATGTCAGTGGGTATGCGCTCAGAACGATTGTCAATATTAATATTGACGGGGATCGGGTGGCCAATGCCAAGATCGTGGGGGCTGAATGGAACTTTGCTCTGGCCTTCCGCCGCGCAGGGGGCTAAAAAGCGCGTCTGTGGATTTTGCTTTTGGGCAACAGCCGCCGGGGACGCCTCGCCAGGACGGTTTCCGGCTGCTTTTCATTTCAGGTTGTTGGTGAACCAATGGACGTTTTTCCGATTATCCTTGTCATTCATCTGCTGATCGCCATCTCTTTGGTGGGCGTCATCTTGTTGCAGCGGTCCGAGGGCGGCGCCCTGGGGATTGGCGGTAACAGTGGCGGCGGTCTGATGAGCGGCCGGGCCGCCGGCAATCTGTTGACCCGGACCACGGGTATCCTGGCCACGGTCTTTTTCATCACCAGTCTGGTTCTGGCCATCATTGCCAATAACCGCACCACCGGCGCGTCTCCGTTCGACAAGGCGCCGCCGGCCAGCGCGGTGCCGACCCAGCCGGCTGCACCGGCCGAGCCTCAGGCTCCGCTGGCGCGCTGACGCGCGGGCAATTCAGTACCGGAATCATCCTCTGGCCGTGATCCCCATGGCCGGAGGCGTTCCGCGTTGACATGCCAGAACCTTGAAAGCAAGGGGCCAATGACGCGTTTCATCTTCATCACCGGTGGCGTGGTTTCGTCTTTGGGTAAGGGGCTGGCCTCGGCGGCGCTGGGCGCCTGCCTGCAAGCCCGCGGATTCAAGGTGCGCCTGCGCAAGCTGGACCCGTATCTGAATGTAGATCCGGGGACCATGAGCCCCTATCAGCACGGCGAGGTGTACGTCACCGATGACGGCGCCGAAACCGATCTGGATCTGGGCCATTACGAACGCTTTACCGGGGTCGCTTCGCGCAAGAGCGACAATATCACCACCGGTCGCATCTATTCCGACGTGATCGCCCGCGAACGCCGGGGGGATTACCTGGGGGCCACCGTGCAGGTGATTCCTCATGTGACCAACGCCATCAAGGAATTCGTGAAATCCGATCTGACCGATGAGGATTTCTGCCTGTGCGAAATCGGCGGTACGGTCGGTGACATCGAATCCTTGCCGTTCCTGGAAGCCATCCGCCAATTGGGCAACGAGATGGGGGCGGAACGGACCATGTTCATCCATCTGACCCTGTTGCCCTATATTCCGTCGGCGGGTGAGTTGAAAACCAAGCCGACCCAGCATTCGGTCAAGGAATTGCTGAGCGTGGGCATTCAGCCCGATCTGTTGATGTGCCGGTCCGACCGGGATATCCCCGATGGCGAACGCAAGAAAATCGCCCTGTTCTGCAACGTGCAATACGGCGCGGTGATTCCGGCCCTGGATGTGGACACCATTTATGAGGTGCCCATCAGCTATCACGAGCAGGGGCTGGACGAACAGGTGTGCAAGCACTTCCGTATCGAGGTGCCGGAACCCAAGCTGGACCGCTGGACCAATATTGTCGATCGCGTCCGCCAGCCGGAAGGCGAGGTGACCATCGCCGTGGTCGGCAAGTACACCAGCTTGTTGGACAGCTATAAATCCCTGGGCGAAGCCCTGACCCATGGCGGCATCGCCAATAATGTCCGGGTTCGTCTGAACTGGATCGACAGCCAGATTTTCGAACGCGAAGATGTGGTCCAGCATCTGGAACCTTGTCACGGCATTCTGGTGCCCGGCGGTTTCGGCGAACGCGGCGCGTCGGGCAAGATCGAAGCGGTGAAGTTCGCCCGCGAACGCAAGGTGCCGTATTTCGGTATCTGCTTCGGCATGCAGATGGCGGTCATTGAAGTGGCCCGTCATCTGGCCGGTTTGCCTGCCGCCAGTTCCACCGAATTCGGCCCCTGCGGCGATCCGGTGGTCGGATTGATGACGGAATGGCTGAAAGGCAATATGCTGGAGAAACGGGCCGCCAATGGCGATCTGGGCGGCACTTTGCGCCTGGGCGCGTATGAGTGTCATCTGGCCGATGACAGCCGGGTCCGGGACATTTATGGGGTGCCGGTCATCAGCGAACGTCACCGTCACCGTTATGAAGTCAACATGGATTACCGCCAGAAGCTGGAGAAGGCGGGATTGCGTTTTTCCGGTCTGTCGCCCGATGGGGTGCTGCCGGAAATCGTCGAATTCCAGGATCATCCATGGTTCATTGGCGTTCAGTTCCATCCTGAACTAAAGTCAAAGCCGTTTGATCCGCATCCGCTGTTCACCAGCTTTATCGCCGCCGCCGTGCGCCAATCCCGATTGGTATGATGCCCATGACCCATCACCACGTCGCCATTGATCGGCATCTTGTCATCGGCAACGATTTGCCTTTGGTGTTGATCGCTGGCCCGTGCCAGATGGAAAGTCGGCAGCACGCCTTGGAATGTGCCCAGGCACTGAAGGAAATGGCGGCCAAGGCTGGGATCGGCCTGATCTACAAGTCATCCTTTGACAAAGCCAACCGGACATCGCTGTCCGGGCGGCGCGGGGTGGGGTTGGATGGGGCCTTGCCGGTTTTCGCGGAAATCCGTGAAACCTTGGGGTTGCCGGTTCTGACCGACATCCATGCCGAAGATCAGTGTGCTCCCGTGGCCAAGGTGGTGGATGTTTTGCAGATCCCCGCCTTTTTGTGCCGCCAGACCGATCTGTTGCTGGCTGCCGGTCGGACCGGGGCGGTGATCAATGTGAAGAAAGGCCAGTTTCTGGCCCCGCACCAGATGGCCAATGTGGCTGCCAAGGTGGAAAGCACCGGCAATAGCCGCATTGTCCTGACCGAACGGGGGGCCAGCTTCGGCTATGGTGACCTGGTCGCCGATATGCGGGGATTGCCGATCATGGCGAAGACCGGCTATCCGGTGATCATGGATGCCACCCATGCCGTACAATCACCGGGCGGGCAGGGGCAATCTTCGGGGGGGGATCGCCGTTTCGCCCCGGTCTTGGCTCGTGCCGCCGTGTCCACCGGCATCGCTGGTGTTTTTATTGAAACCCATCCCGATCCAGATCATGCGCCATCCGATGGCCCCAACATGATCGCCCTGGCCGATATGCCCGCGCTGATTGAAACGCTGATGGCGTTCGACCGGGTGGCCAAGACCTATCCTGTTACCTTGGATTAATCCAACCGTCAGACGTTCGGAGAGGAAACTATGACCGCCATCATCGACATTCACGCCCGCGAAATCCTGGATTCGCGCGGTAATCCCACCGTCGAGGTTGACGTGGTGCTGGAAAGCGGCGTGATGGGCCGCGCAGCCGTTCCGTCGGGGGCGTCCACCGGTGCGCATGAAGCCGTCGAATTGCGCGATGGCGACAAGGATCGCTTTGGCGGCAAAGGCGTCCTGAAGGCGGTCGAAAGCGTCAATGGCGAGATCTATGACGCCCTGTCGGGCATGGATGCCGACGAACAGGTCTTGATCGACAAGACCATGATTGATCTGGACGGTACCGCCAATAAGGCCCGCCTGGGCGCCAACGCCATTCTGGGCGTGTCGCTGGCTGTGGCCAAGGCTGCGGCGGAAGAAGCCGGCCTGCCGCTTTACCGGTATGTGGGCGGGTCTTTCGCTTCGGTCCTGCCGGTGCCGATGATGAACATCATCAATGGCGGCGCTCATGCCGACAACCCCATCGACATCCAGGAATTCATGATCATGCCGGTGGGGGCACCCACCTGCACCGACGCCATCCGCATGGGGTCTGAAGTCTTCCAATCGCTGAAGAAGCAGTTGAAAGATGCCGGTCACAATACCAACGTGGGTGACGAAGGCGGCTTTGCCCCCAATCTGAAGTCGGCGGAAGCCGCCTTGGACTTCATCATGAAGGCGGTGGAAAAGGCCGGTTACACCCCCGGTCAGGATGTGATGCTGGCCCTGGACGTGGCTTCGACCGAATTCTTCAAGGACGGCAAGTACGAAATGGAAGGGGCCAAGAAGTCCCTGGACCCCAAGGGCATGGTGAAGTTCCTGGCCAAGCTGGCCAAGAGCTATCCCATCATTTCCATCGAAGATGGCTGTGCCGAAGATGATTTCGAAGGCTGGGAAATGTTGACCGAGGAATTGGGCAGCAAGGTCCAGTTGGTGGGTGATGATCTGTTTGTCACCAATCCGAAGCGTCTGGCCATGGGCATCGAAAAGGGATTGGCCAATTCCATCCTGGTCAAGGTTAACCAGATCGGCACCTTGTCGGAAACCCTGGAAGCGGTGGATATGGCCCATAAGGCCGGTTACACCGCCGTTCTGTCCCACCGTTCGGGCGAAACCGAGGATTCCATCATCGCCGATTTGTCGGTGGCCACCAATTGCGGTCAGATCAAGACCGGGTCGCTGTCCCGTTCGGACCGGTTGGCCAAGTATAATCAGCTGATCCGTATCGAAGAAGAGCTGGGCGTGGTTGCGCGTTTCGCTGGTAAGGCGATTGTTAAGCGCTAACGCCCCACTGGGTTGCGAAAGCAAAAGGCGGTCCGTCACCGGGCCGCCTTTATTTTGTTAAAATAGTTAAAATTAATCATGTTCTTTATGCGGGTATGGCTCCTGGAACTTTATCCATACCATATCTAGTCTGTTCTTCTGTGCGCCAAGAAAGTCATCGGCAACGCACATTTTTCTTCTGGAAAATATGCGGCATTGATCTTACGGTTCTTGGTAGGGCAGGTTTGGTGTTCACATCATGCTTAAAGAATTAAACCGCCGTCTGCGTCAAGTGGCGGGGCCGCTGATCGGGTTTGGGGCCGTTTTGTACTTCACCTACCATACGGTAGAGGGGGACCGGGGGGTCTTGGCTTGGGTGCGGCTGAAGAACGAAATCCTGGAAGCGGAAATGCAATTGGCCAAGGTGACGGATGAACGCCAAGCCTTGGAACATCGGGTGCTGCTGTTGCGCCCCGACCATTTGGACCCGGATATGTTGGAAGAACGCTCGCGCGCCATGCTGAATATGGGCCATGACGGCGAGGTTGTGATTCTGGATAAGTAATACGGGTTCCACGAATTTCCGGCCCGAGGTCGGAACTTTCTTTTAGCAGGGTGCGGAAAAACTCCGCTTCGCGGCTGGGCGACCGCCCAGACCCGCTTGGAGGCGCAGCCTCCAAGCCTCCAGTTTCTTTTTCTTTCAAAGAGTTAGAAATCTGGAGGGTTCGGGAGGCTGTGCCTCTCGATTGGGGGATCGGGGGCAAATGCCCCCGAAAGAGGGTTTTTCC
>JAYSBF010000016.1:0-60648 GCA_041915545.1 Magnetospirillum sp. | reverse complement strand
CGCGTAGGTCCTGGGAAAGAGATTTCGGCATACAGGCTGGCCTCCGTCTCCAGCCTGTATCTTGAATCAGATTTCACACCTCATGGGAATCCCTAACCGATTCCGGCAGAGCGAAAAGTGCTCTAGCGGTGGATTCCACCGTGGCCACCCCGGTCCACACCCGCCCGCTGGCCCTGGGCGCCGATCTGGTGGTGCATTCAGCCACCAAATATCTAAACGGCCATTCCGACGTGGTGGCAGGCACCGTCACCTGCGCCCGCCAAGACGATCAATGGGCCAGGATCAAGCGGGTGCAGAACCAGGGCGGCGCCGTGCTGGGGCCATTCGAAGCCTGGCTGTTGCAACGGGGCATGCGCACCTTGTTCCCGCGCGTGCGCTGGCAATCGGCCACCGCCTTGTTCCTGGCCCAATCGCTGGAACACCACCCTCAGGTGGCCCAGGTGCTTTATCCCGGCCTGCCCGCCTTTGCTGGGCATGACGTGGCCAAACGGCAGATGGATGGCGGCTTTGGCGCCATGATGTCCATCCGGGTCAAGGGCGGGCGCGACGCCGCCATCGCCACCGCCGCCCGCACCCAAATCTGGAAACGGGCCACCTCCCTGGGTGGGGTGGAAAGCTTGGTGGAACACCGCGCCAGCATGGAAGGCGCCAATACCCCGGTGCCCGACGACCTGTTGCGCCTGTCGGTGGGGCTGGAATCCCGCGATGACCTGCTGGCCGATCTGACGGCGGCACTGAAAGGATGACGAAGACGGGCAAATAAAAAGGCGGCGCCGAAGCGCCGCCCTTATTTGGTGCAGACTGGCTGCTTGTTAACCGCCAGACCGCGATCTCTGATGTAAACAGCCTAACACATAACCAATTAAACGCAACCACCAGATCAACATTCCCCCAAAAGACGACAATCCGTCATAGTGGCATCCGTTTCGATACAAAGAAGGGGATACGGGACCATGCCATGGCGGTTGGGATTGGATTTGGGGGCCGGGTCACTGGGATGGTGCGCATTCCAATTGGATCAGCAGGGTCGACCGACGGCTATTCTGGCCGCCGGGACACGGATTTTCGGTGATGGCCGGGAAAGCGGACGGGAGGGAACGCCACGGGCGGTGAACCGGCGGGACGCCCGGTCCGCCCGGCGGCGGCTGGACCGGTTCAAACGGCGGCGGGCTGCCTTGATCAAATATTTAATCCAAGACGGATTGTTTCCCGCGGACGAGAGCGAACGCAAGGCGCTGGAAAACCTGGACCCCTATGAAGTGCGGGCGTTGGCGCTGGACCAAATCGTGCCCTTGTCCCATTTGGGCCGGGCTCTTTTCCACCTGGATCAACGGCGCGGCTTTCAATCCAACCGTAAAACCGACCGTCAGCAGGCGGATGACAACGGCAAGATCGCCACGGGAGTGACCCGGCTGGCCGATGCCATGGCGCAGGCAGGCGCCCGCACGGTTGGCGAATTCCTGCACCTGCGTCGGCAACAGGCGGTGGATGATAACCAAATCCCCAGCGTGCGGACCCGGCTGCGCCCGGAAACCGGGGCCGATGCCAAAGGCGACGGCTATGATTTCTATCCCAGCCGGGCCTTGATCAAGGATGAATTCCAAGCCATTTGGGACGCCCAACAGCCCCATTACCCGGACATCCTGACCCCCCAGCTTCATGATCGGCTGCACGAAATCATCTTTTACCAGCGCCCGCTGAAAACACCCCAGGTGGGGACCTGCACTTTGGTCGCTGGCGAAGAACGGCTGCCAAAGGCCCACCCCCTGTTCCAACGCCGCCGTCTGCTGGAGGAAGTGAACGCCCTGCGCATCGTTCGCCCCGGCCAATTAGCCCAACCATTGACCATGGAGCAACGTGACCTGTTGTTGCAAAAACTGGCGGGCAAAAAGAAGGTATCTTTTGAAACCCTGCGCAAAACCCTGAAACTTGACCCTGCGGCCCGGTTCAACAAGGAAAGCGACCGCAGACCAGATTTGATCGGCGACGAGGTAGCAGCGGAACTGGGCGACAAAAAGCGGTTCGGCCCCCGTTGGTTCCATCTGTCCCCGGATCAGCAGGCCAAGATCGTCGCCCGCCTGCAAGAAGACGAGGACGATGCGGCCCTGACACGCTGGCTGATGGACCATCACGGCCTGGATGCCGACCACGCCAAAGCCACGCTGGCCGCCCGCCTGCCCGAAGGCCATGGCCGATTTGGCCTGACTGCCACCAATGCGCTGATCCTGGCCATGCAAGCCCAGGTGATTGTTTACAGCGACGCGGTGGAACAGGCCGGGCTGGGACATCACAGCGATTTTCGTGATGGTGTCATCCATGCCGACCTGCCCTATTACGGCGTGCCGCTGGAACGTCACCTGTTGCCGGGCAGCGCCGATGCCAACGACCCCGACGATCGCCGCATCGGACGGTTGACCAACCCCACGGTCCATATCGGACTGAACCAATTGCGGCGGGTGGTCAACGCCCTGATCCGCCGGTTCGGCCGTCCCGACGAAATCGCCGTGGAAATTACCCGCGATCTGAAATCCAGCCAGGACGAAAAAGCCCGTCGCAACCGGGAAAATAACGACAACCGTATACAGGCGGAGGGACGGTCGAAAAAATTGCAGGACCTTAATCAGCCGGATACCGGGGCCAACCGCGCCCGGCTGAAATTGTGGGAAGAACTGAACCACGATAATATCCTGGATCGCCGCTGTATCTATAGCGGTGAGCAAATTTCCCCAACCATGCTGTTTTCCGATCAGGTCGAAATCGACCACATCCTACCTTTTGCCCTGACCTTGGACGATTCCAACGCCAACAAAATCCTGTGCCTGCGCGAAGCCAATCGCCACAAAAGGCGGAACACCCCCTTTGCCGCCTGGGGGCACACGGACAAATGGCCCGGCATCGCCGAACGGGCATCCCGTCTGCCCAAGGAAAAACGCTGGCGTTTCGAACCCGACGCCATGGAAAAATTCCAGGAAAAAGGCGGTTTCCAGGCTCGCCATCTGGTGGATACCCAATATCTGTCACGGCTGGCCCATGAATATCTGGCATCCCTGTACCCGGAAAAAGGCGAAGGCAGCAGCCATGTTTGGGTATCGCCCGGACGGCTGACCGAAATGGTGCGGCGGAAATTGCGGCTGAACGAATTATTGCCCGACCACAATTTCAGTGGCGGCGCGGGACAGCCAAAGAATCGCCTGGACCATCGCCACCACGCCATTGACGCGGCGGTGGTCGGCATCATCGACCGGGGGTTATTGCAACAGGTGGCCAAGGCATCGGGGGAATTGGGCGAAGCCGGACGCGAACATATCGCCATCCCCGAACCTTGGGACGGATTTCGCGATGATCTGTACCAAGTCTTGGCCGCCATGACAGTCAGCCACCGCCCTGACCACGGCACCATCGTCAAGACCCGGACAAGCCAGGGACAAGACAGCACCGCCGGCAAATTGCACAACGACACCGCCTATGGCCTGACCGGGGAAAAGAACGAACGCGGTATCGGCATGGTGGTCCACCGCGTGGCCTTATCCGCCCTGAAAAGTCCGGGCGATCTGGCGAAAATCCGGGACGAGGATTTAAAAAACGCCCTGATCCAGGCCACTGACGGGTTGAAAGACAAGGCATTCGCCGCCGCCATCGCCGCCTTTCCCCGATCCGGCCCGGCGATTTACCGGGGCATCCGCCGGGTGCGGCTGAAAGAAGCACTGTCGGTCATTCCCATCCACGACCGCACAGGCAAGCCGTATAAGGGGGTCAAGGGCGATTCCAATTACCGCTTTGACGTTTGGGAATTACCGGATGGCCGCTGGGAGGCCGAAACCATCTCGATGTTCCACGCCCATCAACCAGGATGGATATCGCGCATCCGCCAGGAAACCCACAACCCCCGCAAAGTCCTGAGCCTGCATCAGAACGACATGGTGGCCCTGACCGACGCAAATGGCAGCCGCAGGATCATGCTTGTCAGCAGCTTCAGCCAAAACGGTCAGATCACTCTGGTCGAACCACATGAAAGCGGCGATTTAAGAAAACGCAACAAATCCGATGACGATCCTTTCAGGACTTATTCCCCCACAAGCGGAGGGCTGAAAAAGATGCACGCCCGACAAATACGGGTGGATGAGCTGGGCCGGGTGATGGACCCCGGTTTTCCCCCATCCAAACCCCGGAAATAGCCAATGGATCGGATCGTCGATATCGCCACCGACGGACGGCATCTATCCATGGCGCGCGGCTTCCTGCTGGTCAGCGAGAACCAGCAGGAAGTGGGCCGAATTCCATTGGATGACATCGCTGCGCTGATCGTTCACGCCCATGGCATCACCTGGACCACCAATCTGATGGTCGCCCTGGCGGAACGTGGCATTCCCATGGTGCTGTGCGCGGCCAATCACACGCCAATATCCATTTGCCTGCCACTGGATGGGCACCATGCCCAGAACGCCCGTATGCGGGCACAGTGGGAAGCGGGGAAACCACTGCATAAACAATTGTGGCGCCGGGTGGTGATGGCAAAAATCGCCTGGCAGGGGGCCGCGCTGGAAGCTCACGGCCAGAGCGCAGCTCCCCTTGATGCTCTGGCCCGCGCTGTAACCCCCGGTGACCCCGAAAATATCGAGGCCCAGGCGGCGCGACGCTATTGGCCCCTGCTGATGGGTGAAAACTTTCGCCGCGACCGCGACGCCCCCGGAGCCAATGCCATGCTGAATTATGGCTATACCATCCTGCGGTCCCTGTGTGCCCGGTCTGCGGTAGCTTCCGGGCTGCACCCCAGCATCGGCATTCATCATGCCAATCGAAAAAATGCCCTGGCCCTGGCTGACGATCTGATCGAACCGTTCCGCCCGCTGGTGGATTCCATGGTCGTCCGGCTGCTGTCCATGGGCAAGGACAGCGTGGATGCCCAGGTCAAACGGGCCATGGCCGGATTGATCGCGGTGGACATATGTGGCCCCACCGGCACCTCCACCGTTGCTCTGATACCAAATCCCGGTAAGTGAAACTCATAGGGATTTGGTTAGGCCCAAGGGGCCGCGCGGCTTACGCCGCGGAAGGCAAGGGTTTCGGAGAAACCCGCCCGCCGCTGAGGGCGCCGGTGATCGGTTCCGATCACCGGGATTTGGTATGACTGCTCAGCGCATGGCCCAATCCCTGGCCGATTGTTTTCAAAGCGGACGGGTCACCGACCTGGCATTACCCCGGCCCCCATCACCCTTGGATCTGGCCGGATTGGCCAGATTGGTGACGTGACATGATCACACAACTAAGTGGATATCAACTGATGTGGATTTTCGTCATGTTCGACCTGCCAGTGGGCACACGGGCCGAAGCCCGTGCCGCCACCAAATTCCGTGAATTTCTGCTGGATCAGGGATTCGAAAAAAGCCAATTCTCTGTCTATGCCCGTTTCGTCAACGGCAAGGAACAGGTCGAAGCTTATATGAACCGGATCGAAGCCAACATGCCCGTCCATGGCGAGGTCCATGTCCTGACCTTTACCGACCGGCAATACGAAAACATCGTCCGTTTTTCCGGGCGGCGCAAACGCGCCCCACAAAAAAACCCAGACCAACTGGCCCTGTTCTGATGAAAACAGCCAAGTTTTTTCCAAAGAAAAAACCAGATAGTACGTTTAAAATCAACGCACTATCTGGTTCTCTATGATAGCAGGTCAGAGATCGCGGTCCAGCGGCAACAGCGGCGACAATCAGATTTTCCTGTCCGCCATGATAGCAGGTCAGAGATCGCGGTCCAGCGGCAACTCTCCTCGGCTCCCAGCCCGTCCAGCCGCCATGATAGCAGGTCAGAGATCGCGGTCCAGCGGCAACGGACCATGGCGAATGAGCGGAGGGAACCTGATGATAGCAGGTCAGAGATCGCGGTCCAGCGGCAACGGCTGGCACACTTTGATATCGGCGTATGTGATGATAGCAGGTCAGAGATCGCGATCCAGCGGCAACGCCGCCATGGTTCCCGCAGTACCGGGGGCGATGATAGCAGGTCAGAGATCGCGGTCCAGATGGTCAACTCCGCCTGTCAGGGTGCCAATTTTTCCAGCACATCCCGTGACGGGGCAAAGAAAGCTGCGCCGGTGACGGGGCGGGTATAGTCCAGCAGGTGGTCATAATGACCGTCGGCGTCGCATTCGACCATGCGTTTCAGCATGCGGCGGAACGGGCCGGGGCTGGCGCCATAGGCGATGAAATACAGCCCGGCTTCGCTGGTCGAGCCATAGGGCAGGCTGTGACGCAGGATTTGCAATTCCTCGCCATTTTCTTCGATCACCACGCGGGCGATATGGGCGGTGGGGGGTTTGGTGGCGTCGTCCAGTTCCTGATCGTTTTCCTTGGTCCGGCCAATGTGTTTTTCCTGGTCATGGGTGGGCAGGGATTCCCAGCCATGCAGATTGTGGACGTAACGCTGGATGCTGACGAAACTGCCCTGGGCGTGATCGCCATCGGCCACCAGGGCGGCGGGGGCGCGATCTTCGCCCTGGGGGTTTTCGGTGCCATCGACAAAGCCGGTCAGGTCGCGCCCGCCTTGGGTTTTGAACCCCACCACCTCTTCCACCAGATCCACAGTGTCGCCCAGGGCGGCAGTCACGGCACGGGCCAGGGCCAGATTGGCATCCATGCGGGGGGAATGGATGTGCACGAACAGATCGGCGGGGGTGGCGGGGGCGGTGCGGTCCTGGTCGGCCAATGCCTGAAAGGGCAACAGGCCCTTTGGCTTGGCCACCACGCCGCCGGTCACCCGGTCCCAGGCGGCGGCGCCGATGGCGATGGAACTGACCAAGGCGGGTTCGTGCAGTTTGGCGGCCACGGCGTCGGTCAGATCCGGCAGACCGGCCACCGCGCTGCGCAACAGCAGGTCATCCCCCTGTGCCGCCAGGGTGAAGGTCAGAAACAGACCGAAATCGCTGCCATCCGCACAGATCGCCGATTGCGCCACCGCCATGATCATTCCCCTTTGTCGTCGCCCGTTGAACCGCGTCACCATAGCGCAGAAGCGCCGTGGATCGAACCCTGGTTATAATCGAATAACTCGATTTTTATGATCGCATAAATCCATTTCAACAATCATGAGGCCGGGGCTAGGATACCGCTCATTCCAATTACCAACCCGTGTGGAGAGCGTCATGTCGTTGATCAACACCGAAGTGAAGCCGTTCAAGGCCCAGGCCTTCAAGAATGGTCAGTTCATTGAAGTGACCGAAGCCAGCCTGAAGGGCAAGTGGTCGGTGGTGTTCTTCTATCCTGCCGATTTCACCTTTGTCTGCCCGACCGAATTGGAAGATCTGGCCGATAATTATGCTGAATTCCAAAAGCTGGGCGTGGAAATCTACAGCGTGTCCACCGACACCCATTTCGCCCACAAGGCTTGGCACGACACCTCGGCCGCGGTGAAGAAGATTCAGTATGTCATGGTCGGCGACCCCACCGGCACCATCAGCCGCAATTTCGACGTGCTGATCGAAGCCGCCGGTCTGGCCGATCGCGGCACCTTCGTCATCGACCCCGCTGGCAAGATCCAGATCGTGGAAATCAATGCCGGTGGCATTGGCCGCGATGCCGGTGAATTGCTGCGCAAGGTCAAGGCCGCCCAGTACGTCGCCTCGCACCCCGGCGAAGTCTGCCCGGCCAAGTGGAAGGAAGGCGAAAAGACCCTGGCCCCGTCCCTGGATCTGGTCGGCAAGATCTGATATTCGCCTGGGAGACTTCCGGCCCCTGGCCGGAAGTTTCCGACGGTCCCTCGCCGGGCGCAGGCATCCGCCTGCTTGGCCGCGGCCTCAATGGCCGCTGGGATTATATTGGTCCCTCGCCGGGCGCAGGCATCCGCCTGCTTGGCCGCGGCCTCAATGGCCGCTGGGATTATATTGGTCCCTCGCCGGGCGCAGGCATCCGCCTGCTTGGCCGCGGCCTCAATGGCCGCTGAGATTATATTGGTCCCTCGCCGGGCGCAGGCTTCCGCCTGCTTGGCCGCGGCCTCAATGGCCGCTGAGATTATATTTGTACCCCGCCGGGCGCAGGCTTCCGCCTGCTTGGCCGGAAAGCCCCCTTTATTTCTGTCTTTCCCCGCAACCCCAGCCACAGGAGAGCCACCATGTTGGACGAATCCCTGAAGGGCCAATTGACGGCCTATTTCCAAACCATCCAACACCCCATCCAATTGGCCGCTTCGCTGGATGATGGGGAAAAATCGCGGGAATTGGGCGAATTGCTGGCCGATCTGGCCGCGTTGTCCGACAAAATCACCGTGACCGCCGAAGCCGACGCCCGCACCCCGTCCTTTGCCGTCCGCCGGAGCGGGACCGATGTGTCCGTGCGTTTCGCCGGCATCCCCATGGGGCACGAGTTCAATTCGCTGATTTTGGCGGTTCTGCATGTGGGCGGCCATCCGTCCAAGACGGCTGATGATGTGGTCCAACAGGTCAAGGCGCTGGATGGCGACTACCGGTTCGAGACTTATTTTTCGCTGTCCTGCCAGAATTGCCCCGATGTGGTGCAAGCGCTGAATTTGATGAGCGTGCTGAACCCGCGCATCCGCCATGTGGCCATCGACGGCGCCTTATTCCAAAAGGAAGTGGATGACCGTCAGATCATGGCCGTGCCCGCCATCTATCTGAATGGCGAAATTTTCGGCCAGGGCCGCATGACCCTGGAACAGATTTTGGCCAAGCTGGATACCGGCGCCCAGGCCCGCGCCGCCGAAAAACTGAAGACCAAGGACCCGTTCGAGGTGCTGGTGATCGGCGGCGGCCCCGCCGGGGCGGCGGCGGCCATTTATGCGGCGCGCAAGGGTATCCGTACCGGCGTGGTGGCCGAACGCTTTGGCGGTCAGGTGTTGGACACCATGGCCATCGAGAATTTTATTTCCGTGTCCCATACCGAAGGCCCCAAGCTGGGCGCCCAATTGGAACAGCATGTCCGCGATTACGACGTGGATGTGATGGCCCCGTTCAAGGTGGAACGGGTCATCCCCGCCGCCCAGCCCGGCGGGCTGATCCAGGTGGCGGTGGATGGCGGCGCCACCTTGTCCACCCGGTCGCTGATCCTGGCCACCGGCGCCCGCTGGCGCACCATGAACGTGCCGGGCGAAGATGAATACCGCAACAAGGGCGTGGCCTTTTGCCCCCATTGCGACGGCCCGTTATTCAAGGGCAAGCGCGTGGCGGTGATCGGCGGCGGCAATTCCGGGGTCGAAGCCGCCATTGATCTGGCCGGTATCGTCGCCCATGTCACCTTGGTCGAATTCGACAGCAAATTGCGGGCCGATCAGGTGTTGCAAGACAAGCTGGCCAGCCTGGCCAATGTGGACATCATCGTTTCCGCCCGCACCACCGAAGTACATGGCGATGGGGCCAAGGTGGTCGGCCTGTCCTATGAAGACCGCACCACCACCCAGATCAAGCGGCTGGATTTGGATGGCGTGTTCGTCCAGATCGGTCTGGTCCCCAACACCGAATGGCTGAAGGGCGCGATTGACCTATCGCCCCGTGGTGAAATCCAGGTGGATGTACGCGGCGAAACGTCGGTCCACGGCATTTTCGGTGCCGGTGATGCCACCACCGTACCTTACAAGCAGATCATCATCGCCATGGGCGAAGGGGCAAAAGCCGCCCTGTCCGCCTTTGACTATCTGATCCGCACCCCCGCCATCAAGGAGGCGGCGGAATAATACCTGTTTCAGAAAGTTCCGCCCCAAAAGGGTCGGAACTTTTCTTTGGTCCCTCGCCGGGCGCGGCCATCAGGCCGCTTGGCCGCCGCCGCAATGGCGGCTGGGGTTACGTTCGTCCCTCGCCGGGCGCGGCCATCAGGCCGCTTGGCCGCCGCCGCAATGGCGGCTGGGGTTATGTTCGTCCCTCGCCGGGCGCGGCCTCCCATTCCCGTCCTGCC
Organism: Magnetospirillum sp.; assembly: GCA_041915545.1. Classification (GTDB taxonomy): domain Bacteria; phylum Pseudomonadota; class Alphaproteobacteria; order Rhodospirillales; family Magnetospirillaceae; genus Magnetospirillum. The sequence goes on along the minus strand of JAYSBF010000016.1, from coordinate 50,752 downwards.
GGGGGTTGGGTCTTGCATCCGGCGCCGCTCTGCCCCACCTTGGCGCCCATGCCTATTCTCGCCCTGACTGAAATCAAATCCGCCCTGCCCCGTCACACCCGTTTGATGGGCATTGATCTGGGAACCAAGACCATTGGTCTGGCCCTGTCCGATGTGCGGCTGATGATCGCCACCCCGTTCGACACCATCCGCCGGGTGAAATTCACCAAGGATGCCGAAGCCCTGTTCGCCATCCTGGACAAGCAAGAGGTGGGCGGATTGGTGGTGGGATTGCCGGTGGAAATGGATGGGGCCGAGGGGGCGCGCTGCCAATCCACCCGTGCCTTTATCCGCAATTTGCTGGGGCTGCGGGATCTGCCGGTGGCATTGTGGGATGAACGTCTGTCCACCGCCGCCGTCACCCGCACCTTGCTGGAGGCCGACGCATCCCGCGCCCGCCGGGCCGAAGTGGTGGACAAGATGGCCGCTGCCTACATCCTGCAAGGGGCGCTGGACAGTTTGGAACAGCTGCAATCATTGATATAAATTATATTGATGAATACAATTTTAAACGTATCCTCATGGTGTCGTTAACACGTCAGCATCGTGGAAACATGCCATGGCCCAGATTCGCACCCTGTCCTGGAACATCCAAGCCTATGGCCCGTCCAAATTCGGCCCGGCCGCGCCCAACAGCGCCGCCCTGATCGGGCTGATCGCCGCCACCGCCGTCACCGTGGGGGCCAATGTCATCTGCCTGACCGAAGTGAAAAGTTCCACGGCCCACGGCATTCGCGCCGCGCTGATCGGGGCGTTGGGCGGGGCCTGGACCGGCATTGTCATGCCCACCAATCCCCATGATTCCGATTTTTACGCCGTTTTCTGGAACCCGGCCAATTTCGCCCCGGTGACATTGACCAGTGGCAGCGCGGCGGCGGGGCTGGTCGGCATTTCGGTTCCCGGACTGCACGCCCCGGCCCAGGATTACCCCAATAATTTCGCCGATTCCAACGGTCGGCGGCCGGGCTATGTCATTTTCCGCACCACCGACACGGCGGTTAATTTCGCCGTCACCGCCTATCACGCCCCCACCACCGGCAAGGCCATCCTGGGCATGCAACGCCTGGGGGCATGGCTGGCCGGGCTGACCGTCGACCGCCATGGCGGCGGCATGGGCGAGGCCGTGCGCGCCGTCGCCACCGGCGATTACAATCTGGATCAATCGGCCAATGCCGGTGATTACGCCGCCTTCATCGCCGCCACCGGCACCCATTTGACCGTGGCCGGGGCTGGGGTGGGGGCACCGGCCAGCGCCAGCGACACCATGTTGCTGGATGTCGGGTCCACGGCGGTCTGGGCACCGCCTGCCAATTCCATCGGCTACCGCAGACCCCTGTGCCTGGACAACATCATGGCGTCCGGGGTGGTGGTGGCGGGGGCGCCTGGGCCAGTCCTGGATCTGGTCACCATGGTTCAGGTGGGCCAGCCCTTGGCCGCCCAGGCCGCGGCCTTCAATCTGGGGGCCAGCCGCGCGCCCACTTTTCCCAATTCCGATTACATCATGCATCCCATCGGCTCCAATTTCCGGGGATTCGTGCTGACCCGCTATGGGGTCAGCGACCATCTGCCGGTGTTGTCGGCGGTCACGCTTTAAGCCTGTCCCCCTCCCGTCCTCTGCCCTTCCAAACAGCGAGTCCAGGCCATGCCCACTCCTCCGACCACATCTTCCACGGTGGCCCCCATCGACGTGGCTGCCACCTTGCGGCGCCATCTGTCCGCCGATGGGTCCTTTGCCCTGCCCGCGGACGGGTTTGGCGGCACGATCCTGGACGCCTTGTTCCGCACATTCCTGGCTGACGGCACCCTGAGCCTGAGCCATGCCAGCATCAGCGGCACCGCCCAACAGGCCAGCCTGACCGGCACCGGCGGCGGCACCTTGGCGGGCACCACGGTCCAGGCCGATTTCACCCGGTCCGGCGACGGCGCCGCCGTGGCCCTGTCCCTGACCGCCACCCTTCAGCCCGGATGGGCGTGGTCCATGGCCTTTCCCGATCTGGCCGGCACCATCACCGATCACCTGTCCCCCAGCCAGGGGGCCTTGGTGCTGACATCGGACGAAACCGGCGGCGTCACCCCCACCAGCCTGGTGTTTCACGGCACGGTCCAGATCGCCAGCGCCTTCAGTTCCTATGGGTGGCTGCTGGGGCCGTTGACCTCGGTTACGTTGGGCGGCGCCATCACCATGACCGATGACGGCCAGCCGCTATTGTCGCTATCGGCCACGCCGGGCGGCAATTTCACCCTGGGCACGCTGAAGGATCTGCCCATCGCCTTTCGCCTGATCAGCCAATCCCATGCGGTGGTGATTTCCCAGCCGGGGCAGCCGGTCAGCACCTCGCCCGGATTGGAAGCGTGGTTCCAACTGGATTCCAGCCTGAGCCTGCCCGTCGGGCCGGGGGTCAGCGTTCCCCTGTCCATGCGCATCGCCCCCGACCAGCGTGCAGCCCAGATTGATGCCGATCTGACCCAATTGACCGGGGTGGGGCTGACCGCCTTTGCCGCCCTGGTGGGCGGGGCCGATCTGTCCGGCGCGCTGCCGACCGGTGCTCCCTTTGGCATCAACACCGTGTTTCCCCAGGTGGGGCTGTCCTTCATCATCACCATGCCCACCAGCGGATTGCCCAAACTGGCCATGGTGGCCATCGACGCCCAATTGCCCACCGGCACCCAATGGACCATCATGCCCGGCCTGTCGGCAAAGGCGGTCAAACTGTCCATCGGCGTGGCCGATCCCGCATCCAGCCCCAGCGTGCATGGCGGGTTGTACGGCACCTTGGTCCTGGGCACGGCATCGCCGCCCGTCCTGCTGGACATCAATGCCCAGGTGGCTGGCGGCGCCCTGTCCCTGGGCGGCACCTTGGCCGATGACAGCACCATTGATCTGAACGCCCTGGCCGCCATCTGGCTGTCGGATACGGGTTGGCTGCCATCGGCGCAGGTGACCGGGCTGGATATCGGGCTGGGCTATGACAATGGCGCGGTCAATGCCGATTTCCAGACCGGGATCAGCACCGATTGGACCATTCCGGTGGGACCGGCATCCCTGACGGTCACCGGGCTTTCGGCCAGTCTGGCTTATGCCCAATCGGCCATGACCGGATCATTGGGCGGCCAGATGACCGTGGGACCGGCGCAATTGGATGTGTCCTGCGCCCTGCCCGGCCAATTGCGCATCAAGGGCAGTTTCGACGATTTCACCTTGTCGCAATTGCTGCATGCCCTGTGCGACGTGCCCGTGACCCTGCCCGGCGGGTTCGACCTGACATTCCGTGATTTATCGGTTCTGATCCAGGCCGGGCGCGACGGTCTGGACTTTCAATGCGCCACTCACCTTGCCCCGGTGGGGGATGTGGCGTTTTCCACCACCAAGGCCGGCGGGCGGTGGGGCTTTGCCCTGGGGCTGGGGGTCACGGCGGGGGAATTGTCCACCCTGCCCGGCCTGTCGGGGCTGAAGCTGTTCGAAGACACCTTTGGCTTCGATTCCGCCGTGCTGGTGGTCTGTTCCCAATCGGTACCGGATTTCAGCTTTCCCGGATTGGACCAATTCGACAATCCGTCCATCACCGGCCATGCCGTCACCATTCCGGCCCAGGCCGACGGCCTGCAAACCGGCTTTAATTTCTATGCCCAATCGGATTTGACCAAACCGGCCATGACCCGCGCCCTGGCCAAGCTGTTGGGGCTGAACACCTTGGGCGTCACCTTGGCCATCGGCACCGATCCGGCCACCCAATCCCGGCTGTCAGTCAGCGTGCATGGCAATCTGAACGGGGCCTTGCCGCTGACCGGCACCTTGTCCATTCAAAATCCCGGCGGCGTGCTGACCGCCATGCTGATGGCCACCGTTCCCGCCACCATTCAAGGCCAGCAATTGGTCTTTGATGTCGGGTTGGCGGTGGCGGCCAGCGGGGCCGCCCTGGTGTTCGGCGATGCCAAGGGCACCATCGACTTTCACATCGCCAAATTGTCCAATCTGGCCCTGGAAGTGGGCATCAGCGTCGAAGGCATTCCCAGCCTGGGGGTTGCCGCCCAGGTGGATACCCACACCTTTGACAGCGCCATCGCCGTTTTCTTCGATTCGGCCAATCCGGCGCAAAGCATGTTCCTGGGCGCCCTGTCCAACCTGTCCCTGGCCGATGTGGCCACCACCTTGACCGGAACCGTGGGCGAAACGGTGCCGCAACCCCTGCTGGACGCCCTGGGCCAAGTGGCCATCAGCGGCACCTTGAGCAAGAGCGTGGCCAATGGTCAAACCCTGGCCGATGCGCTGGACAACCGCGATGCGGCGGCCATATCCGCCGCCCTGAACAGTGTGGGCATCACCGTTCCGTCCAGCGATACCCAGCTTTTCGCCGTCACCATGACCGCCGGGCAATCCTGGTCGCTGACCGATCTGTCCACCCAGCGCCATTATCTGCTGACCCGGTCCGGTGCCGCCGTCGCGGTGCAGTTGGAAGCGCAGATTTATTGCGCCCCGCAAACCACCCAATTGGCCAATCTGCCCCCCTATCCCCAGGGCTTTTTCGTCAATGGGCAGGTGTCGTTCTTTGGCCTGACCCTGACCGCCACCATCGACATCCAGCCCAATAACGGCCTTTCGGTGGATGCGGCCATGTCGCCCATCCAATTGCTGGGCGGACAATTCCTGTCCATCACCGGATCGGGCGGCAATGGCGGACCGGCCCTGTCGCTATCCACCTATACCAACCGCGCCCAGACCGACCCGGCCAAGGTGCCGCCCCATTTCTTCCTGTCGGGCAGCGCCAGCCTGCTGGGGGTCAGCGCTTCATCCATTCAGGTCAATGTGTCGGCCACGGGTCTGTCCTTCACCTTCTCCACCAGCCTGGGCCCGGCATCCTATGCCCTGTCGGCATCGGTGAGCGGGTTGACCCAGGCCAGCCTGTCGGGAATGGCCACCATTCAGGTGGGCAGCCTGGATCTGGGGCCGCTGGGATCGTTGCCGGTCAATAGCTGGGTCGGATTATCGGTGACTGCGGGACTGGCCGGCGATACGGTCAGCGGATCGGCCAGCGGTCAGATATCCTTGCTGGGCACCAATTTCCCGCTGCATTTCACCGTGAACACCAGTGACAGCAACCTGAGCAATCTGCCGCCCCTGATCATCGGCACCCTGACCACGCAGGTCCGCAACTTCCTGTCCGGCAATGTGGGCGCCTTCCTGAACGCGGTGAAAAACAACCTTCTTCAGGGGTTCCAGGATTGCGAGGCGGTGGGCCGCGCCCTGGCCACCGTCTTTGGCCAGCAACCTTCCGTCGTCGCCGACGAGGCCAAGAACGTCTTGCAATATGGCGTGAACCAAGTCGCCGGGGCACTGAAAGGGGCCGGGGCAGGCCCGCAGCAGATCGGCGAAATCCTGTCGGGTCTGGGCTATGCTGCCGGTGATATCGCCAACGCCCTGTCCCAATGGTTTTCCGGCATCCATGCGGATTTCGGCCTGTCCCATGTGGATCAGACCATCACCCCCCATGGCGATACCAGCACCCCCCATGTGGATCATTCCACTTTCCTGGGGCATGTGGATGTGGGCGGGCATGTGGACGTGCCCTCGGTCCACACCGATACCTCCGTGCATGTGGATACCTAGGCCATGGGCGTGGAAGTCCGGCCCATGGGGGTGGCCTGCAATCTGCGATGCGATTATTGCTATCAGGCCCCCATGCGCCATGCGGGCAACACCCGCCCCCCTTATGATCTGGCCGCCATCTGCCGGGCCTTGGAACAGGCCGGGCGGCCGTTCATCCTGTTCGGGGGCGAACCGCTGCTGATGCCCGCCGACGATCTGGAAACCCTGTTCGCCCTGGGGCTGCGGCTTTACGGCGGCAATGCCATCCAGACCAATGGGACGCTGGTGACCGAAGATCACCTGCGCCTTTTCCAGGATTACAAGGTGGCGGTGGGCATTTCCCTGGACGGACCGGCAGAGTTGAACGCCCCCAGACGGCTGGGCGACGCCCGTGCCACCATGGCCGCCACCGGCAAAATCCAGACATTGCTGGAACGCTTGGCCGCCATGGGCCATCCGCCCAGCCTGATCGTCACCTTGCATCAAAGCAATGCCCAAGGCCCCGCCCTGGACCGATTGATTCAATGGTTCCGCCATCTGGACCAGGTGGGCATCCGTCACGCCCGCCTGCATGCACTGCAAGCGAACACCCCCGGCATCCGCGCCGATCATGCCCTGTCCACGGATGCGGCCGTCGCCGCCTTCCGCGCCTTGCATCAATTGGCCAGTCAGTTATCGGGGCTGCGCTTTGACGTTTTCGAGGAAATGGCCCGCCTGCTTCGCGGCGATGACCGCCATGCCGCCTGTGTCTGGCGCGGCTGCGATCCCCTGACCACTGCGGCGGTCTGGGGGGTGGAAGGCGATGGCCGCATCAGCAATTGCAGCCGGATCAATCATGACGGCACCGATCATGGCAAGGCCGATGTTCCCGGTCATGAGCGCACCATCATGCTGTGGCACACCCCCCAATCCCATGGCGGCTGCCAGGGCTGCCGGTTTTTCCTGATGTGCCGGGGACAATGCCCCGGCACCGCCCTGAATGGCGACTGGCGCAACCGCAGCGACCAATGCGGCCTGTGGACCGTCTTGTTCACCGATGTGGAAGCCGACCTGTTGCGCCAGGGCACCGCCCCGCTATCCCGCCACCCGCGCCGGGCCGAGATGGAACGGGCATTGATCACCGCCTTGTCCCAAGGCTGGCCCCCATCCCTGCCCGATCTGCTGAGCCGCACCCATCATGCAGCGGCTTGACTTCCGCCTGCCCGGCTTTGTCCGTCTGACCTGGGCATCTGATCAGGCCCGCCACCATTGGCGGCCCCGGCTGGACCGGCTGCGCGACGGCCTGGCCCATGCCGCCCTGGCCCGCATTACCGCTGGCCGGGCCGGATGCGCCATCGCCTGCCCCAGCCCCAGCGGCTTGCCCGGCCTGACCCGCGCCGTCCATGATCATGGCCTGGACATAACCGGTCTGGATCGGGCGGGATTGCAGCCATCGGGCGGATTTGACCGGCTTTTGCTGGGCCGGTCCACCGATCTGGCCCGGTTCATGGCCGGGCAATGGCAAGGTGCCGACGGCATGGGGGAACAAGGCCGACTATTGGGATTGGCGCCATGCTGTGCCGATGCCCGCAAACAGCGCCATCACGCCGGGTGGAGCGATGCCGTCTGGCCCTGGGCCAGTCAATGGGCCGGGTCATTTCCCGCATCCCCCATCACCCTGCCCGACGGCCTGGACTACCACCCGCTTTTGGCCCGCATCGGATTGAACCCGCACCCGGATATTCCCTGTCATCCTCATTGCCCCCACCCTTGGGGAATCATGGACGGGCTGGCCCCGGATGATGCCCATTTGCTGCGCCATGTGCTGGATTGGCCCGTTCATTGGAGCGCGCTGCACGGCATGGCCCAGGTTAAAACCCCGGTTCTGCGGTTTATCTGCGACACCGATGCCCTGGCCGCCCCACTGGCCATTCATCATCCCGGCAAAAGCTGGCCCGATCACGGGGCGCGGGGATTGGGATTTCTGTTTCTTGCCCAGATTGATTGAATGATATCAGCTTGTGGTGTCCCTCGCCGGGCGGGCGCTTTCGCGCCCTTGGCCGCCGCCGCAATGGCGGCTGGGGTTATGTTTTTGTCCCTCGCCGGGCGGGCGCCGCAATGGCGGCCGGTATCAGGGGAATTGACAGCACGTCGGCAAGATGGTCGCCTGAGTGGGAAAGGATTTCCCATGCTGGACCGCGATTTCGACTGGAATGATTTACGCTTTTTCCTGGAACTGGCCCGTCAGGGTCGGCTGGCGGCGGCGGCACAACGGCTGAAGGTGGACCACACCACGGTCAGCCGCCGCATCCGCACCCTGGAAGCGGCGTTAGACACCAAATTATTCGCCCGGTCGCAAGACGGCTTTGTCCTGACCGATGCCGGACAAAGATTGTTGTCACACGCCGAACAGATGGAAGCCGGGGCCAGTTCCATCAGTGAAAGCATGGGCGGACCGGGCACCAGCCTGTCAGGGGTGATCCGCGTCGCCTCGATGGAAGCATTTGCCAGCCTGTATCTGACCGCCCATCTGGCCGAATTCCGCCAACGCCACCCCGGTATCATGGTGGAACTGGTCACCGCCGCTTATTGGGTCAATCTGACCAAACGCGAGGCCGATCTGCTGATCAGCTTCGCCCGCCCCAATGGCCACCGACTGATCAGCCGCAAGGTGGGGGAATTCGAATTACGGCTTTACGCATCCCCCGATTACCTGGCCCGCCACGGCATCCCGCAAAAAATCGACGACTTAAGCCAGCACACCTTCGTCAATTACATCGACGATCTGGTACTGGTCGATCAGGTGCGTTGGCTGGATGACCTGATAACCAACACCCAAACATCCTTTCGCAGCACCAGCCTGATCGCCCAATACAACGCCGCCATCGCCGGGCTGGGCATTGCCATCCTGCCATCCTTCGTCGCCGCCCGTGACCCCCGCCTGGTGCCGCTGCTGGTGGGACAGGCATCGGTAAAACGGGATTTCTGGCTCAGTTCCCACGCCGATCTGGAACATGTGGCCCGTATCCGCGCCACCGCCCGCTTCATCACCGAAGTGATCGAGAAAAATCAGGACTTCCTGAACGGACGGTCATAGCGCCCGGACAAGGCAGCGGCTTGGTTCGGGTATTTCTGCACGGCAAGGTGCGTTTTTAGTCATTCAAATCCGCATTCATCCCATGAGATGACAGAAGGGCGAGGCCGCCATCATCCCAAGGTGCGGATTAAATGATAGAATACGCGAAGTTCAAAGTGGCCTGTGCCCATGTGGCGCCAATATACCTGGACGCGGAACAGACCATCCGCAAAACCTGTGACATCATCGCCGAAGCTGCCCAAAATGGCGCCGATCTTGTTGCCTTTCCCGAAGGATTTATTCCAGGATTTCCCATCTGGACCGCGCTTTCAGCACCCATCCTTAATCATGAATATTTTAAACGTCTGGCTGCAAATTCCATTGGACTTTACAGCCCGGAAATGGAACGCCTGCGCGCCGCCGCACGCCGTCATGGGGTTCTGGTATCACTGGGATTCACCGAAATCGCTGATTACAGCGTGGGCTGCCTGTGGAATTCCAACGTGCTGATCGACCGCGACGGCGCCATTTTGAACTCTCATCGCAAATTGGTTCCCACTTTTTACGAAAAACTGGTGTGGGCGGCGGGTGACGCGGCCGGATTGCGGGTTTGCGATACGTCGGTGGGGCGGATCGGCACCTTGATCTGTGGCGAAAACACCAACCCCCTGGCCCGCTTCTCTTTGATGGCCCAGGGCGAGCAGGTGCATATTTCCACCTGGCCCCCCGTCTGGCCCACCCGCCCGCCGGGTGAAGCCGGATACGATATTGAAAGCGCCATCCGCATTCGCGCCGGTGCCCATTCCTTTGAAGCCAAGGTGTTCAACATCGTGGTGTCATCGGCCCTGGACCAGACCATCCGCGATGCCATGGCCCCCATTCCCGGCGCGCTGGATATTTTGGAAAAAACACCACGGGCGGTGTCCATGGTCATCGGCCCCACCGGCGATGTGATTTCGCCGGTCATGCAAAATGACGAAGGCATCTTATACGTGGATATCGACACCGCCCAATGCGTGGAACCAAAGCAATTCCACGATCTGGTGGGCTATTACAATCGCTTCGATATTTTTCACCTTGAGGTGAATCGCGAAGCCCTGCACCCCATCTCTTTCCAGGATGGACGCCCGCGCACGGCCCCACCCCTGCCCGATAGTGGTGGCGGCCCCGACGGCTTGCCCACACTTTGACCTTATCCGTCACGGCGGATCGCGTCACAGAGCGCTTGGCATAAGTATCAATACAATTGTGCATTTTCGCATTCCCTGCCCACCCCGTTGGGCAGGGAATTTTATTTATATTCGCGATACTACGTGAAATCACCCTGCGGAAACTCGCCTTCCAGCACCCATTGAATTTGGTCACTTGCGTGCAAAAATGCACAGCCAAGTGCGGAATTAGCCGTTCTCGTGACGGCGGTTTTTTGCTTATCTGATCAAGACATGAGCAAAACCGAACAAATCGGATTTTTGCCCAATCAATGTGCAAATCCGCCCATCCCATCCGACCATGGGAATGGCGGGCCTGTGATAAGGGAAAGCCCGTGACCGATCTTGTCATCGTCTTGCTGCTGAACGGCCTGGCCTGGGGATTGGTGATCGCCCTGATCGCCCTGGGGCTGTCCGTCATTTTCGGCCTGCTGGATTTCATCAATGTCGCCCATGGGGATTTCTTCATGGTCGGCGCGGTGGCTGCCTGGGCGGTGGTGGATGCCACCGGCAATTTCTGGCTGGCCTTCCTGCTGGTTCCGCTGATCGGCTTTGCCGCTGGCTGCATGATCGAACGCATGGTGATGCGTCCGCTGGAACATTCCCCCACCTTGCCTTTTGTCGCGGCCTTTGGCCTGTCGCTGATTTTGCAAGAAGGCGTGCGCGCCACCTTTGGCTCGACCCCCAAGCGGCTGATCGACCCCATTGGCGCCACGGTCAAGGTCCTGTCCTTTGACTACGACGTTTACCGCCTGTTCGCTGCCCTGGTATCGGCTTTGGCCATCGCCTTGTTCTTCTTGTTCCTGCAACGGACCAAGATGGGCACCTGGATGCGCGCGGTGCGCCAGGATCGGGAAATGGCCATGGCCCTGGGGGTTCCGGCGGACCGGGTCTATATGATGACGTTTGGCCTGGGAACCGCGCTGGCCATGCTGGGCGGCGTGGTCGCCGCCCCCATCACATCGGTTGATTTCCGCCTGGGCCTGGACGTTCTGCCCATGTGCTTCATCGCCGTGATCATCGGCGGCTTGGGCAACATGGCGGGCACCGCCGCCGCCGCCATCTTGCTGGCGGTGATGGAAGGTGTGATCAGCGCGGTGGCGGAACCCACCACCGCCCGCATTGTTTCCCTGGTGCTGATGAGCGTGGTGCTGCTGGTCCGGCCCAACGGCATTTTCGCCAAGGCGGCCCGCTGATCCGGCGCCAGGAGACACGGCCATGACCTCCCCCCTCTTCCACCGCCCGCCTTCCACTCCGGTTTTGCCTCGCGCCGGATGGATGACGGCCCCGATCGCCGGCCGACTGGCCGGGGCCGCCCTGGCGGCGGCCATGATCGGGGCCGGAGTGGTGGCCGAGGATTACCGCCTGTCCTTTGTGGCGGAAATCCTGATCTGGGGGGTATTCGCCCTGTCCTTTGCCCTGGTTTACGGTTATGCGGGCATGTTGTCCTTTGCCCAGGCCATTTATTTCGGCGCCGGATGTTGGGGGTTCAACGCCACATATTTCGGCCTGGGCCTGCATGGCTGGTGGCCGATCCTGGGCGGGATCGCCGCCGCAATGGCCCTGGCGGTTCCCACCGGCTTCATCGCCACCCGCCTGCGCCGCCATCATTTTCTGATCGTCACGGTGATCTTGTCGGTCCTGGTCACCGCCATTTTGTCATCGGGACATTGGCGGTGGCTGGCCGGGCCGTTTGTCACCCGCTCGCTTCCTCATCCTCCGGTTTTGCCCTTGGGGCCGTTTTCGGTGAATTACGCCAGCGATCAGGCTGCTTATTACGCCACCTTGGCCCTGGTGGCCCTGGCGGTGGGATTGGCCCGGCTGCTGGTGGGATCGCCCTTTGGCAAGGCATTGCTGGCGGTGCGCGACAATGAAATGCGTGCCGCCCTGATCGGGCTTCCGGTCAACACCTTGCGTTTCGCCATGTTCATCATCGCCGCCGGCTTCGCCGGTCTGTCGGGCACGCTGTACCTGATGCTGGCCCGCTACAGCAATCTGGAGTTCTTTGAATGGACCTATTCGGGCAAGGCCATTGTCATGGCCATGCTGGGGGGTGCCTCCAGTCTGGTCGGCCCGTTTCTGGGCACGGCCTTTTACATGATCCTGGCCGATTGGCTGTCCACCTATTCCCAGCAATTCATGATCGTCTTTGGCGTCTTGCTGCTGATCGTCATCCGCTTTCTTCCCGATGGCTTATGGGGCGGTGTCATCCGCCTGCTGAAACACAGGTGATGCCATGAACGCATTGAAATCCCTGATGGGGTCATCGGCGGGACACGCCCCCGCCAGAACCATCCTGGCCCTTCCCCTGGCCGTGTTGATGGTGGCGTTCCTGCTGGGGGCGCCCTGGATCATCCCCATGGTGGCGGCCGATTTCTGGCTGAACGTGCTGACCGAAATCCTGATCTGGAGCCTGTTCGCCGCCAGCGTCAACCTGCTGTTCGGCTATGCCGGGCTGCTGTCCTTTGGCCAGGCGCTTTATTTCGGCTGCGGTGCCTATGGCGTGGCATTCGGCCTGCTTTACCTGGGATTGGGATTTTGGGGCGCATTCCTGCTGGGCGTAGTTCTGGCCACCGCCATGGCCGCCTTGGCCGGGCTGCTGGCGGTCAGGCTAAGCTGGCATTACTTCGCCATCATCACCATCGTCTTTTCGCTGATCGTCTATTTGCTGGCGGTGGGGGCAAAATCCCTGACCGGCGGCGATGACGGCCTGTCTTTTTCCCCGCCGCCCTTTTTCTCGCTGGGCGGGATTGAACTGACCATCCTGGATCAGACCAGCCAGTATTTCTTTGTCCTGGTGGTGTTCGCCCTGTGCCTGTGGGGCAAACACCGGCTGACCAAAAGCCCGCTGGGCATGGCCATGATGGCCGTCCGGGAAAACGCCAACCGCGCCGGTCTGATTGGCATCGACGTTTACCGCCTGCGCTACACCACCTTTGTCCTGGCCGGGGTGCTGGCCGGAGTATCCGGGTCCTTGTTCGCGCTGTTTTCCCGCTATGCCTCGGCCCAATACCTGCACTGGACCGTTTCGGGCGAAGGGGTGATCTGGACCATCGTGGGCGGGGCTGGCAGCTTGCTGGGGCCGGTATTCGGCGCGGGAATACTGATCCTGCTGCGCGAGGAATTGTCGGTCTATTGGGAACATTATCTGCTGGTCCTGGGCGTGGTCATCATCTTGATGGTGACATTCGCCCCCACCGGACTAAGCGGCCTGTACCACCGTGTGAACGCCCTGCTGGCCCGTGGCCCCAAGGCCGCCCACACGCAAGAATCCAAGGAGTAAGCCCATGGCCGCAATCCTGGAAGTCACCGATCTGGTCAAGTCCTTTGGCGGATTGACGGCGGTGAACCGCATGAACCTGACCCTGCCAGGCGGCGAATTACATGCCATCATCGGCCCCAATGGCGCGGGCAAGACCACGTTCTTCAACCTGATTTCGGGTTTTTTCCGTTCCGACAGCGGCAGCATCATCTTTAACGGCCAAGATATCAGCCGCATGCCCACCCACCGCATCAGCCGGTTGGGCATGGCCCGCACGCTTCAGGTCAAAAGCGTATTCAACGGGTTAAGCGTGGCCGAAAACATCTGGATCGCCGCCCAAACCCGTCAAGGCTGGCTACACCCGTTCCGCCCGGCCCGATCCTATGCCGACACCGCCCGGCGGGTGGATGAATTGCTGGACCTGACCAGGCTGGGCGATTACCGCCACGAACTGGCGGGCAATCTGTCCTATGGCGACATGTCGTTGCTGGAAATCGGCATCGCCCTGGCCACCCGGCCCAAGCTGCTGCTGCTGGACGAGCCAGTGGCAGGCATGAGCCCGGAAGAAACCGAACGCACCGCCAGCATCATCAAGGACCTGTCCAAGACGGTGAACATCGTCTTGATCGAACACGATGTGGAAATGGTGTTCGGCATCGCCGACACCATCACCGTCATGGCCCAAGGCGCCATGTTGTGCCAGGGCAAACCCCAAGACATCGCCAAGGACCCCCGCGTCCAGGAAGCCTATCTGGGCGCGCCCGAGGAGGATGAAGATGCTTAAGGTGGAAAACCTGAATGCCCGCTACGGCAAAAGCCACGTCCTGCGCGGTGTCACCATGCAGGTCAAGGCGGGAGAAGCGGTGGGATTGCTGGGCCGCAACGGCGTGGGCAAAACCACCACATTGCGGTCCATCATGGGATTGCAGGGCGCCAGCACCGGCCAAATCACCTTTGACGGCGACCGCATCGACCGTTTGCCCGCCCATAAGATCGCCCCGCTGGGCCTGGGCCTAGTGCCCCAAGGCCGCAGATTATTCCCCAAGCTGACCGTCATGGAAAATCTGTGCATCGGCCTGACCAGCCAGCCGGACCCGGATGATCTGACCGACATTTTTACCCGTTTTCCCCGCTTGCAGGAACGGATGGGGCAATTGGCAGGCACCTTATCGGGTGGAGAACAGCAGCAATTGGCCATTTCCCGCTGCCTGATCATGAAACCCAAGATGATCCTGCTGGACGAACCGACCGAAGGCATCATGCCCATGCTGGTGGCTGCCATTCGAAAACAGATCAAAGAAATCAACAAAATTGGAATTTCCATCTTGTTGGTTGAACAAAACATAAAGACAGCACTTTCCATCTGTGACCGCATCTACATCATGGAAAAAGGCGTCATTTGTCATGAAGGAACGTCAGATGAACTGAAAAACTCACCTGACCTAATTCACCGTTACCTTGGCGTAGCTATCTAGAGTGGATTTCAATCAATAAAAATCCACCCAGGCCCTTGCCCATGGGCGCTCCCTTTATCTTCCGTCCCGAATGCAAAGGATTCCATCATGAACAGCAATCGGCGCAGCTTTTTGAAACTTGCTTTGGCTTCAGGTGCCGCCACCCAGGTGCCCCAACTTTTCCTGGCCCGCGACCTGATGGCCAAACCAAGCGGCGATCCCATCGTCATCGGCCATCAATGCGACCTGACCGGCGGCTTTTCGTCTTGGGGATATTGGTGCGACAAGGCCGCCCAAGTGGCCATCGACCACATCAACGCCAATGGCGGCATTGCCGGGCGCGAGGTGAAATATGTGGTGGAAGACAGCGAAAGCAATCCGCCATCGGGGGCGCGCAAATTCCGGTCGCTGGTGCAACGCAACCGCGCTGATTTTGTTATCGGGTCCTGTCATTCGGGCGTGGATCTGGCCACCACCCCTATCGCCAAGGAATTGAAGACCGTCTATATCCCCCAAGGCATGGCCGAGGAAATGACCGGATCGGCGGGCAACCGCTATGTGTTCCGGGTGGGCAGCGACACCTATTCCCAGGCGGCGGCCGGGGCGGAATGGGCCTATAACAATCTGGGCAAGACCTGGACCTTTGTTTTCGCCGATTACGGCTGGGGCTGGAGCCATTTCAACGAACACAAAAAGGTGCTGGAATCCCTGGGCGCCAAGGTCAACGATCCCATCGCCGTGCCCTTGGATGCCAAGGATCTTCTGCCCTATCTGGCCAAGGTGCCGGACAATACCGACCAGCTTTATTCCATTTTCTTCGGCTCGCTGTCGGTGGGCTATTACACCCAGACCAAATCCATGGGTCTGGACAAGCGCATGAACCGTTATTCGGTGATCTGCACCCACGAATCCATTGATCCGGGCGATCTGTCGGGGGCGTCGGAAGGGGTGTATCTGCTGGAATATCACCCGCGCATGCTGAAGTACAAGGACACCCCCCATCACCGCAAGATCCGCGAATTGCTGAAGGTGGATGACGATCACGGGCGCGAGGAAGGGTCCAGCCGCATCATCGCCGGCAGCCATTATTGGGCGGTGTGGGAAAGCCTGTTCTTCATCAAGAAGGCGGTGGAAGCCAGCAATTGGCAAACCAAGAAGGATACGCCGGACTTCATCAGGGCGCTGGAAGGCATGAAGGTCGAGGAATCTTTTGAACACCCCCAAGGCGCCAAATTCATCCGTGCCGAAGATCACAAGGCCATCATCGACTTCAAGATGAGCCGCATCGAAAACGGACTGATCCAGGTCAAACAGGAAATCAAGGCCGCCGATGTGCTGAAGCGCCTGCCGCCACGGGTGGACTTCACCAAGGAAGCATTCTGATCCCGACCAGGGGGGGCCAGCGCCCCCCTTTCCTTGACGCAAAGAGCAACCGCCATGACCATTCTGCCGTGGTTCGCCGGTATCTCGCTTTTATCCCTGATTTTGCCCATCCTCACCTATGCCGTGACGGTCTGGCGCAATTTCGGACTGGTCCTGCCATCGGGCTATGCCCCGGTCGAAGAAACGGGCGCGGCCCTGGCCAGCCTGTCGCCCGGCAAAATCTGGACCGCGCCGCTTTATTCCATGAACCTGACCAGTGGTGAAATCGTTTCGGCCATGTACACCATCACCTTGGGCGGGCTGGTCCTGGCCCTGGGGCTGGGGCTGGCCGCGGCCTTGATGCTGGCCGGGCGGAAACACTGTCCCGTCCGCAGACAGGTCATCCAGGGACAGGCCATGGCCGGGGGCGGTATCCTGGCGGCCGTCATCGGGGCGCAAACCACCTTGCTGGGATGTTGCGGCGGCGGGCTGGCCGGCGCCTTGCTGTCCCTGGCCGGGATGGGCAGCGGCATGGCCGCCCAGGCGTCAGCCTGGGGACAGCCGGTCCAGGCCATGACCGTCCTGGTTCTGCTGGGTCTGAATTGGCGGCGCCACCGCTTATGACTTGGGTGGCGGGCCGGGCTGGGGCAAGATGGCCGCCCGTCAGACCCCCTGCCCTCCCGGATGACCCATGAATTGGCATGACCTGCTGACCACGAACCGGCTGAACGATCCCAAATTCGTGGAAAACCATCACCGTCCGGTTTATGCCCAGGATATGGACCGCATCTTGTATTCCCAACCCTTTCGCCGGTTGGCCAACAAGACCCAGGTGCACCCCTTGCATGATAACGACCATCTGCATCAACGGCTGATCCACAGTCTGGAAGTGGCCAGCGCCGGGCGGTCCTTGGGCGTGGAAGTGGGGGCATGGCTGGCCGACGATCTGAAGGTGATCGGCGAAAAGAACGTGCCCGCCCTGGCCGGTCTGGTGCAAACCGCCTGCATGGCCCACGACATCGGCAACCCGCCCTTTGGCCATTCGGGCGAAGCGGCCATGGGGGCGTGGTTCGCGGAAAAATTCGACCACCCCACCGGCATCTTCGCCGCCCTGGACACGGGCGAACGCGACGAATTCATCGCGTTCGAAGGAAATGCCCAGGGGTTCCGCATCCTGACCCGCACGGAAATGTACCGCGACCAAGGCGGGATGCGGCTGGCCATGGGGGCGTTGGGGGCCTTTGCCAAATATCCGGTATCGGCCCTGGTCCGGCGGAATGCGCACACCCCCTATATCGGGCTGAAAAAATTCGGCCTGTTCCGTAATGACGTGGACACCTTCCGCACCATCGCCACCCGGCTGGGCCTGCCGGAAATCAATGCGGTCAATGCCGATGGCCATGTGGTCGGCCAATGGTGGCGCCGCCATCCCCTGGCCTTCCTGATGGAGGCGGCAGACGACATCTGCTACAACATCATGGATCTGGAAGATGCTTTTTTATGCGGCGATGTGGATTTCGCCACCGCCGCCCATCATCTTCAGGGATTGATGCCCCCCTCTAATCATGGCCGCGACGACCGCCCCAAAAATGGCGATACCATCGCCCTGTATCGGGCCATGGCCATCGGCGGCGCCATCGCCGCCTGTGTCGAGGCGTTCAAGGCCAATTACACCCAGATCATGAATGGGGAATTTTCCACCCCGCTGGTGGATGCATCCACCCTGGCCGCCAATTTCGCCGACATCAAAACCACCGCCCGCAATATTATTTTTAAAGCGAAACGAAAAACTGAACTTGAAGTTTTTGGCCGCAACGTCCTGTATCGGGTGCTGGACGGATTGATGCCACTGATCAATGATTTATATGAAAATCAATGGGATATAGATAGACTCACCGGCTATTCCGCCCAATTGGCCCAAGCACTGCATTTTCAGGTGCACCCCATTTTCGGCCCCTGCGACGCCTTGCACGCCTTGACCGATTTCGTGTCGGGCATGACCGATCGTTACGCGGTCAAAGTGGCCGAGATGGTCGGACGGTGACAGACGGAACGGATGGTATTACTGTCCGCGCGAAATCCCCCAACCCGGAGCATCCGTCATGACCGCCACCGCCAAAATCCTGTTGCTTGGTTCGGGTGAACTGGGGCGGGAATTCGTGATTTCGGCGAAGCGACTGGGCGCCCATGTGGTGGCCTGCGATGCCTATGCCGGTGCCCCGGCCATGCAGGTCGCGGACGAGGCCGAGGTGTTTTCCATGCTGGATGGGGCCGCGCTGGGCGCCGCCATCGAAAAACACCGCCCCGATTTCATCGTCCCCGAGGTGGAAGCCATCCGCACCGAAGTGCTGAAGGAATACGAGGATAAGGGCTTTACCGTGGTGCCGTCGGCACGGGCCACCATCATGACCATGAACCGCGACCGTATCCGTGAAGTGGCGGCCGGCGAATTGGGATTGCCCACATCCAAATATCTGTACGCGGAAACCCTGGACGAAATGCGGGCGGCGGTGGCGGCCATCGGCCTGCCTTGCGTGGTCAAGCCGGTCATGTCGTCTTCGGGCAAGGGCCAAAGCACCGTGCGCGACGCGGGCGCCGTCGATGCCGCCTGGGATTATGCCGTGGCGGGCATGCGCGGCGACCGCCAGCGGGTCATCGTCGAAGGGTTCATTGATTTCGATTACGAAATCACCTTGCTGACCATCCGCACCCGCCAGGGCGTGGTGTTCTGCGCCCCCATCGGCCACCGCCAGGAACGGGGCGATTATCAGGAAAGCTGGCAACCGGCGGCCATGTCCGCCGATGCGGTGGCCCAGGCCCAGGACATGGCGAAAAAGGTGGTGGACAATCTGGGCGGCTTTGGCCTGTTCGGGGTGGAATTCTTCGTCAAGGGCGACCGGGTGATCTTTTCCGAATTGTCGCCCCGCCCCCACGATACCGGCATGGTCACCCTGATTTCCCAAAATCTCAGCGAATTCGATCTGCATGCGCGGGCCATTCTGGGCCTGCCCATCCCATCCATCCGCTGTGTGGGCGCCGCCGCATCGGCAGTGGTGCTGGCCGACCGCGATGCCGCCGATTTCCGGGCGAACGGGCTGACCGACGCCCTGACCCCCCATCATGACGGGGTGGAATTGGACGTGCGCATCTTTAACAAGCCCACCACCCGCCCCTATCGCCGCATGGGGGTGGCGCTGGCCCTGGTCCCCGGCGGCAACGATACCGATCTGGCCCGCCAAGCCGCCCGCGACGCCGCCGCCCGGATCACCCTGAGCTATGGGCAGAAATAATGGCCAAACCGGCGCTGTATGGCATCAAAGCCTGCGACACCATGAAAAAGGCCATGGTCTGGCTGGACAGCCATGGCATCGCCTTTGACTTCCACGATTATAAGAAAGAGGGGGCCGACCCCGTCTTGCTGGCCCAATGGTGCGATGCCCAGGGCTGGGAAAAGGTGCTGAACCGTGCGGGCACCACGTTTCGCAAAGTACCCGACCAGGACAAACAAAACCTGGACCGCGACCACGCCATCGCCCTGATGCTGGCCCAGCCATCCATGATCAAACGCCCGGTACTGGTGATGGATGGCCGGGTGGATATCGGCTTTTCCCCCGACCGTTACGCCGCATTCTTTGATCTGAAGACATAGGCCGCATCTGGAACAACCATAAATAATTGATTACCATCCCACCACAGTCTGATGTGGATGGGAAAACACCGATGCGCCTGATCCGACCCTATGGCCGCAGCCGGACCACGGACAAGACCCGTGTGCTGATGGAAAAAATCCGCCCCAATGCCGAAGCGGAACGGTCCATCGCCGATTTCGCCGCCAGCAATGCGGATATTCTGATCGCGCAATGGATATCCTGCCTGGACAAGATCATCCGCAAACCCGGAAAATCGGGGGAATACCCCACCGCCGAACAGCGCAAACAGCGCCAAAATCTGGCCGATGCCATGTGGCCCCATCTGGGATTATCGGATGACCGCCACCAGGCCAAATGGATGGCCAAGGTCCATCCCTATGGCCCCAATAACCATTCCGATGACGGAAAAAAAACGCAATCCGGGGAGAGGATACAAGGCCGCTGGTATAGCCGTTTTGTCGATACCACCCCCATTAACTATCGACGGGTTGCCCTGGCCGTACATGACCACCTGCATCACCATGCCCTGGGCCGTCACCCCCTGGGGATGATCAAGCATCGGGCCAATAGCGTGGAAAAAAACACGCTGAAGCCCAATGCCCAGGGTGTCACGCTGCAAGAATCGGCGTGGAAAGCGTACAAAGCCGATGCGCTGATGCGCGACATCACGGAAAAACAGCGCCAGGCCAATGATGCCGCCCGAAACAGTCGGCATTGGGACGGCAAACCGGCTCGGCTGACATGGCCCGCCGTCGCCATCTGTCTGTACAACCACTATCCGCGCATCTTCGATGTGGACATTCCGGTGGCCGAACAGGCTGATAATCCGCTGTTCCACATCCATCAGGCGGTCAAGGATTATTGGCGCCGTCTTTTGAAGGAAAGCAAATATAGCGGCGAAAAACTGGCAACCATCCAGCCCAAGACAAAAGAGCAATTGCAGGCGGTGGTCATGGCCCGCCAGGAAAACCGCCAGCGCATGGCCACCACCCGGCGGGGCAAGATCATCCATTACCACACCATGGTCCCCCATGATGGCCGGCCGCCATGCTGGCCAAGCGAGGATGACTGGAAAACCAGCCGGTTTTGGGACAGTGACGGCCAAACCGAAATCAAACTGGATGAAGCCCTGGTGCGCATCTGGCGCCGGGTGCTGGCCCTGGCGCAACGCAGCCTGACCGACTGGGTTGATAGTGGTGAGAGGGACGTCTTGTCTGCCCCACCGCCAGAAACATTCGATCAAGACAAGACCGCGTTGCTGTTCGGGCCGCGAAGCCCGATCGGAAACGGCTATAATCCGGCGGCCCGCGCCCGCGAGGTGTTGTCGCAACTGCGCAACAGCACCTTTCATTTCACCCGGCTGGACCAGTTCCTGGATACGCTGCAACAAAATAAAGAGCAAAATAAAAAAAATGAAGAGCAGGAGAAAAGAAATAAAATAGCCAAACCTGCGGAAGAACAGTTTTGGTATGATGACAATCAGCTTGCCTCCACCTTGGTCCCGCGGATGCTGGAAGGGGTCGAGGCATGCCATTACCTGTCGCCCACCTTGTTGGATCCGGTGATGGAACAGTCCGGTGGGGGGGCTGGCCTGTTGCAACGGCTGCCCTTGCCCCGCTTCAACCGCTGCGTCGCCCGTGGCGCCGCCACATTAGGGCGTGATTTCCCCCTACAGCCGGTCAACCGCCAAAAGATGGAGGATGACCCGGCCCTGCGCTGCCGCTATGTGGTGCTGAAGCTGCTGTATGAAACCGGATTCCGTCACTGGCTGGACCAGGATGGCGGCCCCCATCTGGCCCAAGCGATCCGGGACGCCACCGACCGGACCAGCCGGGCCGCGCAAACCATCAACGGCGCAAACTGCGGAGAGCACGCCCTGATCACCGCCCGCGCCGCCAAGATGATGGATGGGGGGGGACCTTACCAGACTTTGGCCGATTTCATGGCCCGGCTGAACCGGGAAACCGCCAGTGAAATGCGGGTCCAGGCCGGGTACAGCCATGATGCCGCGCAGGCACGGGCACAGATGGAATTCATTGACGATCTGCTGTGCGATGTGTTGGCCCGGCTGTTGGTGATCTATCTGAACCAGACAGGATTATCGGCCCTGGGCCAGGCCTTCCATCGCCGCGATTTGCCATCGCGCATGCCGGACCCGCCCGCCAGCACCCTGCCCCCAAAGCCCTGGGTGCCCAGCCTGTACATGATCATGCATCTGGTGCCGGTGGATGATGTCGGCCAATTGCTGCACCAATTACGCCGCTGGATCACGGCACACGCTGAATTTCGTGCTAAAACCGTACCTGCGGCAAAAAAACGTACCGTCGAACTGGTCGATGCCGTGATCCATATTCTGACCCTGTATCTGAATTGCCATGACGCCAAATTTTCCGGCGGCAGCAGTGGGAATGGGATCAGATGGACTGTCTGGGAAACCTTGTTTGACAGCAAGACCACATTCGACCGGGTTTTCCCCACCCAGACCGGCGGCACCCACCTGCCATTGCGGGGATTGCGGGAAGTGCAGCGTTTTGGCGATTTCGCGCCATTGCGGCATTGTTTCCGGCCCCAGGACAAAATCACCACCCAAATGGTGGATGATTGGAAAAAACAAACGGAACTCATGCCGGAAAAACAACGATTAAGAGAGGAACTGCATCGGGAAATCGCCAATGACCACCAAAGATGGAAAAAAAAGCCCCGCCAGCAGAAATGTACCGATCTGCGGGACTATGCTGATCTGGTCAACCAGATTGCCCGCCACCGCCATTTGACCGCCCGCATCACCCAGGCCGATGTGGTGCGGCTGCACCGGCTGATGATGGCGGTGCTGGCCCGGTTGCTGGATTATTCCGGCCTGTGGGAACGCGACCTGTATTTCGCCACACTGGAAACCATGACCGATGCGGCCTATCAGAAGATAAAAGACAACGAAAAACTCCTGGAACTTCTTTCATCAGGACAAATTATAAAATTCACGAACAGCGCAAAAGAAAAAAACTTTACTGAATTTTACGGCATGTCAGAAATAATAAACAAAAAAACAATCACCGCCAAAATGCACAGATACATCAGAAATGATTTTGCCCATTTCAATATGTTGAAATCAAGCCAAACACCAAACCTGACCGACGCGATCAACCAAGCGCGGGATTTAATGGGCTATGACCGTAAATTAAAGAATGCCATCACCCGATCCATCACCGAATTACTGGCCCGCGAGGGGTTGGATATTCGCTGGACAATGAACGATCAGCATCACCTGACCCTGTGCGGCCTGACGGTGCGCCGGGCCACCCATCTGGCCCAGGTAAGATGGAATGACTTCGACATCACCCCGCCCCAAGATGATTTGCTGGGCGATCATTTCCGTCAATGGGTCTGGATTTTATTTGGCGGCACCGACCCAGCCCCCCAACATCACCGCTGAAAAAACCGCGATTCACACGGATATCAGGCCAAGACGCATGATTTTTTTCACAAAAAATATGGATTTTTTTCTTTTCTATCAAGCCACTCCATGCTCATCTCCTGCGGAGTACCCCCAAATCAAGGGGGACTGCACCGCCCTCGGACACATCCTCATTCCGGGATGACCTGCGGAGTACCCCCAAATCAAGGGGGACTGCACCTTTGACCAATTCGCGGCGGCGGCGCTCGGCCCTGCGGAGTACCCCCAAATCAAGGGGGACTGCACCTTTTGTTTCGTCCGGCAGGATCATTTGCCCCCTGCGGAGTACCCCCAAATCAAGGGGGACTGCACCCGACCCGCCCGTGTTTAGAATCGTCAGGGCCCTGCGGAGTACCCCCAAATCAAGGGGGACTGCACCTCTTCATTCATGGTGACGAACGCCACAAAACCTGCGGAGTACCCCCAAATCAAGGGGGACTGCACCAGCGGTTGATTGTACTGTCCGAGCGGGTCCCCTGCGGAGTACCCCCAAATCAAGGGGGACTGACTGCCGCCTTCAGGCTGGCGTGGCCTGCGGAGCACCCCAAAGTCGAGGGGAATGCAGCCGCGTCCGTGGAGATGAGGAAAGCGGGATTGGTTCTGATCAGGAAGCAAGGTCAAGGAGCCCGTGGCTCCTTGCGGGTGCGGGCAGCGCCCGCGACCTCATGGCAGATGGTGCGCAGATGGGCAAGTTTGGCCTGTGGCCGCCCCGTGCCGGGGCGGCTCAAAAATCCACTTTAAAACCCCTCCCCATAGGGGCGCAGGTCCAATTCGTGGGTCCAGGTGCTGCGGGGTTGTTGGTGAATGGCCCAATAGGCATCGGCCAATTGATCGGGGTTGATCAATCCGTCACTGCCTTTGGCGCGGACGAAATCGGGAAAATTGGTGCGGGCATAATCGCCGTCGATAACACCGTCGATGACCATATGGGCCACATGGACGCCTTGGGGGCCGAATTCGCGGGCCAATCCCTGGGCCACGGCCCGCAGGGCGGCTTTGGCGGCGGCGAAGCCAAGAAAGGGGGGGCGGGCGCGCAAGGATGCGGTGGCGCCGGTAAAGATCAGGGTTCCGCCGCCAGCGGCCAGCAGGTGGCGCACAGCCTGGGTTCCCACCAGGAAGCCGGACAGGGCATTTTGGCGCCACAGGGTTTCGAAATCGGCGGCGGTCATGTCCAGGGCGGGAAAGCGGGCATTGGCGCCCACATTATGGACCGCCAGACGGATGGTGCCATGGGCGGCGGCCTGGTGGAACAGGGCATCCACTTGGGCGGGATCGGTGGCATCGGTGGGGATGGCCCAGGCGGTACCGCCTGACCGGGTGATGGTATCGGCCAATTGGGCCAGCCGATTGGCCGACCGTCCGGCCAGGGCCACGCCCAGACCGTGGGCGGCGAATTTGCGGGCCAGGGCGGCGCCCAGCCCCCCATCAGGCCCCACACCGGCCACCACTGCCACATCCATGCGAGCTATCCTTTGTGTTTGTCCCTCGCCGGGCGCCGCCTAATACCATATCCCGGTGATCGGAACCGATCACCGGCGCCCTCAGCGGCGGGCGGGTTTCTCCGAAACCCTTGCCTTCCGCGGCGTAAGCCGCGCGGCCCCTTGGGCCTAACCAAATCCCCATGAGGTTCACTCACCGGGATTTGGTATTAGCGGTGGGCGGGTTTCACAGCCCGGCCAATGCCTGATCCAAATCGCGGATCAGGTCGGCGGCATTTTCAATCCCCACCGACAGCCGCACCACATCCGGCCCTGCCCCGGCCTTGATCCGGGCTTCGTCGGATAATTGGCGGTGAGTGGTGCTGGCCGGATGCAGGATCAGGCTGCGGGTATCGCCGATATTGGCCAGATGCGAGAACAGGCGCACCCGTTCCACCAGCTTGGTCCCGGCTTCGAAGCCGCCGGTAACGCCAAAGGTGAACACCGCCCCCGGACCCTTGGGCATGTATTTTTCCGCCAGGGACCGGAACGGATTGTCATCCAACCCGGCATAGGACACCCAGGCCACCTTGGGGTGTTTGGCCAGGAAATGGGCCACTTGCCGGGCATTGTCCACATGACGGTCCATGCGCACCGCCAGGGTTTCAATACCGGTCAGGGTGAAAAAGGCGTTCATGGGCGACAGGGCCGGGCCGAAATCGCGCAAGGCCACGGCGCGGGCCTTGGTGGTAAAGCCGAAATCGCCAAAGGTTTCGTGGAAATTCAGCCCATGATACGCCGGTTCCGGCTGGGTCATGGACGGGAATTTATCGTTTTGCCCCCAATTGAACTTGCCCGATTCCACCACGACGCCGCCCAGGGAATTGCCATGCCCGGCCAGGAATTTGGTGGTGGAATGGCAAACGATATCCGCCCCCCATTCGAACGGACGGCACAGATAGGGAGTGGCCAGGGTGTTATCGACGATCAGGGGAATGCCAGCATCATGGGCGATGCGGGCCACCGCTTCCAGATCAACCACCACACCGCCGGGATTGGCCAGACTTTCCACGAAAATCGCCTTGGTCCGTTCGGTCAGGGCGGCGCGGAAATTATCGGGGTTCACCGGATCGACAAAGGTGCAGTGCCAGCCCAAGCGCTTGAAGCTTTGGCCGAACTGGGTCAGCGAACCGCCATACAGATTGCGCGAGGCCAGGAATTCATCCCCCGGCTCCAGCAGGGTGAAAAAAGTCAGGAATTGGGCGGCGTGGCCCGATGCGGCGGCCACCGCTGCCCGTCCGCCTTCCAGATTGGCCACCCGTTCTTCCAACACCGCCACGGTGGGATTGGACAGGCGGCTGTACACATGGCCGAAGCTGTGCAGGTTGAACAGATTGGCGGCTTGGTCCACATCCTCGAACACATAGGATGCGGTCTGATAGATGGGGGTGATGCGGGCGCCGGTCACCGGATCGGGGGCCGCACCCGCATGGACCGCGCGGGTTTCAAAGGCGAAATCCAATGCCGGTCCGGCATCCGCATCGTCGTCGGACTGGGCTGGCGGCGCCTTGGGCGCATGGCGGACCTTGGACGAAATGATGCCGGAATTAACCCCGAACCACGACAATTCGCCGCCCAGACGGCCGAATTCGATTTTCGGGCAGCGATCCATGATCACCGTCAGGCCCGCCGCCTGGGCTTCCGCCGCCGCATCGTCATGGCGCACGCCCAATTGCAGCCACAGCACCTTGGCGCCGATGGCGATGGCGTCGCGGGCGATGGGGGGAACCGCTTCGGATTTGCGGAACACCTGGACCATGTCCACCGGTTCATCAATATCCGCCAGGGTGGCCCGCACGGTTTCGCCCAAAATGGTCTGGCCCGCCGCGCCGGGATTGACCGGAATGACCCGATATCCCTTGCCTTGCAGATATTTCATGACGAAATAGCTGGGCCGGTTCCAATTGGTGCTGGCCCCCACCATGGCGATGGTGTTGACGCTGCCCAAAATCCGGGCCAACAACGCATCCGGGTAAGACAGGGGCGGCAGGGTGTCGTTGGCGTCGCTCATCGGCCGCACCATGTGGGCTGACGCTTTTCCACGAAAGCGTTGATGCCTTCATGGGCATCCTGGGCCTTCAGATTATCGGCCATCACCTGACGGGTGTAATCATAGGCCTGATCCAGCGGCAAATCCAATTGGCGGTAAAACGCTTCCTTGCCGATCGCCAGGGTCAGGGGCGATTTGCTGGCGATCTTGGCGGCCAGGGCGTGGGTGCGGGCGTCCAATTCCTCGGGCGCGGCCAGTTCGTTGACCAGGCCATAGGACAAGGCGGTGTTGGCGTCGATCAAATCGCCCGACAACAACATCTGCATGGCGTGCTTGGGCGCCACATTGCGCGACAGTGCCACCATGGGAGTGGAGCAGAACAAACCGATATTCACCCCCGGCGTGGCAAAGCGGGAATCGGTGGCCGCCACCGCCAGATCGCAACTGGCCACCAATTGGGCACCGGCGGCGGTGGCCACGCCATGGACGCGGGCGATCACCGGCTTGGGCAGATTGACAATGGCCTGCATCACCTGGGCACAGCGGGCGAACAACTGATCCACATAAGCGGGATCGTAATTCTTGGCCCGCAATTCCTTGAGATCATGCCCCGCGCAAAAGGCCGGACCGCTGCCGGCGATGACCACCACATGGACGTCGGCATCCTGGGCCAATTGGGCCAGATGGTCATGAAGCGCATCCAGCATCCCCAGGGACAGAGCGTTGCGGGCGGGACCACGGTTCAGGGTCAAGGTGGCGACATGATCGCGGTCAGAGCGCAGGATGAAAGGATCTTCGGTCATGAAGGACATTTCCTTGGGGTTATGGCGCCCCGCTTTCGCGGGGCGGCTATTCCTTTAGATTTTACGCAAGGCGCCGGTTTGATCAACCATACGCAAATTGGCCAATTCCTCGGCGGTGGGATCGGCGATGGGGGCGGCATGGGCGGCCACCTTCAAATCCCAGCCGGTATTGGCCTTGATTTCGTCGATGCTGGAAAAACTGAACCAGCCATCCAGCAGAAATTCCTTGGTCACCGGATCGGGACGCAGAATGCCCAAGGTGGTGATGATGGCCGACGGGCCGCCGCCGATGAAACCGGCGCGCTGACGGGCATCGCCGCCGGTCAGATAGCCGGGCGAACTGACATAGGTGACCTTGTCGGCGAAACGCTTTGGTTCATGGGTGACCATGATAATGTGACGCTTGGCCCCGCAGGCAATGTCATTGGCGCCCCCGGCGCCGGGCAGACGGGTCTTGGGCGGGCGATAATGATGGCCGATCTCGCCATCCCAGATGCCGGTGGTGTTGACGTTGCCGAACTTGTCCACCTGGGCGGCACCGATCACCCCCACATCGCACCGCCCCGACGCCACCAGAAAGCCCAAGGCATCCAAGGCGCTGCTGAAACAGGTGGCATTGGCGGAAATGCGGTTGCATTCGATGCCCCAGGGCAGGCCGCCCACCGGGGTCGATCCATACACCCCGCCTTCGGTCATGGACCGCAGATTGGGGGCGTGGTTGGCCTGGGCGAAATAACCGGCCAGCATGGACAGGCCAACGCCGAAAATGGCCAATTCACCATCCTTGATCTCACGCCCGGTGGCGATGGCCATCACTTCCTGGCGGGTAAAGGGGGCATCGGTCATGGCGTCACCTCGGCGGCCTTGATCTGGTCTGGGGTCCAGAACCATTGACGGTACGGGTCGGACAAAAAGCTGGTCGCGCCCTGGGACAGTTTGGCCACCTTGTCGCGGCCGATCATGTCCAGATAACCGTCAATCCCGGCATAGCTGGTGACGAAATCGCGGATATAGGCATCGGTCCCTTCGGCGGTGGCCAGGGCCTTGTTCATGAACTTCATGTGCTCTTCATCCACATCGTAGAATCCGGGCGAACTTTGCGGCCAGGCGGCAAAGGGCCACCACACCACCGATTCCACGATGATATCGGGAATGCGCACCAGATTGGGATATTGGCGGATGCAGGCGGGATCAACGATCTGGTCGGCGATGATCACCACCTTTTTGGCGGCGCGGGACAATTCGACCCGGCTCCATTCCGTGCCCAGAATGATGGCATTGCCCAAGGTGTCGGCCATGCTGACATGAATGGCCGCCAGATCGGGCGATAAAGGCCGCAACGCCCCCAGGGTCCGACCGCTGAACGGATCGGTGATGGTGGGAATCTTGGTGGTGCACGGATAGTCGTCGGGGGCGAATGCACTGCGGTCTTGGATGTCCGACCCGATATTGACCGTGGCGGGCACGAACGGCCAGTTCAGCGCCCCCCCCAGCAGACGCAGGGGAAAAGACAGGTTGGAATAATCTTCCAGCGCCACCTGTCCGCTTTCCACCACCCGGCGCAGCCCGTTGGCGAAGCCGAAAACCTCCAGCGCGGAAAAGCCGCATTCCACCTTGTCCACCGCCCCGGCGGCGGCCAACAGATTCAATTGCTGGCTGTTGCAGTGAAAGGCCGCATGCAGGTTCTTGCGCCCCTGGCGCAGCAATTCGCGACCGAAAACCACGGCATCCGAACCGATGGGCAGAGCGGCACCGCTGGCATACAGCATGCTGTCCTGTCCATGACGGCGCACCGCCTCAGCCAAAGAGATCAGTTTTCCTTGGGCCATGTGCCTTTTCCATATCATCCGCGCCCGCCACGGGCGCACCCCGCCTTTATCATATAAACACATAGGAAATGTAATCTGATAACCATGCATGGCGGGGATGCCATCAAATCACGGTTGGCCCAAGATCAAACAGTCATCCGTAATAATACGCATATAATTACGGATCTTCATCCCTATGGCCGATGGACGAATGCCCCGAACATCCCCACCTTCATCCTTGGGGCATGGTTCCGGGAAGGGATGTTGGCGTGAGCATTTCCAATCGCATGATCATCTTGCTGGTGGCCATGATCGTCGCCGTGGCCGGAGTGGGAACAGTGAACGTGCTGTACATGCAGCGCGTTTACCACCTGACCAACTATGCCAACACCAACACCGTTCCGTCCCTGCGGACATTGAACAGCACGTTGATGCAGTTCATGAAGCTGCGCATCCGCAGTTACCGCCGCCTTTCCTATCCCGCGCCGACGGATATTCCCGCCATTGAATCCAGCATCCTGGCCGCTCAGGTGGATTTGCAAATCACGCTGGAGGCCTATGACCGGCTGATCAGCGACAATACCGACCGTGAATTGATGCGCGAAGACCGGCGGCTGATCGGCGAAGTGCTGGAATGGAACGAAGCCGCCCTGACGCTGGCCCGCCAGGAACGCTATGCCGAGGCATTGTCGGAAGCACTGAACATGGTGCCGTTGGCCATCAAGGCGCAGACGGCGGTGGAACGGCACATCCACTATAATGCGGAACTGGGCCGGGCATCGTCGGAACAAGCGCTCAGCGATATCGGCTGGGCCATCCGCTTCACCATCGGCCTGTCCGTCGCCAGCATCGCCGCCATGTCCATCTTGATGTACCGGCTGGGCAGCGCGGTCAAGTCACGGCAGATGGCCGCCATTGTCAGTTCGTCCAACGACGCCATCATTTCCAAGACACTCAGCGGCATCATCACCAGTTGGAACAGCGGTGCCAGCCACATTTTCGGCTATACGGAAAAAGAAGTTATCGGCAAATCCATCACCATGCTGATCCCGCCCGACCGCCTGCACGAGGAAGGCGAGATTCTGTCCCGTATCCGCCGGGGGGAACAGGTCGATCACTTTGAAACCATCCGGCTGCGCAAGGATGGACGGCCCATCCATATTTCCGCCACCATATCACCCATCCTGGATTCCGCCGGGCGGGTAGCTGGCGCATCCAAGATCGCCCGCGACATCACCCGCGCCAAACAGGCGGAAGACGCCATGCTGGCGGCAAAACACGAAGCGGAATTGGCCAATCAGGCCAAATCCGGCTTCCTGGCCAATATGAGCCACGAAATCCGCACCCCCATGAACGCCATCATCGGCCTGACCCAATTGGTGGTGGATAGCGGCCTGCCGCCGACCCAGGACAATCAGTTGCGCAAGGCGGTTGCCTCGGCACGGGCGCTTTTGGCTTTGCTGAACGACATTCTGGATTATTCCAAATACGAATCCGGCCAGGTCCAGATGGAAAGCATTCCCATGCGGGCCGCCGATATCGTACAGCAATCCCTGGACCTGTTCGCCGCCCGGATCAGCGAAAAATCCCTGGCCGTGACCGTGGATATCGCGCCAGACGTGCCCGATACCGTTCTGGGCGATCCGTTACGTTTGTCCCAGGTGTTGAACAACCTGCTGGGCAATGCCATCAAATTCACCGAACGCGGCGGCGTCCATATCGGGATCAGCCAGGTTGCCCATGCCGAAACCGCCCGGCCTGGCACCATCTTGCGCTTTTGCGTCAACGATACCGGCATCGGCCTGAGTACCGAGCAATCCACCCGCCTGTTCAAGGCATTCGTCCAGGCGGACAGTTCGGTGACCCGCCGATATGGCGGAACCGGGCTGGGATTGGCCATTTGCGAAAAACTGGTGACCCAGATGGGCGGGGCCATTTCGGTATCGTCCCAGCCGGGGCACGGCGCCGCCTTTGCCTTTACCATCCAGGTAGAAGAGGCCGCGTGCCAACTCCCCACCTTGACCGTCCCGCCACCATCCCCCTCCTCATGCCGCTTCGACGGCACCCGTGCGTTGCTGGCCGAAGATCAACCCATCAATCAGGAAATCGCCACCACCATGCTGGATCGCATGGGGGTGACGGTCACTTTGGCCAATGACGGGGCCGAAGCCGTGGAAAAAGCCCGGACCCAGGCATTCGACATCATTTTTCTGGATTTGCACATGCCGGTGCTGGATGGATTGGAGACGGCCCGGCAATTGCGGGACATGCTGGGGCCGGATTGTCCGCCCCTGGTGGCCATGTCCGCCGCGGTTTTCCCCGAGGACCGGCACCGCAGTGCCCAAGCCGGCATGGCCGATTTCATCGCCAAACCGGTGGAAATCGCCGAGTTGGAAGCCTGCTTGCGTCGGATGCTGACCCAGGATGCCCCTCCTTCGGCATCCCTGCCCCCCGATATTTCCCCGCAACCTGCCGCCGGATTCGATCTGGACCGGCTGTCCCGCCGCTTGGGCGGCGACCGCCATCTGGCCATCCGCCTGATGCGCAATTGCGTGTCCACCTATGACGGCTTTGCCAACCAGCTCAGCGGCTTGATCCGGCAGGGGCTGTACTCGGAGGCTGCCCAGGCGGTGCATACCGTGCGGGGCGTTTTCGGCAATCTGGGGATCAGCCACATCCATGCCTCCAGCCTGGCGCTGGAAAACACACTGAAACAAGGCCATCCCCCCGATGCTGCGGCCCTGTCCCAATTCATCGCCGATGTGTCGGCTATCCTGTCCGCCTTGGCTCTGCCCGTCCAGGCTCCCGACGACCCGGTGGGCGATCCGGTGGAAGAAATCAGCCATATCCTGAAAAAAATCCGCCCATTCCTGGAAAACGGCGAAATCATTCCCGATGACCTGCTGGCGGCCCTGCTGCGATACCGCCACGACCACCCCACCGACAGCCAATTGGTCGCGCTGACCGAGTGTATTGACCGGTTCGATCATGCGGGGGCCTTGACCGTGCTTAGCCGGATGTGTGCATGAATTTTTACCGAAGCGACGCCATGTGTTGTCTTCGGGATTATCTTCCATTCACGTTAAGCGGATATGCTTTCCGATGGCCGACAACCAAAGGGAAAGAGCTGCCGCATGAAACACCTGATCGATGGCAAGGCGCTGATTTTGCTGGTCGATGACGTGCCTGCCAATTTGCACGTCCTGGTGTCGGCACTTAAGGATCAGTGTCGGCTGAAAACCGCCACCAGCGGTCAGGCCGCATTGGCATCGGTGGAACAGGAAAAACCCGATCTGATCTTGCTGGATGTGATGATGCCGGGCCTAAGCGGCATTGATGTCATGCGAAGCTTGCGCCAATCCCAGGACACCCGCGACATTCCCGTCATTTTCGTCAGCGCCGATTCCTCTGAACAAACCCAGTTGGAAGGGCTGGATTTAGGCGCCGATGATTATCTGACCAAACCGGTTTCCGGCCCGGTGCTGAAAATGCGGGTGCGCAACCTGCTGCAACGCAAACGGACCGAATGTCAATTGCGGCTGGCCGCCCATGTCTTTGAAAGCAGCGGCGAAGCCATCATGATCACCGACAGGAATAATTGCATCGTCGAATGCAATCAGGCTTTCAACCACCTGACCGGCTATGAGTTGAACGACATCCGGGGCAAGGACCCCAAATTCCTGTCAGCCGGCCGGACCCCCCCTGAAACCTATCGCCATATGTGGGAATCGATCCAAAGGGATGGTTTTTGGCAGGGCGAGTTATGGGACCGAAGCAAGGATGGCCGCGTCTATCCCAAATTCCTGACCATATCCGTGGTCCGCACCCCCCAGGGCGAAGTGGATTTTCATATTGCCAGCTTTACCGACGTCTCCGACCGGAAAGAGGCCGAGGACCATATCAACCGCCTGGCCCATCATGACAGCCTGACCGGCCTGCTGAACCGCTTCAGCCTGATGGAAGGGGTGGAACAATCCATCGCCATGGCCCGGCGCCAGGAAACGAAATCGGCGATCCTGTTCATCGACATGGACCGGTTCAAGATCATCAACGACACCTTGGGCCATGAAGCCGGTGATGCCCTGCTGATCGAAGTGGCCCGACGGCTGAAAGCCGATGTGCGCGACAGCGATCTTGTCGCTCGCTGGGGCGGCGATGAATTCGTGGTGGTGCTGAACGGCATCAACACCCCATCCGAAGTGACCGGCATCGCCGCCAAAGTGCTGAAGAGCCTGGGCCTGCCCTATTTTTATGATGGAAATCAATTGTCCAGCTCGCCAAGTATCGGCATCACAATTTTCCCGGATGATGGATATGATGTGGCAAAGCTGATGAAAAATGCCGATATCGCCATGTATCACGCCAAGAATGAAGGCCGTAACAACTTTCAGTTCTTCACCGATGAAATGAACCGGGCGGCAGTTTTACGACTTCAGCTTGAAAGAGAAATGCGCAATGCCCTGGATCAGGGGCAATTCGAACTGTACTATCAGCCAAAATTTTCAGCCCGCAGCCGGGTCCTTCAGGGCTTTGAAGCCCTGATCCGCTGGCATCATCCCACCATGGGCATGGTTTCACCGGCCAATTTCATTCCCATCGCCGAAGAATGCGGGCTGATCGCCCATATCGGGGCCTGGGTGCTGGACGAAGCCTGCCGCCAGGCCGGGGAGTGGCGGCGGAATTTTAGCCGTATCCTTCCCATCGCCATCAACCTGTCCGCCCATCAATTGCGGTCGCCCGCGCTGCTAAGCGATGTCAGCACCGCCTTGCAGCGTCACGGGCTGGATGGCAGCGAAATCGAATTGGAAATCACCGAAACCATGGCCATGCGCGACCCCGAAGCCTGTATTGGACAACTGAACGCCCTGCGCATCATGGGGGTGCATCTGGCCATTGACGATTTCGGCACCGGCTATTCATCCCTGTCCTATTTAAAGATCATGCCGGTCCACACGCTGAAACTGGACAAATCCTTCGTGAATGACATCGGCAACGACCATAACGACGAGGTGATCTGTTCGGCGGCAATCAATCTGGCCCACAGCCTGGGCCTGTCGGTGGTAGCCGAAGGGGTGGAAACCGAGGAACAGTTTAACTTTCTGCTGGCCCAGGGATGCGACATCATCCAAGGCTTCCTGCTGGGCAAGCCCGTACCCGCCGATAATGCCCGCAGGCTGATCGCCAAAGCATCCGGGCTTTGAAATCATACCAGCGGCCAATTTCATTGACCGTTGCACAGCCCTCGCCGGGCGCGGCCATCCGGCCGCTTGGCCGCCGCCGCAATGGCGGCTGGGTTTATGATTGTCCCTCGCCGGGCGGGCGCTGCCGCAATGGCGGCTGGGATTGTATTCTCCCTCGCCGGGCGGGCGCCGCCGCGCCCTTGGCCGCTGCCGCAATGGCGGCTGGGTTTATGATTGCCCCTCGCCGGGCGGGCGCTGCCGCAATGGCGGCTGGCGACCTGCCAACGAGTCGGTTCAAAGGTTGGCCAGCATCAGGCCGCCCGAACGTCCCGCAGGAAGGTTTCCACCACCCCCCGCATATCCTGCGCTTCGGCTTCCAGGGACTGGGCCGAACTGAGCACCTGGGTCGAGGCGGCAACGGTTTCTTCCGCCCCGGTGGTGACGCGGGAAATGCTGGCGGAAATGTCGCGGGTGCCGGTGGCGGCTTCCTGGGCGTTGCGGGCGATTTCGCGGGTGGCGGCCATCTGTTCATCCATGGCTTCGGCGATGCCGGTGGCGATGTGATGGATTTCGTCGATGCGGCCCGATACTTGGGCAATGGCATTCACCGCGTCGTGGGTGGATGATTGCACCGCACCGATCTGAGTGCTGATTTCCTCGGTCGCCCGTGCGGTCTGATTGGCCAAATTCTTCACCTCGCCCGCCACCACGGCAAAGCCCTTGCCCGCTTCGCCGGCGCGGGCGGCCTCGATGGTGGCGTTCAGGGCCAGCAGATTGGTCTGATGGGCGATGGCATTGATCAATTGCACCACACTGCCGATCTTGGCCGAACTGTCAGCCAGCCCGCGGATCATGTCTTCGGTCCGGCTCATTTCCGCCAGGGCGGATTCAGACGAACCGCTGGCCTGGGCCACCTGACGGCCCAATTCGCTGATGGAGGCGGTCAATTCCTCGGTGGCAGCGGCCATGGTTTCCACATTGCGGGTGGATTGTTCCGCCGATGCCGACACGGAAATGGACTGTTGGGTGGTTTCGTCGGCGATATCGTTCAGGGATTGGGCAGTGGATTGCAACTGGCCGGTGGCTTGGGTCAAGGATTCGATCAGAACGGCGCCGCGCTGTTCAAACCCCTGATGCAACACTTCCAGCCGTTGGGCGCGGGCCTCGCGTTCGGCCCATTCCCGTTTTTGGGCTTCGTCCAGCGCTTTGGCCCGGATCATGTTTTGCTTGAACACATCCACGGCGCGGGCCATTTCCCCCACTTCATCATGCTGGTTCATGGCCGGGATGGCGATTTCCAGCTTACCACCAGCCAATTGGGCCATCGAGGCGGTCATGCCCTTGACCGGGCGGGCGATGCCGCGCCCCACGACCCAGGCACCGATTCCGGCCAGAACCGCGCCCAACAGGCCGATCAGCACGGTGACCAGACTAAGCCGTTGGGCTTCGGCCATGATCGACGTCATCGGCACCGCCACCACCAGCGACCATGCCCCCTCGGCATTGCCGAAGCGCATGGGGGACAGGTGCAGATAGTGAACCACGCCGTTCAAGCGCACCCGTCCTTCGAAGCTTTCGCCCCGTTGGGCGGCAGTGCGGGCGGCTTCGGGCAAATCATCGGGGGCTTGCGACAGCTTGGCCACATCGGGATGGGCCACATAGGTTCCCTGACCGGACAGGATGGCCAGGAAGCCATCGCCGAAAGGATGCTGGGAATTGACCATTTCAGTCAGGCCAGCCAAGGAAAAGTCGATACCGGCCACGCCCACCACCTTGCCGTCATGCAGCACCGGCACCGCGGCGCTGGTCATCAGCAATTTGGTCAGATCGTCACGATAGGGCTCGGTCACCACATCCTTGCGGGTGGCGGCGGCGGCTTTGTAATATTCCTTTTCCACCACCTGATCAAAGGGGATGCCGTCGCTGTCATCGGGCTTGATCCCGCCCTTGCCATCCGGCAGCCACAGCAAACTCATCCGGCCATTTTCCGGCAATCCCAGAATATCATCGCCGTCGCGGGTGGTGAAATCGGCATCGCGGCCATCAAAAGCATTGGGGGCCATGTCCAGCCAAGTCCCGGCATAATCGGGATTTTGCCGGGCGATCTGATGGATCATGCGATTGATGACGCTGCGCCGGGGGGAGTTTTCGGCCATTTCCGACTGCACCAGATTGGCAATGGCCCTGGCCCGTTCCACCGCCGTGGTCAGACCCAGACGAATGCGCCCACCCTGGTTTTCGGCAATTTCATTGACCATGGCGATGGCCGAACGTTCAGCGGTATCCCGCGACAACCACAAGGTCACACCGGTAATGGCGGTGGCGCACAGCACCACGGCCAGACCGGCGCACGCAATGATTTTGCCTTCCAATTTGAGCAGGCGGGAAATTTTCATGACACCCCCGGATAAATATTCCGCACTGTATCAACAGAGCCGGGAAAATGCCATGAAGTCAGTCTGTTCCGCCAAGCAACTTCGTCTTGGATCAGCCATGGAGATAGACCGTCAGGGCCGTGGCGGCGGCCACATTGAACAGCCCTGCCAGAACCATGACCAGACCGGCGATGGACCCTTCCTCGGCCCCGATCCGGTGGGCGCGGGCTACCCCGGCACCATGCGCACCCATGCCGAACAAGGCGCCACGGGCCAAACTGGACCGCAATGGCAAGACCTTCAGGATCACTTCCCCCAAGGCCGCGCCCAATACCCCGGTGATAATGACGAACACCGCCGTCAGATCGGGGATGCCGCCGAAATCCCGCGACACTTCCATGGCGAAGGGGGTGGTGATCGACCGGGGCAGCAGGCTTTGGCGCAATTCCGGCGACAGGCTCAGCACCGTGGCAAACCCCCACCCGCTGGCCATTGCGGTCAGACTGCCCACGGCAATGCCCACCACCAGAATGGGCCAATGGCGGCGGATCAAGGCGCGCTGTTCGTAAATGGGCAAGGCAAAGGCCACGGTCACCGGCCCCAGCATGGCCATCAGCCAATGCGACCCCTGGATATAGTCGCGGTAATGGGCGTGCATCAGGCTGGCCAGCAGCAGCAAAGCCACCGGGGCGATGATCAGCGGCGATGTCCACCACCGGGTATGGCGGCGGGCAATGGCTTTGGCCCCCCAATAGAAAACCACGGTCACCACCGGCCAAAACACCATGGAAAACCAGGGATTAGTGACCATGATGCACCCGCCAGCGATAGCACAGATCAACGGCCAGGGCGGTGCTGGCCATCACCAGCACGGTCCCGGCGGCAATGGCCAGCAGCAATTTCACCCCGACCACGCCCAGCAATTCATGATGGTCCAGCAGCGCCATCACCGCCGGAATGAAAAACAGCAGCATTTCCGCCAACAGCCACCGCACGCCGCGCCGGACCGTGGTGGTTTGGACCTGACGGCTGACCAACAGGGCCAGCAGCACGGCCATGCCGATGATACCGCCGGGAACAGGCAGTCCGACCCAGGCGACAAAGCTTTCCCCCAGCCACCAAAGCCCCAGGATCAGGGCGATTTGCAACCCACGGCTTTGCTTCAGCCGACGGCGCAGGGGAATATGAATGGATTGGGTGTTCATCGTGTTTCATCTCTCGCCGGGCCGTCCCTTTGGACGCCGGTTCTTTGTATGCTTTCCAATTTACGGTGCAGTGCGACATAGATAAAATGAATTGATTGAATTCATTTGATGCCAAATTGGAATAGTCAATGGATCTGCGGTCATTGCGGGCCTTGGTCGAGGTGGTGCGCCAGGGGGGCTTTTCCCAGGCGGCCAAGGTGGTGTTCGCCACCCAGCCGACCATCAGCAAAGCGGTACGTCAGTTGGAAGACGAATTGGGGCTGCCGCTTTTGGATCGGATCGGCCACAAAAGCCGCCTGACCCCGGCGGGCGAGGTGGTGTATCGCCGGGCCTTGGCCATGTTGGCGGAACGCGATGATTTGCTGGCCGAACTGGATGAATTGCGCGGCTTGCGCCGGGGGGTGCTGCGGCTGGGTTTGCCGCCCTTGGGCAGTTCCACCTTGTTCGCCCCCCTGTTCGCCACCTATCGCAGCCGCTATCCCCAGGTGGATATCCGGCTGGTGGAGGAAGGCAGCAAGACGCTGGAAGCTTTGGTGTTGGCAGGGGAAATCGAATTCGCCGGATCGTTATTGCCGGTGGGCGCCGATTTTCACTGGCAGGCGGTGCGGCGCGAACCGCTGATGGCGGTGATGGCCGCCGACCATCCTTGCGCCCATCTGAAAAAGGTGACGCTGGATCAATTGAACAGCAGCCCGTTCATTTTATTCGAAAGCGGTTTTGCCCTGAACCAGATCATCATCGGCGCCTGCCGCCGTCATGGTTTCACCCCGACCGAAGCCGGGCGTAGCGGTCAGATCGAATTCATCGTCGAATTGGTGGCGGCAGGGGTGGGAGTGGCCTTTCTGCCCCGGATGATCGCCCGCCAGCGCCCCCATCCCAAAGTGCGCCATGTGGTGCTGGACGAACCGGATACCCATTGGCACATGGCCCTGGTCTGGCGGCGGGGTGGGTATTTGTCCCATGCCGCCCAAGCCTGGCTGGCCTTGACCCGCGAGGTCTATGGCACCCCGATCCGCCCCGGTGATGCGGGATAAGACCAACGGCGGCAAGTTCTGACTTACGGCCGTTGGTTCTGCCGCCATTGCGGCGGCGGCCAAGCGGCCGAATGGCCGCGCCCGGCGAGGGACAAATAATCCCTGCCGCCATTGCGGCGGCGGCCAAGGGCGCCAAAGCGCCCGCCCGGCGAGGGCTGTCCAACGGTCAATGAAATTGGCCGTTGGTATAATTGATCCGCCCCATCCGATATCGCGGCACAGAGCGGGCGGCGCGCACCGGAAGTGCCGCCACCATGGGCGGGTGCCGGACCGGCCAGGCCAAACCGGCCTTTTCCGCCATGACGGGGGCATGGGAAACCGGGCGGCGGCGAGCGGCGGGTCGGTTGATCAGGGCCACGCCGGGCAGAACCAGGGCCATGCCAAGCAGGTGATACGGCGCCGGCATTTCCCCCAAGATGGGCCAAGCCAACAGGCAAGCGAAAAGCGGGATCAGATACAGGCTGGAACTGGCCGCACCCGGCCCCAGCCGCAAAATCAGGCGGGCATAGGCGAAATAGGCCCCCAAACCGGGAAAGACCGCCAAAAAGGCCACCGCCCCCAGCGTGGTCCAGGTGGCGGCGGGGGGATGTCCGGCCAGACTTTCCGCCATGGCGAAGGGCAACAGCGCCACTACCCCGCCCAGCATCAGGACCGCCAAACGCCCCGCATCCGACAAAGGCGGCAGGGTGATCCGCCGCATCAGGACGGTGAACGCGGCCCAGCCCGCCGCCGCCAAAACCACCCAGGCGTCGCCGCCGCCAAAAGCCAGATGCGTCAAAGCCGACACCTCGCCGCGCCCGATGATCACCAGGACCCCAGCCATCGCCAGGATCATGCCGAACAGCCGGGACGGGGCAAGCCCCTGACGTCCGATGACAGTTTCGGCCACCGCGACCAGCAAGGGGGACGAGGCGACGATCAGACTGATATTGGTGACGTTGGTGGTTTGGGCGGCCACATATTGCGGCGCCACCGCCAGACCCATCCCCAATCCGCCCAAGGTCAAAATACCCGGCCATGCCCGCGGCAGCACCCGCCGCGCCCGCCATAATTCCGCCCCGCAGACCGGCAGGATCAGAAGAAAGGCCAAGGCCCAGCGGGAAAAAGCCAGGAAAAGAGGGGGGATATGGGCGTCCTGCGCCCAGCGTCCGGCCACCATGTTGGTGGCGAACAAAGCCGGGGCCAGCAATAGAAAAATCAAGGTCAGGCGGTCTGGCCGATGGATGGACATGGGCGATCCCCCCAATCTCGATTGCTTGCGACGGAAAGAATCCTATCCCCGATGGCGCGGAATAGGCTTCCAAAGTGGTGGGGCGCCGACAGCTTTATCGGAAAAAAATTCTGCAAAAGCGGCATTTAAAAGAATATCATCCTTCAATAATGCTAAAGCTGGGGATGAGAGATGGAACTGGATGAAATAGACCGAAAAATATTGCGTGAATTGTTGACGGATGGCCGCCTGAGCAACGCCAAACTGGCGGAAAAGGTCGGCCTGTCCACCACCGCCTGCTGGAACCGGGTACGGGTGCTGGAAGAAACCGGGGTGATCGCCGGATATGAAGCGGTGATCGACCAGGATGCCTTGGGCAAGCCGGATACGGTGATCATCGAAATCACCCTGGACCATCATGACGAGGCGCTGCTGGAACGGTTCGACCAAGCGTTGAAGGCTTTGCCCGACGTGGTGGAAGCCTATCTGGTCACCGGCGAATACGATTATGTGCTGAAGGTGGCCGTGGGCGGCACCGAGGGGTACGAACGATTCTTGCGCCAGCATCTATACAAATTACCGGGCATCCGCCAAAGCCGGTCCACCTTCGTCTTGCGATGCCTGAAGCAAAGCCGGTCGGTGCTTCCTTAGCAGGGTGCGGATTTCGATTGATCGAATCCGCTCTTATACCATATCCCGGTGATCGGAACCGATCCCCGGCGCCCTCAGCGGCGGGCGGTTTTCTCCGAACCCCTTGCCTTCCGCGGCGTAAGCCGCGCGGCCCCTTGGGCCTAACCAAATCCCTATGAGTTTCACTCACCGGGATTTTATATTATTAGAAAAATTCCAGTCTAGTTTAGAGTTATTCAAATGGTAAGGTTTGCCAAGGCACACCAGAATTCCCCCCGAGAGCATTTGTCACGATCACCTTGGGGGAGTATTCCCGATGCGCCTAATCGCCACCGCCGCCGCGTTCGCCGCGGCTTTCATCATCCAACCGGCTTTTGCCGCTGACGACCTGCTGAAGCAGGCCCAGGAAACCTTCAAGCCCATTCCGTCCATGGTCCCGGCGGTCAAGGACAATGCCGTCACCCATGACAAGATCGAGTTGGGTAAGGCCCTGTTCTTCGATCCCCGCCTGTCCTCCAGCGGTCTGCTGTCCTGCAATACCTGCCATAATCTGGGGCTGGGCGGGGTGGATGGCCTGGAAACCTCGATCGGCCATGGCTGGCAAAAGGGACCGCGCAATGCGCCAACCGTTCTGAATGCGGTGTTCAATGTCGCCCAATTCTGGGATGGCCGCGCCGACGATCTGAAGGCCCAGGCCAAGGGACCGGTCCAGGCCGGGGTGGAAATGAACAGCACCCCCGACCGGGTGGAAAAGACCCTGGCATCAATCCCGACCTATGTTGACTGGTTCAAAAAAAGCTTCCCCGGCGAAGACAAGCCGGTGACGTTCGACAATATGGCCAAGGCAATCGAAGCCTTCGAAGCCACCTTGATCACCCCGGCATCGCGCTTTGACCAATATCTGGGCGGGAATGTGGCGGTACTGACCGCCAAGGAAAAAGACGGGCTGAAGCTGTTCATGGACAAGGGCTGTTCGTCCTGCCATTCCGGCGTCAATGTGGGCGGCGAAGGGTATTTCCCCTTTGGTGTGGTGGAAAAGCCCGGCGCCGACATTCTGCCCGAAGGGGATAAGGGCCGGTTCGCGGTGACCAAGACCGCCGATGATTCCTATGTCTTCCGGGCCGGTCCCTTGCGCAACATCGCCCTGACCGCGCCCTATTTCCATTCGGGCAAGGTGTGGGATCTGAAGCAGGCCGTGGCCATCATGGGTAGCAGCCAATTGGGTACCAAATTGTCGGAAAAGGACGTGGACGCCATCGTCGCCTTCCTGAACACCTTGACCGGCGAACAGCCGCGCGTGGAATACCCCATCATGCCGGCTTCGACCGACGCCACGCCGCGCCCTCTGCCCATGAAATAATCGTTGAAAATAAAACAATAATTCCGATGTGCCGCTGGCGCCCCGCAACGGGGCGCCTTTTTTATATTGTCACCTTTTGCATATAGAATATAAATTTTGCACTACGAACATATGCCAAATGGGATTTATATAAATCTTCTGTCCATTTTTGACTACCTATCCACGATGCAAAAACTGAATTACATTTTGAAAGGCGATATTAATGTCGCGTCGATGAGTAATGGTTTTACCTTATTCATGCTTTGTCTGTCCTTTTTTCACGGTGAATTACCGTGTTGTCCGGGTGGGGGGCAAGGACAGTCGGCCGTTTCTCTGGCAAGGAGCAAGACATGAAAAGAAGTATGGGGTGGATTTTGGGCCTGGGCGCGGCTTCGGCCCTGGCTGCCTGTGCGTCACCGTCCAATGTGGACGAGGTGCAGCAGGCATTAAGTGCCAAAGCCAGTGCGGGAACACCGTTCGGTCAGGCATTGTTTCAGGAATATCAAGCCTATACCCGCCAGCAGGTGGCGAAGGAAGTGGAATGGGTGGATGCCACCCATAGCGCCCGCAAGGCGTTGCGGGCCAATGCCAGCGAAATCGTGGCGCCGGACGAAGTGTCGTCGCGGCCCTTGTCATCCACGGCTGTTCCCGAACTGACCGCTGCCCGCGCCCGCCTGATGGGCTATCTGGATGGCGGCGCCAACCAACGCGTACCCGCCGCCGCCGCCAAGGCCCAGGTGGCATTTGATTGCTGGCTGGAACAGGAATCCCAGGCACAGATCACGGCGGCCAAGACCTGCCGGACCACCTTTCTGACTCATGAACCCATGCTGAAAAAGGCCGTGGGGATAACCCAGGCCGCCGACGACACCGCCGCCCGCAATTTCGTGGTCGGGTTCTCGTCGGGTTCGGCGCAATTATCAGCCCAAGCGAACCAAACCCTGAAGGATGTGGCCACCGCCCAGGCGCAGATGCGCGCCCCGCTGGTGTCGGTCACCGGTTTTGCCGACACGGTCGGATCGGCGGACAGCAATTTGCGTCTGGCCCGCCACCGCGCCGATGCCGTCAGCGCCCAATTGACCGCCTTGGGGGTCAATCCCAGCATCATTTCCGAAAATGCCCTGGGTGAAACCCACCTGTCCCACCAAACCGGCGATGGCGTGGACGATGCCAAGAACCGCCGGGTGGAAATCGTTCTGGCCGGTGGCGGCTGGATGATCCGTGGCGGCTATGGCGGCTATGCCTATGGCGGCAACGGATATGGATACGGATATGGATACGGATATGGCTGGGGACAGGGCCATCACGGCGGCAGCTATGCCGTGTTCTTCACCCCTGGGTCCAGCAAGCTGAACGCGGATGCGGTCGAGGAATTGAAGCGTGTCGTCGCCGCGCAAAAGGTGCTGAAGCCCAAGACCGTGCGGATCATCGGGTTCACCGACCGGACCGGATCGGCGGCAACCAATGCCCGCCTGTCCAATGAACGGGCGCAGGTCGTGGCCGGCGAGTTGAACAGCCTGGGCGGCACCGCCACCTCGACCGAATCCCGCTCCGGTGAAAATTGGGGCTTTGCCTATGGTGGCCCCGCCTATGGCGGATTGGGCCATGACAGCTTGGCCCGCCGGGTGGAAATCCTGTTTGGCTATTGATGTGCCGTGTGGCTGGCGGCACCCCCGCCGATTGAAAGATGTGGGAGCAATTGGAATGAAATTCCCGATCATTGCCTTGACGGCCAGTGTCTTGCCGGTTCTGGCCGGGTGTTCCGGCGTCCATTACGCCAGTGAAAGCAAACCCACCGATCTGGTGGCCCCGACCGAATTGCGTTATGCGGTTCCGGCCGGCCCGTACAAGAATGATCTGACCACCCTGGTTGGAACATTCGCGGTTTATAACAAGGCCGAACATTCGCTTCAGGTGCTGGAGCCGGTGGCCAATAATTACGACCCCCGAACCCGCCCGGTGACGGAAACAGTCAAGCAAACCCTGTATAAATCAGTGGTGACCCCGGCGATCCAGACCGAGATCCCCCTGATCAAGGATGCGCTGAAAGATGCTGGCGGCGAAAACCTGGACGTGACCATCACCGATGAAGCCCATGCCATGGTGCCGGGCTATTCGGTGGATTTGCTGCATTATCTGGGCAGCCGCTATCACCCCACCAGCCCGGATGAGGAAATCGTCTATGTGGCCGAAGCGTGGCAACGCGGCTTCAATGCCGCCTTGCTGACCGCCAAGCCCCATAGCGGATGGAGTGCCAATAACGGCGTGGTGGTCTATAACAACGCCACCTATGTCCGCACCGACAATTTCAAGGACGGCAGCTACCTGACCGTCAGCGTGGTGCCGTTCTCCGCCATCCAATCCGCCAAGCCGGGCCAAACACCCGAACCGCTGCCGGTGGCATCCATCGCCTCCATCAAGCCGCAAGTGGCCAACCCTTACGCCTATACATGGCAAGGGGAAGATTGGCGTTTCCGTCATGGCGCCTGGGGCTGGGGTAGCCATGGCTACAAACCAGCCGTGGCAAAATAGTACCTCTCGGCCCCGATGGCCGGAAACGACCATCGGGGCCGGGGACCATGCAACCGAACGTAAATAATTATTATAAATATGGTTATTCTATATTGTTGAAATATCATTGAATATCAAAGTATTGACTTCAGTATTCTTGCTAGATATCGTAACCACCAGATACATCATTTCCAGCTTGCATGGCACATGATGGTGCAACCACCTCATTCCAAGCAATGCATCTTGGGGCAAGCTCCTGTCCTCGGTCGATGCTTCATTGCTTTTCGCGACTGATTACTTTG
Organism: Magnetospirillum sp.; assembly: GCA_041915545.1. GTDB lineage: Bacteria > Pseudomonadota > Alphaproteobacteria > Rhodospirillales > Magnetospirillaceae > Magnetospirillum. The sequence goes on along the minus strand of JAYSBF010000016.1, from coordinate 5,822 downwards.
TTTCCTCCCTAGACTTGAAAGCCTGTGCCCCCACAAGGACACAGGCTTTTTTTCATACACTCCGATCCCGGATCAGCGTGCGTCAAATATGATACCAACGGCCGGATGGCCGCGCCCGGCAAGGGCGGGACAACGGTCAATGAAATTGGCCGTCGGTATGATATACGATGGTCTGGGGCTATTTCGACGTGGCCGTATACACCCCATCCCATTCGGAACCGGGCGGATTGGCGATAAATTCGGCGATGCGATCCATCATCAGATCGTAAAATCCGTCCACATGCAGTTCGCCCGCCAATTGGCGGCACTGTCCGATCAAATCCTGGGCGGCCGTCCAGTCTTGGGCACGGTAGCGCTCCAGCATGCGGCGGTGAGTTTCAGCCAATTTGTGGAACCAGGGCTGTTCCGCCATGTCGGGCCGTCCCAGCAAGGTCCAGATGCGCACGGCTTCGGTCTTGCCCTTGACCTTGATCAGATCCAGTTCCAAGGCGGCATAGCCGGTGGACCGGCGGCGGGTTTCGTCACCAATGACGATATGAACGCCATAGGGCTTGCTTTGCCCCTCCAACCGCGACGCCAGATTGACCGTATCGCCCAGCACGGAATAATCGAAACGCTGGTCCGACCCCATATTGCCCACGCAGACCGGGCCGGAATTCAGGCCGATGCCGATCTTGATGGGAACATGGCGGCGGTTTTCGTCTTTTGCTTCCCGTTCCAGCGCGTCGTTCAGCGGGGCCAGTTGTTCCATCATGGTCAGGGCGGATTCGCAGGCATGATCCGCATGGTGGGCATCGTCCAGGGGGGCGTTCCAAAACGCCATGATGCAATCGCCCATATATTTGTCGATGGTCCCCCGCCGATCCAAAATCACATTGGTCATGGGGGTCAGGAAGCGGTTGATCAGCCGGGTCAATCCCTGGGCATCGAACAATTCGGAAATGGTGGTAAAGCCGCGCACATCGCAAAACAGCAAGGTCATGTCGCGCATTTCCCCGCCCAGTTTCAGATGCGACGGGTCTTGCGCCAATTTTTCCACCAAGGCCGGCGACAGATAGCGGCCAAAGGCGGTGCGCACTTGCCTGCGCTGGGCTTCCTCGCTGGCATAGCCGGCATAGGTCAGTTGCATGAACAGGATCAGGGTGACCAGAATGGGAAAGACCGCATCATACAGCAAACGGTGTTCGGCGAAATTCCACCACGACCAGCCGGCCATAGCGCTGGCCGCCGCCACCACGCCAATCAGGGTCCAGCGCGCCCCGATCATGGGCACCAGCACGATCATGGCCAAAGCCGCCAAAACAGTCGCCATGCCTTCCTGGAAAGCGGCATCCAGGGGAATTTGCAATTGCATGCCGCCCAGCACGGTTTCAATGATCTGGGCGTGAACGTCCACGCCGGGAATCTGCCGATCCAAGGCGGTGGTCCGAATATCCAGCAGCCCCGAAGCCGAGGTGCCGATGATCACCAGCTTGCCCGCGACCTTGGCCGGATCAAAGGTTCCGTTCACCACATCCGCCGCCGACACATAAGCCTTGCGGTCATAGCGGGCGGCATAGAGGAAAATGCGGCCCTTGGGATCGGTCTGCAACACAGATGGCCGGATCACCAGATCCTTGATCCCGCGCAAGGGATCGTCGGCCTTGGGCATGCGGATCAGGATGGTGGATTGGCCGGTGGCCACCCGCAGCATCTCGACCGTCAGGGCCGGATAGATCACCCCGCCCACGGTGGCGGCGGCAGGGACGCGGCGCACCACCCCATCGGTTTCCGGGGTCACATTGAAAATACCGCGCCCGGCGGCGGCCTGGTCCAGGACCGGAATATTCCGCAGCAAGGCCGTATGCTGTTCCAGATAGGGGACAGGATCGCCATTCAACGACGCCACCGACGTCGCCGGCATGTCATCCCCATCCAAGGGCTTGCCCAACGCATCACCCAGCATGGTCTGGCCCAGCACCACCCGCCCGGCCTGACGGAAGATATCGGCCAGCACATCGTCATTACTGGGCATGGATTTCAGTTTTTGCGCCATGGCCGGGTCCAATCCGGGCACGGATTCGGCCATGCGGGCGGGTGACAGACGGTCGGGTTCGGCGAACACAACGTCAAAAGCCACCACCGCCGCACCGGCATTGAACAGATTGGCCACCATCTGGGCCACGGTCACCCGCGACCATGGCCATTGCCCCAAGGCGGACAGGCTGGCTTCGTCAATATCGACCACCGCCACGGGACGGTCATCGGGGCGTTCGCGAGGTTTGGCCTGCTGATAGAAATCGAACACCTTGGCCCGGCCGATTTCCAAAAAGCCGCCGGGATCGGTCCCCCGCCAGACCATCACCGCCAGCAACAGCAACAACGCCACCGGCCGACCGCCGCGCAAGGACGCCCGCATCATTCGGGACAGGATGTCCCCCACCGTTATCTTGGACATGGCCATGACGTCTCTCTCCCCATGGCAGGAAGCTACATCAACGTCCGTTTCATTCACAAGGACCCCCTTGCGCGATTTTTTGTTTGCGCCCGCGCCCATCACGGGCAAATGTTTGCCCCCATGACTGCCACAGACCATAAACGCGCCTGGCTGCGCCAATTGATCCGCCCGCTGGCCCCCCTGGGGCGCGAGGTATTGGCAACATCGCTGTTCATCAATCTGATGGCCCTGGCCACCCCCATTTTCGTCATGCAGGTCTATGACCGGGTGATCGGTCATGCCGGACTGGAAACCCTGAAGGGTCTGGTCATCGGCATGATGGTGGTGCTGGGGTTCGATTACGTGCTGCGTCAGGCGCGGGGACGCATTGCCCAGATGGTGGCGTTGCGGCTGGATGTGGACATCAGCCACCGGCTGTTCACAACCATGACCAACCTGCCGTTGCGGGTCCTGGAACAGCGGTCATCCGCCCATTGGCAACAATTATTCCGCGACGTCGACATGGTGCGCAACACCTTGTCCGGGGCCACGGCCATGCTGGTGGCTGATCTGCCGTTCATGATCATTTTCCTGGCGGTGATCGTCATCATCGCCCAACCTCTGGCGGCGGTGTACGCGGTCATTCTGCCGATTTTCGTGGTGCTGGCCTGGCATTCCGCCCGCAGCCTGAACCGGTCGGCCCAGGAAGAAAAAGGCGCCACCATCGCCCGCGACACCCTGACGGCGGAAATCGTCGCCGGACGCGGCACCATCAAGGCGGTGGCACTGGACCGGGCCATCCGCCCGCTTTGGGAAGCCCGCCAGGCCCAGGCCATCGAACATTCCATGCGCCGGGGCTGCATTTCCGACGGCTATGTCAATCTGGGCAGCGAACTGATCCTGGCCGCCAGTGTGGTTCTGACCACCGTGGGCGCCCTTTATATCATTGATCACCAGCTCAGCATGGGGGCCTTGATCGCCTGCAACATGCTGTCGGGGCGGCTTTACGGCCCCATCAACCAATTGGTGGGGGCATGGCGGTCGGTGGGGGCGTTCCGCCAATCCATGGACCGGCTGGGCGAAGTGTTCTCGATCCCCCAGGACAACCGCGACAGTGCGGTGGATCATCCCCGGCCCAAGGGCGTGATCAGCCTGGAAAAGGTGGTGTTTTCCTATGACCCGGCCAGCAACACCCCCACCTTGTCCATTCCCGCCCTGACCATCGAACCGGGCGGCGTCACCGCCATTTTGGGTAAGAACGGGTCGGGCAAGACCACGCTGCTGAAGCTGATCATGGGGCTTTACCCCCCTGATGAAGGTCGCATTCTGCTGGATAATGCCGATATGGCCCAGTTCGGGCGCAATCAATTGGCGGGCTGGATCGGATACGTGCCCCAGGACACCGCCCTGTTCAACGCCAGCATCCGCGACAACATCGCCTATGGCTCCCCCGCCGCCGACGATCAGGCCATCATGGCCGCCGCCCGCGCGGCGGGGGTGCACGATGTGATCGTTGATTTGCCCGGCGGCTACGGAACCATGCTGGGCGAAGCGGGGTCACGGCTGTCGGCGGGCCAGCGTCAACGCATTTCCATCGCCCGCGCCCTGGTGGCCGATCCCCCCATCCTGGTTCTGGACGAACCATCCGCCAGCCTGGACCGAAATGCCGAGGAAGCCTTGCGCGCCACCTTGGCCCAATTGGCCACCGGCCGCACCGTCATCATGGTCACCCATTCGCCGGTGCTGCTGCCGGTTTGCCGCCGGGTGATCGTGCTGGATCGCGGCCAATTGGCCGCCCACGGCCCGGCCCAAGAGGTTCTGCCCAAACTGATGGGCGGCGCCCCGCCCCGCCCGGCCCCCGGCCCTGGCGCAACCATCTCCACCGGGGGTGCGGCATGACCGTTTCCATCGCCCGCCGCCTGTGGTCGCTGATCGTGCCCGGCCAATCCCCCATTCCCCGGACAGGGGACGCCCCGGCCGATGATGCCAACCCGCTGGACCGGCTGACCACCCTTTATCCATTGCCGACCTGGCGCCTGTTGGGGCGCACGGTGATGGTGGGGCTGACCGCCTTTCTGATCTGGGCCAATTTCGCCCGCTTGGATGAAGTGGCCATCGCCACCGGCGAAGTGGTGCCGGAAGGCAAGGTCAAGACCATCCAACATCTGGAAGGCGGGGTGCTGCGCGAAATTTATGTCAATGACGGCGATGTGGTGAAAGAAGGCGCGCCGCTGCTGCAATTGGATTTGTCAGCCAATTCCATGAACCGGGATGAATTGCAGGTACGGTTGGATGGGTTGACCCTGCAACGCGCCCGGCTGACGGCAGAGGTAGCCGGGGCCGACCGCGCCGTTTTCCCCGATGCGGAATCCAAACGCCAGCCCATCTTGCTGTCCGCCGAAACCCGCAATTTCGACAGCCGACGTCAGGCATTAAGGGCGACATTGTCGGTCTTGCGCGATCAGGCCCGGCAAAAAAGTCTGGAAATCCAGGAATTGGACACCCGCCAGCGGGCCTTGGGCGCCAATCTGCGTCTGGCGCGGGAACGGTTGGCCATGTCCACCGATCTGCTGAAATCCGGCCTGACCGCCAAGATGGAACATGTGCAATTGCAAGGTCAGGTCGAGGAATTGGACGGACAGCTTGATCTGGTCCGGGCCAGCCTGCCCCGCGCCCAAGCCAGCCTGGCCGAAGCCAACAGCCGGATCGAGGAAGAACAGGCCCGGTTCGCCCGCACGGCCCAAGGTGAACTGGCCGAAGCCGAACTGAATATCGCCCGCACCCGCGAATTGCTGGCCCAGGCATCGGACCAGCAGCGCCGCACCCAGGTTACCAGCCCCATTGATGGCATCATCAAAAATTCCCGCGCCAACACCATTGGCGGCGTGGTCCGTCCGGGCGAGGCCATCATGGAAATCGTGCCCTTGCATGAACGCCTGCAAATCGACGCCAAATTGAATCCCGCCGACCGGGGTTATGTGGAAGCCGGGCAAAAGGCCATGGTCAAACTGACCGCCTATGATTTCACCACCTATGGCGGATTGGATGGCGATGTGATCCTGGTCGCCCCGGACACCACCATCGGCCAGGATGAACAACCGTTCTATCGGGTGTTGGTCCAAACCGACAAAGCCTTTCTGGGCGACACCCCCACCAGCCGCCCCATCACCGCCGGCATGCAGGCCAGCGTGGAAATTCACACCGGCACCCGGACGGTGATGGAATATCTGCTGAAGCCGGTATTGAAATTACGGCACGAGGCGTTTCGGGAACGGTAAGACCATATCCCGGTGATCGGAACCGATCACCGGCGCCCTCAGCGGCGGGCGGGTTTCTCCGAAACCCTTGCCTTCCGCGGCGTAAGCCGCGCGGCCCCTTGGGCCTAACCAAATCCCCATGAGGTTCA
>JAYSBF010000015.1:0-66422 GCA_041915545.1 Magnetospirillum sp. | reverse complement strand
GGGCATCCCCCCCTGGTTAGGAGCAAGGCGACGCGCGGCTTATGCCGCGTGACACGGTGATCGGCAACGATCACCCATAAATGATATCCACCAGGGGGGCATCCCCCCCTGGTTAGGAGCAAGGCGACGCGCGGCTTATGCCGCGTGACACGGTGATCGGCAACGATCACCCATAAATGATACCCACCAGGGGGGGCATCCCCCCCTGGTTAGGAGCAAGGCGACGCGCGGCTTATGCCGCGTGACACGGTGATCGGCAACGATCACCAAAATGAAAGAAGGGCTGTCCCGATCATGCTGCCTGAATTGATCCGTTTCGAGGAAGAAGCGACCCTGATCATGCGCACCGGGGTCCAATTCCTGGATTTTGGTTTGAGCCTGGATCTGAAAAAGGAAATGCCGGGCCTGTTCCTGCGCAGCCAAAGCAACACGTCTTTGCAGCGCCTGGAATACGATGATCAGGCCGACCGCTATTTCTTTCCCGGAACCCGCAACCCGGCCCCGGAAAAGGGACAGGTCGAGGCAGCCTTGGACGAGTCCGTACGTCTGCTGGAAGATGTCTGGCTGCCTATTCCAGTTCTGCGCCTGCATTCCGGCCGTTTCGCCGAAGGCCCGTTGAACTGGGCGCGGGCCAGATTGGTGGCGCTGCGTCCGGGCGAGGATGTGGACGGGCATACCCATCGGCTGGTGCTGGCCTTTGATACCAAGGTGTTCAGCGACGATGAAAGCGGCAGCGCCTATCTGGCGCCCACCGAAACCGACGTGTCCAGCGGGGCGGTGTTCGCCCTGGCCTGGCGCGGGCACGAGATGAGCTGGTTCACCGAACAGACTTGGTTCGCCGATTGGATCACCGAGCTGTACAACGACTGTGCCCCGTCCCGGCTGAAATATTCGCCCGAGGATATGGACGAACGGCTGGTCCAGTTGGAACAGCATGCCCATTACCTGAATATCCTGTGGCTATTGGGCAACCGACTGCGTTTGCCGCGCATCCGACTGCTTAGCAACAAGGCGGATCATGTGCACAAGGCCATTCCGGTGGATATGGTGCTGGATGTGGGCAATTCGCGCACCTGCGGCATCCTGATCGAGGATCATCCCCAGGAAAATAACGGTCTGCGCACCCGGTACGAATTGGAATTGCGCGATCTGTCGCGCCCCCATCTGGTTTATACGGAACCGTTCGAAAGTCGCCTGGAATTCGCCGAAGCCGTGTTTGGCAAGGTGGACCATTCCTGCCATTCGGGCCGCAATGATGCCTTTGTCTGGCCGACCATCGCCCGTGTCGGCCCCGAAGCAACCCGGCTGGCATCGCGGCGGCGGGGCACGGAAGGGGCAACCGGGTTGTCCAGTCCAAAGCGGTATTTGTGGGATGACGAACGCTATGAAAATGGCTGGCGGTTCAATCTGGCTTTTAACAAGGCGGAAAGCGAACCCCTGGCCACGGCGGCGCCATTCGCCGATCTGATCAATGAAATGGGCGATGCCTTGTTCACCCTGCCCGAGGATGAACAGTTCCAGGTGTTGATCCCGCGTTATTCGCGGTCGTCACTGATGACGTTCATGCTGGCCGAGGTGCTGACCCAGGCTTTGGCCCAGATCAACAGTCCAGGCCAGCGCATGAAGCAGCATCATGCCAATGTGGCCCGCCAGTTGCGCAGCATCATCCTGACCGTGCCGCCATCCATGCCCAAGCCGGAACGGGATATTTTCAGCGAACGCATCCGCCAGGCCATCGGCCTGGTCTGGAAAGCCATGGGCTGGCATCCGGCGGAAGCGGTCATGGATGGGGATGACAAGGCCCTGGCCTGGCCGCCGCTTCCCGGTTTTTCCACCCAATGGGACGAAGCCACCTGTGCTCAGGCCGTGTATCTGTTTTCCGAAATCGCCAATCATTTCGGCGGGCGACCGGAAGAGTTCATCCAGGTCATGCGGCGGCGCCGTCCGGGCGGCACGGATGGACGGGCGGTCCTGACGGTGGCATCCGTAGATATTGGGGGCGGCACCACCGATCTGGTCATCAACGATTATGCGTTGGATGATGGCCGGGGCGGCAATGTGTCGATCCTGCCGGAACAACGGTTCCGCGACGGGTTCAAGGTGGCCGGCGACGATATCGTGTTGGAAGTGCTGCAAAAGATGGTGATCCCGGCCATTGCCGCCGCCTTGCGCGCTCACGGTCTGGCCGATCCCGATCCGCTGCTGTCGCGGCTGATGGGAACCGAAGCCGGGATTGTCCAGCATCTGGTCTTGCGCCAGCAATTGGGGTTGCAGGTGATGTATCCCCTGGCCCTGGCGATCCTGAAGGATTACGAAGCCTATGATCAGCGCGCCGGCGGTCAGGCCCGCACGCTGAGCATCGGCGAAATCCTGGCCGGGCGCGAGGCGCCGTCGCGGGCGGTGCTGGATTATGTGGCGGCGGGGGTGCGCGGGGTTCTGGGGGCTGGAACGCCTGATTTCGATCTGATGGCGGTGCCGGTCTGCATTGATCTGAACCGGCTGCACATGCTGTTCATCACCGATCATATGGAAATCAGCAACACCATCAAATCCCTGTCCGAGCTGGTGCATCTTTATGATTGCGACGTGCTGTTGATCAGCGGGCGGCCATCGCGTCTGCCGGGGATACAGGCATTGTTCCGGGCCTTGTGCGCGCTGCCGCCTGACCGCGTGGTTCCCATGCATAATTACCGGACCGGCAATTGGTATCCGTTCCACCATCAGGGCCGCATCGGCGATCCCAAGACCACGGCGGCGGTGGGGGCCATGCTGTGTGTGTTGGGCCAGGGGCGCATTCCCAATTTCTTTTTCCGGGCCAATCAATTCCGCATCTATTCCACGGTGCGGCATGTGGGCCTGATGGATCACAACAACACCATCAAGGACGCGGATGTCTATTATCACGACGTGGATTTGGACAGCCCCGACTATCAATTGCCGGAAACGACCTTTGAAATGCGCGGACAGATGATGCTGGGCTTCCGCCAGCTTGCCGCCGAACGCTGGGTGGCCAGTCCGCTTTACCTGTTGGAATTCGCCCCCGACAGCACCAAGGCGGCGGACCGGCTTTATGGCGCCAATGCCGGCGTGCTGGAAGTCAGCCTGCAACGCGGATCGCGGCGGCGGTCAGATACCCTGACCATCAGCAAGGTGTCCGAACGCGGCGGCAGTTCGCTTAGCAAGGATATCCTGCGCCTTCGGCTTTACACGCTGAACAGTACCGGCATGGATGAAAACAGCTATTGGCTTGATACCGGCAGCATCGTGCGCTGAGGAGACGGATCGTGAGCGTTACGCCTGAAATTCTTTCCAAGCGGTGTCAGGGCATTCACCAAGGCGCCGGTCAGGCCATCCGCTGGGTGGCCGATGTGCGGTCCGGGTCGCAACGGCTGGACCGCGATGCCGATGGGCTGGTCGAACGGTTGCGCCGGGCGCGCAATCTGGCCCGGCGGTTGGGGCAGGCGGCCATGCGGCCCATGTCGGTGGGCTTTTTCGGTCTGTCCCAGGCGGGCAAATCCTATTTGATTTCGTCCCTGGCCCGTGGGGATAACGGACGGCTGGAAACCGTGCTGGACGGCCAGCGTCTGGATTTCATCGACCACATCAATCCCCCCGGCGGTGGCAAGGAAGCCACCGGCCTGGTGACCCGCTTCACCCGCAGGCCGCTGGCCACGACGCCGGGTTATCCGGTGGCCCTGTCCTTGCTGAACGAAGCGGATATGGTGAAAATCCTGGGCAACAGCTTTTTCCTGGATTTCGACCGGGAACGGGTCAATTTCGACCTGGCCCCGGAAGTCATCCGCGACCGGCTGAAGGATTTGGAACGCTGCCGCCAGCCGGTCGCTACCGGCGGCATGGACGAAGATGACGTGGTCGATCTGGCCGATTATTTCCAGCGGCGCTTTTCCAAATCCAACGAACCGCTGGCCGGGGTGTTCTGGCCCACCGCCATCGGTCTGGCCCCCTATCTGCTGCCCCAGGACCGTATCCGTCTGTTCGGGCTGATCTGGGGGGAATTGCCGGAATTCACCAGCGCCTATGCCAAATTGCGGGCAGCGCTGGCCAGTCTGTCTTATGCCGGGGACATCCATGCCCCCATGGCTGCCCTGGTGGAACGCCTGGATGGCGGGTATGTGCAGACCAATTCCATCATGAACGTGGATGCGGTGCGGGTGCGGTTCGGCACCGACGATGCGGACACGATCGGGGTGTTGCCGGTGGTGGATGGCCGCGCCTTGGCCGAAGTGAACCTGCCGCGTTCCTTGCTGGCGGCCTTGACCAAGGAAATGGTGTTCGCGCTGGCCGAGGAACCGCGGGTCAATCTGTTGGAAGACCTGGATCTGCTGGATTTCCCCGGCTATCGCGGGCGCATGGGGCTGACCACCGTGGCCCAGGCGGCGGCCAGCGATGAAGGGTCGGACCCGGTGGGCACTTTGCTGCTGCGGGGCAAGGTGGCCTATCTGTTCGAACGCTATACCGACGATCAGGAAATGAATGTCCTGATCCTGTGCAATCCGTCGGACAGTCAGATCAACATCACCACGCTGGGGCCGGTGCTGACCAGTTGGGTCAATGCCACCCAGGGCGCCACCCCGCAGGAACGGTCCCGCCGTTTGCCCGGTCTGTTGTGGGCGCTGACCATGTTCGACAAGCGTTTGACCGACAGTTTGAACCAGACTGACAGCAATCTGGACATGAAATGGGACGGGATGTTGACCCTGGCCCTGCTGGAACGCTTTGGCAATGAACCGTGGGTGCAGGATTGGTCCGACGGTCGGGCATTCAGCAATCTGTTCCTGGTGCGCAAGCCCGGCATGGCCAAGGCGATTTTCGATCAGGACGGCAATCGCGAGGTGGGGGTGAAGCCCGATGTGCAGGCGGATGTGGACCGCATGCGCGCCACCTTCATCAATAACAAAGCGGTCGAACGCCATGTGATCAACGCCGAAGACGCCTGGGATACCATGATCGGCTGCGATAATGGCGGTATGAGCCGATTGGTGTCGCACCTGTATATGGTGGCGGGTGTGGTCCATAAGCTGGAACGCATCGACGAACAGATCCGCCATATCCAGCATGAATTGGCGGCGGTGCAGTTGGGCACGTATTACCGGGCCGACGGCGCCGATGAGGTGGAACGCAAGAAGCGGGTGATTGATCTGGTGTTGGGGGAATTGCGCCAGCGCCCCACCTCGTTTGGGGAAGTGCTGCATGCGTTGCAGCCATCCGCCGATCATTTGCGTGCCCTGTATCTGAAGGCCGAGGATGAAGCGGTGGACGTGCCCGCCGGTCCGGCGGCATCCCCGGCCCCGGCGGCGGGCGGGTTTGGCGGCGGGTTGGGCAGTGGCGGATTGATTTCATTGGATATTTTCGCAGCTCCCGCCACCCCTGTCGCCACTCCGGCGGCGGCACCGGTTGTATCCGGGCGGGCGGTCCTGTTCGCCAAATCGGTGCTCAGCGATTGGATCAGACAGTTGCGTCAATTGCCGGAAAACGCCGAAATCCAGGCTTTCCTGGGGCTCAGTGCCGACGCTTTGCAGCAATTGGTGGATGAGGTGATCACCGGGGCCATGCGCTTTGGGCTGGAAGCCAAATTGGTGGATGCCCTGCACGCCGCCAGCAACCGCGCCGCCGCCACCCGCAGCAAATTGGCCGATCAGCAGGTGTTGGTTGCCACCACCATCGTCAATGATTACGTGGATTATCTGGGCTTTTCCCAGGTGGAACTGGCCCAGCGCCCGGCATCGGTGGTGCCGGGGCGGACGATTTTCCGCCCGCCCCAACCCATCGTGCCGGGAACCTTGCCGGTGATCGACGCCAATCCCCTGCCGTTTTCCGGTATCTTCATCATGGATTGGTTCGAAGCCTTTCGCGCCACCGCCATTAACAATGCCGGTCATGCCGCCGGCAGTGAAATCACCCCGGAACAGAACGAAGCCCTGGGCCGCATCCTGGCGGTGATCGCCGATGCCAGCCTGGGCGCCCCCCAACTTGCCAAAAGCGGAGCCTGACCCCCATGCCCATCAAGGTGGAAATCATCGGTGACACCCCCGGTCAGGCGGGCATCCGCATTGTCGGCCTGGGGGGGGTGTTGGCCGGTCCGGGGCAGATGCGGTTGACCCGCATCAACAGCAAGACCAGCCTGGGCGCCGATCGTGGCTGGCATGGCGAGGAACAATGGCTGCCCTTGCCCGATCTGATCGGTGAAGGCAATGCCTTGGTGGGACGGGTGGGGCCGGAGGTGGTGGACCCCCTGGCCCTGCTGGGGCCTTCGGATATCGTTGGCATGAGTGTGCGTGTCGATGGCCGGGTCGAGGAAGGGCGGATCAAGACCGACAAGCTGTTCGGGTCGCATCTTCAAGCCCAATCCGCCCCGCCGCCGGAACCGGCCCCGCCGCCGGAACCCGCGCAAACACCCGTTTCCGATCTGCCCGTCCAAGATCCGATCACCGTCGATCCGGTGGTTTTGCCCCCGGTCACGTCGCAGCCATCACCATCGGGCGGGTCGAAAGTGCCGTTGATCATTGCCGCCGCCGTGGCCGGTTTCCTGGTGGCGGGCGGGGCTGCGGCCTATTTCCTGGGATTGATCGGGGGCGGGGATAAGGATGGCGCGCCCGCCGCCACGCCAACCGCGTCTGTTTCCCCCGCATCCCCGGCGGCGTCGGCTGCCGCCAGTACCGACATCAACACGCGCGAGGATTTGGCCAAGTACATCCAGGCCACCCCCGAAGCGGATAAGGCTTTCGCCACCGCCCAATCCCTGGCCGAGAAAGGTAAGCTGGATTTCGCCATGCTGCTGTTCCAGCATGCGGCCCGCAATGGCAGCAATGATGCGGCCCTGGCCGTGGCCCGCATGTACGATCCCGATAGCTGGAGCAAGAAAACCAGCCCCATGGCCCAGGCCGATGCGGAAACCGCGGCCTATTGGTACGAGCCCCCGGCCCAGGCGGGCAATGCCGAGGCTCAAAGGCAATTGGGGAAGATCATGGCGCATTTGTCGCCCAGCGGTTTCCAGCATGACAAGGGATTGGAATGGCTGAAAAAGGCCGCCGATGCGGGTGATGCCCAGGCCAAGACCTTGCTGACCACCATCAAGTAAGAGGGCGTCATGATCCTGCGCAATCTGTTCGCCGCCGCCGCCCTGGCCGGGATGATGATGGCGGCCAATGCCGATCCGGTTTTTGCCGCCGGGTCCACGCCGCTTTTGATGGATGGCAAAAAGACCCTGTATCAGCGTGTGCTGAGCCGTCCGGGCGCCCAGTTGAAGCGCCAGCCCGGCGACGGGCCGGGGGCGCAGCAACCGGCCCTGACCCGGTTCTATGTCTATGGCCGTCAAAGTGTGGGTGGGGCCAATTGGCTGGAAGTGGGACTGACGGCCAAGGGCAAGACCGATGGCTGGCTGCGCGAGGATATGACCTTGCCGTGGAAACAGCAATTGACCCTGGCCTTCACCAATCCCGCCGGACGCGACCGCGCCTTGATGTTCAAGGAAAAGTCCGATCTGGCCGCCATTGTCGAAGCGGACAAGCCCGAGCAAAAGGTGCAGCCGTTGCGCAAGGCGGTGGAATCGGGCAAGGGCGATGCGCGGGTGGTGGCCGAGGAACCGGCCACCTATGTGGACATCGCCAAGCAATTTTATCTGCTGCCGATCCTGGATGCGGAGGAAACTTTTTCCGGCCAGGGGCACCGGGTGCGGATGCTGCGGATTGCGTCGGTCAGCGCTCAGGACAACCAGGCCAAGCCGACCCAGACCGATAAGAACGGTCCCAGCGCGCTGAAGAATTTCCGGGCGGCGGTGGTGTTCGTCATCGATTCCACCATGTCCATGGATCCCTATATCGACCGTACCCGCGATGCGGTGCGGCGGATCACCGAACAGGTGGACAAGGCCGGGCTGTCCGATCAGGTCCGCTTCGGTCTGGTGGCGTTCCGGTCCAATGTGCAGGCTACGCCGGGGCTGGACTATACGGCCAAGCTGTTCGCCGATCCCGCCCAGGTCAAGGATGGCAAGGATTTTCTGAAGCGGGTGGCCGATGTCAAGGGAGCCACCGTGTCATCGGCCCGGTTCAGCGAGGATTCCTATGCCGGGGTGATGACCGCGATCGACAAAGTGTCCTGGACCGATTTCGGCGGCCGTTACGTGGTGGTGATCACCGATGCCGGGGCGCTGAAGGGGGGGGACCCGCTTTCGGCCACCCATCTGGATGCGGAACAGGTGCGGCTGGAGGCCCTGCATCGCGGGTTGGCGCTTTACACCCTGCATCTGAAGACCCCGGCGGGCAAACAGAACCATGCCGAGGCCGAAGCCCAGTACAAGGCGCTGTCCAGCCATCCGCTGTTATCGTCGCCGCTTTATTATCCGGTGGATGCCGGGTCGGTGGATCAGTTCGGCAAGATGGTGGACAGCTTGGCCGATGCCATCGTCACCCAGGTCAATGCCGCCTATCGGGGCGAGGAAACCGCCGGGGCCGCCCGCACCGCCGATCCCGCTTATGCCAAAAAGGCGGCGGCCGGCGATGAATCCAGCCGTATCCGCATGGATGCGGCCATGTTGGGCCATGCCATGCAATTGGCCTATCTGGGACGGATGCAGGGCACCCAGGCCCCGCCCCTGTTCAGCGCCTGGGTCACGGATCGGGATCTGACCCGGCCCGATACCGCCACCACCGAAGTCCGGGTGCTGCTGACCAAGAATCAGTTGTCGGACATGCAGCAGGTGTTGCAAAGCATCGCCAAGGCCGGGCAGGCGGCCCAGCTTTCCCCCAATGATTTCTTCAACCGCATGCGGTCGGCGGCGGCGGTGCTGGGGCGCGATCCCAACGCCATCAACAATCCCAATGCGGTCAAATTGGCCGATCTGGGATTGATGGGGGAATATCTGGATGATTTGCCCTATCGCAGCAAGGTGCTGGACATTGATCAGCAGACCTGGAGCGCCTGGAGCATCGGCCAGCAACAGGCATTTCTGGATGAAGTGAATCGCAAGCTGCGGCTGTACCAAATTTACCATGACGATGTTGACCGTTGGGTGGCGCTGGATGGCGGTGCCGATCCGGGCGAAGCGGTCTATCCGGTGCCGCTGGACGCGCTGCCGTGACCATGGACGCGCCGCTTTTATCCATCCGGGGGCTGACCTGCCGACGGGGCGGGGCCGATGGCTTTACCCTGGCGGTGGATGCCCTGTCCCTGAACCGGGGCGAGGCGGTGGCGGTTACCGGTCCGTCGGGATCGGGAAAAAGCACCCTGCTGGATGTGGTCGGGCTGGTTTTGCGTCCGGCCCAGGCTGCGGGCTTTCATTTGGCCGGGGCGGATGTGGCGGGATTGTGGGCGGCGGGGGATCAGCGGGGGTTGGCCGATCTGCGTGCCCGTCAGATCGGCTATGTGTTGCAGACCGGCGGTTTGCTGCCGTTTTTGCCGGTGCGCGGCAATATCCGTCTGTCCCGGTCGCTTTTGGGGCTGGCTCATGATCCGGCGGGGGAAGCCGATCTGGTGGCGGCCCTGGGGTTGGGAAAGTTGCTGGATAAGAAGCCGGCGGCCCTGTCCATCGGTGAACGCCAGCGCGTGGCCATTGCCCGTGCCCTGGCCCATCGCCCGCCCCTGGTTCTGGCCGACGAACCCACCGCATCCCTGGACCCCGCCCATGCGGCGGCGGTGATGGATTTGCTGTTGGGATTGGTGCGGGATTTGGGGTTGGGGCTGGTGGTGGTCAGCCATGATTGGGATCTGCTGGCCCGCTTCGGCCTGCGCCGGATCGACGCCCAGCCCATGGGTGCCACCACGCGTTTCGTGGCCTGACGGGGGAAATCGGATCATGCGCCTGTCATCGTCGGCCATTTCCAGCACCTTGCGCTTGGCTATCGCCGATTTCCGGCATGAATGGCGGGTATCCGCCTGCCTGATCCTGGCCCTGGCGGCGGTCCTGGCCCCGCTTTTGGTGCTGTTCGGCCTGAAATCCGGCATCGTCACCACCATGCGCGACCGGCTTTTGGCTGATCCGCGTAATCTGGAAGTGACGGTGGTGGGCAGTTACCGCCTGGAACCCGCCTGGTTCGACGCGGTGCGCCGGTTGCCGCAAACCGGATTCGTCCTGCCCCGCACCCGGTCCTTGGCTGCTACCTTGGATATTCTGGGGGGCAATGGCCGGTCCCTGGCCGGGGCCGAGATGATTCCATCGGCCGATGGTGATCCGCTTTTGCGGGGCGTCGCCCCGCCCGTCGCCGATCAGGTGATTCTAAGCCACAGCGCCGCCCGTCAATTAAGCGTGGCGGCGGGGGACAAGGTGACCGCCCTGGTGACCCGGACCGTGGGCGGGGACCGGCAAGTGTGGCGGCTGCCCCTGAGTGTGACGGCGATCCTGCCCGAGGCGGCCTTTGGCCGTGATGGGGTTCTGGTGTCCCTGGATATGCTGGTGGCGGCGGAAGATTACCGCGATGGCCGCGATCAGCCCGCCGCCATGGCCGGACGGGCCTTTACCAGCGCCCGCCTGTTCGCCCGGCAATTGGACGGGGTGGCCCCCCTGGCCGATTATCTGCGCGGTCAGGGGATGGAGGTGCGGACCCGCGCCGACGATATCGAAATGGTCAAGGCGGTGGACCGGACCTTGGGTTTTCTGTTTTCCCTGGTAGCCGGTCTGGCGGCGGGGGGATATCTGTTATCCCTGGCGGCCAGCCTGTGGGCCAATGTGGACCGCAAGCGCCGGGATCTGGCCTTGATCCGGCTGGTGGGGTTTCCGCCGACCGCCGCCTTGGCCTTCCCCGCCATTCAGGCCGGGCTGACCGCCCTGGCCGGGGCGGCCCTGTCCATGGGGTTGGCCCATGGGGTGGCGGCCATCGTCAACGGGGTTCTGGCCGATGCCTTGAACCGCCAGGAATTTGTCTGTCTGCTGCGCCCGTCCGATCTGGCGGTGGCGGCGGCAGCCACCTTTGTACTTGCCCTGCTGTCATCCACCTTGGGGGGATATCGTGCCCTGCGCATTGATCCGGCGGAAAGCCTGCGTGATGTTTAAAGCCCTGGTCCCGCTTTTGGCCGTTCTGGCGCTGCCGGTTACGGTCCGGGCGGAGGATATTTGGGATGACAAGCTGTTCAATCCCAAGGCCGCCAGTGACGACGTGGTGTTGCCCATGCCCTGCGGCGGGGCCATGGCCTTTCGCAAGGTGCTGGTGCCCGGTGATTCCCTGTATGCGGATTACCAGATCACCGTGGGGGCGCAAGACGAATCCCACGGCTTTGCGGAAGGGGCGCGCACGGCCTATGTGGCGGGCAGCTTTACCGACAGCAAGACCCAGCGTTATTTCCTGATGGCGAAATACGAAATCAGCGAAGCCCAATATGACGCGGTGATGAAGGATGGTGAATGCGGGGAAAAACCCGGCATGGCCCGCCGCGTGCCCAAGACGTCGGTGGCCTGGATCGACGCGGTGACCTTTGCCGACCGCTACAGTCAATGGCTGCGCCGGACCGCCATTGCCAAATTGCCCAAGGAAGATGGCGAATCCGGCTATGTCCGCCTGCCCACCGATGTGGAATGGGAATTCGCCGCCCGTGGCGGGATCAAGGTTTCGCCCGCCGAATTCAATGAACGCCTGTTCCCCATGCCCGACGGCATGGCCCGTTATGTCTGGTATGCCGGGACTCAATCGGCCAATGGCAAGGTGCAGTTGACCGGATTGTTGCAGCCCAATCCCCTGGGGCTGTACGACATGCTGGGCAATGTGGATGAAATCGTGCTTGAGCCGTTCCATCTCAGCCGCCTGGATCGGCCCCATGGTCAGGTGGGGGCATTCGTGGTGCGGGGCGGCAATTATCTGACCGGGGAACAGGATATCCGGGCCAGTTACCGCCAGGAAGTGCCGTTTTATGACGGCGACGGTCCCCGGCGCAGCAAGACCACCGGCTTTCGGGTGATGGTGGCGGCGCCGGTGCTGACATCGGCGGAACGGCTGCGGGCGGCGCAATCGGGGTGGGGCAAGCTGGGGGCGGTGTCGGCGCCGGGTAATGGAACCGATGCCAAGGCCGCCGATGACCCGCTGGAGGAATTGGCTCTGTTGGCCAAGGCCGCCGCCGATCCGGCCACCAAAACCCGGTTGCAGAATTTGCAGGCCAGCTTGCGCGGCAATATCGCCGCCCGTGATGAACAGCGCGACCGCGCCGCCAAATCCGGTCTGCGCCTGGGGGCATTTCTGGGGCGCAAACTGGCCGATGACAGCCGGGCGGTGGAATCCCTGGCCGGTTTGTACAAGGCCCGGATGACCGGCGGTGCCGCCGACGATCCGCGCACCAAAAGCTATAAGGAAAAGCTGGATGCGGAACAGGCGGTGCTGGATGGCAATTTACGCTATTACGCGGATTCGCTGATTCATACCGCCGATGATTTTGGCCAGGACGTGCTAAAACGTCAGCGTGACATCCTGTTGGTGGAATTGCAGGGCATGGGCCTGGGTGAATTGAAGCCGTATGTCGAGCGGTATTTCAGCCATGTCGCCGCCTATCAAAAGGACAAGAAAGTTGCCCGCAGCCAATGGCTGAGCGACTGGAACAAGATGCAGTAGGGAAGAAGGGGATCATCATGAAGCGGATTGCCAAGGGTATGGTGGTGGCCCTGTCGGCCAGTGTGATGCTGTCGGCCTGCCAGACCACCGGGGCCGGGGATCGGCCGTTGACGGCCAGTGAACAGCGCATGCGCGATCAGGCCGCCACCTATAATCAGACCATGGCGGAAGGCGCCTTGACCGGGTGTGCCGCCGGTGCCCTGGCCGGGATCTTGTTGGGGGCCACCGCCAGCAACCAGAAAAAGGGCAAGAACGCCCTGGTTGGCGCGGCCATCGGCTGTGCCGCCGGTGCCGTGGTGGGTGGCGGTGTCGGCGCCTATGTGGCGGACAAACAGGAAAAATATGCCACCAAGGAATTGCAGCTTGATTCCATGATCGCCGATGTGCGCGAAGAAAATCAGCGTCTGGCCGGGCTGATCACCGCGGCCCAGCAGGTGGTGGCGGAAAACAAGGCCCGCATCGACGAAATCGACCAGCAGCTTGCCGCCGGCAAGATCACCATGGAGCAGGCCAAGACCAAGATGGCGGCGGTGGATGACAACCGATCCTATTTGGATAGCACCTTGACCGAATTGCACAAACGCCGCGACACCTATGCCGAGGCGGCCAAGCAGACGGGGGCCGGTACGCCCAAGGCCAAGACCGACGCCATGAATACCGAAATCGCCTCTATGGAAAAGCAGATCGCCCAACTTGAGGCGGAACGCGATTCCCTGGTGCAGCGCCGCACCGTGTCTCGGGTCGGATGATGGGGGGCACGATGATGTGGATGCGATCCATGATGGTCCTGGCGGCGGCGGCATCTCTGGCCGCTTGCGCCACCACCGATGATCCGGCCAAGGGCGGTTTTTTTTCGGGTGTGAAGAATTTGTCCGACGGCACCTATGACCGGCGGGTGGATGAAAAACAGAAGACCCTGGAAAATGAGCAGGATGTCAAACTTCAGCAGACCCGCGCCTTGCAACGGGCCAATGAAGAAAGCGCCGATATCAAGGCCCAGCGCGCCCAGGCCGAGGCTCGCTATGCGTCGTTCCAGGGGGATTTGGACAAGACCCGCAGCCGTCTGAACCAGGCCGAGGCGGCCAACAGCACGAAAAAGGCTCAGGTCGCGGCCCTGAACAAGCAGATCGACAGCTTGCAATCATCTACCCGCATGGTTCAGCAAGACAGCTTCACCCCCGATGCGGACAAGCAAAAGCGTCTGGATTCCCTGAAACGGGAATTGGATGCCCTGAACCGTGAAGTGGATATGCTGATCGGTCGCTGAGTGACGGAGCATCTGTGATGCGGTTTAGTCCTTTTGCCCCCGCCGTGGCTGTGATCCTGATGGCCGCATCCGCCTTTGCCCAAGCTCCGCCCGCGACGGCGGATCAGGACAGCGCGGCCCGTCTGGCGCAATTGCGCCAGCGGGCCGAAGCCTTGCGTGCGGCCCTGGCGGGGGATGTGTGCGCCAATCAGGATCAGGCCAGGGCCTTGCTGGCGGGGGGGGGCACCACAGCCGCCCCCGCGGCTTCGCCGCAAAACTTACCCGCGGCTTCGCCGCAAAACCCACCTGCGGCTTCGCCGCAAAACCCACCTGCGGCTTCGCCGCAAAACTTACCCGCCGCCCCGGCCCAAGGGGATGCGGCGCCGCTGTCGCGCAAGGAATTGGCGGCGCGTCTGCATCAGGCGGTGGTGCTGGTGATCGCCGAAAAGGCCACCGGATCGGGGTTTTTCGTCACCCCGGATACCGTGATCACCAACAATCATGTGGTGGAAAGCAGCCCCGATGGTGACGTGGTGGTGGTGGGGCAGGGCTTGGGCGCCCCCCGACCGGCGCGGGTGGTGGCCAGGACCAAGACCCAGGGGCAGAACAAACGGGACTACGCCATCTTGAAAATCAGCGGCGCTCCGGTCAGCACGGTGTTGCCCCTGCATCTGGACGCGGTTGAATTGACCGATGTGGTGGCGGCGGGATTTCCTGGATTGCTGTTGGATACGGATATGAATTTCCGCGCTCTGATCCGGGGCGACATGACCGCCATGCCGGAATTGGCCATGAGCCAGGGGGCGATCATGGCCATCCAGAACCGGGACCGGGGATTGCCGGTGATCGCACATTCCGCCCCCATTTCCGGGGGGAATAGCGGTGGGCCGCTGGTGGATGCCTGTGGCCGGGTGATCGGCATCAACACCTTCGTCAATGTGGCGGTGCAGCAGGCCAGCAGCGCGGGCTTTGCCCTGGCATCGAAGGATCTGGGCGATTACTTGCGCGCCAACGGCGTGTCCCCCGCCATTTCCGCCGGTGGGTGCGGCAGCAAGTGATGTTCGCATCAGAAACGCCCGACCTGCGGCCGGGCGTTTCTTGGCTGGTCGGGCCATGGAATCAACCGATGGGGTGTTCACAATATTTTATTGGCTGTTGATGGGGATTTTATTCCGCGCCTGAATGGCATTCGCATCCTTTTGTCATAGTGGCCATCAGCAGCCGAGGTGGTCAATCCTGCCCCACCCGACACCACCGACGGCAAGCCCGCCCCCTTCCTTGATCCCCTGAAGGAAGGGGGCGGTTTTTTTTCCGGCTTCTATCTGCGATGATGTGGAACGATTTCAACCAGGGTCAGCCCCAGGCCGTTCCATGCAGCGTTCCGAATCCTCGCTTCCCGATGACAATCGCCACGCCTTGCGTGGCGTGGTCCGCTCGTGCCGCAAGGCGGCATTGGCCACCTGCCTGGATGGCGGCGGCGGTGCGCCTTATGTGTCGCTGGTGACGGTGGCATTCGATCTGGATTTGTCGCCCATTCTGCTGTTGTCCAAACTGGCCGATCATACCCGCAATCTGGGGGGCGATCCCCGCGCATCGCTGTTGCTGGACGGTACGGACGGTCATCCCAACCCACAGACCGGCCCGCGCGTGACCTTGACCGGCACCATAGCCCCCGATGACACGCCGCGCCTGCGCGATCGCTTCCTGGCCATTCATCCCGCCGCCTCTTTGTATGCGGGGTTCGGCGATTTCGCCATTTGGCGGATGACGGCCACCCGTGCCCATTTTGTGGGCGGTTTTGGCCGGGCGGTGTGGTTCGATGCACCCTTTGGTCTGGCGCCGGTCTGGGTGGCGGCATTCCTGGCCGGGCAGACCGATATGCTGGATCAGCTCAACCATCGCCACGCCGCCGCTCTGGCTGCCCGCGATGGTGGCGGATGGCAGGTAACAGGGGTTGATCCCGACGGCTTTGACCTGCACTCTGGTGATCGGGTGGATAGGATTCCCGCCCCCAGGCCGATGGCCGATTTGGCGACGGTCCTGCACGTAGCGGCTGAAAAGTTCTGACAGCCAAGAAATTTTGATACTGGCAGCCTTGACATGCCTGCCAGTATCACCAAGAGCATTGCCCGCAGGAAAATGCGGGTTTATCTTCGCAGCCTCTTTTTACGGCGGCTGCGCGCCGGTTTTTTAGGCACGCAAATATGGATGGCCGGTCCGTCGGTCGTTTCCATTCCCCAAAACGGAATGGCAGACGGGGAAACAGCCACCATCAAAGGGATGGAGAACGGATATCATGACCAAACTTGGCACTCCTGGCGGAACGACGAAAAACGCTCAATTGCTGGCGTGGATCGACGAGATGGCGTCGCTGTGCAAGCCCGACAGCATCTATATCTGCGACGGGTCCCAGGCCGAATATGATGCCATGTGCGCCCAGATGGTCGCCGCGGGCACCATGATCAAGCTGAACGAAGCGAAGCGCCCTAATTCCTATCTGTGCCGCTCCGACCCGCGCGACGTCGCCCGCGTCGAAGACCGCACCTTCATTTGTTCGCCCACCAAGGACGAAGCCGGTCCCACCAATAATTGGGTGGCGCCCGCCGAAATGAAGGATCGGATGGCCAAGCTGTATGACGGCTGCATGAAGGGGCGCACCATGTATGTGGTGCCGTTCTCCATGGGTCCGCTGGGGTCCGACATCGCCCATATCGGCGTGGAAATCACCGATAGCGCCTATGTTTGCGTCAGCATGCGCATCATGACCCGCATGGGGCAAAAGGTGCTGGACCTGATGGGCACCGATGGCGATTTCGTCAAGTGCATGCATTCGGTGGGCAAGCCGCTGGCGGCGGGCGAACAGGATGTGACGTGGCCGTGCAACCCGGACAACATCCATATTTCCCACTTCCCCGAAGACCGTACCATCTGGTCCTATGGGTCGGGTTACGGCGGCAACGCGCTGTTGGGCAAGAAGTGCTTCGCCCTGCGCATCGCCTCGACCATGGGCCGGAAGGAAGGTTGGCTGGCGGAACACATGCTGATCGTCGGCGTGGAAAACCCGCAAGGCGAAAAGACCTATGTGGGGGCCGCTTTCCCCAGCGCCTGCGGCAAGACCAATTTCGCCATGCTTCAGCCGCCCAAGGGCTATGAAGGCTGGAAGATCTGGACCGTGGGCGATGATATCGCCTGGATCAAGCCCGGTGCCGATGGCCGTTTCCATGCCATCAATCCCGAAGCCGGTTTCTTTGGCGTGGCCCCCGGTACGGGCTATAACACCAACGCCAATGCCATGGCCGCTTGCGCCAAGAATTCGATTTTCACCAATGTCGCCCTGACCGATGACGGCGATGTGTGGTGGGAAGGCATGACCGACGAAAAGCCCGCCCATGTGATCGACTGGAAGGGCCGGGACTGGACGCCCGATTCGGCTGAACCCGCAGCCCATCCCAATGCCCGCTTCACCGCTCCGGTGGGGCAGTGCCCGTCGGTTGATCCCGATTGGGAAAATCCGGCCGGTGTGCCCATTTCCGCCTTCATCTTCGGTGGCCGTCTGTCCAAGACCATGCCGCTGGTCTATCAGTCGTTCTCGTGGAGCCACGGCGTCTATCTGGCCGCCACCATGGGGTCCGAAGCCACGGCCGCCGCTGTGGGTCAGGCCGCCATCCGCCGCGATCCCTTCGCCATGCTGCCGTTCTGCGGCTACAACATGGCGGATTACTTCACCCATTGGCTGGAAATGGGCCGCAAGGTCGCTTGCCCGCCGCCCATCTTCCGCGTTAATTGGTTCCGCAAGGACGCCAATGGCAAGTTCATGTGGCCGGGCTTCGGCGAAAACATGCGCGTGCTGGAATGGATCGTTGATCGCGTCCATGGCCGGGGTGCGTCGGTGGAAAATCCGTTCGGCCTGGTTCCTCATTTCGACGATCTGGAATGGTCCGGCCTGGATTATTCCAAGGACAAGTTCCTGGAAATGATGGCGGTGGAACGGGAATCCGGTTTGGTGGAAGCCCGCAGCCAGGAAGAACTGTTCGACAAATTCGGCGATCACCTGCCGCCGGAATTCATTGCCGAACGTGACTTGCTGAAGGCCCGTATGTGGCGGTCCCCGGCCAAGTGGGAATTGGCGGCGGAATAAGAATCGGGGCCGGTCCCATGGCGCCTTGGCGCCATGGGACCGGCCTATCCGTCAAGAATATTCCTGTTTTATACCAACGGCCAATGAAACTGGCCGTTGGTATTATTGTGTCAGCAGACGCAATGGGGCGGGCAGCAGGGTCAGGCCCTGGCCCGGCAGGTCGATATCGACCGCTTCATCGGCGGCGAACATCAAGACCATGGCATTGCGCAAATCGGTGGTGGACACCCGGCAATCGCGGACAAAGCTGGGGGTGATGACCGGCAGGGCGATCAATTGGGCGGCCATGCTGTCGCAGGTGGCTCCCTTTTCTTCAAAGGGGGCGCGGCGCAGCACCGAAACCCAGCGGCGGCGGATGGGTTCGCTGTTCATCAGCAACGGCCCCATGCGCTTGATCTGTCGTCTGGCCTTGGACAGATAATAGGCGATCCAGGCGCCTTCCTCGCCATCCATGGCGGATTCCATGGCGTGGAAAAATCCTTCCTCAACCCGGCTGTGGGGGGGCAGGACGTGGACCATGGGGGCACCGGCCCAAAAGGGCAGGGCCGAAGCCAGCAAGGCGGCGATCTGTTCCACATGGGGGATGTCAGGAAAGCGGCCCAGGAAATCCAGCATGGCCATGGCCGCTTGGGGCAGGCTGATGCTGCCGGTTCCCAGATCGGCGCCATTGGCCACATGCCCATCCAGATGGGCCTGTCCCCAGGCGATGATCTGTTCCTTGGCCCGGTCGTCGGCATAGGGGCCGGGGGGGTCGTAATCGGCGGCCAGAACCCTGTAAAGCTGATCGACCAAAGTCGGCAGATCGGTGGACCCGGCCACCCGGCCCTGGTGTTCGAGAAAGGCCAGCCCCTTGCTTTCATCCCACATCAGGCGCAATTGCGACCTGTCCACGTCCAGACGGGGGCCAGTGGGGTCGTTGGGATTGTCCGGCAGGGCGCGGCCCAGCATTTCCCAGGATGCCAGCCGGGTCAGGCGCCAGTCATGATCGGTTCCATGGCGGCGGCGCCAATCGGACAGCAAATCCTCGCAATCACGCAAAAGACCGCCAAGAAAATCCTGAACCGCTGCTTTCACCAAACCCGATCTCCTGCCCGATATGGTCGAGGCGGTGGCAGAGTAGGATATTGCGGCGCCCAAGACCATCCTTTCGCAACGGCCTTGCTCACTTTCCAGTATAGCGCCCCAGCCGGTCCCCCAGGCGCAAGGCCAGGGCGACAATGGTATAGGTGGGATTGGCCCAGCCAGAGGTGGGGAAAACGGAACTGCCCGCAACATGCAGATTGGCAATTCCGTGCACACGGCAATGGCGGTCAACCACGCCGTGGCGGGGGTCGTCGGCCATGCGCAATGTACCCATATGGTGATAGCCACCGAACGCATGGGCGCAGACCAGGGGATCGCTGGCCCAGGTGATGGCGGTATCTTCCAGCCAGGCGGCGGGGATGGCGTGGCCCAGCCCGTGGGTGGCCAAACGCTCGTCCAGGGCGGCCACCAATTGCTGGACGGTGTGTTTGTCCAATCCGGTCAATTGCCAATCCAACTGAGCCCGGCGCATGCCCAAGGCATCGGTTTCCCTGGCCAATAGCACCCGGCTGTCCGGGTTGGGGGCCTGTTCGGCGCGGATGACCATGGATAATTCGCGGATACCGGCCCGCAGCATCAGCCAAGGGCGCAACGGATCAGTGCTTTGACTGATGGCCACGGCCGCCCGCTTGGTGGCTCGCCACAGGCGGCGGTTGCAGGTGTATGGGTCAAGTCTGTGCTTGATGGCGCTATAGGTACGGTCAAGCAATGCCTGGCAGGCATGTTCGGGCGGTTTGGCTCCCAGGGTCATGGCGGTGTTCAGGCTTTGGCGCCGTTCCTGGCCCTGGGCGGACAGGCGCAGCAAGGCCGTATGACGGCCACTGGGCAGATGGTGCGTGCGGGCCAGGGCGCGCAGCAAATCCATCTGCTTGCCGCCTTCCAGCCTGCCACCGCGGGCATGGGGGTGTTCCATGAAAAAACGCCCGGCCAGATCGTGCTGGTTGCCGATGCCGGTCTTGACCACATCGTCGGAATTCAGCAGCAGGCGGGGGCTTTCAATGCCACCGGTGGCGACCACCACATGACCGGCGGTGATGGTGGCGCTGCGTGCCCGATTGGCCACGGTGATTGAATGGACGCGGCTGCCATCGGCGGACAGGTTCAGCCGGGTGGCGGCGGCGTGCAGCAAGACCCGGCAATTGGGATGTTCGGTAATATCGGTGACGCGCTCGGCGATGAAGCGATCCGCCTGATCATCGAAACTCCAGCTATTCACCGCCAGATCGCCGCCGTGCAGCAGGCGCAGGACCGGCGCCTTGGACAACAGGGGCTGCACGCCGTCATCGGGGGTTGGGACTTGGAAAATGGCGGCGGTTTCGCGGTAATAGGGTGCCAGATCGGCGTGGTTGATCGGCCAGCCGCTATGGGGAACCCAGGGGCGGATGGTAAAATCCTCGGGGTTCAGTTCGGCGCAGCGTCCACCCCAAATGACCGTGGTTCCACCCAACAGGCGCAGGGATGAATCAACAAGGTTATAGTATTTTTGGCCAACTGAAGGGCCGGCGGCCAATGATTGAATGTCTTTTTCGAAGTCAACGCCGCCACATTCCGTGATAAGAACGGACCATCCAAAGGATAGTAGGCGCTTTGCCAGCATCAATCCGGCAACACCACCCCCGATAATACAAATTGGTGTGTCGAAATTTTTTCCAGCCTGTTCGTCGTATAAGTCAATCAGCATCAGACTCCCCCCCCCCCCGGAAGGCTGTCAGTAATATAACGTATTCATAGGCGGGGTATCCCCCCAGTCCGCCCGGGTGGATTTATCACGATGCTGACGAAAGTGAAGTCATTATTTTTTATGGTGCTAAAAAGCAAAGTAAATGTGGCAAAAAGGCCGCATGTATAGTGGGTATCACTGATGGGAAAACCCGAATTAGAGCGAATTTCGACCCGGTGCGGTCGAAATCCGCTCTAACAGGGTGCGGAAAAACCCTCTTTCGGGGGCATTTGCCCCCGATCCCCCAATCGAGAGGCACAGCCTCCCGAACCCTCCAGATTTCTAACTCTTTGAAAGAAAAAGAAACTGGAGGCTTGGAGGCTGCGCCTCCGAACGGGTCTGGGCGGTCGCCCAGCCGCGAAGCGGAGTTTTTCCGCACCCTGCTAATACCAAATCCCGGTGAGTGAACCTCATAGGGATTTGGTTAGGCCCAAGGGGCCGCGCGGCTTATGCCGCGGAAGGCAAGGGTTTCGGAGAAACCCGCCCGCCGCTGAGGGCGCCGGTGATCGGTTCCGATCACCGGGACATGGTATAATTAGCCATCTATCATGACCTTGTGATAGTGGCCGCGATCCAGATTGCCGATTTCCACCGTTGCCTGGATGCTGATGCCTTCGACTGGCAGAACAAACTTTTGCAGCAATTCCAGTACCACATGGGCCAGTTCGGTTTTGATGGTGTCTGTCCGCCCTGACAGCATGCGGAAATCCACATGGACCATGGCGTGTCCGGCCGATCCATCACCGATCACCGCATCGCTGACCGGGTAAAACCGGGTCTTGTGGGCGGGAACCCCCGATCCGATCAGATCGGCGCTGGCGGCGTGCAAGGCCCGGCCAAAGGCTTGACGGTCAAAGCTGTCGGCCAGGGTGTCGGAATATTCCACGGTGATCTGGGGCATGGGGGTTCCTTATGCTTCAGGGTGTTGCGCGTTGGCGCCATAGCCTTTGAATTTTTCCAGGACGCGGGCCATTTCATCCGCGGGCAGGACTGGCGGTTCGCCCAGGGGCAAAAGACGCAGGTAGATGCCTGCCAGATGTTCGATTTCCACCGTCAGAGCCAGGGCGCGGTCAAGGTCGCGACCAATGGCGATCATGCCGTGATGGGCCAGCAGACAGGCATCACGGTCGGTCAGGGCGGCGACCGCGTGGGCGGATAAGTCCTGGCTGCCAAAGGTGGCATAGGGGGCGCAACGGATGTCGGTGCCGCCCGCCATGGCGATCATGTAATGAAAGGCGGGAATGCCCCGGCCCAGCACCGCCAAGGCGGTGGCATTGGGGGAATGACAATGGACCACCGCACCGGCATCGGGGCGGGCCGCCAGGATGTCGCGGTGGAACCGCCATTCGCTGGACGGTTTCCATTCTCCCGACCAATGGCCATCCATGTCCATGGGGACCATCTGGCCGGATGTCAGCCGATTGGCGGCCACCCCCGACGGGGTGACCACGAAGCCGCCGGGAACCCGGATGGAAATATTGCCCGAAGCCCCCTGATTAAGCCCGGTCTGGGCCATAAACCGGGCGGCTTCGGCCATGGACAAAGCCGGATCGGTCATGCCTGCCGCTCGGGGTACAGGGACAGCAAGCCCTGGGGGCTGGCGGGACAGACACCGCGTTCGGTGATCAGGCCGGTCACCAGCCGGGCGGGGGTGACGTCAAAGGCCCAATTGCCCGCCGGGCTGCCATCGGGCACCAACTGCACCGTGACCAATTCGCCATCGGCGGTCTTGCCGGTGATGTGGCTTTGTTCGCTGGGATCGCGCTGTTCGATGGGGATTTCCGCCACCCCGTCGGCCACGGTCCAGTCAATGGTGGGGCCGGGCAGGGCCACATAGAACGGGACGTCGTTATCCTTGGCCGCCAGCGCCTTCAGATAGGTGCCGATCTTGTTGCAGACATCGCCGGTGCGGGTGGTGCGGTCGGTGCCGACGATCACCGCATCCACCAATCCGTGCTGCATCAGATGGCCGCCGGTATTGTCGGCGATCACCGTATGCGGCACGCCGTGCCAGTTCAGTTCGCGGGCGGTCAGGCTGGCGCCTTGATTGCGCGGGCGGGTTTCATCCACCCAGACATGAATGGGAATACCGGCGTCGTGGGCCTTGTAGATGGGGGCCAGAGCGGTGCCCCAATCCACGGTGGCCAGCCAGCCGGCATTGCAATGGGTCAGCACGTTCAGCCGTTCAGCCTGGGCGCCCTGCCGTTTTTTCCAGATATCCGCCAAGATGGCATGGCCGTGATCGCCGATGGCCGAGTTGATGGCCACGTCCTCATCGGCGATGGTCTGGGCACGGGCATAGGCTACGGCCTGGCGCTGGTCTTCGGGGATATCGGCCAGGGTGCGGATCATGTCGTCCAACGCCCATTTCAGATTGATGGCGGTGGGGCGGGTGGAATGCAGCAATTGATACGCCACGCCCAGGCACAGATCGGATGGATTGGCCCGCATGGCCAAGGCCATGCCAAAGGCGGCGGTGGCGCCGATCAGGGGGGCGCCGCGAACCAGCATGTCCTTGATGGCATGGGCGGCGTCGGCCATGGATTCCAGCCGCACCACCTCCAGCCGGTGGGGCAGACGGGTTTGGTCGATGATTTCCACCGTATGGCCATCTTCGGCCAGCCAGATGGTGCGATAGGCTTTGCCCTCGATCCGCATCGGTCCCGCTCCCTTACTTCAACAGCCGCCCGGCCACCGCGTCCAGCCGGGCGGCGATCTTGGGGTCACGTTTGTCGGGATGGGTGATCAGGGCATGTTCCAGGGCGTGGTGGCATCCCTTGGCGCATGGTTCGGTGCGGCCACCGATCAGCGGCACGATTTCCTTGACCAGGGACCGGGCATGGTCGGCATTGGCCAACAGCACCTTGACCACCTGTTCCACCGTCACCGCGTCGTGATCGGGGTGCCAGCAATCATAATCGGTGACCATGGCCACGGTGGCGTAGCACATTTCCGCCTCGCGGGCCAATTTGGCTTCGGGCATGTTGGTCATGCCGATGACGTCGCAGCCCCATTGCCGGTACAGATTGCTTTCGGCCTGGGTGGAAAATTGCGGACCTTCCATCACCAGATAGGTGCCGCCGCGCACGGTCTTCACCCCGGCGGTCATGGCGGCCTGTTCGATCAGGTCGCCCAGGCGGGAACAGACCGGATGGGCCATGGACACATGGGCCACCAATCCGGTTTCGAAAAAGCTTTTGACCCGGGCGAAGGTGCGGTCGATGAACTGATCGACGATGACGAAAGTGCCGGGGGGCAGTTCTTCCTTGAGCGATCCCACCGCGGACACCGACACGATCTCGGTCACGCCCGATCGTTTCAGCGCGTCGATATTGGCGCGGAAATTCAATTCGGTGGGGGGAATCCGGTGACCCCGGCCATGACGGGGCAGGAACACCACCTTTTGTCCGTTCAATTCGCCGAATAACAATTCGTCGGATGCGTCGCCGAACGGGGTATCCACCCGCCGCCATTCCTGCTTGGTCAGGCCGTCGATATCATAGACGCCGGAACCGCCGATAATGCCCAGAACGGGGGAAGTGGTCATGGAATGCCCCTTTGCAAGACGGGAAGTGATGCCAGGGTGTTAGTGCAGAATGCCCGCCACCGCAAGAGCTTACCCACGCATCAGGGCATCATGGGCCATGGCGGCGATGATGGCGGCCAGATCGGGTTCTGCCCCCAGCTCCAGGGCCAGATGGACCGGGGGGGTGCCTGCGGCCGATGGCGGAAACAGGGCTGGAATATCCTGACTGGCATGGGTTCCCTGGGCGATCAGCAAAGGCAGGGCAACCACATGGGGCTGATTGACCAGCATCGGCCAATCCGTGGCCAAGGGGGATTGTTCCAGAAAGGTCAGAACCACCTGGCCAAAGCGGTTCAGGGCGTCAATGGCGGTGGCGATGCCGCGCGCGGTCTGGCCCGACCCGCCGGGCCGGGATGACCCGTGGGCGATCATCAGCAAGCTGGTCCGGTGCGGGTCCAGCCCGGCCTGGATGGCGACGGTTTCCCCCCGCCGGGCCAGCAAATCGGGGATCAGCGGGTGGCATCCCACCGGCGGGGTAAAAAGGATGCGCTTGTCCGGGGGGGCCGGCACGGCGGCAGGAACCAGCGTGTCGGTGTAATAGCCCTGACCGGCAAAGACCGGGACCACCACCACCCGGTCCGTGGTCATCTGCGCCAACACCTGGGCCGGGCTGGGGGATTGTTTCATGAAGGCGGCGCGGGCCGTCCATGGCCCCAAATCCTCCATTGCGCGGGCCAGGGCATGAAGCGGCTGGCCGCTATGGGGGTGGCGGGCAGATCCGTGGCCGATCAGGATCAGGCCGGATGGG
This sequence comes from Magnetospirillum sp., assembly GCA_041915545.1. Classification (GTDB taxonomy): domain Bacteria; phylum Pseudomonadota; class Alphaproteobacteria; order Rhodospirillales; family Magnetospirillaceae; genus Magnetospirillum. The sequence continues at coordinate 41,353 of JAYSBF010000015.1, read as the reverse complement.
GGATGGCTGGGCATAAGGCGGTCATCTCCATCCGGCATGGGCCTATCCCTTTTCGTCGAACAGGGCGGTTAATTGGCGCATGACCACGCCGCCCAATTCCTCGGCATCCATGATGGTGACCGCATGGCGGTACCAGCGGGTGACATCGTGGCCGATGCCGATGGCGATCAATTCCACCGGCGAACGGTTTTCAATGAAGTCGATCACCTGGCGCAGATGCTTGTCCAGATAATTGCCGGGATTGGCGGATAAGGTGGAATCATCCACCGGCGCCCCGTCGGAAATCACCATCAGGATGCGGCGCTGTTCGCGGCGTCCCAACAGGCGGTCATGGGCCCACATCAACGCTTCGCCGTCGATATTTTCCTTCAAGATGCCTTCGCGCAGCATCAGGCCCATATTGCGGCGGGCGCGGCGCCACGGGGCATCCGCGGCCTTATAGACGATATGGCGCAGATCGTTCAGGCGGCCGGGGAACGGTATCTTGCCCTCGGCCTGCCATTTTTCCCGCGACTGTCCACCTTTCCAGGCGCAGGTGGTAAAGCCCAGCACCTCGACCTTGACGGCGCAGCGTTCCAGGGTGCGGGCCAGAATTTCGGCACTGATGGCCGCCACCGTGATGGGGCGACCGCGCATGGACCCGGAATTGTCGATCAGCAAGGTGACCACGGTATCGCGGAAATCGGTTTCCTTTTCGATCTTGAACGAGAGGGGCTGGGTGGGATTGGCGACCACGCGGGCCAACCGCCCGGTATCCAGCATGCCTTCTTCCAGATCGAAATCCCAAGACCGGGTTTGCTGAGCCATCAGTTTGCGTTGCAGCCGGTTGGCCAGCTTCGAGATAACGCCTTGCAGGTGGGTCATCTGCTGATCCAGCAAGGAGCGCAGCCGGGCCAGTTCCTCCGGCTCGCACAATTCTTCGGCCAACACCACCTGATCATAGGCGGTGGTATAGGGGTGATAGGGGGCATCGGCCTGCGAGACGGGTTCGGGGATATCGTTGCGCTGGCGCGACGGGCCACCCGCTTCCTCGGTTCCCGATCCGGCCATGGTCAACTGATCGTCGCTGTCCAGACCGTCTTGTTCGCCATCGCCATCGGCGCTGCCCGGCGCGGTTTCCGGCTGGCTTTGACCTTGCTGGCCCTTGCCGTCCTGGTCCTGGCTGTCCTGGTTCTGGCCGCCGCCTTCGCCTTGTTCGGCCTGGGCGTCATCTTTGTTGTCGGTGGTTTCGCCGTCCAGATCGTCGGTGTCGCCGTCACCGTCGCCCAACAGGCCCATTTCGCCCAACAACCGGCGCAGCCGGCCGGAAAACCCGTCTTCATCCCCGATTTGGCCGCGCAGGCTTTCCAGCCGGGCGCGGGCTTTTTCATCCAGGAACGGGCGCCAGAAATCCACCGCCCGGCGGGCGGCGGCGGGAACCGGCTGGCCGGTGAAGATTTCGCGGGCATAAAGGCGCATGACGTCGGCCAGCGGCACGTCGTCACGCTTGGTGGCCCGTTCCCAGCCATCGGCGCGGGCCTTTTGTTCCAGGACGCCGCCGATGTTTTTCCCGATTCCGGCCATGTGGCGGGCGCCCATGGCCTCGATGCGGGCTTGTTCCACCGCTTCGTAAATGGCGCGGGCCTCGGGGCTGACGGGCAGGCGCCGGGCATGAACCGCGTCATTGTGATAGCGCAGCCGCAACGCCACCGCATCCGCCGTGCCCCGCAGCCGGATCAGATCCGACGAGGTCAGGGAACGGGGCGGCTGGGGCAGCCTGACCTCGGCCCCACGATGGGTGGGGGTGCCGGTGGTGAAGGCGACATCCAGATCGTCACGACCGGCGATGGCCCGCAGCACCGCCGTTGTGCTGCGTTTCATCAGTTCGGCCGGGTTGTCGTCGTTCTGGTTGGCCAGCGATGCCTGCGACGGGTGAAGGTTGGGCGGAGCCACGGGATGCAGTCCCCTTACATGACGATGCGGGCGGGGCTTTCGGGCAGTTCCTCGCCAAAGCAGCGTTGGTAATATTCGGCAATGGTGGGACGTTCCACCTCGTCGCATTTGTTCAGGAAGGTGACCCGGAAGGCAAAGGCCACATCGCCGAAAATCTTGGCGTTTTCCGCCCAGGTGATCACCGTGCGCGGGCTCATCACCGTGGAAATGTCGCCATTCATGAAACCCTGACGGGTCAGATCGGCCAGGGACACCATGCGGTCGATGGTTTGCCGTCCCTGATCTCCGGCATAATCGGGCAGCTTGGCGGCGATGATGCCCGCTTCCACGTCGTGATCCAGGTAATTCAAGGTGGCGACGATGTTCCAGCGGTCCATCTGGCCCTGGTTGATCTGTTGGGTGCCGTGATACAGGCCGGTGGTGTCGCCCAAGCCGACAGTGTTGGCCGTGGCGAACAGGCGGAAGGCGGAATGGGGGCGGATGACCCGGTTCTGGTCCAGCAAGGTCAGCCGACCTTCGACTTCCAGCACGCGCTGGATGACGAACATCACATCGGGGCGGCCTGCGTCATATTCGTCGAACACCAGGGCGCAGGGATGCTGCAATGCCCACGGCAGGATGCCTTCACGGAATTCGGTGATTTGCTTGCCGTCCTTCAGAACGATGGCGTCCTTGCCGATCAGGTCGATGCGGCTGACATGGCTGTCCAGATTGACGCGGATGCAAGGCCAGTTCAGCCGGGCAGCCACCTGTTCGATATGGGTGGATTTCCCGGTGCCGTGATAACCCTGGACCATGACCCGGCGGTTAAAGGCGAACCCGGCCAGGATGGCCAAGGTGGTGTCGTGGTCGAAACGATACGCATCGTCCAGATCGGGGACGTGCTCTGACCGCTGGGAAAAGGCCGGGACCGTCATGTCCACGTCGATGCCGAACACATCGCGTACATTGACCTGCGTGTCGGGCATGGTGGTGGGGGTCGGGATGCTGGCGGTCATGTCTTTATCCTTGGACGGGCTTCGGGTGGGGTGGGGTCGGAATGGTGATCACTCGGTCAGGGCGCGCAGAAGAAGGTGATAGGCCTGGTTGATGTCCTTGAACCTTTCTTCCGCCGCCTTGTCCCCGCCATTGGCGTCGGGGTGGTGGCGCTTGACCAGTTCCTTATATCGGCGTTTCAGGATGGCAATGGTGATGGGCGGCTTCAGGTCCAGCATGGACATGGCCGTCTGTTCCGGGGTCTGCGATGGCGGATGGCGCGGCGCGGCATCGTCGCCGGCCTGATCGAAGGCGCTTAGGGGATCGTCGGAGGCAAAGTGAAACCGGCGGTGGGCGGTTTTGGCCCCCATGGGCCAGGTGGGGCGGTTCCAGGTGGTGGAATGACGGATCTCGTTTTCGATCTCGTCCGGCCCCATGCCTTTATAATAGTCCCAGGCGGAATTGTAGGCACGCACATGGTCCAGGCAGAACCAGTAATATTGGTTCAACTGATCGCGCGCCTTGGGCGCCCGGTATTCCCCTTCCCCGGCGCATCCGGGATGGTCGCAACGGCGCTTCCTTGGGTCCGGCTGGTCGAAATCGAAACCGATTCGCCAGGATCGCTTGGTTCCTGATGCCTTCATGGTGCCCACATAATGAGGGCTTGGCGTCCCATAGGCAAGGCGGGCTGTCGTATCCGAGGCGGGAAAACGCCCTGTGCATGGACGGACACGGCCAACAGACCGGGAAACCGGGTCAGGACAGCAGCAGCAGGCCAATCAGCAGATGGGCCAGGCCGGGGGCCAGGGCGACCATGACGTCGCGCAGGCTTTCGGGAATGGTCACGGCCAGCATTGCATGACATCCAAAGCGCGGTTGGCGAAAGCGGCGGCGGTGATGAAGTGACGGCATTCGCCACCTTGGGAAACCGATGTCACGCGCTGAGCCTGTCCCTGGCAGCACTTTCCCATCCAATAGTGGCACATGGGGCAGCGGGGCGGAGTTTCCAATTCCATGGACATGGGTGTCATTCCCTTGTGTCTTCGTGTGGCGGGCAGTTTATCGGCAAAAATTATGAACGCAATAAACACGCTGTCTCGGAATGAAACGGCTTCATCACAAATTTAAATGCCATTTAATATTCAGTGGGGCGGAAACCTTATTTTTGTGCTTATCTTTGCCGGATTTGGTTGGATTTACGGGGTTCGCCTTAGTACGCAGTGCATAGGCTGTGTCTGGCGGTTTTTGCATTTTTATCCACGTTTCCATCGCCGACGGCTGGAAAAATCCGAGAAACTACTTACTCTCGGTCTTCGTATTCATATGGATATCCGTAGACGGAAGGGGCGATGGTGATGGAGTGGTTGAGCGATCCACAAATCTGGATCAGCCTGTTGACCCTGGCGGCGCTGGAAATCGTGCTGGGCATCGACAATCTGGTGTTCCTGGCCATTTTGGCCGACCGGCTGCCGGAAAAACAGCGTCCCCTGGCCCGCAAATTGGGGTTGGCCTTCGCCCTGGTGACCCGGCTTGGGCTGTTGGCGTCGCTGAGTTGGATCGTGGGCTTGGTGGACCCGTTATTCACCGTGTTCGGCAAGGCGATTTCCTGGCGCGATATCATCCTGATCGGCGGTGGTGTGTTCCTGCTGGCCAAGGCCACCCACGAAATCCATGGGTCGTTGGAAGGTGACGATCATGATGCCGAGGGGGCGGCCAAATCGGGCGTCCAGGCCGGTTTCGTTTCCACCATCATCCAGATCGGTATTCTGGATATCGTCTTTTCCCTGGATTCGGTCATTACCGCCGTGGGGATGGCGCAGCAGCTTTGGGTCATGGCGGCGGCGGTGGTCGTGGCGGTGCTGGTGATGCTGGTGGCGGCGGGGCCGCTTTCCGCCTTTGTGTCCCGTCATCCCACGGTGAAAATGCTGGCCTTGTCCTTCTTGTTGCTGGTGGGCATGGCATTGGTGGCCGATGGCTTCGGGTTCCATATTCCCAAGGGCTATCTGTACTTCGCCATGGGGTTCTCGGTCCTGGTCGAAGCGTTGAATCTGATCGCCCGGCGGCGGCGCGATCCGGTGAAGTTGCGTCGGGGATTGTAATCCGGGCATATCCCTAGTTCCGGCAGGGTTGAGCGGCGGTGGCGGCTATGGTATCGCTTCCGCCGTTTCCCCCTTTCTTCATTGCGCCGGAGCCGCCGTCATGCTGGGCCGTCTCAGGGATTTGCTGTCATCCGCCATGGCCCCGACCCAGCGGGATAACGGGCTGCATCTGGCCGCCGCGGTCTTGTTGATGGAAGCCGCGGCCCTGGACGGGCATTTGGATGATGTGGAATATGAACGCATCGTCAGCTTGTTGTCCGGGCATTTCCAATTGTCCGATGCCGATGCCCGCGCCCTGGCCGATCAGGCCCGGCACAAGGCCGACCATGCCGTCGAATTGTCAGGCTTTGCCCGCACACTGAAAAACGGCATGGATATGGATGGCCGTATCCGCCTGATTGAAATGCTGTGGGATGTGGCCTATGCCGATGGCCATCTGCACGATTTCGAAGCCAATCTGGTGCGTCGGGCCGCCGGGCTTTTATATGTGCCGGATGTGGAGGCGGGGGCCGCCCGCAAACGGGTGTTGGCCCGGTTGGGATTGTCCTGATCCCCTTTTCGCCCTTGCGGGTGCGATGCAAACGGTCAATTCATTGGCCGGTTTGTATCAGATGATCGAGTGCGTCACGGTCCCGGATTGATCTTCCGTTTCAATCCGGGCACCTGGGTCGCATATAGTTGTGTCGCGCCCGGTTCGGGTGTCATCTGGAGCAGAACCATGTCCTACGTCGTTACCGAAAATTGCGTGAAGTGCAAGTACCAGGATTGCGTGGAAGTGTGCCCGGTGGACTGCTTCTACGAAGGCGAAAACTTCCTGGTCATCAATCCTGATGAATGCATTGATTGCGGCGTTTGCGAACCGGAATGCCCGGCGGAAGCCATTCTTCCCGATTCCGATCCGGCCGTGGGCAATTGGGGCAATTTGGCCCGCGAATTGGTCGCCGTCTGGCCCAACATCACCCGCAAGGGTGACGTGCCCGCCGATGCCGATCAGTGGAAAGGCAAGCCCGGCAAGGCCGATTTGCTGTCGCGCAATCCCGGCAAGGGCGAATGATCCCGGCCACCCTTTGACTTGACTCGTTGGTAGGTCGCCAGCCGCCATTGCGGCGGCGGCCAAGGGCGCGAAAGCGCCCGCCCGGCGAGGGGCAAACTAAACCCAGCCGCCATTGCGGCGGCGGCCAAGGGCGCGAAAGCGCCCGCCCGGCGAGGGGCAAACTAAACCCAGCCGCCATTGCGGCGGCGGCCAAGGGCGCGGATGCGCCCGCCCGGCGAGGGGCAAACTAAACCCAGCCGCCATTGCGGCGGCGGCCAAGGGCGCGGATGCGCCCGCCCGGCGAGGGGTAAAAAATCCCAGCCGCCCCGTGCCGTGGCCGCGCAAGCGCCGCCCGGCACGGGGCGGAATAATCCAGGTGCGTTGACGTAACCGGTTGGTATGACTGGTTACGTGCAGTAATCAGCCGTTTTCTTCCCCGTCTTCGATTTCCGCCACGCGCAGGATATTGGTGGTGCCCGAACAGCCAAAGGGCATGCCGGCGGTGATGACCACCTTGTCCCCTTCCTTGGCAAAGCCTTCATCCTGGGCGGCGCGGACGGCGCGGATCACCATGTCGTTAAAGCTGCGCAATTCCACCGTCAGCACCGAATGCACCCCCCAGACCAGCGACATCTGACGGGCGACTTCCAGGTTGGAGGTCATGCTGATGATGGAGGTGCGGGGCCGTTCGCGGGCGGAACGCAAGGTGGTGGACCCGGATGAGGTAAAGGTGACCACGGCGGCGCAGGCCAGGGTTTCCGCCACCTGACGGGCGGCGGCGGAAATGGCGTCGCGGATGGTGTTGTCCGGGTTAAGGCGGGATGCGTCGGTGATCAGCCGATAATGATCATCCTTTTCCACCCGGTTGACGATCCGGTCCATCATGGTCACCGCGTCCAGGGGATATTGGCCCGACGCGGTTTCCGCCGACAGCATCACCGCATCGGCCCCATCATAGATGGCGGTGGCCACATCCGATGCCTCGGCGCGGGTGGGGGCGGGGGAATGGACCATGGAATCCAGCATTTGGGTGGCCACCACCACCGGCTTTCCCGCTGCCCGGCAGGCTTTGACGATTCGTTTTTGCAAGATGGGCACGCTTTCCGGCGGGCATTCCACCCCCAGATCGCCACGGGCGACCATCACCGCATCGGACATGTCGATAATGGCGTCCAGATGGTCGATGGCCTGGGGCTTTTCCAGCTTGGACAGCAGGCGCACCCGGCTTCCCACCTTGCGGCTGACCAGCTTGCGCGCTTCTTGCACATCCTCGGGGCGTTGAACAAAGGACAGGGCCAGCCAGTCCACCCCCATATCAATGGCGAAATCCAGATCGGTCCGGTCTTTTTCGGTCAGAGGCGAAATGGGCAGGATGGCATTGGGGACGTTCACGCCCTTGTGGTTGGACAATTCCCCCCCCACCAGGACGCGGGTTTCGGCATAATCCAGCCCGTGCTTTTCCACCCGCAGCCGCAAACGGCCGTCATCCAGCAAAAGTTCGGTCCCCACCTGCAAGGCGGCGAAAACTTCGGGATGGGGCAGGGGGGCGCGGCTGGCGCTGCCCAATTCGGGGGACAAGTCGAACCGGAAACTGTTGCCGCTTTCCAGCCGCACCTTGCCACCGTCGAAATTGCCGACCCGCAATTTCGGGCCTTGCAGATCGGCCAGCACCGCGATGGGGCGCCCGACCTTGTTTTCCAATTCGCGGATCGCGTCATAGCGGGCCTGATGGTCCGCATGGCTGCCATGGCTGAAATTCAGCCGGAAAATATCGGCCCCGGCCAGAAACAGAGCTTCGATCGCCTGGGGGGATGAACTGGCCGGCCCCAAGGTGGCGATGATTTTAGCGTTTCTTGTTCTGCGCATCGCGGATGTTTCCTTTCATGACCCGGCCCAAGAATAACAGAGGCGCCGTCGTGCCGATACCGCGCCCTGATGACAGTCGGCCACCAAAACGGGCGCTGCCGCGCAGGCGCATTGACGTGGGCTGTCCGGCTGTTATGCTCCGCCCCGCTCCAATGCCTTGGATCAGGGCCATGAGACACGTCCTTGCCATTTTCTTTCTGCTGACCGCCCTGGCTTGCCCGGCGATGGCCGGCGATATTCCCCGCCAGGTGGCCCAGGTTCCCCTGTTGCCCATGGATCGCGATGCTGACCATCCCGACATAGATCAGGTCCTGGTCACCCATTGGCAGCCTTTTTACCGGACCGATGCTGAAAACAGCTTTGGCCCGGATCAGGTCCGGGTGGGCCAGATTGATCTGAACGATGACGGTCGGCCGGAATTGCTGCTGATGATCGACGGCGATGCGTGGCTGTCAGACATGGGCAATCCGCTGATGATCGCCAACTGGCTGGATGGAAAATGGGTGGCTGTCGGCTGGTCCTGGGGGGATGAAGACAGTGTTTTCGTCACCGTGGAAAGCAAGAATGGCTGGCGCACCATCGACACCGGCACCCAGATATTGCGGTGGGATGGTCGTGAATATCAGCGGGAAAACCGCACCGATGGCTGACCCCCGGTCCCGCTGATGTGGGCGGTTGTCCTGCAACTGGCTGGCTGCCTGGGCCTGGGGGGCTGGGGGTTGGCGGCATTGGGGTTGCGCACTCATGCGCCCGCTCCCCTGCGGGCCGTTCTGGCCTTTCCCCTGGGGATGGGGCTGTGGGGATGGTTGCTGTTCTGGCCGGGATTGGTCGGCTGGTTCACCCCCGCCGTCATGGCCGCGATGATGGTTCCCGCCCTGGCCGGTTTGGCCTTGCTGCCGGGGGGATGGCCGAGATGGCGCCGCCCCGGTCCGGTGACGGGCCTGGCATTGCTGGTATTGCTGGCGGCCATGGCGCTGGGATTGCCCCAGGCGCTTAGCCCGCCGGTGGATGCCGACACTTTGGCCTATCACTACGATCTGCCCCGCCGCTTCCTGGAAGCCGGGCGCATTTTCTTTACCCCCCGTGCCGTCGATGGCGCCACCCCCCTGCTGATCCAGATGACCTATGCCTCGATCCTGGGATTGGGGGGCGAAGGTGGCCTGGGCCTGTGGGCCTGGGGCAGCAGTTGGGGCTTGGGTGCCCTGATCCTGGTCTTGTCCCGCCACAGCCTGTCACCGGCTGTGGCCGTGATCCTGACCGTCTTGGTCATGACCACCCCGGCGGTTCTGTATGGTGCCGGAACCGGACAGGTGGAAGTCCGGTTGGCCTTGTTCGTGCTGCTATGCGCCGTAGCCCTGGGGCGATGGTGGCAGGGTGGCCCCCTGGGCTGGCTGGTTCTGGCCGGGCTGGCGGCCGGTTTCTTCATGGGGGGGAAATATACCGGCCTGTTGTTTGCCGTGGCTGCCGACCTGGTGGTCTTGGCCGGTTTGATCCGACGCATGAAACAGGGGGGGCGCCTTGGGGGGGCGCTGGGGCATGCGCTGATTTTCGGTGTGTCGGTTCTGATTGCGGGCGGGCAATGGTACGGACTGAATTGGGCCGCCAGCGGTGATCCGGTTTTCCCCATGCTGTTTTCCCTGTTGGGGCCGGATCGGGTGCGCTTTTGGGATGGGGAAATCGACGCGGTTTTCCGGTCCGCCTTTCCGGTGACCGAAATGCCGTTGGCTCATACCATTCCCAATTTGCTGGCCTATCCGGTTCTGGCCACCTTTGCCCCTTTGCCGGCATTCGATGCGGGCCGGGTCGGGCTGGGGCCTGTGGCGGTGATGATGGCCCCCTTTGCCCTGGCGGCGGCCTGGGCGGCCCGGCGGCGGCTTTGGCAGTCCGCCTGGATGCCGACCTTGGGGCTGGTGCTGGGATATTACGGTCTGTGGTTTTTTCTGGGGGGGTCGCAGCGCGTCCGTCATCTGCTGCCGCTTTATCCCCTGTTTCTGCTGTTGGTCGCCATCGCCGTCAATCAATGGGGCAAGGACAAGGCCCGGCGATGCGTTCTGGGCGGTGCTATGGCCGTCGTGCTGGCGGTACAGATGGGGGGGGCGTTGATCAATGCCCGCTGGTATGTGTCTCATTGGACTGCTGGGCGGGACCAATATTACGCCGACGGTCTGCCCACCTATCCGCTGGCCCAATGGGCCAATCAGCATTTGGGGCCGACGGATAAAATCCTGATCACTGCGCGGGAACTGTCATACCTGTTGAACGTGCCGTTCTTCTTTGCCCATGGCAGCACCCAAAATCAGGTGGTGATGGCCACCGCCGACCGCGATATCGCCCGGTTCTGGCGCCAGATCCGGGCGCAGGGGATCACCCATCTGGCCGGTATCGGCGTCGTCGAGGCGGATTTGGAGCGGCTGGGATGCGCGGCCAAGGTGGCCTCGATCCCTCTGATCTTGCGGGAATCCCGGACCTTGGGGGGGGCGGGAATTCCTCTCCCCATGGATGTCCAGGCTTTGACCCCGGCCACCTGTCCCTTGGAAACGGATACCCCGCCATGAGGCGAAATGCCGTCTTGATTTTGGCTACCCTGTGGCTGTCCGCTTGCCTGTCGGGCTGGCTGGTGCAGTTCCGCGCCATGGTCCACGCGGTTTTGGGATTGGGGTAATACTCATACCAACGGCCAATTTCATTGACCGTTGTACAGCCCTCGCCGGCCCCAGGCAGCCGCCTGCTCGGCCACGGCCTCAATAGCCGTTTGGTGTTACCGTTGTTCCTCGCCGGGCGCCCTGCCGGTATCCGCTCCTGTCGCCGCGCGGCGCAACGGTTCGACGGCTTCACTCCAATGTTCGGCGGCCTGATGCAACTGGTCCAGGACACTGCTTTCGTGCTTCAGCAATTTCCGCGACACTTTCAGCGCCCGGTAATAGTGGGTCTGGGCCACTTCCGTCCGAATTTCCTCGCCCAACTCATTGGCGGATGGGCAGGCTATCAAATATTCATTTAAATAATGGTCGTACAGTCTGAGGTAGTGATCGCGTTTTTCTGGAAAAATATAGGCGCATTGCAGGCAGAAATAAACGCGCGACGCCGGAGTCGATATGTCTGTATTTGACAGAATTTCTTTCTGGCGAAGGATATTCGATTCGTTATGAATGCGGATTTTTGTGTTGGCGCCAGCGTTTTCAATGACGGCGCCATTGATGATCACTTTTTCGCCGGGCTTCAGGTCAATCAGCAGGGGCACAGTCTTCTCCCAGGGTCGGCACGTCCGATCCGGCGGTGATGATGGCGGTCCCGCCGTGGTTTAGGCAAGGGATTTTCGACTGGGACGACCCGGTCTTTAACGGCTGAAATCTGCGGATCAGGCGGTTTTACCAACCGCCTTGCCGCATCCATTGCGCCACCATGGGCAGGCGGTCGCAGCCCCAGAACGGTTCATCCCCCACCAGGAAAAACGGTGACCCGAACACCCCACGGGCCAGGGCGGCATCGGTTTTCGCCCGGACCATTTGTTTCACCGCATCCGTGCCCAGGGCCGACAGGACGGCAGCCCCATCGGCCCCCGCCTGGGCCGCCAGATCGGCCACGGTCTGGGGGGCGGTGATATCTTGTCCTGCGGCGAAATAGGCGTGAAAAACCAATTGGGCGAAGCGGCGGGCCAGGGCGGCATCGTGTTGGTCCAGCCACCAAAAGGCCCGTGACGGCGCCACTGCCCCCACTGGGAAAACCGTGGGCAGGGTATAGGGAATGCCGTATTGGCGGGACAGGCGGTCCCAATCCCGGCGGGCATAGTCGCCTTTCATCGGCTGGTCCACCAGGGGGGCATTGCCCGACGCCTTGAAGGCGGCCCCCAGCAAAATCGGCTGCCATCGCCAATCCCCCGGCGCCACCCGATCCAGCAGATGGCTGGCGAAATAGCCATAGGGGGATGAAAAATCGAAATAAAAATCCAGGCTGACCATTCATCCCCCCATCAGCTCACCACGGCAATTGGCTGCCGTCATAGTGGAAAAAACCGCCCGATTGCGCCGGGGTAATCCCGGCCAGGACCGCCCGCATGCCGGCGATGGCGGCGGGTGGGTCCAGGGGGGCATGGGCGCCGCCCATATCGGTGCGGACCCAGCCGGGCGACAGGGCGATTGCCGTCGCCCCCTGTTTCCGCAAATCCACCGACAATCCTTTGATCACCATGTTCAGGGCTGCCTTGCTGGCCCGATAGGCGTATTCCCCGCCCGAAGAATTATCGGTGATCGACCCCATCATCGACGACACGGCGGCGAAAATCTTCGGTCCGGTCAAAAGCGGGGCAAAGGTCCGGGCCAACAGCAATGGCCCCAGCGCATTCACATGCATCACCTTCAGGAACTCGCCGCCATCCAGATCGGCCAGCGATTGGCGGCTGCCGTAAATACCGGCATTGGCCAGCACCACATCCAGCCGGGTGTCACCCAGACTGTCCCGCAACCGTTCCAGCGACCGGCTGTCGGCGGCATCGGCAACATGCACCTCGCCCCCGGCATCGGATGCCCCCCGCCCGCTTAGCGGATCGCGAACCACGGCCAGGACCCGCCAGCCATCGGCGGCATATTGGCGGACGAATTCCAGTCCCAGCCCACGGCTGGTCCCAGTGATCAAGATGGTGGGCATGGGTCAGGGCTCCTGTCGGATCAACGGCGTTTGCCGCGTGGCTTGCGGGTGGATGACCGGGTTTTGGCCGGGGATTGTCCGGTGGCCGCCTTTCCCTTTTTTGCCGGGGGTTGGGGGGGCGCCGGGGCCAGACGTGCCGAGGCCAGACGTGCTGGGGTGACCGCCTTCAACTCGGTCCAGGCATAGGCGAAAAAGGCGCCGGTCACCGTGGCGGCGGCCAGGGAAATCATGGTTTCCAGCAACCGGATTCCCCAGATCACCGCCTGGGTGTCGGGCAGCCCCCCCTTGGTTTCGGCCAATGCCTGGCTGATCAGGACAAAGGGCAGACCGGCCAGAACATAGCCCAACCCCAAGGCCAAGCCGCCCGCCAACACCAATTCCTGCAATTTGGCCCCGCCATCATTGGGGCGGGCCAGAGCCAGGGCGGGCAGGACCAGGAACATGGCGCCGATCAGGAATTGAAACAGTTGCAGCCCGGCCAGGACCAACACCGCCGCATCGGCACGGTCGCCCACCATTATCGCCAGGAACGGCGCGGGAAAGCCTTCGAATGCCAGCAAAATCTGATAGGCCACCGCCCAGGCCAGGACGCGGGGCAGCAATGCGGTGCGGGGAAACCAGGCCGGTGCTTCATCCAATGCGGCCCAGCGCTGCCATTGCAGGCCGAACAGGCCGAAGGCCAGGGCGGTGATGGCCTGGGCGGTGGCGGAAGCCCATCCGGCATCCAGGGCGCGGACCCAGGCCGCCCCCAGAATCAGAAAGAACGGAATGATCGCGGCGCGTCCCCATGCCTTTGGGGATGACAGCGGCAGTTGGAACGCCCGCGACAATTGGGGGGCGAAACGGGTCAGGCTCATGGACGGTCCCTGGTCTATTTTCCGTCCACCATACCCGCCCCCTTCATCCTGGCAAAGCCAGGATGTGGGGTGGGTGGATATCCGTCATCACGCCTTGGCAAGTCTGGCGGGCAATCCCTGCCGTACCGCCGTGCCCGCGACCGGGTCCACGAACACGGCCCCCTGGGGCCGGGTGGGATCGGCCAATCCCAGATCGTTCAGGCATAATCCCGCTGCGATGCCGGGCACATGGGGTTGCGTCCGCGTCCCGATCACGTGGGATCTGGCCCCCAATTCCCGATGGCCGAAGCCATGTTCCACCGCCAGTACACCCTGGCGGACGCCATGACGCACCACCGCGATCCCCTTGGCCGATCCGCTGGGGGTTGAAACGGTGATGGCATCGCCGGTCACGATTCCCAGCCGGGCGGCATCGTCGGGATTGATGGCCACCGGATTATCCGGGTGCAGGCCGCGCAGCCGTGATGCCCCGATGGAATAACTGTTTTGCAGCGGGCTTTTGAAACTGATCATCTGCATGGGCCAATCCCGTTCGGAATAGATCGCCCTGACCGGGGTGCCATCGGCGAAACGGGGCGGCATCCAGGTGGGGACGCCGGAAAACCGCTTGCCGGTCAGTGCATCCTTGGCCGTGCCCACGGCTTCGTTATAGACGTGCAAGGGCTTGGTGAAACGCCAGGCCGCCCAACCGTCATGGCCGGGCGCATCATCCCAGGCTTCCTTGGCTGGCTGATAGCGCCCGCCACGGGTGTACAGGAACGCCACCTTGCGCACTTCATCGGCGGCCAGGGTCCGGGTCAGTTCGGGCATGATCCGGGTCACGTTGGTCAGTTGAATGTCATCATCACTGGCATCCCCCACCGGGGCCTTGCCGGTAAAGGCCAGATTGGCGGCGGCCCGCAGATAATAATCCTCGGCCCGGTGCAGGCCAAAGACGGTGCCCGCCGCATCCTTGCCTGCATTGTCGCCAAAGCCCGGCAATCCCATGGTCTTGGCCAGGGCGATGAAAAAGCTTTCCATGCCGACGGGCTGGCCATCGGCGGTCTTGTCCTGCCGTGGCTCGACCACCGGCCAGCGGGCGGCGTAACATTTGGTCGGCACTCCGGCCCAGGCGGCGGTGAAGCCCCAGCATTCATACATGAAGCCATCGGGCACGATGTAATCGGCAAAGGCGGATGTTTCGTTGATGAAGCAATCCACCGCCACCACCAGGGGAATTACCTGGGGGTCGCCCAAGGTTTTTTCCGCCAGAGGCCGCAGACCGGGAATGCCATAGACCGGATTGGTGGACCATAACAGCAAGGCATCCAGGCCATAGGGATAGCGGGTCAGGGCCGAATGCAGCCATTCCGTGGCCAGTTGCGGCGCGGTGGGATACCAGGGCTGTTCCGCCGGATAGGGGGTGCCGCTTTCCTTTTTCCGTTTGAACTCGCTGGATTTTTCATAAGGCATGTTTCGTCCCAGGAACACGCCTTGGGGTTTGATCTGGCCGTCAAAGCCAGAAAGTTGATAGCGGGGGCCGTCTTCTTCCTTGAACCCCCCGGCATTGATCAAGGTGCCGCCCTTGCGGTTCAGATTGCCGATCAGCGTATTCAGCGCCACCAGGGCAAAGGCGTTGTAAAATCCGTTGCCCGCCATGGTGCCGCCATGGGCGTTGACCGCGGCCCGCTTGCCATGGCTGGTGAATTCACGGGCCAATCCGGTGATGATCTCCACCGGAATGCCGCATGCCTGGGAATAGTCATCCAGCGTATGGGACAGGGCCGATGCCCGCAGGATGTCCAGGGCGGTGCGGACCTGAAGCGGGGCACCGTTGATCGTGACCGGCTGATTGGCGAACAGAACCGCCGGGCCAGTGGCGTGAAGATGGGGTACGGGTTGGCCGCTGGCCTGATCCAGCACCACCCAGGGATCGGCATCCTTGTAACGGTCGGCCTCGGCCACCGGCAGGCCCAGATCGGACCCGCGCAGGTAAAAGCCGTTGCGCGGGTGCCCCGCTTCGGTCACCACCAGACAGGTGGCGGTGCTCCACGCCGCCTCGCCCGCCGCTTCGGCCACCGGCTGGTTGGGCTGGGCCAGGAAATGGGCGTCGAAGCGTTCGTTTTCGAAAATCCACCGCATCATCCCCATGGCCAGGGCGCCATCGGTTCCCGGCGTGATGGGAATCCATTTGGCCCGGTTGTCAGCGGCCATGTTGTCGGCATGGGTCAGGACCGGGTCCACCACCACGTAAGTCAGCTTTCCGTCACTGCGCGCTTTGGCCAGCAAGGTGCCCTGGCGTTTGAACGGATTCCCGGCATTGGCCGGGGCGGTGCCGACGAAAATGACGAATTCCGCATTGTCCAGATCGGGCTTGGCATGGGGCATGGCCTTGGTGTCGCCAAATGCCGCCCCCGATCCCGACCGATAGGACCCGCCGCAATATGATCCGTGCCCCACCACGTTCATGGTGCCATAGGCGCCTTGCATGAAGCGTTTCATGAACGCCTCGCGCCCGTCATTGACCGATGACAGCAAGCCCACCCGGTTGACTTTCGGCCCCAATTCCGGGGCGTCCGGGTCGATGGGGGTGAAGTCGCGCAATTGGCTCAATCCCTTGACCGGCGCTTCATTGGGGAAAAGCTGTCCGCCCTCGCATACTTCCTTGACCAATTGTTCAAAGGAAATGACTTCCCAGCGCCCGGAATTGCGTGGTCCCACCCGCTTCATCGGCTGGGTGACCCGAAAGGGCGATGTCATCTGTTCCAGCACCGCATTGCCCCGGCCGCAGGCGGTGGACCGCCCGGCCAATCCTTCTTCCGCCAATCGGGACAGATGAAGAAAGCTTTTGCGGACCGGCGTGCCCATGGGCAGGTGAGGATCGGCGGAAAGCGGGCTATAGGGATTGCCCGCCACGCGGATGACGGTCTGGCTGGTTTTGTCGATGCGTACCCGCACCCCGCATTGGGTGGTGCAGCCCATGCACATGGTATAGCTGACCTGCTGGTTGGGATTCATCTCCAATCGGCCATCGGGGCCGATGCGCATTTCCGGTTCCAGCGATTGGCCATACAGGCCATTGGTTTTTTTCTCGCCGATCCAGGATTGGACGGCGCGGGTGCCGGTTTCGGAAAATCCGGCGGCAAAGGCTGCCAATCCGCCCATTGCGGCGGCGCCTTTCAATATGTCGCGACGATTGGACATGGCGTCAGACTCCCTTGACGGCGGGGGATTGGGGGGCGGGGCTGGTCCAGGACAGCAAGGTGGTCAAGGCCACCAGGACCACCACCCACAGCCCGATGGTGCCGATGATCCCCAAGGCGCCATCCGGCCCCAATGGCAGGTGATAGCTGTAGAACCCGGCGCCGGTCTTGGGGATGTCCTGGCCGCCGATGAAGACCGTCCAGCGGAACATCCAGGTGGAATGCAGGGCGATCAGTCCGGTCATCAGTCCGGTTCCCGCCGGATGCCGCCATGCCATGGCCAGGGGGATCAGCGTGGCGGCAGCCCCCCACAGCGCCAGCAGGCGCCAGCGCGGCGATGGTGCCACTTGGGCCAGGGCTTGGGCGTGATCGGGGGACAGGCCGCTCAGGGCGAGTCCCAGCCAGATCAAGCCCAACCCGGCCACCGCCGCCAAGGTCCACAGCAAACCGCGCTGGGCCAAGGTTTCGGTGGGGTGGTCGGGGCCAGCCAGGCAGCGATCGAACACCAACACCAACCCCCAGGCCCCGGCCAGGGCGGTGGCGGCGAATTGCAGGGGCAGCAACGGCGTGTGCCACAGTGGGCGGGCCGAAATCACCATGACCTCGACCCCGGTGTAAAGCAGCACCAGCGCCGCCCCCGCCATGGTCGGCATGGCGCAAAGCCGCACCAGACGGGGCGATGCCGGGCCGCCCAGCCAGCCCCGGACCAGCCCCAGCATCCGGCCGCCATCATGCGATTGAGCCAGGAAGTCGGGGCGCAGGGCCGCCCAGGCATAGGCGAACAACCCCCCCAGATAAAGCGGAATGAAAAACGCCCCCCACGCCATCCATGACGTGGGGTTGGGGCGCAGATAGAAATTCATGAACCGGCCCGGCTGGTGCAAATCCGCCAGCAAAGCCACCGGGGCCGTCACCCCGCAGACCAGCGCCCCCAGCAAGGCCAGACGCGATAATCGTGCCCATGCGGCCCAGCCCAAGGCCAGACCCGGCAAGGTCAGCAGGAAACATCCCACGGACAGACCGATCAGGAAAAAATATTGCACGGCCCAGGGCAGCCAGGCGGCTTCGCGGGTGACGTAAAGCAGTTCATGGATCATGGCGTGTATCCTTATCCCGGTGCGTGCCCTTTGCCGTTCACGGATGCCCGGACGGTCGCCACAGCGTGGCCACGCCGTCAACCCGGCCGGTGAAGCGGTCATCCAGCCCGATATAGAAGACGTTGGGATGGGTTTGGCGTTCCGGTTTCAACACCTTGACGTCCGCCGCATGGGCGTCCATCAGCTGGCGGACCGTGCTGGCCGGGTCGTTCAGATCGCCAAAGACCCGCGCGCCGCCCACACAGGTTTCCACGCAGGCCGGCAACAGGCCCACCGCCACCCGATGGGCGCAGAATGTGCATTTGTCGGCGGTGTTGGTCTGATGATTGATGAAGCGGGCATCATAGGGGCAAGCCTGGACGCAATAGGCACAACCCACACAGGCATCGCCATCCACCATCACCGCGCCATCCGCCTGTTGAAAGGTGGCCCCCACCGGACAGACCGGCACGCAAGGCGGGTCGGAACAATGGTTGCACAGGCGCGGCAGCACATATGTTCCGGTCTTGGCGCCGTCGCTGACTTCATAGGTCGAGACGAAGGTGCGGAAACTGTCGTCCGGCACATGGTTTTCCATGATGCAGGACACGGTGCAGGCTTGGCAGCCGATGCATTTGCGGATGTCCACCACCATGGCCCAGCGATGGCCGGGCGTATTCGGCGATGACGGCGCGGCATGGGCGGGAGTGGACAGGATCGCGGCGCCGGCGGTGATGCGGGCGGCAGCCGACAATATTTGGCGGCGGGTTTGGGTCATGTCCTGCTCTCCGGTCGTGATGACGGCTGGGACCAAGCCTAGACCCGGACCAGAGAGACGGATATTGGGTGCCCCCCCCATTGCGCATGGGGTTTACCCCAATGTTTGAGACGGGCGTTATCGTTTTGTAACTATATAAGAAAATGGGCGAAAGCCGACGCTTTCGCCCTGGATATCCGCCCAGTCACGCAGCGAGTGAGCGCAGGACCGCCGTGGCCTCATGTCCGGCCAGGGAATAATAAATCCGGCTGGCCGCCCGGCGCTGTTGCACCAGACCATCAGCGCGCAGCCGGGCCAAATGCTGGGACAGGGCCGAAGGCTGCAATCCCACTGCCTGTCCCAGATCGCCGGCGCACCGTTCACCTTCGGTCAGTTCCCGCAGCACTTTCAGCCGGTGGGGATTGCCCATGGCCTGCAACAGACGGGCGGCGCGGGACAAATTCAGGGGTGGCGGCGGGGCTACATGAAAAGACCGGGGCAAGATGCCGGCCTGACGGAATTCGTCCAATGACTGTTCCGCCCAATCACGGGTCAGGCAGATGCCATCATCCAGGGCGCGATCACACAAATCGTCGGCGGTCAGGGCCACGGTGGGGCCGGAAAACACCAAGGCGGCAATGGTCATGCGCTGCTGGGTGGGGGCCAGTCCGGCCCGGCGCAGGGCTTCAACCGCTTCGTCAACACCGTTGGTCGTCATGAAAGGAACCTCCTGGGAAGATTGGTGCAAATGATATTCATTCTTAATAACTGGCGCAAGAGCTTATTTCACATCTATGTCGAATGGCTATGGCCGGGCACGCATCCGAGTTGTCAAAGGCCGCGCCGACCTGGACCGGACCATATTTGATACTGTTGTTTCCGTCATGTCCGGCTATCCTCGGCTGGATTTTGATACGGGATAGCGAGGCAATGTTCAGTTCGCTTGAAATGTGCGCCGGGGCCGGGGGGCAGGGGCTTGGACTTGAAATGGCCGGATTTGGCCATGAAGCCTTGATCGAACTGGAACCCGCCGCCTGTGCGACACTGCGGCTGAACCGGCCCGCCTGGACTGTGATCGAAGGGGATCTGCGGCAGTTCAGCGCCACCCCCTATAAAGGGATTGATCTGGTGGCGGGTGGTGTGCCGTGTCCCCCTTTTTCCAAGGCGGGGAAACAATTGGGGGCGCAGGATGAACGCGATCTGTTCCCCACCGCCATCCGTCTGGTCGATGAATGCCGCCCCCAGGCGGTCATGCTGGAAAATGTGCGTGGATTGTTGGACGCCGTTTTTGCCGATTACCGACGCGGGATTGAAACCCAGTTGGAAAAGCTGGGTTATGTTCCCGGCTGGCGGTTGCTGAATGCCTCGGATCACGGGGTTTCCCAACTGCGCCCGCGCGTGGTGTTCGTGGGGATTCGCAAGGATTTGGCCGATGGTTTTTCCTGGCCCGAGCCAATGAAAACTCCGCCGCTGACCGTGGGGCGGCTCTTGCATGATCTGATGGCGGCCAATGGTTGGCGCGGCGCCGATCAGTGGTGCGATCAGGCCAATGCCATCGCGCCAACCTTGGTCGGGGGATCAAAAAAACATGGCGGCCCGGATTTGGGGCCAACACGGGCAAAACGGGCCTGGGCTGCCCTGGGTGTTGACGGGATGGGGCTGTGGGATGCTGCTCCGTCCCCGGATTTTGTCGGCATGCCGCGTCTGACGCCGCGCATGACCGCCCGGATTCAGGGTTTTCCCGATGATTGGCATTTCGCGGGCCGCAAGACGGCAGCCTATCGCCAGATCGGTAACGCCTTTCCCCCGCCGGTGGCGGCGGCGGTGGCCCGCCAGATCGGGCTGGCGCTCAGTGTGAAACGTATTTACAGGACAGCATAATGGTGATCCCCGTTGATTTCGTCGAAGCCCGTAGAGAGTTTCACGCCACACTCCTCAGATCGACCTTGACGATTAATTCTGTCGGGGTGGTCAGCAATGCGGATGGCAGCAATACGGCAAGCAAGGCGATTGCCAAAGGAATTGCTGATCTGTTGAAGGCCGAAACCGTGGGTGAGCGGATCGCCGGGCAAACATCTGGTAATCAGTTTGAAAGTATTTGTGCGGACTTTGTTCGAGATACGTTTCCGAAGCTGAGACATTTACGTCCAGGCATGTGGGATATTCGCCAGGTGTCTGGTCGCAATCGTCTGGAAATTGCCCGGTATGAGCAGTACGCCCATCTTATCGCTCTTGACCGAGCGGCCAAGGGCGATGCTGAGTTAGCCGCGGCCCTAGGCAGCGATTACACCATTACACCAGACATTGTCGTGGCTCGCGATCCCGAAAGTGACCGTGTCATTAATGCCGCATCCTGTCTGGTCGATGATAGCGTGGCCACGCTTGCCAGCTTGCGACAAAAAAATGGGGGGTTGCCGCTGCTGCATGCCAGCATTTCATGCAAATGGACGATTCGCAGTGACCGGGCACAGAACGCCAGATCGGAAGCGCTGAATTTGGTGCGCAACCGCAAAGGCCGTCTGCCCCATATTGTCGTTGTTACGGCAGAGCCGACGCCAAGCCGTTTAGCTTCAATCGCTTTGGGTACAGGTGATATTGACTGCGTGTATCACTTTGCCCTGTACGAACTTCAGGCAGCAGTGAATGCCTTGGGGATGCACGATGCGAGTGATCTGTTGGCGGTTATGGTTGATGGCAAGCGTCTGAAAGATATTTCGGATCTTCCCCTCGACTTGGCCGTATAATATTCGATCATTGTGCATTTGATCGAACGCACGGTGATCTGATTTATTGAAATAGAAAGAAACTGAAGGTTCGGAGGCTGTGCCTTCGAACGGGTTCGGGCGGTAGCCCGCTCGCGCCTCGCCGTTTTCCCGCAACCTGTCAACGCACGCGGATTTGGTCCTGGATCATCCCGCTGGTATCCGGCAGCAAATCGCGGTCAGATCATCGGCCAGGGATGTCCCGTGCTGGGTCAGGAACGGGCCAAGGATGCTGGCTATGTCGGTATTGGGTCCATGCCGGTCCACGGCCTGCTGCACCAGATCGACGACGCCGCCGCTGCCCAAGGGGGTATCGGGGGTGCGGCATTCCTGCAAGGCATCGGACGCCAGGAATAGGGTACTGCCAGGGGACAGGGGAAGGGAGCGTTCGACATAGGTGGCTGCCCGTCGGACTCCCAGGGGCAGGCCCGCGCCATTGCCGATCTGGACTGCCCGGCCCGGTGCGGCCACCAATGGCCGGGGGGCGGCGGCGGCGGCATAGACGAAACGCCCGGCTTCGCGGTCAACGATACCGTACAACATGGTGGCGTATTGCCCTACGGGCAGCAATCCCACCAATCTTTGATTGATTTCGGCCAGAAAAACGGCGGGACGGTCCCGACCGGCGGTCATCTGTTCGATCATGGTGTGCAGGCGGAATGTGTTCAGTGCCGCCACGACTCCATGGCCGGAAAAATCCGCCAGCCACAGGGCGAAGCTGTGCGACCCCAATGTATCCATCCCCCAAATGTCCCCCCCCAAAGGCCCCGAAGGCTGGAAGTGGGTGGTGATATGGGCGCCGTAACACCGTTCGATCCAGGCCAATCCGGCGGCCTGGGGCAGCAAATCGGCCTGCATGCGGCAGGCTTGGGCCACTTCATCTGCCGATGCCCGCAAGCTGCTGCCCGCATCGTCGGTGGTGTCTGGCTGGTTTTCGGTTGGCGGGGCCAGGGTCGCGATGCTGGGATCGCGCAGGATGCACAGCACCTCGTTTCCGGGGTCGTGATATTCCAGATGGTCGAAGGCCAGGCGCCGGGCCATGGCGATCCCGCGTCCATGGGCGGAAAACGCCCTGGCCGGGTCCAATTCCATATAGCCGCGCCAATCGAAGCCCCGCCCCTGATCGCGCACGGTGATCCGAATTTCGCCGGGGGCGCGCTCGACCGTCACGGTCACGTATTTATCGCGGTTTTCCGGGTGTTCCAGCCGTTCGGCGATTTCTTCGTCCCAGTTTTTGGCCTCGATCAGTTGATCCTTGTCCGAATAGCTGATGGCCAGATTGCCGTGTTCGATGGCATTGGTGAAAATCTCGGTCAGTCCCATGGCCAGGCGCTGCGCCCTGGGCCATCCCTGGGCCAGGGCCGCCGCCAGGATTTCCGCTTCGGCCAGGGTGCGGAAGCGGAAAACCCCCTGATCCATCAGGCCGATCGCCGATGCGCGCTTGGCCAAATCCTCGCGCAGGCGCAGTACCCGGCGATGTTCGTCAATGGCCGCCGCCGTCACCGACAGCAGCAATTTGCGATCCAGCGGCTTGCCCAGATAGTAATGCACCCCGGCGCTGATGCCGTCGGCCACTTCTTCCGCCGACGCATTGGCGGTTTGCATGATCACCGGGATGTCGCGCAGGCGGGAATCGCCCTTCAGACGGCTTAACAGCCCCATGCCATCCAGCCGGGGCATGCGCCGATCCAGCAGCACCACATCATAGCCGCTGGGATGGGCATCCAGGATTTCCCATCCTTCCTGCCCGTCCGCAGCATCGGCGCATTCATACCCGGCGGCGCGCAAGGTGGCCAGCAGCACCTCGCGGTTCATCCGCTCATCATCGACGACCAGGCACCGCGTGGGACGAGAGGAAAAAAGCACGGTCAGGCGGTTTCGATGGTGAACAGGGAATCGAAGCAGGCCAAGACCAGCAATTCCATGATTTCCGCCTGGGGCCGGACCAGCACGATCTCGGCCCGGGCGCGATCGGCTTGATCCCGCAGGGTCAGCAACATGCCCAGGCCCGCCGAATCCATGTAATCCAGCCCCGACATATCGACCGTGACCCTGGTCGGCGCCCCGGCCAACGCCTTTTGGATCAAGGCGTCGAATGCGGCCCGGTCACCAAAGGTCAACTGGTCATGCAATGTCAGTCTGGGACCGCCTTGCCCATCGGCCAGTTCGTATCTCACGCGTGTTCCCCCTCGTGGCCATGAGACTGCAAGCGTTCCTGGCGGTGGTGCAGAAACTCTTCCAACTTGGCGGTTTGCTGTTCGTCCATGTCGAAACGGACATGGGTGTTTTGATCGGTCACCGCGACCACCGTACCCTTCCATTGTCCCAAGGTGGGCAATGTCGCCTCGAACTCGGCGCCGCGGCCCGCATCCAAGGGGCGGTCCAGGATACCGGTTCCCACCAGGGCGATTTCCTGCAACAGACAGGGGCGTTTGCTGTCCCCGATCATGACGGCGGCGGCGATGTTCACGGTGTGGCGTTGGGTGTTGTGACGGTTGTCATCGGCGCTGGAGCGGACGATTTCATCAATGGCCCCCTTCATCTGTCCCAGCCGTTCCCGCACATGGGTGGCGGAATCCCGCAACTCCATGGCGCGTTGGCCGGTGGTATCGGAAGAGTGCGAAACCTCGCTGATTTCCGCACTGGCCATTTGCGTGCCGGTGGCGGCGGTTTGGGCGGCATCGGCGATTTCGCGGGTGGCGCTGTTTTGCAATTCCACCGCTGCCTTGATGCCGCTGGAAATATCGGCCAGACGTTCGATGGTGCCGACGATGGATTGAATGGCCTGCACCGCGTCATGGGTGGCGCCTTGAATGGCGGCGATCTGTTCCCCGATCTGATCGGTGGCCTTGGCCGTCTGGGTTGCCAGTCCCTTGACCTCGTGCGCGACCACGGCAAAGCCCTTGCCTGCTTCGCCCGCACGGGCGGCTTCGATGGTGGCGTTCAGGGCCAGCAGATTGGTTTGGCCGGCGATGGCATTGATCATCTTGACCACATCGCCCACACTTTCCGCCGCCTGGGCCAGACCTTGGACGATCTCGCTGACCTTTTGCGCCTCGCCCTCGGCCGCCACGGTCATTTCGGTGGATTGGGAAACCTGACGGTTGATTTCCTGAACCGATGCGAACAGATGATCCGCTGCCGCCGCCACCGAATCCACGCTGCCATTGGCACCACGGGCGGCGTCGGCTGCCGCCTGGCTGCGGTCGCGCACGTGGGACACGGCATTTTCCATCTGGGTGGCCCCGGCCAGCATGGCATCGGCTTCGGTCATCACCATGCCGATGGCGCCCGACACCTCTTCGTCAATGGCATTGGTCAAGGCCAGGATTTCGCTTTGCAGCTTGCGCCGGTTGCGGCGATGTTCGGTTTCCTGCTGCGCGGCACCTTGGCGCACCTTATGGGCATTTTCACGAAACACCTCGACAGCGGCGGCCATGGCGCCGATTTCGTCGCGGCGGCCCACCCCCGGCACCTGCACGGTCAGATCGCCGCCGGCCATACGGGCAGTGGCGTCAGTCATGTTCGACAGCGGCACCACCATTTGTAAATCCATCAGCACCAGCACGCCCACTACTAATATCAGCAAGGTGACGGCGGATACACCCTGAATTAGCGCCTGATGCCGCACGGATGCTTCCAATCCTTCGCGGGCTTCCAGCAATTGGGTGGCGGATTGGGCCACCGACACCTGAACCGTTTCCACCAGACCTTCGGTCAGGGATTGCAGACCCGATCCGGTGGCATCGAAATCGTCCATCTGGGCGCGCCCGGCCTCGGTTCCCTGTTCCACATAGGCCTGGGCCATGCGGCGGCCCGCGCTCACATAGGTTTCGAATGCCAGCTTGACCCCGTCCAAAGCCCGAACGGCATCGTCCAGCTTCAGATGTTCGGCGGTGACCTGGGCGGTGGAATGGTGGTGGGAAAACATTTCAGCCACCTGATCCACATCCTTGGCCCGGCTGGCCAAGCGCTGGGGATCGCGGCTGGCGGCCACGTCCTTGTAAATCGCCTGGACACGTTCCACATCAAGCTGGATATCCTTGATCAGCTCGATCATCGGAATGTGCTCTTCGGCCACGGTGGCGCTGACGGCCGCCATGTCTCCGGTCAGACGGAACTGTTGCAGGGCGACAAGCCCATTCACGGCCAGACTGGCCAGGCTGGTCACTAAAATCAGGGCGAAAGCGGCCAGGAATTTGCGCCGGATCGTCATAGACATACCCCCGAAGGCTGTGGCGAAATGTTGACCCAACACTCGTCACAGCGCAACAGGGATACAGCCTCTTTCCCGTTAAAATGGGGGCAATAGCGGTTCCGGGAATTATCTGTTCCTGGAACCGCTGGCCGGTGCGCACAGAAGGCGCGGGGTCTGGATGCGATTGCATCCATTCCGCCGAAGGTGAAAATTAACCGGTGCGGGCCGGTGATTTCTATAAAACAGCGGACCTAACCCAGCAAACCGCGTGCGATTACCTGGGCCTGGATTTCCGCAGCGCCTTCGAACACGCTGAGAATACGGGCATCACAGAGCACACGGCTGATCTGATATTCCTCGGCATATCCGTTGCCGCCATGGATTTGCAAGGCGCTGTCCGCATTGGTCCAGGCCACACGGGCGGCCAGCAGCTTGGCCATGCCGGCCTCGATATCGCAGCGGCGGCCCGAATCCTTTTCGCGGGCGGCGAAATAGGACAATTGGCGGGCGATCATGGTTTCCACCGCCGACCACGCCACCTTGCAGGCCACGCGGGGGAAGGCATAGATGGGTTTACCGAACTGCACCCGTTCGGTGGCATAGCGCAAGCCCAGTTCCAGGGCATTTTGGGCAACGCCCACGGCGCGGGCGGCGGTTTGGATGCGGGCGGATTCGAAGGTTTCCATCAACTGCTTGAAACCCTGACCTTCCACCCCGCCCAGCAAATTGCCGCCCGGTACGCGGAACCCGTCAAAGCCCAATTCGTATTCCTTCATGCCGCGATATCCCAGCACGCGGATTTCGCCGCCGGTCATGCCCTGGGCCGGGAATGGATCGGCTTCGGTGCCACGCGGCTTGGGCGCCAGCATCATGGACAGGCCGCGCCAATCCTTGCTGGCCGGATCGGTCCGCACCAACAGGGTCATCAGATCCGACCGGCTGGCATGGGTGATCCAGGTCTTGGCCCCGGTCACCACCCACTCATCGCCCTCACGCGCGGCGCGGGTGCGCAAGGACCCCAGATCCGATCCGGTATTGGGTTCGGTGAAAACGGCGGTCGGCAGGATTTCACCGCTGGCGATGCGCGGCAGCCATTCCTGCTTCTGTTCTTCGGTTCCACCCAGACGGATCAATTCGCCCGCGATTTCCGACCGGGTGCCCAGGCTGCCCACGCCGATATAGCCGCGGGACAATTCCTCGGTCACCACGCACATGGCGGTCTTGCCCATGCCCAGGCCGCCATATTCTTCCGGCAAGGTCAGGCCGAAGACGCCCAGATCGGCGACGGCCTGCACCACGTCATTGGGAATAAGCTGGTCCTTCAGATGCCAGTCATGGGCATGGGGGACCACTTCATCTTCGACAAAGCGGCGGAACTGATCGCGGATCAGGTC
This sequence comes from Magnetospirillum sp., assembly GCA_041915545.1. Classification (GTDB taxonomy): domain Bacteria; phylum Pseudomonadota; class Alphaproteobacteria; order Rhodospirillales; family Magnetospirillaceae; genus Magnetospirillum. The sequence goes on along the minus strand of JAYSBF010000015.1, from coordinate 14,578 downwards.
CAGGGTTTCATCCCCCAGTCCCAAGGCGCCGAAATGCTGGCCGTCGCCGATCAGTTCGGCGATGCGCATGCGCACGGCCTGGGTATTGCCCGACCGACGCAGGGTGTGCAGGGCCATGGAATGGTATTGGTGGCGTTCCGGCGATTCCAGCCCCAGATCAGCCGGGCGGATGATTTCCGACTGACTGATGGGAATGCCGCAATAAATCTGATTCCCATATTCGCCAAAAGCCGATTGCAGCATCAGCGATTCCAACTCGCCAAACTGTCCCGCCGCATCCAGCCGTTTGGCCCATTCCAGCATCTGGTCCAGGGCTTCCACATAGGTGGTCATCCAGGCGAAGCCATGGGCGGCCTGCTGATGATTTTCCAAAAGGGCGGGGTTCAAACGGCCGTCTCGCATCACCAGGGCGGACACGCTGGTCCGGGCCGCCTGAAGCAGGCCGCGCATGGAGGCCAAAGCCTCGGCGCAGGTGGATTGAAGATCGGGAATGGCGATGTCTTCGGGGGTCATCATTAATCGGTCCTTGGCAAGATCATCCCAAGCGCCCCACCCGGTCCGGGCGGGGCGACTGGGCCTCTATTCTGACGTTAATCGCCTTCAATGCAATCCTCGATGGTGTACCGGCCCGGCTTGAAGGCTTGGACCAGCACCGCCATGTTGCCGGGCTTATGCTGATTGGCCAGCATCTTCATATGCGCGGCAGGAATTTCGTCCCAGCCGAAGCATTCCGACATACAGGGGTCAAGGCGGCGTTCGATCACCAACTGGTTGGCCTGGCTGGCTTGCAGCAGGTTGGCGAAATGGCTGCCTTGGATACGCTTTTGCCGCATCCACACGAAGCGGGCGTCGAAAGTCAGGTTGAAGCCGGTGGTTCCGGCGCAGAACACCACCATGCCGCCGCGCTTGACCACGTTGCACGACACTGGGAAGGTGGCTTCGCCGGGATGTTCGAACACGAAATCCACGTCATTGCCCTTGCCGGTGATATCCCAGATGGCCTTGCCGAATTCCCGGACCTTTTTCATATAGTCCTTGAAGACTTCCTGGTCGCCATCCACGTCGGGCAACTGCCCCCAGCAATTGAAGTCCTTGCGGTTGATCACCCCCTTGGCCCCCAGGCCCAGGACGAAATCGCGCTTGTCTTCCTCGGAAATGACGCCGATGGCATTGGCCCCCGACACCGCGATCAACTGAATGGCCATGGACCCCAGACCGCCGGCGGCCCCCCAGACCAGCACGTTGTGGCCAGGACGCAGCACATGGGGGCGATGGCCGAACAGCATGCGGTAGGCGGTGGCCAGGGTCAGGGTATAGCAGGCGCTTTCTTCCCAGGTCAGATGCTTGGGCCGATGCATCAATTGCTGGGCCTGGACGCGGGCGAATTGGGCGAAAGAGCCGTCGGGGGTTTCATAACCCCAAATGCGCTGGGTGGGCGAGTTCATGGGATCGCCGCCATTGCATTCCTCGTCATCGCCATCGGTCTGATTGCAATGCACGACCACTTCGTCGCCGACTTTCCAACGCTTGACCTTGGACCCCACCTTCCAGACGATGCCCGAGGCATCGGACCCGGCGATGTGATAGGGCGCCTTGTGATAGTCAAAGGGGGAAATCGGACGGCCCAGGCACGCCCACACGCCGTTGTAATTAACCCCCGCCGCCATCACCATGATCAGCACTTCATGGGGGTCGATTTCCGGGGTTTCAACCACTTCCACCAGCATGGCGGTATCGGGATCACCATGGCGTTCCTTGCGGATGGCCCAGGCGTACATCTGCTTGGGCACATGGCCGAGCGGCGGAATTTCACCGACTTCGTACAGGTCCTTGGCAACTTGTCCTGGCCGGACGCCGGCCGCTTGCGCCGCTTCGCTCATCCTGACTTCTCCTGCTAACCGTGAGCCATCCTGTTTTGGCACCGACTGACCTGACCAGTCGGTGCCCTTCCTTGCGTTGTAGCGTTTTGCTGCTTCCTTCGCAATGCACAAAATGATAGTTTGTTTCGCAAGACATGAAAATCAAGAAACTTTCGGTCTTTTTATGCGGATCATCTGATAAGTCCGTTACACACGCCAGCCAATAGGGACAGCACGGCCATGACCACAGACACCCCCGCCGGAACCAAGGCCCCTCAACGTGACAAGCCCTGGCTGTTCCGCACGTATTCGGGGCATAGTTCCGCTGAAGAATCCAACAAATTGTTCAGGACAAATCTGACCAAGGGGCAAACCGGGCTGTCCATCGCCTTCGATCTGCCGACCCAGACCGGGTATGATTCCGATCATCCGCTGGCGCGTGGCGAAGTGGGCAAGGTCGGGGTGCCCGTCTGTCATCTGGGCGACATGCAAACCCTGTTCGACGGCATTCCGTTGGAACGGATGAATACGTCCATGACCATCAACGCCCCGGCGCCGTGGCTGTTGTCCCTGTACATCGCCGCCGCCGAACGCCAGGGCGCGGCCCGGTCCCAATTGTCGGGCACCACCCAAAACGACATCATCAAGGAATATCTGTCGCGCGGCACCTATATCTTCGGGCCGGAACCCAGCCTGCGTCTGACCAGCGACGTCATTGCCTTTACCTATCGCGAGGTTCCCAAATGGAACCCCATGAATGTGTGCTCGTACCACCTGCAAGAGGCCGGGGCGACGCCGGAACAGGAATTGGCCTATGCCCTGGCCACCGCCATCGCTGTGCTGGACACCGTGCGCCCCCGCGTGCCGGAAGCGGATTTCCCCGAAGTGGTCGGACGCATCAGCTTTTTCGTCAATGCTGGCATCCGCTTCGTCACCGAATTGTGCAAGATGCGGGCCTTCACCTATCTGTGGGACGATATCGCCCGCACCCGCTATGGCATCACCGATGAAAAGCACCGCCGTTTCCGCTATGGCGTCCAGGTCAATTCCCTGGGGTTGACCGAACAGCAGCCGGAAAACAACGTCTATCGCATCTTGCTGGAAATGCTGGCGGTGGTGTTGTCCAAGGATGCTCGCGCCCGCGCCGTCCAATTGCCCGCCTGGAACGAAGCCTTGGGGCTGCCGCGCCCATGGGATCAGCAATGGTCGCTGCGCCTGCAACAGATCGTCGCCTATGAAACCGATCTGCTGGATTACGGCGATATCTTCAACGGATCGGTGGAAATCACCCGCAAGGTTGAAGAGCTGATGGCTCAGGCCCGGTCCGAACTTGATCATCTGGACCGCATGGGCGGGGCGGTGGCCGCCGTGGAATCCAGCTATATGAAACAAAAGCTGGTGGAATCCAATGCCCGCCGCATCGCCGCCATCGAGGCCGGCAGCCAGGTGGTGGTGGGGGTCAACCGCTGGACCGAAACCGAACCCAGCCCGCTGACCGGCGGTGATGGCGCCATCCTGACCGTGGACCCCAGGGTCGAGGCGGAACAGATCGCCCGGCTTCAGGCGTTCCGCGATGGCCGCGACCAAAAGGCCGTGACCGCCGCCATCGATTCCTTGCGCGCCGCCGCTGCCGAGGGGCGGAACGTCATGGAGCCGTCCATCGCCTGTGCCCATGCCGGGGTGACCACCGGCGAGTGGGCCGAAACCCTGCGCCGGGTGTTCGGCGAATATCGCGCCCCCACGGGCGTGTCCCGCGCCGCCGCCCAAACCCCCGGCCAGGGCCAGCGAATGGATCAGGTGCGTGACCGTGTGGCCAGTGTGTCGGCCCGCCAAGGACGGCGACTGAAGATGCTGGTGGGCAAACCCGGACTGGACGGCCATTCCAACGGCGCCGAACAAATCGCCGTGCGTGCCCGTGATGCCGGTTTCGAAGTGGTCTATGAAGGTATCCGCCTGACTCCGGCCCAGATCGTCAATGCGGCCTTGGAAGAAGGCGTGCATGTGGTCGGCCTTAGTATTCTGTCGGGCAGCCACATTCCCCTGGTCACTGAAGTCTTGGACCGCATGCGCAAGGCCGGACTGTCGGACATTCCGGTGATCGCCGGCGGCATCATTCCGCCCGAGGACGAACGCCAGCTTTTGGCCGCTGGCTGCGCCCGCATCTACACCCCAAAGGATTACGATATCAGCGCCATCATGGATGATATCGTCACCCTGATCGAACAAGCGGCGTAATCCCCGGCCTTATCAGGGTGCGGAAAAATTCCGCTTCGCGGCTGGGCGACCGCCCAGACCCGTTTGGAGGCGCAGCCTCCAAGCCTCCAGTTTCTTTGTCTTTCAAAGAGTTAGAAATCTGGAGGGTTCGGGAGGCTGTGCCTCTCGATTGGGGGATCGGGGGCAAATGCCCCGAAAGAGGGTTTTTCCGCACCCTGCTATATCCCACCCCGGCGAGATCGGTCCCGATCACCGGGATGGGGTATAATCGCGGCGCAGGCGGGCTTTGTGACGTCGGCACCGCCGACAGGTTTCATGGAATCGACATCAACCAACAGGCGAAAATGGCGTACACTGTCCCCGGATTCCCGGAGATCCCGCCATGATGCCAGACTGGTTCCCCGAGGCGATTTTGGCCCTGGCCTTAATCGTTGCCCTTGCCGCACAGGCAATTTCCCGCCTGCCCTGACCGGGGTGGATGTCGATACTCGCACCGACACCCGCCAAGGTGCGTTGGCCGGTTATGGTCGGCGCGCCCCCCCTTTTTCTGCGATATACGTATGAGTACTTATGTTTATTGCGCCAAATCCCGACGGCATAGATCAAAAGCATGGAAGCGTGGTAAAATCACCGAATAGTGGTGGATAATTCAGCGCGCAGGCGGACTAAAGCAGTCAAAATATACAACTAAAATAATAAAAATATAGAAAATATAATCAAAAAATTGATTAAAATGAAGATCAATTACATTAATGGTTGATTTGCTGACATTGTACGCAGAGAAAATTATGCCCTTGTCGAAAGGGAATGGTGGTATCTGCGTCAATGACTCCTCATTTGAATTTTTTTCAATGTAACTATTTATCGCCTTATTCTGAAAGCGCATTCCATTTAAATTCATAGGCGATGCAGATTACACCTCTTGCGCGTTCATGCATGCGTTGGTAGCCTTTTAGCGGCAAGATGATAAACCATGCGTGTGTGGGGTGTGATGGCCGAGAACGCACAGGCCCGAAAGGGTGCTAAGCGGGGACGAAGTGCCAAATGGTATATTCTGGTTACCATTTCTCTTGTCCTGACCGTCTGTATCATGGGGGCGGCTGCGCTGGAATTGCGAAAGGATTTCGCGACGCAAAGCGAGTCTTTGGCGGTTCGCGCCAAGATCACCGCCCAGTTGCAAGCGGCGGCGCTGGTCCAGCCGATGTGGACGTTTGATGAGCACCAGACCGATCAGTTGATCCAGGCGCTGAAGGAAGACCCTGCGTTCAAAGGGGTGATTCTGCGGGATGGCCAGGGCAAGACGGTCACGGCGCAGGGCGAAGGCATCGGGGACGGGAAAGACGAAATCCAGGTTACCGCGCCGGTCATCTACAAGGCGGAAAACGGCAGCGAGAACAAACTGGGCGAGTTGTCTTTCGCCCTGTCCACCAGCAGCTTGCGGGACGAGCTAAGCTATAAGCTGGTCATGACCGCCGCCATGCTGGTGCTGATGCTGTTGGCCATGATCGTTCTGATCGGCAAGGTTCTGGATTCCCGTGTCCTCGGTCCCCTGGACCAGATGACCGAAGCCATGGAAGAACTGGCCGACGGCAATACCGACGTCCATATTCCCGCCAATCTGTCCGTGGCGGAAGTGTCGGCCATGGCCCATGCCATGGAAATCTTCAAGGCCAACAAGCAAACGGCCGATGCCTTGGGCGTGGAACATGCCAAGGCCCTGGAGATTGAACAGGAACGCCGCCGGGTCATCGATTCCCTGATCGAAGGGTTCGATCAACGTCCCCGCCGACTGGCATCGGATCTGTCCTCGGTCGCTCATACCTTGACCGACACCGCACGGAAGATGTCCACCACCGCCAAGGATACCGGCGTTCAGTCGGAAGAGGTGATCCACGCGGCGGAACAGGCATCCATGAATGTTCATTCCGTTGCCAGCGCGGCCGAGGAATTGTCATCGGCCATTCAGCAGATCGGCCAGATGGTCACCGAAGCCTATACCATCAACCGCGATGCCGGTGGTCAGGCCGAACGGACCAGCAATTCGGTCAAAAGTCTGTCCGAAGCCGCCAGCAAGATCGGCGACGTGGTCACGCTGATCACCACCATCGCCGCCCAAACCAACCTGCTGGCCCTGAACGCCACCATCGAAGCCGCCCGTGCGGGCGAGGCCGGCAAGGGGTTCGCCGTGGTGGCGGGCGAGGTCAAGACCTTGGCCAACCAGACCAGCAAGGCGACCGAAGATATCCGTTTGCAGGTAAGTGCCATCCAGGACGCGACCCGAGGCGTGATCGAATCGATCACCGGCATTCGCGATACCGTGGTGAAATTGAACGAAGTCAACGGGGTTATCGCCTCTGCCATCGAAGAGCAGCGGGCGGCCACCGCCGAAATCGCCCGGTCGTCGCAAGAAGCGGCCAGTTGCGCCAATGAGGTGAACCGTGTCAGCACCGCCGTGCATGATGCCGCCACTGTCAGCGTTCGCTCTGCGCAGGATATTGCCAGCGATTCCGGTCAGTTGATGGGGAATGTCGAACAGTTGATCGGGGAGATGGAGGAGTTCTTCGGAAATCTGAAATCCGCATAATGCCGGGATGCCGTGATCAGGATCGGTCACTGCGGTTCTCATGCGGCCTGGGCGGGTTTCGTCGAAGTCTTTGGCCTTCGCCGCATCAAGCCCGGATATTCAGGGAATAGTTTCAAGTCAGACCATCAGGGGAGTATGCCTAATGACGCTTTTCAACTGCCGGACCGCCCTGTTTGCCGCCGCCATGGTGGTGTCAGCATCCGCCGCCGCGCCTGCCATGGCCGGTGAAACCATCAAGCTGACTACCCAGGAATGGAAGCCTTACCAAACCGTGGTCAATGGGCAGGTTGAAGGCATCGCCGTCAAGGCCGTGAAATGCGCGATCGAAAAAACCGGCAATAAGGCCGATTTCGTGGTGCTGCCCTGGGCCCGCGCCCAAAAGGACGTGGCCGATGGTGCGGCTCAGGGTTTCTTTGCCGCGTCGAAAAGCCCGGAACGCGATTCCTTCGCCGAAATGTCGGCCCCCTTCATTCCGCAAAACTGGAAATGGTACGTGCCCGCGGATAAGGCGGTGGACCCCGCCAACAAGGCCAGCAAGGTTGGCGTGCTGGCTGGTTCGGCCATGGAAAAGTGGCTGGATGAAAACGGCTATGGCGCCACCCAGAAAATTCAGGCATCCGACGCCCTGGTGAAGATGCTGCAAACCGGTCGCATCGACGCGGTGTTGGCCAATGATCTGGTGTTCAAGGAATCCCTGACCGCCACCGGCACCCCCCTGACCGCGTTCAAGGAAGTGTCCCATAGCGAACGTCCCCTGGGGGTTTACTTCAGCAAGGCTTTCCTGGCATCGCATCCGGGCTTCCTGGATACGTTCAATGCCCAGGCGAAAAGCTGCCAGTAATCTTTCGGCCCAGGCCCTTTGATGCCAGCCAAATCCCGATGCGTAAGCGGTGTCGGGATTTGGGGGGCCAAGGGACCGGCCTCATCTGATTCCATATCCCGGTGATCGGTTCCGATCACCGGCGCCCGTGACGGCCGGGCGGGTTTCTCCGAAACTCTTGCCTTCCGCGGCATAAGCCGCGCAGGCTGATCGCATTTCCCGGCATGATCATATCTGATCGAAAAATGCTCATACCAAATCCCCAGGAGTTTCACTCACCGGGATTTGGTACGAGCGCCCGACGCGGCGCGCCACGTTCCCATGGCAGGGGTCGGATATTGCCCCCGTTTGATTGAGAATTTCCCCCGAACAGCGCATGCTTTCGGACCATTCCCTGTTGGCGATAACGGAGATGGTCCATGGACAAGCACCAGGAACAGGCGATCCTGACCCAGCGTTTGCGCGATCTGTCCTTGCATCTGGACAGTGTCCGTTGCCGGGTCGCCGCCATGGCGGATGGTCGCGATCTGCGCCATCAATTGCACCGTTTAACCTCTCACCGTGACCGGTTGTGGGAAAAGCTGACCGCGTGCTCGGACGCGCTTGGTCATGATCTGCCGGATCAGGTCTGGGATCAGATGCGCGCCGAGTTGGAGGACGAGTGGGACAGCCTGGCCCAGGAATTCGAAGAGGGATTGGCATCCCTGGCATGATCTGCCAGGGACAATCATACCAACGGCCAATTTCATTGACCGTTGTCCAGCCATCGCCGGGCGGGCGCTGCCGCGCCCTTGGCCGCCGCCGCAATGGCGGCAGAACCAATGGCCGTAAGTCAGAACTTACGGCCATTGGTATCACATCCAGTTTTTACGCTGGAGCCAGCGGTGCAGCAGCACGGTCACCCAAACCGCCAGACATCCCCCGATCATCGTATCCGACAGGAAATGCACGGTCAGCGCCACCCGGCTGAAGGCCACCAGAAAGGCGATGGTCAGCCACAGGGCCACATGGCGGGGAAATAAGAGGGTCAAGGCGGTCATGGCGGCGAAAGCCGCCTGGGTATGGCCGGATGGGAAAGAATTCATCCCCCATTGGGTGTTAAAGGGGGAGAACCCATAGATATCCTGGTCGAACAGATAGCGGGGACGATAGCGGCCCGCGCTGATCTTGATGGCATTGCTGATCAGGCCGGACAGGGCGATGGACACGAAGACAAAGCCTGGCGCCACCGCCAGACGGCGCAGATGCTGCCGGGTGGCGGCCATCACCGGGCGGATTGAAGCCAGCACCAGCCCCAGGCACAGCAGAGCTGACGGAACCAGATAGATCTCGGCCCGGCCCAGTTCGGTGACGATGCTGAAAAAGCCTTCCCAGTTTCCGCCCATATGGGCCTTGATGGTTTTGGCCAGCGGACGGTCCACCAGCCAGAAACACAGACCGGCCAGCACCAACCCATAGACCCAAAGCCAGCACAGGGGCCAGGCCCGGATCATCCGGCCATGGGCGTCAAGGCCCCGGCGCATGGGTGCCGATGCCTGCCACAATCCGGCCAGCCCCATGCACAGACCATCCCAGGCCAGGGCCAGACGTTCCCCAAAGGATAAGATACCGCGATTCATGGTGTGCTTCTCACGCCATAGACGGTCAAGCGAACAGGCTTGCCCCGCGAATAATTGAATCCGTCGACGGTGCCGAATTCGTCCACCGCCATTCCCAATGTTTGCGCCTGGGCATCGAATGCCTGACGTTCCCGGTCCGAAATCACCGCCAAGGTGCGGGGATGATCATGCAAATAAGCGGCAGCCCGCCCGCCATCAACCAATTTGGTGTCCGTTCCCAGCAAAAACACCAAGCTGGGTTCGGAATAACCGGCCACGGCCACCGGCCCGTCCGAGCCGATGGTTCCCACCACTTGGGCCACCCCGCGTGAGACGAACAGCCGGTCCAGGGACGGGGCCACATGCTGAAACATCACCGGATAAACGGCCACGGCCGGCAGGACCAGGGCCAGGGCTGCGGTCACCATGCGCCCGCGCCAGGCCAGCACCGTCGGCAGCGCGGTCGCCAAAATCAGGCCGATGGCCGCAGGCACGCTGACCGGGTCGAAACCGCCGCCCCACCGCATGGGCAGGATCACCATCGCCGCCGCCAATCCCAGGCCGAACACGGTCCAAACCCCATACCAAAGGCGGGCTGCACGGGATTGGAACGCGGGCGCCCCTTCGCATACCAAGGCGGCGGCGATCAGGGCCAGGGCCGGGTAAAGCGGCAGGACGTAATGGGGCAGTTTGGTGGGGATCAGTTCGAACATGATCCAGGCCGGCACCGCCCAGGCCAGCAGGGCGCGGTACGCCAGACGATGCCGTTCCCGCCAGACCGTGGCCAGGGCCGGCCATAAAATCAGCGATCCCGGCCAAAATGTGGCCGAAGCCAGCAGCAGATACAGCCCGGGCAGACCGCCATGGCTTTCTTGGGCGCCCAGCAATTTGGGCAACAGATCACCCTTGACCGCTTCGCCGACAAAGGCGCCGCCGGTGGCTTGGGAAATTGCCACGAACCACGGTGTGGCCACCGCCGCCGCCACCACTGTTCCCAGAATGGGACGCATGGCGCCGAACCAGCGCAGATTGCGGTCTGCCGCCGCCAGGGCCAGCAAGGTCAGCAGGCTGATGGCGGGCAGGACCGGCCCTTTGACCAAAATTGCCGCCCCCTGGGCCAGCCAGAAGGTCAGGGCCTCGACCGTGCCGGGGCCGCCGGGCAGGGGTGTCCCCCCACCCGATCCGCACCCGCCCGATGAACAGCCGCCGCCGCCGGACCCGGCGGCCATGGCACGGGCGCGGCCCGCCACATAAAACCGCATCATCACGCCCTGGGCGGCCACGGCGCAGACCAGCAAAACCGCATCCGATTTGCCCTGATGGGCTTCCATGGTCAGCATCAGCGAACAGGCTAGAATCCCGGCCCCCAGCAGGGCCGGACGCACCCCGAAAAGACCGCGCCCAAAGGCAAAGGTCAGCAGGACCGCCGCCCAGGCCGCCAGGAATGACGGCAGGCGATAGGGCCAGATCTGGATGGATTTGGCATGGGACAAGGCCCGCACCGCCGCCGCCTGCAACCAATAAACCCCGGCAGGTTTCTTGGCCCGCATTTCGTCCTGGAACTGGATGCGGACATAATCACCGGTTTCCAGCATTTGGCGGGTGGCCTGGATGAAGCGGGATTCATCGCGGTCCATGGCGGGCAGGCCCGCCAATCCCGGCAGGAACAAAACCCAGCACAGCAATGACAGGATAAGATAAGGGCGCAAGCCGCCGGTCAGTCGGTCCAAGAGGTTATTCCCCGTTCGGTCTGATGCCGCAGTTAGAAGCATGGCCAGCGTCCAGGATCAAGGACAACTGGCAACCGCCATCCACCACGGTATATAGTGCGCCCATCACCGGTCTGGAACCGCCATGGATTTCACCAAGATCGCCTTTGTCAGCGTGGACACGGAAAGTGGCCATGCCGCCCTGCGCCGCTTGCAGGACCGTTATCCCCACGTCCCCCCGGAACAGGCCGATATCATCGTCGCCCTGGGCGGTGACGGCTTCATGCTGGAAACTCTGCACCGCTTCATGGACCGCAAAGTTCCCATTTATGGAATGAATCGGGGGACGGTGGGGTTTTTGATGAATTGTTTCCGTGAACACGGGTTGGATGACCGGTTGCGCCGTGCCCAGCCGGTCGTGCTGCATCCGTTGCGCATGCGGGCCAGTCTGGCCGATGGCGGCATGATCGAAGCCATGGCCATCAACGAAGTGGCCTTGCTGCGCGAAACCCGGCAGGCGGCGAAAATCCGTATCCGTATCGACGGCAAGGCCCGGCTGGAAGAATTGATCTGCGATGGCATCCTGGTTTCCACCCCTGCCGGCTCCACCGCCTATAATCTGTCGGCCCATGGGCCGATCATTCCTCTGGGGGCCGGCATTCTGGCCATGACCCCCATTTCAGCCTTTCGCCCCCGGCGCTGGCGTGGGGCCTTGCTGCCCCATGCGGCCCATGTGACATTCGAAGTGTTGGAAGCGGATAAGCGCCCGGTTTCCGCCGTGGCCGATTACACCGAAGCCCGCGATGTCACCGAGGTGGATATCCACGAGGATTTGGATACCCACCTGACATTGCTGTTTGATCCAGAGCATAATCTGGAAGAGCGCATCATCGCCGAACAATTCGTGTCCTGAGCGGGAGGAGCCAGACCTTGGAAAACTTCATCTTCCATAATCCGGTCAAGGTGATCTTCGGCAAGGGGCAGATTGCCGCCATCGCCCGGCAAATCCCCAAATCATCCCGCGTGCTGCTGACCTATGGCGGCGGGTCGATCCGGCATAACGGGGTCTATGATCAGGTGATCGCCGCCTTGGACAAGGGGGGGCATTCCGTCACCGAATTTTCCGGCATCGAACCCAATCCCCGCTATGAAACCCTGATGCGAGCGGTGGATCTGGCCCGCACCGAACGGCTGGATTTCATTTTGGCGGTTGGCGGCGGGTCGGTCATTGACGGCAGCAAATTCATCGCTGCGGCCATTCCCTTTCAGGGCGAACCGTGGGACATCCTGTCCCGCCATTCCCAGGTGGAACATGCGGTTCCCATGGGCGCGGTACTGACCCTGCCCGCCACCGGATCGGAAATGAACGGGTTTTCCGTGGTCAGCCGCGAAGACACCAATGAAAAGTTGGGATTCTTTTCGCCCCTGGTCATGCCGCGCTTTTCGGTGCTGGACCCGGAAAGCACCTATTCCTTGCCCGTCCGGCAATTGGGCAACGGCATTGTCGATGCCTTTATCCATGTGTTGGAACAATATCTGACTTTTCCCGCCAATGCGCCGCTTCAGGACCGTTTGGCGGAAAGTGTGCTGTCCACCTTGGTGGAAATCGCGCCAAAGGTCATGGAAACCCCGCCCGATTACCAGGCTCGCGCCAATCTGATGTGGTGCGCCACCATGGCGCTGAACGGGCTGATCGGTCAGGGCGTGCCCCAGGATTGGACCACTCATGCCATCGGTCATGAACTGACCGCCCTGACCGGGATTGACCATGCCCGCACCTTGGCCGCCGTGTGGCCCGGCGTCATTGCCGTGACCCGCGACAGCAAAAAGGCGAAATTGCTGCAATTCGCCAGCCGGGTCTGGGGGCTGGATAAGGGGGATGACGCCCAGCGGATTGATCTGGCCATCGCCTGCACCCGCACCTTCTTCCGCTCGGTGGGGGTGCCGTCCGGTTTGTCGGACTATCACCATCTGCCGCCCGATCTGCCCGCATCCATTGCCCGCCGACTGGCGGAACGTGGCGGCTTGCCCCTGGGCGAGCGGCGGTTGGTGGATGAAGCGGCAGTGCGCAAAATCATTGAATTGTCGGCGCACTGATCCCGCCGCCATGACTGCTTTCGCCACATTGGTCCTGGGCGGTGCCCGGTCGGGCAAAAGCCGCCACGCCGAAGGGCTGGCCCAAGGCGGGGCAGTCCGGGGTGGCCCTGTCATGTATCTGGCCACGGCCCAGGCCCTGGACGGCGAAATGGCCGACCGCATTGCCCATCATGCCGCCCGCCGGGGACCGCACTGGACCACGGTGGAAGAGCCGTTGGATTTAACTGCGGCCCTGATCAGCCATATGGCGCCGGGACGCCCCATCCTGGTGGATTGCCTGACGCTATGGATCAGCAATCTGATGTTTGCCGGGCGCGATGTGATGGCGGAAACGGAAAAACTGTGTCGGGTCTTGGCAAATCCGGTCGGCCCGGTCATTTTGGTATCCAATGAAGTGGGGATGGGATTGGTGCCTGAAACCCCCCTGGGCCGCGCCTTTCGCGATCATCAGGGATTGGTCAATCAACAGGTGGCCCAAGCCTGCAAAAAGGTGGTGTTCGTTGCCGCCGGGCTGCCCCTTGTGCTGAAGGACGATGCATGAGCCGCAAGATTCCCGCCACCATCATCACCGGCTTTCTGGGGGCCGGTAAAACCACGTTGGTCCGGCATTTGCTGGAACATAATCAGGGGCGGCGGATCGCTTTGATCGTCAATGAATTTGGCGATATGGGGGTGGATGGCGATTTGCTGGCATCGTGCGGTATCGCCGGGTGTTCCGAAGACAATGTGATTGAACTGGCCAATGGCTGCCTGTGCTGCACCGTGGCCGATGAATTCCTGCCGACCATGCAGGCGTTGTTGGACCGGCGCGAGCCGCCGGACCACATCATCATCGAAACATCGGGTCTGGCCCTGCCCAAGCCGCTGGTCAAGGCGTTTCAATGGCCGGAAATCCGGTCCCGCGTCACCGTGGACGGGGTGATCACCGTGGCCGATGCGGCGGCGGTGGCGGGGGGACGATTCGACGACACCCCGGCCATGCAGGCAGCCCCAGAGCATGACAACCCGCTGGAAGAAGTGTTCGAAGACCAATTGCAATGCGCCGATCTGGTCTTGTTGAACAAGGTGGATTTGCTGGCCCCGGTGGGGCCGGGGGCTGTGCATGCCCAATTGGCCGCCCGCGTCCGGTCGGGTGTGAAGATCATCGACACCATCCGGGGCAAGCTGAATCCCACCGTGGTTCTGGGCCTGTCGGCCGCCGCCGAAGATGATTTGGCCACCCGGCCCAGCCATCACGATGACGAAAGCGATCATGATCACGACGATTTCGAAAGCTTTGCCGTCACCTTGCCGGAAACCGATGACCCGGATGCTTTGGCCGAACGGCTGAAAACGGTGATTGCCGGTCATGACATCCTGCGGTTGAAGGGCTTTTTGGCGGTGACCGGAAAACCCACCCGCCAAGTGGTCCAGGCGGTGGGTGCCCGGATCGAACGCTGGTTTGATCGCCCCTGGCGCGGCGGCGAAGACCGGGTGTGTCGGTTGGTGGTGATCGGCCAACGCGGATTGGACCGCACGGCTATCGAAACGGCCATAAAGGGGGGGTGAGTCTCCTCTCCTGCCCCAGTCGCCCGGCGAGGGACAAACATAACAAGCCCATTGCGGGCGCGGCCAAGCCGCCTTTAGGCGGCGCCCGGCGAGGGGCAAACATAATAAGCCCATTGCGTGCGCGCCCAAGCCGCCAGGAGGCGGCGCCC
>JAYSBF010000014.1:0-70770 GCA_041915545.1 Magnetospirillum sp. | reverse complement strand
GCAAGGCGCGGGTTTCCTCGTCACCGGCAGACTTGGCCGGGGCCGTGCGGGCCGGAGGGCCGCGTTTGACGCTCGCCAACACGCCGTCGCGCCGCTGCTGACGCCACTTCGCCACCGAGGACGAATACACGCCTTCGCGCCGCAGAATGGCGCCGATCTCGCCGGGGTGCTGGCAGGCATCCAGTTCCGCCAGCAATGCGGCCTTGTAGGCGGCGGTGAAACTGCGCCGCCGTGGCCTTGCCGTCACCACCAACTGCAATCGAAGGCTTTTCCGCTGACATTGTCGCTTTCCTCTGATCCGTGCTCACTCAACTCCACACTGGGAGTGTGTTGCAAGGATCATTGGCACACAGGGTGTTCGCGGCGACGCTGTTGATCTTGGTACGCATTTTTGCCAGCCTGCCTAAATGGTGGGGCGTTCCTTTCGGTCTGCCCTGGTGGGCGTGCGCCATGCCGCCGGCCGCCGTGGTTCTGGCCGTTCTCGCCCTGGCCGAAAAGACCCACGACCCTATTGCACGGATCTGCGGTGCCGTCGCGGTCGGCCTGCTTACCTGCACGGTGGTGATGCTGTTTGTCCGCACCGGAGTGGCGCTGGCCGCTGGCCGTCTGCTGCCGTCGCCCCCCCTCCCGCCTCCCTCCAGCTTGGTGGGGGCAGATACACTCAATCCGTATGAGTTGAAGAAGGAGAGCGTTTGATGCGCAAAATATTCGCAGCGGCGACACTGGCACTGATGACCCTGATGGGGGGAACCGCGCTGGGGGCGGACAAGCCGAAGGTGCTGGTGGTGGTGTCCAGCGCACCTCAATTGGAATTGCAAGGTGGCGTGCGCTATGACACCGGCTATTTCCTGAATGAATTGGCAATACCGGTTCAGGCACTGGTTCAGGCCGGGTATGAACCGGTATTCGCCAACCCCAAAGGAACGCCTGCCATTCGGGATGCCCATTCGGTGGCGCCGGTTTTTTTCGGCGGTGATCAAGCCAAGCTGGATGATGCGGTGCGTTTCGTTGACAGTCTGGACGGGCTGAAACATCCGCGCACCCTGGCTTCGGTCCGGGCGCAAGGAATCGCCGGTTTCGACGGCATCTTTGTGCCGGGCGGCCACGCGCCCATGCAGGATTTATTGGTGGATGGAGACCTTGGCGCCTTGCTGGCCGCCTTTCACGCTGCGGGCAAACCCACCGGGTTGATCTGTCACGGCCCGGTGGCCCTGTTATCGGCCTTGCCCGATCCCGCCGGCTTCCACGCCGCCATGGTTTCGGGCAATACCGACGCGGCGCAGAAAATGGCGGCAGGCTGGCCCTATGCCGATTATCGCATGACCGCATTCACCACAGCCGAAGAACGGGTGGCCGAGACGGGGCAATTGGGCGGCAAGGTCTTGTTCTATCCGGCGGACGCCCTGGCCGAAGCCGGCGGGCGCGTCGAACGCGGCCCCAGTTGGAAAAGCGAGGTCGTGCAGGATCGCGAATTGATCACCGGACAGCAACCGTTCTCGGATGAAGCGTTCAGTGTGGCGATGATCAAGGCGTTGAAGCGGGGGCGGTGACCGCCGGGGGGCGTGACCTGTCGGCTTTGGCTGGACGCCAGCCCGGTGAAGCGTATCATCACCCGCCCCCCCAATCCGTCACACGGTCCAGATGGACAAGGCCCCCCTTGGATGATGCGTATTCTTCATACCTCTGACTGGCATTTGGGCCAGGAATTTCACGGCTATCCCCGCGAAGACGAACATCAGGCTTTTTTATCCTGGTTGTTGGATGCGGTGGTCGCTCACCATGTGGATGCGCTGTTGGTGGTGGGCGATGTCTATGACAGCCAAAATCCGCCCATTTCCGCCCAGCGGATGCTTTATCGGTTCATCGCCGATTTGCGTGCCCGCATGCCCCGGCTGGATATGGTGCTGGTGGGTGGCAATCATGATTCCGCCGGGCGGCTGGAGGCGCCGGGGCCGTTGCTGGAAACCTTGGGCGTGCGGGTGGTGGGCAGTCTGACCCGGCTGGCCGATGGCGGGCTGGATGTGGACCGGCTGGTGCTGCCGCTGCACGATGCCCAGGGCCAGGTGGCGACATTATGCGCGGCGGTGCCGTTCTTGCGTTTGTCCGATCTGCCGATCATGGCCGGGGATGGGGCGGATGATCCGCTGATCTGGGGGGTGCGGAACGTCTATGCCCAAATTCTGGCGGCGGCGGAAAAACAGCGGCGGCCGGGACAGGGGCTTATTGTCACCGGCCATTGCTATATGGTGGGCGGCGATGTGTCGGAAGTGTCGGAACGGCGCATTCTGGGGGGGAACCAGCACGCCTTGCCGATCGACATCTTCCCCGGCACCGTGACCTATGCCGCACTGGGCCATTTGCACAAGGCGCAGCGGGTGGGGGGAATGGACCATATCCGCTATTCCGGTTCGCCACTGCCGTTGTCGGTGGCGGAACGGGATTATCGTCATCAGGTGGTGCTGGTGGATGTGGATGGGGATGATCCGGTCAGGGTGACGCCGCTGCCGGTTCCTCGTGGGGTGGATATCGTGCGTGTCCCGGCCCAGGGCGCCGCCCCGGTGGATCAGATTTTGTCCACCTTGCGCGCCTGGCCCGTCGGGGGGGGCGATCTGCCGCGTCAATCCTGGCCCTATCTGCATGTGGTGGTGGCGGCAGACGGCCCGCTGCCCGGTTTGCGCCGGGATGTGGACGATGCCATCAAGGACAAGGCATTGCGTCTGGCCCATATGGGCCGGGGAGACGACCGGGTGCCGGTTCTGTCCCTGTCCCAGGATTTGCCCGATCTGGATGAATTGCACCCCGAGGATGTGTTCGTCCAATGCTGGCGGGGCAAGCATGGCGGCGATCCGTCCGCTGATCATCTGGATGCCTTTCGTCATCTGCTGGAACAGGTGGAAAGCGATGGGGGGGCGGCATGAAAATTCTGGCCCTGCGGATCAGGAATTTGACCAGTCTGGCCGGCGAGGTGACGGTGGATTTTTCCGCCCCGCCTTTGGCCCAGGCCGGTCTGTTCGCCATCACCGGACCCACCGGAGCCGGTAAAAGCACCTTGCTGGACGGGCTGTGCCTGGCTTTGTACAACCAGATGCCGCGCCTGCCATCGGCGGGGGATGTACGATCGGCCCTGCGTCACGGCACGGCCCATGGGGCCGCCGAGGTGGATTTCATCGGTGCCGATGGCGGCCATTACCGCGCCCGGTGGGAGGTGCGGCGGGCACGCAACAAACCCGGTGCCACGCTGCAAGCCCAAACCCTGTCCCTGACCGATCTGGATAGCGGTGCGGCCCTGGGGGGCGGCAAACGCGAGACATTGGCCGCCATTCAGGACAAGGTGGGGTTGGATTACCAGCAGTTCCGCCGGTCGGTCCTGTTGGCGCAAAACGATTTCGATGCCTTTTTGCGGGCCAAGCCCGATGAACGGGCCAGTTTGCTGGAACTGATGACCGGCACCGCCATCTATGGCGATGTATCCCGCGCCGCCTATGGCCGAAGCAAGGCTGAAACCGAAGCGTTGCAGGCATTGGAGGGGGAATTGAAACGGGTCGATGTCATGGATGACAGCGCCCGCGCCCAGGCTGATGCCGATGCCCAATCCACCCAGGCCCTTGCCGCCACCTTATCCGCCGAGATGACGGGGCTGGGAAACGATTTGGGTTGGTATCGCACCAACGAACATTTGGCCGAAAAATCCACCCAGGCCCAGGCCGCATACGAAACCGCCAAATCTGATTGGGTCGGGGCCAAGCCCGAACGGGAAAAAATAGCCCGCCTGCGTCTGGCCCAGTCATTATTGCCCCTGGCCGATGAGGTGACCCGCCTGGGCGGGGAGGCGGACCGGCTGAGCGCGGAGCATCAGGCCACGGGCCTGCGGCTGACGGCCTGCGATGACGAATGTGCTCGGCTGGATCGGCTTTGCCAGGATGCCCGTCAGGCCGATGACCAGGCCGAAGCCGCGTTTCGCCAGGCCGGTCCGGTTCTGGATCAGGCGGCGGATTTGGATGCCCGCATCAGCGATGTCGGGCGTCGGCTGGACCAGTGCCGGATAAAAGCCCAAGCGTCCGGCGCCGTGCTGGCCGAGGCCCAGGGCGCCTTGACCCGGTGCGAGGAACAGCGGGACGATCTGGCCCGGACTGTGACGCGGCTGGCAGGGTGGTTGGATCAGCATCAATCCCATGCCCCTTTGGCCGAACAAAGCGAACGCTGGGGCGAAAGTATCGCCGATCATGCCCGTGCGGCGGCGGATCATCGCGCCGCCCAGGCCGTTCTGGCCGGGGCCGGGCCGGAACAAAAGCGGCTGCACGCCCATCTGGAGAAATTGGACGGCGAAGTCCGGGATTTGACCCGTCAGCGGGATGATCTGGGGCAGGAAATGGACCGTCTGGCGCAGTCGGTGGACGGGGAACAGCTTCGCGTTCTGGACGCCAGGCGCGATGGTCTGGCCCGCTTGCTGGCGAGTCTGACCGATCTGGACACCTTGTCCGGGACCGCCCGCGCCCTGGCTCAACGCCGCCATGCCCTGGATGGGCGGCGGCATGGCGCGCAACAGCGTCAGGCCCAGGCGCGGGCTGATCTGACGGCTATCGCCGCCGATCTGGACCGCAACCGCACCGCCTGCGCCGAAGCGCAATCCGCCCTGGCCCTGGCCGAAGCGGCGGAAAGCGAACAGGCATTGGTGCTGCGTCAACACCTGATTTCGGGTGAACCATGCCCCGTCTGCGGGTCGCGTCAGCATGCGGTGGGGGCGGTGCATGACGGGCTGGGCATCGTACTGGCCGCGTTGCGTCGCCGGGTGGGGGAATTACAGGGGGATCATGACCGGCTGCTGGACCGGCAGGGCATGGCCAACGCCGATGACAAATCCGCCACGGAAACCCTGGACCATGTGGCCACCGACACTCTGGCCCTGGCCGAGGATGAACGGATCATACGCCGGGATTGGCAGCAAAACAGTCAGGCAGCCGCTCAATTGGCCGAGGAATGGCAGGTGGATTTGGCCTTGCCGTCCGATCCGGGGGGGGATATGGCCAAGTTGTGCGCGGCCTTGGCCGCCTGCCGGGCCGATCAGGATGAAACCGGGCGGCGGGTGCAGGCCATGCGCGACGCCGATAGCGACTATCGCCGTCTTGGCGGCTTGCGCGATCAGCTTCAAACCCGGTTGAACGTGTTGGCGACCCAGCAAGGCGCCGATCAGGCCGCCTTGGTGGAATGGCGGGAAAAATGCCAGGCGGCGACGGATCAGGCCGACCGGACCAGCCAGTCCATGACCCATTTGGCGGATCGTTTGTCCGTTCCCCTGGCGCCGATCGGTCAATGGCGCGATTGGCTGCGGGATGATCCCGCCCGCCTGACCCGCACAGTCATGGAGATGGCGCGGGACTGGCTGGATATATCCGGCCAGTCCAAGACGGCCCAAACCGATCTGACCGCCAAGCAAAATGCCTGTGCGTCAGCAACTGCGGCCCTGGCCCATGCCAGTACCGACGCCGCACGGGATAAGGAGCTGTTGGCGCAGGAACAGGCGGAACAGACGCGCCTGTCGATCGACCGGGCCGCATTGCTGGATGGGCAGCCGACAGCCGATGTGCGGCGCCGGCTGGATGACGCATGCAAGGCCCGGCGGCAGGCCCATGAACTGGCCAAGGCCGCGCAGTCCAAAGCCATCCAAGAGCATAGCGCCCAGAAAAGCCGGTTGGACATGCTGGCCCAATCCCTGGAGAAGACCAGGGCCAATCTTGCCCAGGCGACGGAAAGACGGGACCGGCGCCTGGACGAAACCGGGCTTGATCTGGATCAGTTGGCTGAAGCCGCCCAATTGGGGGAAGAGTGGTTAATCCAGGCGGAAGCCCGGCAAACCGC
Organism: Magnetospirillum sp.; assembly: GCA_041915545.1. GTDB lineage: Bacteria > Pseudomonadota > Alphaproteobacteria > Rhodospirillales > Magnetospirillaceae > Magnetospirillum. The sequence goes on along the minus strand of JAYSBF010000014.1, from coordinate 64,914 downwards.
ACTGCAAGACGCCGGAACCCAGGCCAAGGCGGTGCTGGCGGAACGTCAGGGGCAATGGGACGAACATCAGCGCAGCCGCCCCCCCCAGCATGATCCGCAAGAATTGGAACGGCGTTTGGCCGATTGCACCACCCGGCGGGATGAAGCCTTGGCCCTGGCCGCGCAATGGCGGCAACGTCTGGATGACGATGATCGCCACCGTGGCACCGTGCGCCACATTCTGGACAGGATCGAGGCACAGCGCAATGTCACGGATCTGTGGGCGGGCATGGCCGATCTGATCGGCTCGGCCGATGGCAAAAAATTCCGCATGTTCGCCCAAGGTCTGACCCTGGACCGTCTTTTGATCCTGGCCAATGGCCACATGGCCGATTTGACCCCGCGTTATGCCCTGCAACGGGCGCCGGGAAGCAATCTGGATTTGCAGGTGATCGACCGTGACATGGCCGATGAAGTGCGGGCGGTGGCCAATCTGTCCGGGGGAGAACGATTCCTGGTGTCCTTGGCTCTGGCCCTGGGGCTGGCCAGTATGACCGGCGCCCGCACCTTGGCGGAAAACCTGTTCATTGATGAAGGGTTCGGGGCCTTGGATTCCGACAGTCTGGACATGGCCATTGCCGCTTTGGAAACCCTGCATGCGGCGGGCCGGACCATCGGCATCATTTCCCATGTCCAGCCCATGATCGACCGCATCGGGGTACAAATCCGGGTAACGCGGCGGGGCGGGGGGCGCAGCCAAGTGGAAACCCGGCTGATCTGATCCCAGACCATCTTGCAGTCAATCAAACGCAAGATGGTCTGGGGTGACCGTGTCCTGCATCGTTCTGATACCAACGGCCAACTTCATTGACCGTTGTACAGCCCTGGCCGGGCGCGGCCATCCGGCCGCTTGGCCGCCGCCGCAATGGCGGCAGAACCAACGGCCGTAAGTCAGAACTTATACCATATCCCGGTGATCGGAACCGATCACCGGCGCCCTCAGCGGCGGGCGGGTTTCTCCGAAACCCTTGCCTTCCGCGGCATAAGCCGCGCGGCCTCTTGGGCCTAATCAAATCCCCATGAGTTTCACTCACCGGGATTTGGTATTACCGCCGTTGGTATGATGCTTGCCTATTGGCGCCCCGTGCCGGGGCCGCTCAAGCGCCACGCGGGCTTTATCGCGGTCTGCTCTAATCGGTGCTGCCCTCCACCAATTGCCCATTGATCAGCAACCCGCCTTCAGCCGCGCTGACCGTGACGGTTTCGCCGTCAGCAACCCGACCGGCCAGGATCAGGCTGGCCAGGGGGTTTTGCAGGCTTCGTTGGATCACCCGCTTCAACGGACGGGCGCCGTAAATGGGGTCATAGCCCTTATCCCCCAGCCATTCCAAGGCGCTGGGGTCCATGGACAATCCGATCTTGCGGTCGGCCAGCAATTTCCGCAGCCGTCCCAACTGAATATCGACGATCCCCGTCATGTTGCTCCGGCTCAGGCGGTGGAACAGCAGGATTTCATCCAGACGGTTCAGGAATTCCGGGCGGAAATTGGCACGGACCACCTCCATCACCTCGGCCCGCACCGCCGAAGAATCCTGACCATCCGCCTGATTGGCCAGGATGTCGGCGCCCAGATTGGATGTCAGCACGATCAAGGTGTTGCGGAAATCGACGGTGCGGCCCTGGCCGTCGGTCAGCCGACCATCATCAAGCACCTGAAGCAATACGTTGAATACGTCCGGGTGGGCTTTTTCCACTTCGTCGAACAGCACGACCTGATACGGGCGGCGGCGCACGGCCTCGGTCAAGGCACCGCCTTCTTCATACCCCACATAGCCGGGCGGTGCGCCGATCAGCCGGGCGACCGAATGTTTTTCCATATATTCCGACATATCCATGCGGACCATGGCGGTTTCGTCATCGAACAGGAATTCGGCCAAAGCCTTGGTCAGTTCGGTTTTGCCCACCCCGGTCGGCCCCAGGAACAGAAACGATCCGATCGGACGGTTGGGGTCCTGCAATCCCGCCCGCGCCCGGCGAACCGCATTGGAAACCGCCACCAGCGCTTCATCCTGGCCGATCACGCGGGATTTCAGCCGGTTTTCCATATCCAGCAATTTTTCCCGTTCGCCAGCCAGCATCTTATCCACCGGAATGCCGGTCCAGCGCGACACCACGGCGGCCACCTGTTCTTCGCCCACCGCTTCCTGCACGATCCGGCCATCGCCGCCATCGGCCTGGGCCAGCTTTCGTTCCAGGTCGGGGATCAGGCCGTACAGCAATTCGCCCGCTTTTTCATAACGGCCCTCGCGCTGGGCCTTATCCACTTCGATCCGGGCCTGATCAAGCTGTTCCTTGATCTTGGTGGACGACGCCATCTTGTCCTTTTCCGCCCGCCATTGGGCGGTGACCCGGTCGCTTTCCACCTCCAGATCGGACAATTCATCTTCCAGCTTGACCAGACGGTCACGGCTGGCGGCATCGCTTTCTTTTTTCAGGGCCTCGCGTTCGATTTTCAACTGAACGATGCGGCGATCAAGTTCGTCCAGTTCCTCGGGCTTGGAATCCACCTCCATGCGCAGCCGCGATGCCGCTTCATCCATCAGGTCGATGGCCTTGTCCGGCAAGAAACGATCAGTGATATAGCGGTTCGACAACGTCGCCGCCGCCACCAAGGCGCTGTCGGTGATGCGCACGCCGTGATGCAGTTCGTATTTTTCCTTGATGCCGCGCAGAATGGAAATGCTGTCCTCCACCGTCGGCTCGGTGACGAAAACCGGCTGGAACCGCCGCGCCAGGGCCGGATCTTTTTCCACATGCTTGCGGTATTCGTTCAAGGTGGTGGCGCCGACGCAATGCAATTCGCCACGGGCCAAGGCCGGTTTCAGCAGGTTCGAGGCATCCATGGCCCCCTCGCCCGCACCGGCCCCCACCAGCGTATGCATTTCATCAATGAACAAGATGATGTCGCCATTGGCGGCGGCCACATCGTTCAAAACCGCTTTCAGCCGTTCCTCGAACTCGCCCCGGAATTTGGCCCCGGCGATCAGGGCGCCCATATCCAGGCTCATCAGGCTTTTGGTCTTCAGATTTTCCGGCACATCGCCATTGACGATGCGGATGGCCAAACCCTCGACAATGGCCGTCTTGCCCACGCCCGGTTCGCCGATCAGCACCGGATTGTTTTTGGTCCGGCGCGACAGGACTTGAATGGTGCGGCGGATTTCCTCGTCACGGCCAATCACCGGGTCCAATTTGCCGTCCCGCGCCACGGCGGTCAGATCGCGGGCGAATTTTTTCAAGGCGTCATAGCCATCTTCCGCCGAAGCGGAATTGGCCTTGCGGCCCTTGCGCATATCCTCGATCGCCTTGTTCAACGCCTGTGGTTTGACCCCGGCATCGGCCAGCACCTTGCCGGCTGGCGATTCCTGGGTCATGGACAGGGCCAGCAACAGCCGTTCGGCGGTGACATAGGAATCGCCGGCCTTTTGCGCCATCTGCTCGGCCTGACCGAAAACGCGGGACAATTCGCCCGACAGATGCAGACCGGCAGCACCAGCCCCATCCACCTTGGGTAATTTGGCCAATTCGGCTTCGGTATTGGCCAGGGCCTTTTTGGGATCGGCACCGGCGGCACGCAGCAGGTTGGCGGCCATGCCTTCCTTGTCATCCAGCAATATTTTCAGCAGATGTTCGGGCATCAGACGCTGATGGTTCATGCGCGTGGCCAAGGTCTGTGCCGATTGAACGAATCCCTTCGACCGTTCGGTGTATTTCTCGAAATCCATAAAATCCCTCCCAGGCGACAGGGTTTCCCGGCCCCGACAGTGGCAGCGGGGGAAACCCCTCACGGAACTTGGGACTAATATGGATGGATTTGGGAAAGGCGCAACAAAGCCCATGCAAAGAAAAACGCCCCCGATCCGTGGATCAGGGGCGTTTTTCTTTGCCTCAGGAATTTCCGACCTATGCTCGGAAATTCTGCCGGGGCCATATCGGCGTGCGAAGCCTTACCCCGCACGGATTTGGCAGACCAGAATCAGGCGGTCGCGGCCTCTTGCTGCGGCATATCCTCACCCTCGGCTTCCGGCGAGGAATCGGACAGGGCATCACCACTGGCTTGCGCTTCGGCCTCGCCGTTCTCGCCCTCTTCCTCATCACCGCTCATCTCGGCCTGATCTTCGGCCGGGGTGGGCAGGTTTTGCGGGCGCCGTTGGCCATTATTCTGGTTATAGGCGTTGATCAGCCGGAAATAATGTTCCGCATGCTGATAGAAGTTTTCCGCCGCCACCCGGTCCCCCTGGGATGACGAATCGCGGGCCAAGGTCAGGTATTTTTCCATCACCTGATGGGCGTTGCCCCGGATACGGCCTTCGGGACCGTTGGAATCGAATACCTGAGTTCGGACGTTGATATGCTTATGTCCGATTCCTCCCCCGGAATGATTGACACGGTTTGGATTATTTCCGCCGTTATTGCCACGGCCACGGGAACGTTGCTTCGGGTTCACGGGTCCTGCCTTTTGGTACCTGTCGATGCTTGGCTTTTCCAGGCGATCACTCCCGCAGGCAAAGCCCGACCCTACCCCAATCAGGAGGGACATGGCGCTGGAGGGATCGTGGACGCTTGACAAGTGGCGGAGCCGAAAGCTCAACGCCGATCGCCATCCCGGACGCGCCCGACAAGGCACACCCTAGCCGGGAAGCCACATCTTTCCAACTGTTTTTTCACTACCCCATCCGTGTTTTTCCGCATCGCGGGATAGACGGGATGAAGGGGGGGCTTTCCATGCCACCCCGGATACGTCCGTGGGGCGCGGGAATCCATCCCGCCCCCGGCTGATAAAGACTATTTGAAGCTGGCATCCACCGCAGCCGACAACCCGTTAAAGGGGATGGGCACGGCCAAACGCTTCTTGCTGCCATCGGCGAATTCCAGCCGCCCCGGTCCCTTGGCCGCGCGCAGGGCTGACAGTTGGGAATCCTTCAATTCCACATCGGCGAAACATCCGGCGGTACAGGTGACGAATTGAGTGGGAATACCCTTGGTGTCTTTTTCGTCCAGATACAGGGTCGCACCGGCGGGCAGGAAGACCCCATTGGGCAATTGCACGATCAGGCGAAGGGCCTTTTCCCCCGGCGGCTTGCCGATGACCACCTGGGCCAACAATCCTTCCACCCCTTTCATAGCGATGCTGACCGCCGCCTCGCATACTTTGTCGCCCGGCCCCTTTCCATCTGGCACGGAACAGCGGGACACCCAATCGCCAAAGCTGGAAACGGTGGATTGCGGCTTGGCCGGATCGGCTGCCAGGGCCGGAACCGCCAGCGCGGCCATCATCATTCCCAGGCCGATGGCCCGTCCGAATTTCATTTCTGACATAGTTGCGACTACCCCATTCAAAACGACATCACGGCCCGGATCTGACCGTTCAGATCGCCCCGTTTCGTTTGCTGCGCATGAGACAAGGCGGCCCCCAGGGCGCCATTGATAGCAAGATTATCAGCCAGGCGATAGTCAAAGCCCGCGCCTATTCCCGCCAAGATCACATCGCCTTGCCTGGACACATCAAAGGCATGTCCACGTCCCAGATCGGCGAACAAAAATGGCACCAGACCATCTTGATCCCCCCCGGTCAGTGCCGATGCCAGCGGCACCGCCGGCAGGCGGATTTCGTTGCGCAGCACCGCCCCCACATCGACGCTGCCATCTTCCAGCGTATAGCCGCGCACCGCATAAAAGCCGCCCAAGGAAAGCTGTTCCGTATCGGGCAATGCCTGCCCTGCCCCCTGTGCGGTCAGTTGCGATGTCCAGGACAGGCCCAGCCATCCCAGTTCCGTGCGCTGATCCACACTGGCCTGCACATAGCCATAACTGGACTCGCTGACCCGGCCATTGGTGAAGAGCGACCATTTCCGGTCGGTATTGCCGGGCAAGACGCCGCCAGGATTGCCGAACAGACGCAGATCGGTGGACAATTGCCCGCCATCCCCCCGCCGCCAATCGCGGGTCCAGCCCACGAAACCATCCAGGACCGCAGCCCCGCCATCGGCCAGATATTGGCCATCCCACATGGTGCGCCGTACCAGCCATTTGGGGCTGACCCCGCCATAGACATCCCCCCAGCCGCCAAATCCGCTCCACAGATTGGACAGGGCTGACCGATAGGTCACCGGCACTTCCAGCACCTTGGTCTGAAAGGCGAACAGCCCGCTTTCCTGGCCCGAGGCGACAAAATTGGGGGCAAATTCCAGCGACTGACGGGCGAAGACCGGTACCACCACCCGCACGGCATGGCTGACATAAGCAGGCCAATGGGTGCCCGACAACGCCACCGATGCCGGATCGCGAACAAAATTGCCGCTGCCCGTCACCTGATAGGACAAGGTGACGTCACCCAAGGATTCGGCCCCGGCATTGAAGCCCAGGAAATAACGGTCCCGGTCGGTGGCCCGCGTTCCAGTATTGGACCAGCCGGCAAAGACCCGCCATGAGGCATCGCGGGTCACGTCCAATCCCAGATCGCTGGTCCCCGGCGTGCTGCCCGGTTCGAACACCCCATTCAAGCGGCGATAGGGAAACCGGTTCAGCCAGTCCAGATCCTCGGAAATCAGGTCGGCATCAATCAATTGGCCGCTGACGGCGCGTATCTTGTCGGCCAGGGCTTGGTCAGCCCCGTCACCGCTTTTCGCCGTCACCACCCCGGTACGGAATGGGATCACCCGCAGCCGCAGCAAACCCGTGCTGACATCTTGCGGCGGGGCCGTCACCGACACGAAAGGCAGGCCCGCATCGCGATAAACCCCGGCCACCGCCGACTGAATCCCCGCCACCAAGGCACGGGACAGCGGCCGCCCCAGAAAAGGCATCAAGGTCTGGCGCAGCGATTGCCCGTCAATTCCGTCAACCCCCGCCAGTTCCACATCCCCGGCCACGCCGCCCCCCAAGGGCTGGTCCAGGCCGATCAGACTGATCCCGGCCAGATCGACCCCAAAGGGGGTGTCATCGGTCACATCATTTTGTGGCCGATCCAGCGTCAACCCGCCACCACCGGCATCCGCCGGCGGCAAATTACGCTCGACCGGATTGGCTGCCATTTGGGCGTGCACATGGCACGGCAACAAACACAAGGACAAAAGCGCCGCACGGGCCGCGAATGATGACCACATGATGGCTCCTATTGCCCAAAGCTCAGATATTGCCCAAAGCGAGCATTATCCGGGTGCGGCTTGGTGGAGCAGGCGGCGCTGGCCGTGGCTCCGCCGGTACATCCGCCTTCCGGCGTGGCTGATGGTGCGTTTGCCGATGGCGGTGCCGAAATTGACGACGGCAGGGATTGCCCCACCATGCCGCCATTATCCGATGCCGTGAAAACCTGCGGACCGGACGGCACCGTCCTGACCTGCCGGACCGGGATGGGGGCGGCATCGCCCCCATTTGCCGGGGCCGGAGTAGGAGTGGGAGTGGGAGGGGTGGGGGTGGGGGCCGCCGTTACCGTCAACATCCCCCGGACATAGGTGATGACGTAATTCCCCAGCCCGCTGCCACTGGCTCCCGAGGCGTCGATGTCATACGCCCCCACCGCCGCACCGGCAGCGGCGCCCGTGCTGGCCAGGGTCACGCTGCCGACCGTATCCGTGTTTTTCAATCCGCTGACCGTGTGGGTCAGACTGGCGGTTTCGCCATAGATCTTGGCCACGTCCAGGGCGGTGATGGTCAAGGCGGCGGGATTGACCGTCAAGGTTCCGCCCACATAGCTGATGGTGTAATTCCCCAACCCGGTGCCGCTGGCCCCCGAGGCGCCAATGCCGTAACTGCCCACCGCCGCACCGGCAGCGGCGCCCGTGCTGACCAGGGTCACGCTGCCGACCGTATCCGTGTTTTTCAATCCGCTGACCGTGTGGGTCAGACTGGCGGTTTCGCCATAGACCTTGGCCACGTCCAGGGCGGTGATGGTCAAGGCGGCGGGATTGACCGTCAAGGTTCCGCCCACATAGCTGATGGTGTAATTCCCCAACCCGGTGCCGCTGGCCCCCGAAGCGCCAATGCCGTAACTGCCCACCGCCGCACCGGCAGCGGCGCCCGTGCTGGCCAAGGTCACGCTGCCGACCGTATCCGTGTTCTGAAGCCCGGTGACCGTATAGGCCAAGGTGGCTGTGTTCCCATAAATCTTGGCCGCATTGGATGCGGTGATGGTCAGGGCGACGGGGGTGACCGTCCTGATTCCGGGGGTGTAGGTGATGGTGTAATTGGACAGCCCGGTGCCGCTCAGATTGGACAGGGACACCGCATAATCCCCAACCGCCGCCCCGGCCGCGCCACCGGGATCGGAAACATCAAAGCCCATGATGGTGTCGTAATTCTTCATTCCCACGACATTGACGCTGGGAATGGCGCTGATGCCATAGGGCTTGGTAACATGATCCGCGACGACCAGCAGACTGGCCTTGTCCACCGTATATGTCCCGGCCACATAGGTGATGGTGTAATTGGACAGCCCGGCGCCGCTGGCGCCGCTGGCGGTCACGCTGTAAGTGCCTGCCGCGGCGGTGGCGGCGGTGGCAGGATTGGTCAGCGTGACCGACGTGACCGTATCGCTGTTTTTCAGCCCGCTGACGGTATAGCTGCCGACGGCGCCCGTATCGCCATAGGTTTTGCTGCCATCGTCGGCGGTGATGGTCAGGGCTGCCGGGGTGATGGTCGTCGTATCGGTGCCGTAATACAAAACCCGATAGCTAAGCCCCGCCGCATTGGTCAGCGTCCCCCCAGACGTGGTCATGGCGGAAGAAGAACTTCCCACTGCGGCCGTGGGGTTGGCGGCCTGGGTGGTGGGGGCGATCACCACCGAACCATCGCCACGAATTGTACGGCTATAGGTGCCGACGGTGCTGCCATAGGTGGATGTCAGCGTGGTTGCGGACACCCAGGCCACCTTGGACTGGCTGTAAAGTTCCGGGACATAGCCGCTGCTGGGCGGCATCCAGACAGTATTGAAATCCCAGGTGGATGCGGCTGCCAATGACATGAAGTAAGACGTGTTTTGGATGGATGAGGTCGGCAGCCCGACGGTTGATGTGATGCTGCCAAATCCCGTACTGGCCGTGTAAACCGTCCCCGTGGCCGTGGAATCGAAAACACTGTTGGCAATTACATTCCAATAGCCGGTGATCCCGGCAATCCCCCCCAGATTGGGGATGGAAGGGGAAAGCCCAATGCGGCTTAACGCATTGGAGATGGTGGCGTTGCCATTGATGAAATCCCCCTCGATCCGCCCGACGATGCCACCGCCATATCCGGTCCCGTACAGATTGCCCGAGGTGTAGACATCGGAAATGGTCCCGCCACGTTGCCAGCCGACCAGCCCCCCGGTATACGTCGCCCCCTCGATATGCACCTCGGCATAGCTGCGCCTGATCTGGCTGCCCGCCACCATTTCACCGGCCAATCCCCCTGCCTCGTCCCCCCCGATCACATTTCCCTGATACGAACTGTCCAGAATGCGGCCCCCGGCAAGCAACGAGCCGACCAATCCCCCGGTCCGACCCGACGACGTGGTGGTCATGACGCCATTGACCACATGAACCTGAGACAACGTCCCCGCAGATGCGGATGCGACCATGCCGACATCGACAGAGCCAAGAGAGTTGTTGGAAATCGACGCATTCCACAAGGTCAGGTCACGGACCATTGACCCCGCATTCAGCGTGGAAAACAACCCGGATGTGGCCGTGCTGGACAGACTGAGATTGTGGATGGTGTTCCCCAATCCGGCCAGAGTGCCGCTGAACCCCGCCGACACCAACGCGGTGTTATACGGGCTGGAGGCGACCAAATCGGTGGCCAGGGCGTATCTGCCCCACAACCCGGTCATCTCGATCCCATCCAGATCCGCCATGGAGCGGATCATGGAATAGGACGCTCCATTCACCGCGAAGGTGGACGATGACCCCGGCAAACTGATGGCGACCTTGTTCAGGATATAGTCACCGCCATAATTCAGGGCCAGCCCCCCATGATTCGCCGTCACCGGCGCGTTAAAAATAATATTCCTTGCTGCTGATAGGGTCAGAACCGTGTAGGCATCCCAGGAAATGGCCGAATTGACCGTGATATCGCCCGCTTGCCCACCATCCGATCCGGTGGATACAGTGATATTGGCCCCGTACAGCAAATTGGTCAGGGTGGTGACCCCCAATGTGCTGTCATTGCCATTGGCGGTCACATCGCCATCGCTTCCTGACACGATGGTCAGGTTATAGGGGTCCAGCAGCAAGGTGCCGGTGGTGCCGGTTCCGCCGCGCAAATCAACCCTGGCCGTTTCCGCCACCGCCAAGGCCCGCTTGCCCGAAACTTCCGCATCCCCGCCGCGACCGGCCCCGCGGGCGTCGATGCTGCCGCCGAAACGGGTGGTGTCATCGGCCCAGACCACCACCTGCCCGCCATCGCCCACATTGCCCGTCGCCGACAGGCTGGCCCCCGCCGCTACCGTGGTGGTTTTGGCGGTTTGCACCGTTTCCGCCACCCGCTTGCTGGCGGCATCGGTCCCGCCCTGATAATCCCCACCCACCAAAATGGTGCCGCCGCTGGTGCCGTCGGCATGCAGGCTGGCGCCGTCGGCCAAGATCACGCGGTCGCCACTGACCACGATCCGCCCGCCCGTCCCATCGGCATTGACCGCGCTGACGCCCCCCGACACCGTGGCAGTGCCGCCATCGCCGGCGGTCAGATAAATCCGCCCGTCGCGATGATCAACCCCGGTGGCGTTGACGCTGCCGCCGGTATTACCGGCCAAAGCATAGACATTGCCGCCATTGGCACGGATTTCCGCCACCGCCGCCTGGATGGTGCCGCTGGTGCCGACGCTGGTATCGGCGCCCCCCACCTTGACCAGCAATTTGCCACCACTGACGCCGCTGTCACTGACCAGGACCTCGTATCCGCCGCCCAAGGCGGCGGTACCTTGGGCGGCTTCGATGCGGCCTTGATTGTCCACGGAGCGGGCAATCAGCACCACATCGCCTTGGGATGACTTGATCCGCCCGGCATTGACGATGGCCGCGCCCGACGTGCCGGAAAACGTCAGATCGCCGCCAGCCATAAAGGCCGCATTGCCGATATCCTGGGTGGATGCCACGAACGATCCGCCGGTGGCGACCGTGCCGCCCGCCCCGACCACGATGCCCGATGGATTGACCAGATAAACCGATCCGGTGGCCGCCAAGCTGCCGTCAAGCCGGGATGGGACATTGCCGGTCACCCGGTTCAAGGTCGCCCCCGTCCCGTTATTGAACTGGACCGCACTGCCCGACCCGATGGAAAAGCTGTTCCAATCAATCACCGCCCGCGACGATGATTGATCAATGACCATGGTGGATGATGTGGGCTGGCTGATTCCCGCCGTGCCCGACACGACCGCCCCGCCGCCGGGCAAGGTCTGCCCCATTCCCGTTCCAGGGCACAAGAACAGCAAAGCCGACCCCAAGGCGGTCACGGTGCGATAACGCATCGACGGTCCCCATTTCATTCAACTGCCCCCCTGGGAATGGTCTTGCAGCTTTCGCCATGACGCATTCAAGGCAGAAATGGAAACCAAGCGCCGAAGTAAACCGGCGTTGACTTATCGTCTAGGGTCAAAACCCGGTCATGATGACCAAGCACTCGTCACAGACAATCAGTGACAATCTTAGATTTCATCCAATCCGCACCAGATCACGCACCGGCTGATCCCCGCCAAATCTGGAACAGATCTTGATTTTTTCAATCCGTACAAATCGAATAGCGCCGCGACCTGGACATCTTGCCCTTGCCCCACTTCGACACCGACAATACCATGCGGGGTAACCAGCCGAGCCAAATGGGGCAATAAGGCGCGATAGCAATCCAGCCCGTCAGCACCGCCCGCCAGGGCCAAACGCGGTTCATAGCGGGAAACTTCCGGTTCCAATCCGTCGATATCCCCATCAGGGATGTAAGGCGGATTGGACACCACCACGTCAAAGGGACCGGCAATCCCCATTCCCCAATCCCCCTCCTCGAACCGGACCCGTTCGTCCATACCGCAGGACAGGGCATTATCCGCCGCCACCGCCAGGGCTGCCGGACTTTTATCCACCCCCAGACCGCGGGCATTGGGCAATTCGGACAGCAGGGCCAGCAGGATCGCCCCGGTGCCGGTGCCGAAATCCACGATGGACAGGGGGGCCAGACGATCCGGCACCCGGTCCAGCACCGCCTGGACCAGGGTTTCGGTATCGGGCCGGGGGTCCAAGGTATCGCGGGTCACCCGCAAATCCAGGGTCCAAAATCCCCGCCACCCCAGCAGGTGGCTGACCGGCTCGCGGTTTTCGCGCCGCAGGGCCAATTGTTCCAGACAGGCGGCCTGCGGCCCGGTGGGCACCATGTCCAGATGACTGGCGACCCACGCCGGATTGACCCCCAGTACATGAGCGGCCAGCAGCCGGGCGTCCAGCCGGGCGGTATCAATGCCAACGGCAGTAAACCGGCTGGACATATGGCGCAACAGATCGCCCAGGCTGGCGGTGCTCATTCCATTTCCGCCAGGCGTTCGGCCTGATCGGCGGCGATCAAGGCTTCGATCACTTCATCCAGCGACGTGCCGTTCATCACGTCGTCGATCTTGTAAAGTGTCAGGTTGATGCGGTGATCGGTCACCCGGCCTTGGGGAAAATTATAGGTGCGGATACGTTCGGAACGGTCGCCGGACCCCACTTGGCTTTTCCGATCGGCGGCCCGCGCCGCTGCCTTGGCTTCGCGCTCGCGTTCGTACAGGCGGGCGCGCAGCAGCTTCAGGGCCGTGGCCTTGTTCTTGTGTTGGCTTTTTTCCTGTTGGCAGGCCACCGCCAGACCGGTGGGAATATGGGTGACGCGCACCGCCGAATCGGTGGTGTTCACGCTTTGCCCGCCCGATCCCTGTGACCGGTAAACGTCGAAGCGCAAATCTGATTCGTTCAATTGGATATCCACCTCCTCCGCCTCGGGCATGATGGCCACGGTGGCGGCGGATGTGTGAATGCGCCCGCCGGCTTCGGTGGCGGGCACGCGCTGGACCCGGTGCACGCCGGATTCGAATTTCAGCCGGGCGAACACCCCGCGCCCTGAAATCGTGGCGCTGGCTTCCTTCATGCCGCCGATGGCCGTGTCGTTCATGTCCATGGTTTCAAACCGCCACCCGCGCAAGGCGGCATAGCGTTCATACATACGGAACAATTCGGCCGCGAACAGGGCCGCTTCCTCGCCCCCTGTTCCCGCCCGCACTTCCAAGATGGCGTTTTTTTCGTCGGCCTCGTCCTTTGGCAACAGCATCAATTGCACGTCGCGTTCGGCCTGGGGCAAGCGGTCCTTCAGCTCGTAATATTCCTGTTCGGCCATATCCTTCATTTCAGGATCGGCCATCATCGCCTGGGCGTCATCCATATCGGCGCGCAATCGCTTCAGCGCCTGCACCGCCGCCGCCACCGGTTCCAATTCGGCGAATTCCTTGGACAGACGGACAAAGGACGACCCATCCGCCCCGGCCAGCAGGTCGCGCAATTCATCGTAACGGTACAAAACCTTTTCAAGCTGGGCTTCGATATTCATGACGGGCCGGTCAGTAAGAGTGGGACATCAATCCAGACGGAACAAACACCGCAAGGTCTTTTCCATGGCTTGCCATTCCTGCCCTTCGGCGGCAATGGTTTTCATGGTTTCGCTGGGGGCATGCAGCAGGCGATTGACCAAAAGCCGGGTGGCACGGTCGGCATCCAACCCGCTTTCGCTTAAGACTTCCTGACGGATCAGGTCAAAGCGTTCGCGCAAGGAGACAATGGCAGGAACAGCGGCGCGACCGGCACGGGCCTTGTGAAAGGCATCGACTTCCTGTTCCAGCACGGCCCAGGCGGCCCGCGCCGCCTGTTCCCGCCCCGACCGGCCCGCCATGGCCACCTGTTCCAAATCATTCAGATCATACAAAAAAGCACCATCGACCCGGTTCACCGCCGGTTCGATATCGCCGGGAATACCCGCATCCACCAGAAAGACCGGACGGCGGCGGCGTTTTTTCAACGCCTGGGTCACCTGATCCGCCGTCAGGATCACATGGCGCCCGCCCACCGCCGACACCACCACATCGGCCTGGGGCAGCGCGTCGCGCAGATCATCAAATCCCACCACATGGGCATTCAGAACCTGGGCCAAGGCTTCGGCCCGGCTTTGCCGGGGGGCGGATACAGACAGCCCGCCCAATCCCGCCTCCAGCAGGCTTTGCCCCACCAATTCCCCCATATCACCGGCGCCGATCAACAGCCCCCGAACCTTGGACAGATCACCATGCAGGTCACGGGCCTGCTGAACCGCCGCCGCCGCGATGGAAACCGGACCTTCGCCGATGGCGGTATCGCTGCGGATATGCTTGGCGGCGGCAAAGGCTGCCTGCAACACCTGATCCAGCCCGCCCCCGACCATGCCGCCGTCACGGGCCAGACGATGGGCGGCCTTGACCTGCCCGGCCACCTGCGGCTCGCCGATGATCAGGGAATCCAGGGCGGCAGTGACGGCAAAGGCATGACGCACCGCCCCATCGCCATGATGGCGATACAGATGGGGCAGCAAGGCGGATGGCATCTGCCGGGCACGGTCGGCCAAAGCCTGAACCGCCAGCATTTCCCCCAGATCGGGATCGGCATGGCAGGCCCAAATTTCCACCCGGTCACACGTGGACAGGATCAAGCAATCATCCAGCCCCCGGCGGCGCAGATCGTCCAGGAAAATCCCGGCAGTATCGTCATCCACGAATAATTGGTCGCGCAAGGACAGTGACGCCGACCGGTGGTTGGCGCCCACCACCAAAAAAGGGGCGGAACCGTCGCTTATCATCACCCGCCGAGCCGGACCCCCACTTGATCCAACGCCACTTCCACCTGATCCCCCCCATCCAGATCACGCAAGGTGACGGCGCCGCGCGCCATTTCATCCTCGCCCATGATCACCGCCCATCGGGCGTTCAGCTTGTTGGCGCGGGCCAGACGTTTTTTCAGATTGCCGGAAAATCCCAAATCGACCACATGCCCCAAGGCCCGCAGCCGGTCGGCCAGAACCATGGCCGCCACGTCATCGCCCATGGGAACAATGCTGACCGGGCGCCGGGCCTGGGCCACATCCCCCACCAGCATGGACAGCCGTTCAACCCCGGCGGCCCAGCCGATGCCGGGCGTGGCGGGACCACCCATCTGACCGATCAGCCCGTCATAACGTCCGCCCGCCAACACGGTTCCCTGGCTGCCCAGCATGGTGGTGGTGAATTCAAAGGCCGTGTGACTGTAATAATCCAGTCCACGCACCAGACGGGGGTTGATGGCAAAGGGAATGCCCAACGCCCCCAGACCGTCGGTGACACGGGCAAAGAAATCCCGCGCCGCCTGGGTCAGACAATCCTGGATTTGCGGGGCATCGGCGACAATGACCTTGTCCCCCTCATCCTTGGAATCCAGCACCCGCATGGGGTTTTTATCCAGCCGGGCCTGGCTGTCGGCGGACAGCTTGTCCCGGAACGGCGCCAAGAAAGCCACCAGGGTATCACGGTAATTGGTCCGGCTTTCGGCATCGCCCAGGGTGTTCAGTTCCAGGGTCACCTTGTCCCCCAGCCCCAGCGCATCCAGGAAGCGCCAGCCCATGGACACCACTTCCACATCGGCCAACGGATTGTCGGCGCCCAGGAATTCCACCCCCACCTGATGGAACTGGCGTTGCCGCCCCTTTTGCGGCCGTTCATGGCGGAACATCGGCCCACGGTAAAACAGCTTCAGCGGCAGGGATTGGGACAATCCGCCGGAAATGAAAGCGCGGGCCACGCCGGCCGTGCCTTCGGGACGCAGCGTGATGCTGTCCCCCGACCGGTCGGTGAAGGTGTACATTTCCTTGGTCACCACATCCGATGTTTCGCCCAAGGTGCGGGCAAAGACATTGGTGCTTTCGAAAATGGGGGTGACGATTTCGCCATAGCCATAGCGGCCCACCAGATCAAAGGCGGTCTGTTCCACATAACGGTGGCGGCGGGCTTCGTCGGGCAACAGATCATGGGTGCCACGGACGGGTTGCAGGCTGCTCACGGCTTATTGTTCCTTTTTCTTGGCCGCATCCAATTGTGCGGCCTTGTCTTCCACCAAGGCGACGATGTGATCGACCATATCCGCCCCGCCGATCTTGTGATCGGGGGTGCCGCCCACATAAACCATATGGCTGTCACCGCCGCCACCCGTCAGACCGATCATGGTTTCGCGGGCTTCGCCGGGACCGTTGACCACGCAGCCGATGATGGACAGCGTCACCGGAGCGGTGATGTGGGCCAGCCGCTTTTCCAGCATTTCCACGGTCGCCACCACGTCATAGCCCTGGCGGGCGCAGGACGGGCAGGACACGATGTTTACGCCACGGCTGCGAATTCCCAATGATTTCAGGATTTCATAGCCGACTTTGACCTCTTCTTCGGGCGGGGCCGACAGCGATACCCGGATGGTGTCGCCGATACCGGCCCACAGCAATGCCCCCAGGCCGATGGACGATTTGACCGTGCCGCCGATCAGCCCGCCGGCTTCGGTGATGCCCAGATGCAGGGGATAATCGCATGCCTGGGCCAGACCATGATAGGCCGCCACCGCCAGGAACACATCCGACGCCTTCACACTGATCTTGAAGTCACGAAAATCGTTGTCTTCCAGGATGCGGGCGTGGTCCATGGCGCTTTCCACCATGGCATCGGGACACGGCTCGCCATATTTTTCCAAAAGATGCTTTTCCAGCGACCCGGCATTGACGCCGATACGCATGGAACATCCATGATCCTTAGCCGCCCGGACCACTTCGCGGACCCGTTCGGGCGAACCGATATTGCCCGGATTGATGCGCAGACAGGCGGCACCGGCTTCCGCCGCTTCGATGGCGCGCCGGTAGTGAAAATGGATGTCGGCCACCACCGGCACCGACACCTGCCGAATGATCTGGGCCAGGGCCGCCGTCGATTCCTCGTCCGGGCAGGAGACACGGACAATGTCCACCCCCGCGGCCTCGGCCCTGCGGATCTGGGCCACGGTGGCATCCACATCGGCGGTCAAGGTATTGGTCATGGTCTGGACCGAAATGGGGGCATCCCCCCCCACCGGCACCGAACCCACAAAAATCTGGCGCGACTGACGACGCTGGATTTGGCGATAGGGACGCACGCTCATAGCTGCACCACGGCAAGAAAACCTGCCCGCCCTGCCCCTGGATGGGGACAAAAGCGGGATTGGGGCCGATCATATAGCGCATTTAGGCGCGTGCTGTCATTCTTCCTGCCATCACGCCCTTGACCGGCGGGGGCGCGCCGTCACGCCTCGACCGGCTGAGGCGCGGCTTCGATCACCGGGGCCGGGGCGATTTTCGGGGCGACCTGGGGAAAGCGCAAGGTAAAGCGGGTACCCTTGCCCACCTCGCTTTGCACGTCCACCTGACCGTTCAAGGACGCGGTCACCACGTTGAAAACGATGTGCAGCCCCAGGCCGGAACCGCCGTTTCCCCGGCGGGTGGTAAAGAACGGATCGAAGATACGGCTCAGATTTTCCGCCGGAATCCCGTTGCCGTCATCGGCGAAGACCAAGATCACATCGCCGCCATTCATCTTGACCCGGATGCTCAGCGTTCCCGCCTGGTGATCGGCATAGGCATGCAACAGGGCATTCATCACCAGATTGGTCAGAACCTGGGACAACACGCCGGGATAACTGTCCATCTCGATCCCGGTGGGGCAATCCACCTCGACCGTATGGCGCTTTTTCTTGATGGACGGATGCAGGCTGTTCAGGATTTCTTCGATGTAATTCTTTAAATCGAACCGGCGGCGTTCGGCACTGGTCTGGTCCACCGCCACCTGCTTGAAGCTTTGGATCAATTCCGCCGCCCGGTTCATATTGGTCAGCAACAGCTTGGCGGTCTGGGCGGTGACATCCAGATAATCCAGGAAATCCTCTTCGGTCATATCCTCGCCGCTATGCAGCTTGCGGATCTTGTCCGTTTCGGCGGCCAAGGTGGATGCGCCGGTCAGACCGATCCCGACGGGGGTGTTGATCTCGTGGGCGACACCGGCCACCAACCCGCCCAGCGACGCCATTTTTTCCGCCTGGATCAGGCTTTGCTGGGCTTGGCGCAATTCGGCCACCATGTCTTCGGCCTTGTCCTTGGCCGCCAGCAATTCCACTTCCATCTGCTTGCGTTCGGTGATGGGGGTGATGGTGGTCAGCAACGCCTCTTCCCCCTGATAGGTCAGCAGACGGGCGGAAATCAGCGCCCAGAAATGGGCGCCGCTGCGCGACACGATCTCGGCCTCGAATTTGTTGACCGCCCCATTCAGATCCAACTGTTCTTGCAAGCTGCGCCGGTCCGTGGGCAGCAGATAATCAGCATCGCCGCATTCGCTGGTCAGACCCAGCAGGGCCGAAGCGGGCTGATTGACATGCAAAAGCGCGTTATCCGACAACCGGGCCACGGTCAGCGGGGTGGGGATGGCCTCGATCAATTCGTGCTGGGCCTGCGCCGCCCGGCTTTGCGCCACCATTTCCTCGCGCCGGGCACCCTCGACCTGAAGACGTTCCAGCATGGTGTTGAAGCTGTCCACCAATTTGCCGATTTCGTCGTCGCTGTCCCATTTGGCCCGCAGATTGTAATCATTGGTGCGCCGCACGGTTTCGGCCACATCGGCCAAGTGGGAAATGGGTACGGAAATCCTGCGGGCCACCAGCAAAACCATGCTGAGGATGATGACCAGCAAGGCCCCGGCAATACCGAAATGTTCCCACATCCGGCTGAAGAACCCGTCGATGCGGGTTTCGATCAACCGTTCCATTTCCCTGCTGGTGGTTTGCCAAACCGCCAGAGACGAACGCAAGGATTCCCCCACCGCCCGATCCACCGCCAATGTATCCGGCTGGCCATCGCGGTCGATGATCGTGACCCGCAATTGGGCCAACAAATTCCCCACCTGTTCGTCAAACACGGAAAAACCGGGGGTCAAGGCGCGTTCCAGCACCCCATCGGCATTGCCGCGATAGCCAGCCACCCGGTCGCCTTCAATACCACGGATCACATTGGTCAGGCGGCCTTCCAGCAACAGGAATTCGGTGCGGTCATCGGCGGAAATGTCCATCTGACCTTCGATCTGGTGCAGCTTGACCCGGATTTGGAACAGCAGATCCACCAATTCGGGAAAGCGCAGCAGCACCAGCGACATGGAATAATAACTGTCCAGATCGGGGTCCAGGATCAGGTTGGACTGATCCCCGACACGCGCGATCAGGGCGCGGGTGGCGGCGATCACATATTGGGCGGAATGGCTGACCTGATCCGGCGGGGTATCCAGCAATGCTTGGCCTTCCCGCTGCAACAGCTTGGCGGTTTCGGCGCTGGACATCTCGGTGCCGTACAGGTTTTCGGCCTTGGCCACGGCCAGCAGGCGCTCTTGCAGGACCATGGCCTTATCGGCATCGTCGCGACCGGCCGCTTCGTAATCGGCCACGGCGAACAAGGTATCGCGTGCCGCGCTGATATAGGCACTGCCTGCCAGCTCTTTGCGGGCGAAATTGATGGAAATGTATTTTTCCTCGGCCAATGAAAAGCCAAAGAACACCACCGCCACCATATCCAAGGCATAAATCAGCAACAGCTTGTACGATACCCTGATCCGCGACAGCATGATGTCATCCCCCACCCGGGCAAAGCCGGGATTTCATACTCGTTTCAGAAAGTTCCGACCCGAGGTCGGAACTTCATGAAACCGGTATTATTGATGCCGCCCCACATCCAGACGGACACCGACGGCTTTGTCGATGGCGGGGAATAACCGGCGCAATTCCACCACGGTTTCGTCCAGCCGTTCGGGCAATTCAGCCAGCAGATGGATGGCATCAGCCCACCGCCCATCCTGGCAGGACAATTCCACCGCCTCGGCCAGATTGCGCAGCGACACCAGACCGAAATTCCCCGATGTGGCCTTTAGCTCGTGGGCTTCGGCCTGCAAACGGTCGCGGTTGCTTGCCGCCGCCGACCGGGCCATATCCGTTCGCTTCGCCAAGGTATCGGCCACATAATCGGCCAGCAGCGCCCCCACCTGATCCTGGCTGAACCGGTCATGCAGATCATCCAAGGTGGCACGGTCCACCAATGGCTTGCGCGGCACGTCGGGGGGGCGGCGGCCATCGGAACGGGCGTGGTCTTCCAGCACGCGGGCCATTTCGGAAAACAGCAATTCGATCTGGAAGGGCTTGGTGACGAACCCATCCATGCCGGCGGAAATGCAGCGTTCGAATTCGGCGGCCAAGGCGTTCGCGGTCAGGGCCAGAATGGGCAGGCGGCCCACGGGCGGCGGCAGGGCACGAATACGGCGGGTGGCTTCCAGCCCATCCATTTCCGGCATCTGCATATCCATCAGCACCAGATCGAACGGCGCGGCCTGCACGGCCTTCAGTGCTTCGGCCCCGTTGACCACGGCGGTCACCTTGTGGCCGCCGCGTTCCAGGATCAGGGTCGCCACCTTTTGATTGACCGGATTGTCTTCAGCCAGCAGCAGCGACAACGAGCGGGAAATCCGCACGGGCGCAGGCGCCGCACTGCTTTGCCCGGCCTCGTCCGCGACCGGCAGGCGGATGACGAACCAAAATGTGCTGCCCTTCCCGGCTTCGCTATCCACCCCGATATCGCCATTCATCAGGCGCACCAGATTTTGACAGATGGCCAGCCCCAGCCCGGTCCCGCCGAAGCGGCGGGTAATGGTGGCGTCGGCCTGAACGAAGTTTTGGAACAGACGTTCCCGCGCCTCGGGGCTGATGCCGATCCCGGTATCCACCACTTCGAAGCGCAAGGTGGCGGTGCCGTCCTGAACGCCCTGACAGGACAGACGCAGCCCCACCGACCCGCTTTCGGTGAATTTGATCGCGTTGCTCAGCAAATTCAGCAAGACCTGACGCAGCCGGGTGGGGTCGCCGGTCACCTGGACCGGCACGCCCTTTTCCGCCTGGTTCAGCAGCGACAGGGATTTTTCCTTGGCCCTGGGAACCATCAGATGCACGACGCTATCGCACACCTTGGCCAGATCGAACGGGATTTTTTCCAGTTCCAGCTTGCCCGCCTCGATGCGCGACAAATCCAGAATGTCGTTCAAGATGCCCAGCAGCACCTCGCCCGAGGACAGCACGGTTTCGGCATAATCGCGCTGGGTTTCCGACAGATCGGTATCCAACAGCAGGCGGATCATCCCCAAGATGGCGTTCATGGGGGTGCGGATTTCGTGGCTCATCACCGCCAGGAATTCCGATTTGGCCAAACTGGCCGCTTCGGCGGCGGCGGATCGCAGGCGTTCATGTTCATAACGCTTGCGGTCGGTCACATCCCCCAGCGACCCCACCAGCCGACTGGGACGGCCATCGCCATCATAGGTGACAGCGCCCCGCATGCGGACCCAAAGATCCTGCCCGGACAGATGACGCATGCGGAACTGGATATCCAATGTTTCCGCCCGGCGGCGCAAACATTCATCCAGCCCCGCTTGCAACAGGGCTTGATCTTCGGGATGCACATGGCGGCGCCATGCCTGGGGCGAACCGTTCAGACTGCCCGCGGACACCCCCAGGATTTCATCCATGCGGGGACTGAAATAGATACTGTCACTATCCACCGCCCAATCCCACAGGGCTTCATTAGCCCCCTTGGCCGCCAGGGCATAGCGTTCTTCCGACCGCTTCAAATGCTGCAAACGGTCTTCCAGCGCCTGAACCAGATAGACGTTGTCGTATCCCAAGGCGACCTTGCTGCCGAACACTTCGGCCAATTGGCGTTCCACATCGCGGATGGGCCGGGTGGTGGACAGATAAATCGCCAGATGGCGATGATTGGGGCTGCACACGTAAAGGCACAGATGATCGGAATCATAGGAACTGCACCGGTCGCGCAGCACCTTTTCCACCACGATGGAAACATCCTTCCCGGCGGCGTCGATCAGGGGTTGGCCCGCCAATTGTTCGTACCGGCCCGATCCGGCCAGCACGCTGACCCGGCCATCGGGGGCCTCTTGCCCGCGCGACGGGCTGTCATCCTCGACCGCGCACAGCAATCCATCCTCGCGGCAGCCGACCAGGGCGGAAAGCTGGGTCAGCACCCCGGCCGTGAACAATTGCAGCGAGCGCAATTGAAACAGCATGGCCGACCCTTCCAGGATCTTTTCCAATCCCCGGCGGTTCAGTTCCAGCGCCATGATGTCTTCATAGGCGCGCAAGGCGGCAACGACCGTGGTGAACAGGCGGTCCTGGGTCAGCTCGGTCTTGGATTTATAATCGTTGATGTCATAGGTGGTGATCACCTCGCGCTCGGGCGCCTGTCCGGGCTGGCCGGTCCGCAGCACGATGCGGATGCGGCGATTTTTCAACACCTTGCGCACATGTTCGACCATGCGCAGCCCGGCATCGTCGCTTTCCATCACCACATCCAGCAAGACCAGGGCGATATCCGGGTTTTCCGCCACCATGCGCTGGCCTTCGGCGGCGGAATGGGCATCAATGAACCGGGCGGGGCGACCGGCGAAGACAAAATTGCGCAGAGCCAGCTTGGTGATGGAATGCACTTCCGGGTCATCATCGACAATCAGAATGACCCATGGCGGCCCCATGGCTTCGTCTTCGGGACGCGGCGACGACCGCTTTTCCGCGAACACCATTCCTTTGGCCATGTTCTTCCCCCCTTCCCGTGCCCCCTTCCGGCCACGGTGCAATCGCAATTTTTTGTATTCACCACATATTTTGTACGGGAATTATCCCCCCCGGACAAGCGGAAGCCCCGGAAACTGTTCTGAAAAAACGTCGCAATCATTGACAGGTCGACGGGGCAAGGGGGATAAACAGGCCGTCAAACAAAACCCGGTGAGTGACATTGGAAATTCAGGTCACACAAAACGGCGAGGCACAGAATATCTCCCTCGCCGGGATCGAACTGCAACGCGATTTCGTGGATTCCGTCTATCGTGACGCCAGGAAAGCGGCGTCCGCCCTTGGCCGCGACAACAATTGGCGTCTGGGCTGGGCACTTTGCTTCCTCAGGGAAAGCAATCCCCGCCAACGCATTCTTCTTTTGGCTGCCTTGCGCTATACCGAACCAGGCATGGGGGGTATCGTTTTCGAAGAAAACGGGAAAGAAATTCTGGCCCATTTTATTCGTATCGACGGTCGCGCCCTGGCAGAACGCTTCAAGGCCGATGTTGTCGGCGCCGTTCAAAAAGTAGTTCTGCCCCAGGCTGATCCCGTGGCCTTGCCCCCACAGCCTGCGCCCCTGCGGCCTGCTGACGAACCCCGCATCGTCGCGGATGTCTCGGATGCTCCCGCCGCCCCGGACGTGCCGCCGGTTTCCGACGCAGCGGCCCCGGACGCGCCGAAACCGGCACGGGGCCGGGGACGTCCACGCCGGACCGCCCCAAAGGAAGACGAAGCCCCCAGCTTTGATTTCGCCATTCCGACGGATGCCGCGTCATCGGGTCCGGCTGCCGGACAGCCCGAGGCCGAGGCGGACACCGCCGCCGCCAAGCCCAAGCGGACGCTGCGCGCCCGCAAGCCCAAGGCGGAAGACGGGGATGAAAACGGCGAGGTCAAGACCGTGCGGGGTGGATACGTCAAGTGGTGGTAATACCACCACTTCCTTCCCCTCTCGCCTTCTTTTATTGTGTCGGGCCAATCCGTATCGTTTTCCATCCATAAGGCCCGCCATGACTGATCAGCCCCCCTCTGCGCCCGACCATCTGCCACGGCTTCTTTTCGCCACGGCGGTTCAGGCGGTCACCCCTGCCACCACCATCCCCCCGGTTTTATCCGCCACGGATACCAGGGGGCGGCTGGTGGTACTGGGGCTGGGCAAGGCGGCAGCGGCCATGGCCCGATCGGTGACGGATCAGTGGCAGGGACCGGTCAGCGGGATCGTGGTGACCCGGCATGGTTATGCCGGCGCCCCCATTCCCGGCATCCAGCTTATCGAGGCAGGTCATCCCGTCCCGGATCAAGGCAGTGTGGACGGTGCCCTGGCGCTGATGCAGGCGGCGGAATCGGCCCAGGCCGGTGACACGGTGATGTTCCTGGTTTCCGGCGGCGGTTCGGCCCTGGCCGCCCTGCCCGCCCACGGAATCGGACTGGCGGAAAAACAGGCGGTGACCCGCGCCTTGCTGGCATCGGGGGCAGGGATCGGCGACATCAACACCATCCGCAAACATCTGTCCCGCTTCAAAGGGGGGCGTCTGGCCCGTGCCGCCTGGCCCGCGCGGCTGATCACCCTGGCCATTTCCGATGTACCGGGCGATGATCCATCCGTGATCGCATCCGGCCCCACCGTTGCCGACCCCAGCACCTATGCCGATGCCCGCGCCATTCTGGACCGCTTTCACATCGACCCTGGCCCGGCCATCACCGCAATCCTGACGGCGGAAGCCGATGAAAGCCCAAAACCCGGCGACAGCCGCCTTGCCCAATCAGCCTATCATCTGGTGGCACGCCCGCGCGATGCCCTGGACGCCGCATCCGCCCTGCTGACCGCGCAAGGGTACGAGGTGGTGGATCTGGGGGATCGGGTGGAAGGCGAAGCCCGCGACATCGCCGCTGCCCATGCCCGCATGGCATTGGACCGGGCTGCGGATCTGGCCGCCGGGCAAAAGCTTGCCATCATTTCCGGCGGCGAACTGACCGTAACCCTGAACGGCAACGGCATCGCCAACGGTCTGGGCGGGCGCAATCGGGAATATCTGTTGGCCATGGCCATGGAATTGAACCGCCATCCGGCCATCCAGGTAGTGGCGGGCGGAACCGATGGTGCCGACGGCACCCCCCGCAACGACGGAACCGACGTGGCCGGGGCAGTGATCGGCCCGTGGACCCTGGACGCCCTGACCCAAGCCGGGATCGACCCGGCGGCTGCACTATCCGCCCATGATGCCGGCAGTGCCTTCAGCCGGATCGGCGCCGACATCATCACTGGCGGCACCGGCACCAATGTCAGCGACTTCCGCGCCATTCTGATCCAGGGACGTTGATTCGCCCCCCATCCCGGCGGTCGGTTCCGATTACCGGGATGGGGGGGACGTGTTGTCCGTCAGGATATAGGCGTCGGTGATGGTCAGCGGGACCAGTGTCCGGTCCATGGGTTTCGGCGGGACCGGCGGCTGAAGCGCGCTGCCCGGAGCCGTATCGCGATCAAGCCCCTGATTATCATCGTGGGCCGATTGTTCCTGACGGATCGTGCTGAACTTGGCGCCCTGCAACAGAGTCCCCCCCGACATGCCGATGACGGTCGGGGCGGAGGAAACCGCCGGGGGAGCCGGAGGAGTGGGTGGCGTCACCGGAGGAGTGGGTGGCGTCACCGGAGGAGTGGGCGGCGTCACCGGAGGAGTGGGCGGCGTCACTGAAGTTATAGTATAGGTCCCCGGCACATAGGTGATGGCATAATTACCGGATGTCAGCCCGGATACGCTTAATCCATAGGTTCCGGCATTGACCGCCCCCTGGGCCGCCCCGCCCCAAACGGCGCTGCCGCCCAGAACCGCAGCGGTCTGACCGCCGACAAATCCGCTATAGGACAGGCTGGTGCCGCCGCTGAAAGCCGTCCCGTCATAGACCTTCGATCCATTGTCCACAGTGACGGTCAGTGGGGCCTGACTGATGGTGAAGGTGCCGGGTGTCGTGGTGATGTCATAGCCGGTCTGGCTGGAATAAAGCCCGCCCGCGGTCAATCCCGCCCCGGATGAATAGGTGCCCGCATTGGTGCTGTTGGCCGTGTAAACCAACGAACCCAGGAACTTGCCGGTATCATAGCTGGTGGGGCTGATGGCGGTGATACTGGCACTGGCCGTGCTGGTGACGCCGTCATAGGTGATGCTGGCATTGCCGCCGGTCACGGACAGACCCGTCAGGAATGACCGCAACAGCGGGGCTGTATGGCCGTCATAAATACGCCAGGCATTGGCGGTGCCGCCCTGGTCGTCGATGCCGCCCCACCCGGCGGCGGTAAAATTGGCCAAGCTGGTCATGCCGCTAGCGGTCAAGCCGGTCGCGCCGGTGGTTGACCCGCTTCCCACGCCTTGGGCGGTGACGGTGGTATTCCAGATACCGCCGGTGATGGTGCCCATATTCGAACCGACCAGCCCCCCCAGGCTGCTGCTGCCGCTGACCGACCCAGCCGCATAGGATGTGCTAAGGGAACTGCCGGCCACCATGGCGCCGATCAAGCCGCCCACGGTGCCGCCGCCACTGACGGAGCCGGTGCCATAGCTGTCATATACGGCGCCGCCACTGCCCAAACTGCCCACCAGCCCGCCCACATTGGTATTCCCGGATATGGCGGCGGTGCTGTAGACATTGGCCAGGGTACCGGTGGCGGAGCCAGCCAATCCGCCCACCTGATTCCGGCCGGAGATGGTGCCGCCAGCCAGCCCCAGATAGCGGATGATGCCGCCGCTGCCCAAGGTGGAAATCAGGCCGACATTGTCAGTGCTGCCACGGCTGATGGTCAGATTGGAAATCACGTGGTTCTGGCCATCCAAGGTGCCGGTGAAGGTGCCGCCGATGGGGGCAAAACCCTGCCCGCCATTCCAGGTGGCGGTGCCGCTGGCATCAATGTCATTGGCCAGAACGAAATTTTTGGCCAGCAGGCTGGTGGAGGTCATCCCCTGCAACCCATACACATCGGTCAGACGATAGGGGCTGACCGAGCTGCCATCACCGGCCAGGGCGCGGATGAATGTGCCGCCATTCACGGTGAAACTGGTGGCCTGGAACGTGGGCAGAGTGCTGCCGATCTGGCTCCAACTGCCGTTTTGCAAGGTGAAGCTGTTAACCGACAGGGCGGCCGTGCTGGTGACGGTGCCGGTGGCGTTGATGGACAAGGCGCCATTGCTGGCGGTCAGGGCATGATCCAGAACCACGTTGCCGCTGCCGCCGGTGGCGGTCAATGTCAGGGTCGAGCTATCAGACCATGCCATGGCGCTGCCGATGGTCAGGGGGCCGCCGGCGGTCAGCCCGCGCGACCCGCTTAGGCCCAGTGTCCCGCCGCTGGTGATGGAAAGCGCCCCGCCCGACGACAGGGATTGATCCAGCGTATAGGCGCCGCTGGCGGTCACATACACCCCATAGCCGCTGGTGGTCATCGGCGACGATGTTGACAGGAAAGACAGATCGGTATCGCTGTAACTGCCCAAGGTGGTGGCCAGTCGCGATGTGGTCGCGGACAATTGGCTTTGGCCGGTACTCAGACGGATGGCATTGGCATAGATATTCACGCCGGTATAGCTGCCGCCGCTTTGGATATCGCTGAAACCGGCCCCATCGCTGGCATGATTGTCCAAATAGGCCAAGGCCCCCTGGCTGCCCAGGCTGGATGCCGTGCTTAACAGGTAATAATAGCCGTTGGCGCCACTGGATGTGTGCCCCACCGCCGCCCCATTGGACAGGACGGCGACATTGGCCCCGGCCAGGGGGGTGCTGCCGGCATCGCTATAGGCGGTGCCGGAGACAACCACCGGGGTGACACTGTAGGCCCAACCCAAATAAGGGTACAACCCGGTGCCGGTGGACCACACCGCGCCGCTGAAGCCGGCGGGCAGGCTGCCTTGCAATTGCGCCGTGGTCCGGGCCGTGGCGCTGCCCAGCCCCGCACCTACTCCGGTTGCCTGGCCTGTGGTTTCGATATTCCAATAGCTGCTGGTGATCGCGCTGGCAGTATTGGCGTTAGACCCGACCAATCCGCCCACAACCGAACCACCGCTGTTATGAGTATAGCCGGTGGCATAGCTGGTGGTGATGGTGCCACTCGAATAATTCTGCCCCACCAACCCGCCGGTTTGGGTGTTTGAGCTGTTGGTCACCGCCCCTTGGGCATATGAATCAACGATGGACCCGGCATTATGTCCCACCAATCCGCCGACGGGACCATATGCCCCGGTCACCGTCCCGGTGGCAAAGGATTGGGAAATGGTGCCGCCGGCACTGCCGGGAGACGTGTTCCATCCATTGGCGCCCACCAATCCGCCGATATAACCGCCGCCACCCGTGGCATTCGTGCCACTGACATTGCCGCTGGCAAAGGATTGGGAAATGACACCGCCATCGACGTTATAGCCAACCAGCCCGCCGATCTGATACCCGGCCCCGGTGACATTCCCCGTGGCATAAGACCGGGAGATGGTGCCGCTATAATTGGCGCCCACCAGCCCGCCGATATCAAGCCCGGTAGTGTCGGTGCTGCTGACAGTGGCCGAGGACCAGGCCGAGGTGACGCTGCCCCCCGTCATATAGCCGATCAGGGGGCCAACATAGCTTTTGCCGGTGACCGTGCCGCCCGATAGCCCCACATTGCTGATGGTGGCGTTTTGCGTGAACGCGAACAAGCCCACACCAAGGACGCTGCTGCGATTGATGGTCAGATTGGTGATGGTGTGGCTCTGCCCGTCGAAACTGCCGGTAAAATAGGTCATAGCATCGCCGATGGGGGAAAAGCCGCCGGCGTTCCAGACTTCGCCGCTGTTGCTGGCGGTGGCTGCCATGGACAGATCGGTCCCCAACTGATAGGTGCCCGCCAGATTCTGCGACATCAATTGCAGGGCATGGGGGGTATAGATGACGGTGGATTGTTCGTTGCGCAGCATGGGCCGGGTCTGCCCCGCAATCATCACCCACTCATTGGTGAAATCAAAACCGGTATAGGTGGATTGAGTGAAGGCGCTGCTATTGGCGATGCCGGTGCCGCCGGTCGCGTTGCTGCTTTGGCCGGTGGTGGTGGTGTCCCAATAAACATTGCTCAGGGCGACGTCACTGACATTGGCTAAACCGATCAGGCCGTTGGCATTGCTGGTGGCGGAGACAAGACCGCTGGCATAGCTGTTGCTTATGGTCAGGTTAGAGGTGTTGAAAACATCCCCGACCAGCCCCCCGGCCTCGCTTGCGGCCGATACCGCCCCCACCGCATAGGAATCCGATATGGTGCTGGCGTAATAGACACGGCCAACCAATCCGCCGGCAGAGTTGGCGGTAGCTGTAACATTGGCGGCGGATGACGATTTGGACAGGAACGAATCCCCTAACCACCCAGCAATACCACCAACTTCCTGAGCGCCGCTGACCGTTCCGGTGACATGAATATTGGTCATGCTGGTGCTGCTATCGGCAACGCCGGCCAGCGCGCCAACGCGGGCACCGCCGGTGATGGACACATTGGACAATGTCAGGTCGCGGAGAGAGGCCCCGGAGGTTCCGCCGAACAACCCGACGGCGCCGCCGCTGCGATTGATGGTCAGCCCATCAACGGCATGCCCCAGCCCCGCCAGCGTGCCGGTGAATTCCCCCCCTCCATACACGCCGATAGGGGCAAAACCGCTGCCGCTGTTCCATGTGGCGGTGGCCTTGGCGTCGATATCAGTGGCCAGGGCATAATAGCCGCTGGTCAGCATGGCTTGCAGGGCGGTGACGTCGCGGATCAGCGTATAGGCATGACCGTCGATGGACAGGGCGGCCCCGGTATCGGCCAATGTGATCCGCGCCCCATTGCCCAGGGCATAGCCCGTACCGGACGACAGGACCAAGGAAGCGCCGGTGCCGCTTTGGCTGATATCGGCGTTGATGGTCAACTGACCACCAGCCGCCAGGGTCAGAACGGAAGATGCGTGGTTGTCAGCTTGGGCGGCATTGATGGTCAGGGCGTTGCCGCTGGTGGTGGTGATGCTGGTGGAGCCGTTGCTGGTGATGGCACCCGATACGGTCAAGGCCGTGTGGCTGGTCAGGGCGAACGACCCGGCGGCGCTGGACGCGGCCAAGGTGGCGATGACATTGCTGTTACTGGTCAGACTGACCGACCCGCCATTGGCCGCCGTCGCCGTCAGGGTGCCCACGGTGATGGGGGCGGTCTGTCCGATGCCGCCAGACCCGGCGCTCAGCACCAATTTGCTGCCGCTATTGCTGGCGGTGATGGCCGAATCAATCTGGATGGCGCCGGTGGTGCTGTCGGCCAGCAGGGTCAGAGTGGTGGCGCTGCTCCAGAGAACGGGGGCTACAACATAAATGCTGCCGGTCGCAGCGCCGCTGCTGCCGGTTTGAATAGTCACATTGTTCATGCCAAGATAGGTTGACAATGTCGAGTTGTTGATGACAGAGGAACTGCCCGTCGGTGTAACGATGTAATCGGATGTTGTGTTCACCGAAACATTGGTCGACCCGGCGGAAGATATGACGATGTCATAGGGGTCGATCAACCAGGACCCGGTGGTGCCATTGCTGGCCTTGGTGCTGATCTTCAGGTCATCGCCCAGGCTGACCTTGGCCGCGGATGTTTCGATGAAACCGCCATTGCCGCCAGTGGGGGCCGAAGCATCCAGGCTGCCGCCGACCTTGACTTCCCCGCCATCCATATCCGCCAGCAACATGATGGTGCCGGATGTGCCGCCGATGGTCTTGGCCTCGACCGTGCCGGTATTGGCCACCACCGACGACACGGCGGCGCTGGCCGCTTCGGCGGTCATCACCACTTGGCCGCCATCGGCGGAAATCATTCCGCCATTTTGCACCAAGGTCTGGGTGGTGGCGCCATCCACCTGAATCTTCAAATGGCCATTGGCCCCGGCATTCAGAACCACCCCACTGCCCGCCGCCAGGACCACATCGCCAGAGGGTGAGCGGATGGTGCCCTGGTTGGAAACGCTGGTGCCGATCAAGGCCACCTGTCCGCCATTGGCGGCGGTGATGGTGCCCTGATTTTCCACGCTGCCCCGAACATTGGTGAATTTGTCGGTGCCCGCCAGGAAATCCGAATCGGCCATATCGGCGGCGGCGGCCACCAATCCGCCCACGCTGACCTGGGCAGTGGGGCCGAACAGCACACCATTGGGGTTGGTGATGTACACCTTGCCATTGGCGTTGACCTGGCCATTGATGACACTGCCCGCGCCGCCCACGACCCGGTTCAGGGTGACCGAAGACGATGACGGCTGCTGAAACGTCACCGATGCCTGGCTGCCCACGTCGAAGCCTTGCCAGTTGATGATGCCGCGATCGCTGCTTTGGGTCACGGTCATGGCC
This sequence comes from Magnetospirillum sp., assembly GCA_041915545.1. GTDB lineage: Bacteria > Pseudomonadota > Alphaproteobacteria > Rhodospirillales > Magnetospirillaceae > Magnetospirillum. Next base: position 33,829 of record JAYSBF010000014.1, on the reverse strand, counting down.
GCGCCATTGGTGCTGATGCTGGCCGAACCGGCCACCACCTGACCGCCGGTGGGCAAGGCGGTGCCGGATATGTCGGCACCCCAGGCCGCGCGGGACAAAGCCAAAAGGGAAACGGCACCCAGGGCCAGTACACGGAATTGCGTCGTCATGGGTGTCTCTCCCTTAGAATATTTTGGTCAGGGTGAACCAGAACCGGGGGGATTGGCGGCTGCCATCCTGATTGCGTTCCCAGGCTGCGGTTCCCTGATTGGCACCCAGGGGCACGGCGGCGACCAAGGTGGCGCCAAGATCCTGCTCCAGGGTGTAATTGATGCCCAGACCGGCCCCGAACAAAGCATAGGTGTTATCCACATCCGCCCCGTTCCGCCATCCGGCCCAGGGGTGGGCATGCTGGCCGGTCAATCCGGCATCGGCGAATGCGAACAGGTCCAGTCCCTTGGCCCAATCCTGGGTCAGGCTGTGATGCAGTTCCACATTGGTCAGAACGCCACGATCCCCCAAGCCTTCACTGACCGGATAGGCGCGCACCCCCTGGGGACCGCCCAGGGAAAACTGTTCGGAACTGTCCAGGTTCTGATTGCTCCACTGCCCGGCGACGCGCCCGCGCAGGAACAAGGAATCGGTCAGGCGCTGATCGCGACGGGCATCCAGGGTCAGTTTGGCAAAGGTGCCGCTGGTCTTGGCCCCGGCCTTGTCCTGCGCCTCGTCAACGGGCAAATCGGACATGTCCAGATTGCCCCCCGACATGACCACCGCATAGCTGGTCAGCCCGCCGCCGCCCCAGCCATCGGATTTGTCACCGGACAGGGCCAGACCGCCCCGGTTCACGGCCTTGCGATGCAAGGCATCGCCCAAGGCGTCGTCATCATAGGTGGCGTGTTCGTAAAAAGCGCGGGTGCGCAGATTTTCCGCCGATGACCGGATCAGGGGATAGCTGATCTCGCCGCCTTGGGTCAAGGCCGTGCCATGGGCCTGCAAATCACGGAATTCCCGGCCCAGACGATAGGTCAAGGCGCTGGCTGACAGCCCGGCCCGCCAGCCGTCATGCCCCAGGGGCACGCTGGCCGACATCTGGCCATAGGACAGACGTTCGGATTTCATCCCCAGGACCGACACCTGATCCCCGCCCCCCAAGGCGCTGTTCAAGGATGCGGTGGCGGCCCCCACATACTCGCCGGTGGATCGCGACCCGCTATTGCTGGCACCCAATCCGGCGGATAGAAGCGGGCGGTCCTGCACGTCCAGGATCAGATCGCTGGTGCCGTGATCCTGGCCCGCGGCCAAGGTGCCATCGGCGCGGATGCCGGGCAGATCGTTCGCCAACAACAACCCACGTTCCAGCCCATCCATGGAATAAGGCTGACCCGGAACCAACCCGGTGCCAACCACCTTGGCCACATAATCACCATCGGCACGGCTGGGCTGGGCACGGCGTTGCATGGACCCGAACCGGCCTTCGACCACCTGGATATGGACCACGCCGTTTTGAATGTTTTGGGCCGGGATGAAGGCGCGGGCGAAATACCCCCGGCGGCGATAGCTGTCAGCCACAGCCTGGGCGGCCACCTGCAAATCCCGCAGACTTTGTTCGCGGCCAACCCGATCGGCCAGCACCGCCTGTAGCTCATCCGCCGGAATCAGTGTGGCGCCATCAAGGATGAAACCGGAAACCAGCAATGTCTGGGTATCGTCACCGGCAGCATCCGGGACAGCGGGAGCCGCCGGTTGCTGTTGGGAGGGCAATTCAGGGGCACCATCCCGCAACTGACGTTGCAGGCTGCCCGCATTGGGAGCCACCTGAGCCGTGGCATATAAGGGAAAAAGCACAAAGGCGGCGGACAAGACAGGGCGACAAAAACCCAAACCGTGGTTTCTACGCAAAACACCCGATGACCGTTTTTTGATGCCCATGATCCGTCCGCTTACCAAGAAGATAGGGTATTACCAGCACAAACCGACATATATATTTTTACATAAGCCAAACTGATTGCTCACGATTTCAAACTTGTTTTAGATAACCATTAATTTTCGCCATCAATATTCATATGGTCCATATGTTTTTTATCAAAGAATCCGTTATCGGAATATAAAAATGAAATTTTTCAGCAAAACGCTTCGCGTAACCCGCACCATTCCGCCATTTTCCCGGATTCTCACTTTACGTTGATCTCATACCAACGGCCAATTTCATTGACCGTTGTACAGCCCTCGCCGGGCGCAGCCATCCGGCCGCTTGGCCGCCGCCGCAATGGCGGCAGAACCAACGGCCGCAAGCCAGAACTTACGGCCGTTGGTATCACACCATATCCCGGTGATCGGAACCGACCACCGGCGCCCTCAACGGCGGGCGCAATGGCGGCTGGTGACCTGCCAACGCGTCAAGTCAAAGGGTGGCGGATATCCACGCCCGGCATGGGGCCGCAAGGAATGTCAGCACCGGATGATCCATACGAAAACCGCCGGATACGGGGTCCGTATCCGGCGGCTTATACAGCGGGAGGCAAGGGACGCAGAGGCGTCCCGCCCGCCGATCAAGGGTCGCATTGATCGGTTCCAATCAATGCATCTTGGTATTACAGCGACGCGACAAGTCGCTTGATCAGATCAAGGGACCATCCATTGCAGCCAATATGCCTGCAACATGGTGATCACACCGATGATCAGCAAGAAGCAGATGGAATGCTTCAGGGTAAAGCGGAACAACTGCGATTCCTTGCCCACCAACCCCACAGCGGCACAGGCCACCGCGATGGATTGCGGGCTGATCATCTTGCCGGTCACGCCACCGGTGGTATTGGCCGCCACCAACAACGTCTGCGGTGCGCCGATCTGTTGGGCCGTGGTGGATTGCAACGCGCAGAACAAGGCGTTGGACGAGGTGTCGGACCCGGTCAGGAACACGCCCAGCCAACCCAGCATGGGCGAGAAGAACGGGAACGCGGCCCCGGTTCCAGCCAACAGCAGGGCCAAGGTGGACGACAGGCCCGAATAATTGGCGACGAAGGCAAAGCCCAGAACCGTCCCGATGGTATAGATGGGACGCTTCAGTTCCAGCACCGTTTCCTTGAAGGTGGACAGGCCGGCGGCGGGGCTCATGCGCAGGATCAGCATGGAAATCAGCGCCGAAACCAAAATGGCGGTGCCAGTGGCCGAAAGCAGGTTGAGATCGTAAACAGCGGCGATGGGCGTGGGCTGGGCCACGATGGGGGCCGCCTTCAGCACCATTTTATCCAAACCGGCGATGGGGAAGGACAGCACGGTCCCGGCCAGGGCGCCGCCCTTGGCGAACAGCGCCTTAAAGGATTGCAGGCTCCAAATGGTGACCACGCCGGTCAGGATCAGGAAGGGCGACCACGCCTTGATCACCTGACCCACGGTGAAATCATGGGAATGCCGTTCTTCCTCGCTGATTTCCTTGAAGCGGAAAATCCGCTTTGGCTTCCACACCTTCAGGAACAGGGTCAGGCTGATCAGGCTGACCAGCGAGGCGGTGATGTCCGGCAGTTCCGGGCCGATGAAGTTAGAGGTGAAGAACACGGTGACGGCAAAGGAACCGCCGGCAACCAAGATAGCTGGCCAGGTTTCCTTGATACCGCGCCAGCCATCCATGATGGCCACCACCCAGAACGGCACGATCATCGCCAAAAGCGGCAATTGACGCCCGGCCATCTGACCGATCTTGAACGCATCCAGGCCGGTCACCTTGGCCGCCACCACCATGGGAATGCCCATGGCGCCGAACGCCACCGGGGCCGTGTTGACGATCAGGCACAGACCGGCGGCGTAAAGCGGATTGAAGCCCAATCCCACCAAAAGCGCTGCGGTGATGGCCACCGGGGCGCCGAACCCCGCCGCACCTTCCAAAAAGGCACCAAAGGAAAAGCCGACCATCAGCATTTGCAGCCGCTGATCTTCGGTGATGGCCACCACCGATGCGCGGATAATGTCGAATTGTCCGGTCTTTACCGTGATCTTATAAAGGAACACCGCCGCGACGATGATCCAGGCAATGGGCCACAGCCCGTACAGGAAGCCATAGGCCGCCGATCCCAGCGCCATGCCCACCGGCATGCCGTAAAACAAAATGGCCACCACCAAAGCCAACAGCACGGTGATGGTGCCGGCCCAATGGCCCTTCATGTGCAGAAGGGTCAGCGAGATGAAAAAGAAAATGATGGGCACGGCAGCGATCAGTGACGAAAGCCACAGATTGCCCGCCGGATCGTATACCTGCATCCAGGGCTGCATGATTCCTCCCGTAAAAGCGGCTGGCCATCAGTATGGACGGGGCAGCCATGGCTGCCGCGCCAGGCCCGGCCGCGGATCAATTATTGCCTTCGCGATCAGTTTGGTAAAAAAATATGACCGCGTGATCGGAGTGGATAACTCGATTGCCACAGGAATGTAAATCGGAAAATCAAACTACCCGAAAGTGGGGGCACCCCCTTTCGGACCGGAGAGCCAGCCCCGTGCCAAAGCATCCCAGCCAGTCCGACACCGCCGCAGGCCCGCGCGCACCGGAAACCATGACCAGCCACATTCTGCCGCGCCTGCTGCACGCCCACCCCGAAACCGCGTTCGATTACCTGGAATTCCGCCGCCTGCTGGCGGTCCAGGCGGCGGCACTGGCGGCTCAGCGGGCCGATCAGAGCGACCTTGCCGCCATCACCAGCGCCATGCGCGCCATGGAAAATGCCCACGTCCTGGATGCGCCGGATCAAGAGGCCGCCGCCGACGCAACATTTCATCTGGCAATTTATCGGGCGGCAAAAAACACGGTCATGACCCACATCATGGGCAACCTTTTCGAAATGTTGCGTAGTGGGGTTTTTTACGACCGCGCCGATCTGTATCTGCGCCGGGGGGTACGGGAAAGTTTTTTACGCCAGCATCAGGCCATCCACGACGCCATCGCCGCCCGCGACCCGGCCCGTGCCATGGCCACCGCCGATGCCCATATCCGCGCCACCACCGAAGCCCTGCGCGAGGCGCAAAAGGCCGACCAACGCCGCGAGGCAGCCATCCGCCGCCGCGATGGATTGGAACTGACGGTCAAACCGAAGCGGTCGATTTGATCCAAATTTTTTACCTTGGGTAATTTATTTTACCACTTTACGCATGAGGTAAACTTCGCTACCCATTTGGGCAGCCTCTGTAAGAAGGCGCGGAAGAAGGAACGCCCATGTCCGATAGCAACCGCCCTGCCCCCCTGCGGGGCCGCCCCGATACCGTCTATTTCTTCGGCACCTGTCTGGTGGATCTGTTTTTCCCCCAGGCGGGCATGGCCGGAATGGAATTGCTGCGCCGTCAGGGAATCCGCGTGGTTTTCCCGCCGGATCAAAGTTGCTGCGGTCAACCGGCCCGTAATTCCGGCTATGAGGACGAGGCCCGCGCCGTAGCCCTGGCCCAAATCCGCGCTTTTCCGAAGGCATGGCCCATCGTGGTGCCGTCCGGGTCATGCGCGGGCATGATGCGCACGCACTATCCCCAATTGTTCGAAGGCCGCCCCGAACATGCCGAGGCCGTGGCCTTTGCCGCCCGTGTCCACGAACTGACGGCCTTTTTGGTCAATGTGCTGGGCGTGGCCCTGACCGATAAGGGACAGCCGGTCAAGGTGACCTGGCACGCATCCTGCCATTCCATGCGGGAAATGGGGGTCCGCGACGAACCCAAAAGCCTGATCCGTCAATTGGCCAATGTGACTTTGGTGGAAAACGCGCGGGAAAAGGAATGCTGCGGCTTTGGCGGCACCTTTGCCGTGCGCCAGCCGGAAATTTCCGCCGCCATGGTCTGCGACAAGGTGGACGCCCTAAGCGAAACCGGAGCCACGGAAGTTCTATCGGGGGATTGCGGTTGTCTGATGAACATCAACGGCGCCCTGGAAAAACAGGAAAAGCCCCTGCGCGGCCGCCACATCGCCGAATTCTTGCTGGAGCGCACCTGACATGAGCGGCGATTTCACCACCCGCGCCCCGGACGCTCTGAACAACCCCACCTTGCGGCGCAATTTCCGCCGGGCCATGGACGGGTTGATGACCAAGCGCGCCGCCCAATTCCCCGATGCCGAGGCATGGACCCAATTACGGGCGCGTGGTGCCGCCGCCAAGGCCCGCGTGGTTGCCCGCCTGCCGGAATTGCTGGAACGTCTGGAATCCCGCTGCCGGGAAAACGGCATCCAGGTGCATTGGGCGGAAAGCACCGCCCAGGCCAACGGCATCGTTCTGTCCATTTTGCAAGCCCATGGCGCCAAGACGGTGATCAAGGGCAAATCCATGGTATCGGAAGAGATGGAACTGAACCATCATCTGGCCGATCATGGTATCCGTGCGGTGGAATCCGATCTGGGCGAATACATCATCCAATTGGCGGGTGAGGCGCCCAGCCACATCGTCATGCCGTGCATCCACAAGAACAAGGGCGAGATCGCCCAGCTTTTCGCCGATAATATCAGCGGGTTGGGCTATACCGAGGATGTGGACGCCCTGACCGCCGCCGCCCGCAAGGTTCTGCGCGACCAATTCGCCCAGGCCGATGCCGGCATTTCCGGCGTCAATTTCGCCGTGGCCGAAACCGGCACCCTGGTCCTGGTGGAAAACGAAGGCAACGGTCGGCTGTCCACCACCCTGCCCCCCTTGCACATCGCCTTGATGGGCATCGAAAAAATCGCAGAAACCCTGGACGACATTCCGCCGCTTCTGGCTCTGTTGCCGCGTTCGGCCACCGGCCAGCCCATCACCACCTATGTGAACATGATCAGCAGCCCGCGCCGTCCGGGTGAATTGGATGGCCCGCAGGAAGTCCATCTGGTCCTGCTGGATAGTGGCCGGTCGCGGGTTTATGACGACCCGGAATTGCGCGACACCTTGCGCTGCATCCGCTGCGGCGCCTGCATGAACCATTGCCCGGTCTATTCCCGCGTCGGCGGTCACACCTATAAATTCGTCTATCCCGGTCCCATCGGGAAAATCCTGACCCCGCAATTGGAAGGTCTGGATTGCGCGGGCGATCAGCCCCATGCCTCGACCCTGTGCAATGCCTGCGTCGAAGTTTGCCCGGTCCAGATTCCCATCGCCGATATTCTGGTGCGGCTGCGCAAGGAATCGGTGACCCCCAGCAATTCGCCAGCGGTCAAGGGCGGCGGCTGCCGCCGCAACTGGAAAGAAAGTCTGGCGTGGCGCGGGTGGAAGACCATGTATTCCCGCCCGCTTTACTATCGTCTGGCCAGTTGGATGCTGTCCCGCTTTGGCAATCTGATGCCGGCCAGCCTTGGCCCGTTGCGCCAATGGACCAGCGTGCGGACAAAACCCGTCTTCGCCGCCAAGACCTTGCATCAAATGGCCAAGGATCAGGGGATCGACCATGAATAACCCGCCCGACACCCAGGAATCCCGCGCCCGCATCATGGCCCGGCTGCGTGCCGCCAGCCGGAATAGTGCCCCGGCCCGCCCGGCCTGGACCCCCACCGCCATTGCTCCCGCCGACCGGGCTGCCCGCTTCACCGCCATGCTGGAAGCCCAGCATGCGGAAGTGTACGAAACCAGCGCCGCCGACTGGCCAGAGCGGTTGTTGTCGATCCTGGGCAATAAGGGCGTGGCCCGCGTTCTTTACGCCCCCGCCACCGAAGCGGGCCAGACCTTGGCCCAATCCTGGTCAGGCCGCGCCCATGCCCCCACCTTGGTCCCCTATGACCGCCGGGCCGAGGAAATGAAAGCCGAACTGGTGCACGGCATCGGCGCCGGGCTGACCACCACCTTGGGCGGCATCGCCGAAACCGGATCGCTGGTCCTGCGCCCCAGCGTCGAGGAACCCCGGCTGATGAGCCTGCTGCCCCCCGTCCATGTGGCGCTGGTGTATGAAGATCATTTAGCCGCCAATCTGGCGGATATGATGATGGCGGGCAATTGGGCCGCCGACATGCCCACCAACATGGTCCTGGTGTCCGGCCCGTCCAAGACCGCCGACATCGAACAGACTTTGGCCTATGGCGTTCATGGCCCCAAGGAATTGGTGGTCCTGCTGATCAAATCGGAAGAATCCCATGCTTGATGCCCCCCTGACCTCTGTTGATTATCAAGCCCTGCGCCAGGCGTTGGCCGGGTTCATTCCCGCTGACCGGCTGATCTGCGATCCGCTTCGTCTGCTGGCTTATGGCACCGATGCCAGCTTTTACCGGCTGATCCCGCAAATCGTGGTCCGGGCCGATAGCGAGGCCGAGGTTCTGGGCATCCTGGCCGCCTGCCGCACCGCCCGTGCGCCCATCACCTTCCGTGCGGCGGGCACCAGCCTGTCGGGTCAGGCGGTCAGTGATTCGGTCCTGCTGATCCTGGGGGACAGTTGGGACGGCGTGGTGATCGGGGATCAGGGCGCCACCATCCGGTTGCAGCCCGGCGTGATCGGGGCCGAGGCCAACCGTCGGCTGGCCGCCTTTTCCCGCAAGATCGGACCGGACCCGGCATCCATCGATTCGGCCAAGATCGGCGGGATGGCCGCCAATAATTCGTCGGGCATGTGCTGCGGCACCTCCGACAACAGCTATCAGACCGTCTTGTCCATGCGGCTGATCCTGGCCGACGGCACCGTGGTCGATACCGGTGACAGCGCGTCCGTCGCCGCCTTCCGCCAAAGCCACGCCGCCTTGCTGGCCGAACTGGATGCCCTGGGCCGTCTGGCCCGCGGCAACCCGGATCTGGCCGCCCGCATCGCCCGCAAATTCGCCATCAAGAACACCACCGGCTACGCCCTGAATGCCCTGGTGGATTTCGAAGATCCGGTGGACATTCTGCAACATCTGATGATCGGGTCCGAAGGTACGCTGGGCTTTATCGCCGAAATCACCTATCGCACCGTGGTCGAACATGGGCACAAGGCCAGCGCCCTGGCTTTGTTCCCCGATATCGCCGAAGCCTGCAAGGCCGTGCCCCGGCTGAAGGAATCGCCGGTTTCGGCGGTGGAATTGATGGACCGGGCCGCGCTTCGATCGGTGGAAGACAAGCCGGGCATGCCCCCGGCCATTATCGGCGTCGCCGATGGGGTCACCGCGCTTTTGGTGGAAACCCGGGCCGAGGATGCGGATAAACTGGCTGCCAACATGGCCGCCATCACCCGAGTTTTGGCAGATTTTCATCTGCTGGGGCCGGCCCAATTCACCTCGGACCCGGTGGAATACGGCACACTTTGGAAGATCCGCAAGGGGCTGTTCCCGGCGGTGGGCGCGGTGCGCAAGACCGGAACCACGGTGATCATCGAGGACGTGGCCTTTCAGATCGACGATCTGGCCCAGGCCACCTTGGATCTGCAAGCCCTGTTCGCCAAGCATGAGTACCGCGAAGCGATCATTTTCGGCCATGCCCTGGATGGCAATCTGCATTTCGTCTTCACCCAGGATTTCGCCATCGACGCGGAAGTGCGCCGTTATGCCGCGTTCATGGATGACGTGTGCAATCTGGTGGTGGGCAAATATGACGGGTCGCTGAAGGCGGAACACGGCACCGGCCGCAATATGGCCCCCTTTGTCGCCCAGGAATGGGGCAGTGACGCCTTTGCCCTGATGCGGCGGATCAAGACCGCGTTCGATCCCATGGGATTGCTTAATCCCGGCGTGATCATCGACGAAGACCCCCAGGCCCATCTGAAGAATCTCAAGGGCATGCCCGCCGCCGATCCCTTGGTGGATACCTGCATCGAATGCGGATTTTGCGAAAGGATGTGTCCGTCCCACGGCCTGACCCTCAGCCCCCGTCAACGCATTGTCGGCTGGCGGGAAATTTCCCGCCGCGCCGCCCAGGGCGACATGGCCCCGCAATTGCGGGCGCTTTACGATTACCAGGGTTTGGAAACCTGCGCCGCCTGCGGCCTGTGCGCCACCGCCTGCCCGGTGGGCATTGAAACCGGACGGCTGACCAAGGCGTTGCGCGGACGCACCCTGACCGATGGACAAAAGCGCCTGGGCCGCTGGGCCGCCCGCCATTACGGCACCGCTTTGGCCGCTGCCCGCATGGGGCTGGGAGCGGCCAGGGCCATGGACAGCGTCTTTGGCCATGGCGCCACCCGCAAAACCGCATCCTTGCTGCACAAGATTTCCGGCGGGGCCATTCCCGCCCTGGCCACCAGCACCCCGCACCCGGCCGCCCTGCCCCATCCCCGCCAGGATGGACCGGGCGAGGCGGTGGTCTATCTGCCCAGTTGCGCCACCCGTACCTTTGGCGCCCAACCGCTGGACCCGGAAACCGATTCCGTGCCGGAACGCTTTGTCCGGCTGATGGAAAAGGCCGGATTCCGGGTGATCCTGCCCAAGAATCTGGGAACCTTGTGTTGCGGTCAGCCCTTTGAAAGCAAGGGGATGGCCGATGTGGCCGATGCCAAGGCCCAGGAATTGGCCCAAGCCCTGCTGGCCGCATCGGATAATGGCCGTTTGCCGGTGGTGGTCGATGCCTCGGCCTGTAGCCTGCGCATGAAAAACACCCTGCCCCCGCAATTGACCGTGCTGGATTCCATTGAATTCCTGCACGATCGGCTGATGCCCCGGCTGACCGTACGCAAATTGCCGGAAACCGTGCTGATCCATGTGAATTGTTCGGCCCGCCGCATGGGGCTGGACGGCAAGATCATGGCTTTGGCTGCGGCTTGCGCCGAAAATGTGGTGGTGCCCGATGGCGTCGGTTGCTGCGGCTTTGCCGGGGATAAGGGGTTCAACACCCCGGAATTGAATGACCATGCCCTGCGCCGCCTGCCCGCGCAGGTCAGCGAAAAATGCCAATCGGGCTATTCTTCCAACCGTACCTGTGAAATCGGCCTGTCGGATCACGCGGGCAAGCCTTATCGCTCCATCGTTTTCCTGGTGGACAGGGCCAGTTATACCGCCCGGCAATGAACTGACCCGTTGGGTCAGTTCAGGCCGAGACGGTGACGCTCAGACGCCGCGCGGGCTGGCCGACCGCCGAACGGATCATTTCAAAGGGCGGCCGGTATTAACGGGAATCCGCCCCGTTCCCACGACCGGATGGCCGCGGGAAAGGGGCGGCGCCCGGCGAGAACAAATAAAATCACGACGGAATCACTCAACCGGCATTGAATCTCAGGTAAAGGCCTGTTTCCCCGTACACATTAAACCCTTTATATATGATCAGAATCGCCTGAAGGTGGGTCGGGCCAGTCTGAAGGGATCGCGTACGTGGGAACGATACAAGCATTTTCCGCCTCGTCCATGCTGGCCAATGCGGATCATCATTCCGTCTCCGGTACCGTGCTGTCGGCGGATGGCCCCCCTCTTCCGGCCATTCCCGGCCTGCTGGATGCGCAATTCCATCGCGACGGCGCCGATTTGGTGGTGGTGGGGGACAACGCCCATCCGATCACCATCACCGGCTATTTCGACGGTTCCCATCCCCCGGCCCTGACCACTCCCGATGGCGCCAGCCTGGATGGTCAGACCATATCGGCCCTGGCTGGTCCCCTGGCTCCCGGCCAATATGCCCAGGCGGGCGGTGCCAGCGCCTTGCAGGCGGTGGGCAAGGTGGACAAGCTGGCTGGCGGCGCCGAAGTCACCCACCCCGATGGCACCCATGCCAACCTGCACGCCGGCGATGTGGTCTATAAAGGCGATGTGATCATCACCAAGGGCGATGGCGCCGTTGGTATCGTCTTTGCCGATTCCAGCACATTTGCCTTGGGCAAAAGCGGACGCATGGTCATTGATGATCTGGTTTACGATCCAGGTCAGCAGGCCGGCCATTCATCCCTGGCCGTGATCAAGGGGGCGTTTTCCTTTGCTTCGGGCCAGGTGGCCAAAACCGCCCCCGATGCCAGCACCCTGAAAACCCCGGTGATGACCATCGGCATCCGCGGCACCTCGGGTGCCGGTGAAGCCAATGATGTCGGGCAGCCCAATACAATCGTCCTGCTGACCGATCCCGACGGCACTGTCGGTCAAATTTCGGTCGGCACCAATGGCGGCACCCAAACCATCTCGACACCATCGCTCCAGGTGTCGGTGTTCAGTCCGTTCGCGCCGCCGCCACCGCCGGTTCTTTTGTCAGCCAATCAGGTTCAGTCGCTCTACGGATCGGCCCTGGGCTTCCAACCCACCGCCCCGACCAATGGCATCGCCCCCACTCAAGTGGTTCCCGGCTTCGTGCCGTCTGCCCCACCGCCACCCCAGGGGGCGCCCGGCCCCGGCGGATCAAACGGTCAGGCCCCCGACCAGATCAACCATTACACCCCCAGCGACCATACCGGCCAATTGCCCCAAACTGCCGGAACCATCCTGGAGGGGACCGGGCGCCAACTGAATGACATCCATCGCACCGTCACCAATGAATTGCGCGGTTCAGGAATCCCGACAGGGGGAACCGCCATCACCGTGGTTGGTGGGGATGAAGGCTTTCAAAGCCAGTTGGACGAATACCGCGATCTCCAGGACATGATCAACAAGGGCTGGTCCCAACGCTCTGATTCAAGCCCGGTCGGACAAACCCGTACCGACGGCAGCGCGTACATTTCTCAAAGCAATCCCGATAACAACACCGTTACCCCCCAAAACGGGAACGGGAACGGGAACGGGAATGGCGGCGCTCCAGCCGGAACACTGTCCCTGACCAAAAATACAACCATTGCGATAGAAGAGTATCTGACCTATACCGGTTTTATAAAAAACGGCTATTCCCTAACCGTGACATTCACGGATGGTGGTGATTATTCAGCATTGACCAATACCATCGCCAATGCCGATGCCATCACCCCGTCTTCAACAGGGTCAACGCATACAATCGCCAGTCTGTATATCGGCACGTATCTTGCCTGGTGCGGTCGCGGCGAATATTTCTTCCAAAATATCAACACGACGGTCCAATCCGTCGTCATCAGCACCGATACCGACTTGCGCAATACCGGGATCAGCGCCGCCAATTTGGCCGCGACAATCGCCTTCAATCTGGCGAATAACGCGATCCTGACCCTATCGAGCGATGACGTCAGCATCATCACGCGCCTGACAACCAGCCCCCAATCATCGGTTATCGTTTACATGGCAGACGGCGACACCGCCTTCGACCTGGCATCCGCCATGGGCAGCCGAGCCTTGGGATCGTGGACAATCCACGCCACCGATAAAGCCAGCACCATCCAGGGAGGCGCCCTGAGTGCCGACACCCTTTACGGCGGCGCTGGCAACGACACCCTGAACGGTGGCGGTGGTGATGATCGTTTGGACGGCGGCAGCGGCATCAACACCTTGCTTGGCATGGCGGGCGACGATGTCATCGTGGTTCGCGACAGCAATTCGCAAAACACGATCGACGGGGGGATCGGAAACGACACCCTGGACTATTCCTTGCTGGATACGTCCGTCAACTTGACCAGGAATGTGACGACAGGGGCATACACCGTCACCCATGGGGCCGGGCCGGACAGGATTGGCGCGATCGAACGCATCATCGGCAGCAATCACGGTGATTATTTTACCTTTTCCTCGACCACCATACCTTATTCAGCCCTGTTGACCATTAGTGGCGGCAGTGGCGTCGACACCCTTAGCTTCGTCGGCACCACCATCGCCATGCAGATTTCCCTGGAAACCGGGATTGCCCAGGTTGGCAGTGACGCCACGGTTACCTTTTCCGGGATCGAAACCATCATTGCCGGCAGCGGGGATGACACGATCACCGGCAGCAGTGGCAATGACATCATTTATGGCGCGAATGGGAACGACACAATCAGCGGCATGGCAGGGAATGACACCCTGTGTGGCGGCACCGGCAACAATACGTTGCTGGGCGGGGATGGCGATGACTTTTTATTAATTGAGGCCGGAAACAATTATTTAAGTGGTGGAAATGGCAATGACATTTTCCACATCACAGCGACAAGTGGAACCAACACTATATTGGGTGGCAGCGCCACCGATATGGACACGCTGGATTATTCACTTGTCGGCATTTCAATATCGATAACTGCCGACGCCTCCACCGCCACATACACGATTTATCGCGGCAGTGGGACCGACTATGTCAGCACCGTCGAGAAAATCATTGGCAGCGACCAAAATGACCAGTTCGAAGTCACCAACGCATCCACGTCAGCACCCATCACGTTTGATGGCGGCGCGGGGCAAGACACACTGACATTCAACACATCCTCCAGCGTCACCATTAATCTAGAAAGTGGATACGCCAGTATTGCCGGAAATGGGTCCGTATATTTCTCTAATATGGAAACAATCATTGGCGGCTCGGGTAACGATGTCATCACCGGCGGCAGTGGCAATGATACCCTTTATGGCGGGGCCGGAAACGACACCATCAATGGCGGCGACGGAAACGACATCATCTATGGCAATGCGGGATCGAACACTCTTTACGGCGGCAACGGTAACGATACTCTTTATGCAGGCGGAACCAATGACACCCTTTATGGCGGCCTTGGTAACGACACCATGTATGCCAGCAGCAGCGGAACTACATTTTATATTAATATAGATGACCTGACATCAAACGACAAAATAATCGGCAACTATGGTACAGACTCTGTCGTCATTGACCCGGATAGCACGAAACATATTTTTGATATGTCTGTGTTTTCCAACTCAACATTCACAAGTATTGAGTATATTTACTTACGTACAACCGAAAACGATGTGATGTTTGCAAGCTCAAGCTTGGACTCAGCTACAAGCACAGGCGCGCACACATATCGCATATTCGGCGGATCAACTGATTCTGTCGTATTATATGGAAACTCATCAGATTGGTCGGTAAGCACCAGTGGAAGCTATTTCGTCTACACGTCTTCCCTTAGCGGAAGCAACATGACGTATGAAATCTATAGTGGGATTAATGTTTATTTTGGCAGCCTGTCGCTGATCGGGACAAGTGGTGACGATATCCTGACAGGAACAGCGCTTTCCGATTCCATTTACGGTGCGGAAGGAAATGACACCATCTATGGTGCTGGCGGCTCCGACATCCTGATAGGCGGTGATGGCGACGACACTATCGTCATCATGGCAAATCAAAGCGGCAGCATTGATGGTGGGGCGGGCAGCGATACACTGGCCATTTCCGCGGACAGCAGCGATTCTCGCTATATCTTTCTGACCAGCAATTCAGCTTTGAGAAACACCAAACATACGGCAGCCATTTACGATATCGACATCGTCGACCTGAACAATGGCGTCCACGATGTCCTGTATATCGACGACAGCGTTTATGGGGTCATGTCATACAATGGTACTCCGGTCATTATGACCGACGCCACCAGCGGGACTGATGTTGTCGTACTCTATGGAAATGCCAGCGAGTGGACGGCAGTTTCTGGGGCCGGATATTCGTCCTACACCAACAGCAATATGTCCCAGACCTTTTCCATCAGTAACAGTGCGTCGATTTACTACAGCGGGAGCTATGCCCCCGACATATCGACGAATAAAATAGATTGGGAATACACACTCCTGATCCCCACCGTAAGCTGGCAAAAGCTGAATGTCAGCGTTTCCGACGATGACGGCTCCGCCAGCACTTATTTGACCGTGACCTTGACCTTGAACGCGGATAGTGACGGCTATATCGGCGTCCTGGCCATCGCCAGCGATCCGACAAATTCCAGCACAATTCAGTATACGGGAACGTCAATAACGCTAACCGGCACCTTGTCTGAAATCAGCGCCTATCTCAACAATCTCTATGTGTCTTATCAGGGGTCATCGGCAAACGCCCGGGATTTTCTGTCACTCACCGTCAGCGACGGCACCCACAGCGATTCAACATCGCTGGGGATCGTGTATGCCGCAGCCCAAGCCATGAACACCACGGGCGCTTGGGAAAACTCGGCAAATTGGGTCAACAGCACTCTGCCCAGCACAACCCGGTCGGCAAACATCCTCGCCAACGTCCACGCCACACTCTCAAGCAATACCAGCATCACCGGCCTTTTCATGGAACAAGGATCGTCGCTGAACCTGAACACGGCCGGCACGTCCCTGACCCTAAGCGGAACGACCAATAGCGGCCAATCATACGCGGGAAAACTGGCATCCGGCTTCTCCCTTTATCTGGCCGCCAACACGTCGATCGTCACCGGAAGCGATACCAAATTGGTCATGGAGGACGGGTCATTGGATGCTGGCTCCGGCGGCGCCCTGACCATCGGCTCCTCTGGCGATCTGTATATTACCGGCAATGTTGATTTCGGCCACACAACAGTCAACATTACGGACAACTCGTCACACCTTTCCATTTCCGACAACGTCACCATCACGGGCGGAACATTCAACTTATACACAATACTGTATTCAAAATACGATCCAGACAGCATCTATACTTTGGCAAACTCAACATGGAATATATTCGGCGATAACTTTGTTGGTGGCTCAGGCTATATCAACCTTGAAAGCACCAATCTGAATCTCATGATGCAGGGGCAAAGCGTCACCGATCTTAGCGACCTTCGGATAAGCGGGGATTCATACTCGACCATTACCATCGACAATGGCGACGTGACCATGTCGTCAGACATATCCCTGCTTGGCAACCTGCACCTGACCAATGGCGCTGACGTCACCTATACCGGCAGTTCGGGTACATTCTCGGTCGACAACCTCAACATTGACAGCACCAGCTCGCTGACACTAAGCGAAAATGCCTCCGCATATTTTTACGGGTCTACTCACAATTATGGGGAAATTTACCTAAATAACTCCTCCATATATTTCGGTGCTGGCGCCCCCTTATACAATGAATCGACGGGAACATTGTCCGGTATCAATGCGACATTTGGCATTGCAAATAACAGCTTTTCCAACTCAGGAACAATAAGACCGGATGAAATTCCGGGAGAGATGAACTCTCTGTTATTTACTGGATCGGGAACAACGGATCTTACAAATTCATCCAAAATACTGCTATCGCTTGATAATTTTTCGGGCGGGACAAGCCTTGCATTCGAGGGGGATCTGCATCTAGGCGGCTCGCTGGCCATCAACCAAAATCTTGGATTTATTGACTACAGCGGATCAAGCTCCAGTTCCTCCGCGATAACCGTCGGCGGCAACATAACCGGCACCTTCGCATCGGTCACCGGCACAACCATCTATGATAGCAACCACGACGTCAGCGCCATCATCGACATCGAAACCAGCTCAACCGGCGTCTATTTCCGTATGTACGGCGTCAGTAACATTTCCGCGGGCAATATCGTCCTGGGAACCAGCAGCGACGATCAACTTACAGTCGCATCAGGAACAGCAGAACAGCTTTATGGCGGCTATGGCGACGATATATTTATCACCGATTCCATTGGGATCATCGGCCGTATCGACGGCGGCGAAGGAACGGACACCCTGGCTCTGCGCGACCCTGCGGATTTTGGCAACACTTACGATCTTACCGGACTTCAGGGCCTTCAACTCAGCTCGGTGGAAAGGATTCAATCCCAAACAACTGCGGCAACCACATACAAAATCAGCGCTGCGACCGCGCAAGCCGCATTGAATATGGACACCACCAAGGTTCTGTTCGTCGACATGGTCAATAACGGCCCCGGCTACAACGATGACGGCCACGTTATCCTGAGCGGGGGAACGTGGAGCCAGACCGGAACCACCACGGATAACGGTGAATCCTATACCATCTATACCGATGCAACGACCGGGATGCATGTCGGCGTCAACACCAGCAACGTCACCACGGCGTAGCGAACCACCGTAATCCGGGCGCCGGGTTTCCAGCGTCCGGGCCGAAGCGGTCAGAACTCAATGGAACTGGCATAAAATGACCGTATTAGCAGGGTGCGGAAAAACTCCGCTTCGCGGCTGGGCGACCGCCCAGACCCGTTTGGAGGCGCAGCCTCCAAGCCTCCAGTTTCTTTTTCTTTCAAAGAGTTAGAAATCTGGAGGGTTCGGGAGGCTGTGCCTCTCGATTGGGGGATCGGGGGAAAATGCCCCCGAAAGAGGGTTTTTCCGCACCATGTTAGTACTTATAGTTTTTTCTTAAAAAATAAACACGTATTCATTGATGAATCTCGTGATTAAACTTAGCATGCCTTCGGCTTTTCTACCGAAGGAATTTCCACATGAAGCCAGTAAAACGTGCGATTGCCCTTGCCGGTGGCGGACCAGCGGTTGGGTTGAGTATCGGCACACTTAAACGCATTTATGAGGAACCGGACATCCGCTTTGATGTCTGGACGCTGGCCTGCATCGGCGCCTGGCTGGGTATCGTTTGGAATCAGGCGGAAGACGGCAAGGAACTGGACACGTCGATCGAATTCTTTCGGGGAATTTTCCGCCCCGATCCGCTTTATGACAAATTCCCCATTGCCGCGGCATTCGCCCCCGATTTCGAAAGCAGCCTGCGCAACACCCTGTCCTTTGTCCTGTCGCCAGCATCCTATGAAAATCTGGTGGTGCCCGATGCCATTTTGGCCGCGACCGAACAAATCTACAGCTTTGCCACCGATCCTCGTCAGTGGAATCCGGCAAATTTCAACACATTGCTGCTTAATCAAATCCTTGCGGTCAATCCGGCCACCCGGTTCATGACCAGCCTGATGTATAAAAGCAAGACGCGCGGACTGTCCCGTATTTATTACAAAGACAGCGCGTTCCTTCAGCAACTGAATTTTAAAAATCTGTACAAACCAGGGAAGCCTGTCCTTT
This sequence comes from Magnetospirillum sp., assembly GCA_041915545.1. Lineage (GTDB taxonomy): Bacteria > Pseudomonadota > Alphaproteobacteria > Rhodospirillales > Magnetospirillaceae > Magnetospirillum. The sequence goes on along the minus strand of JAYSBF010000014.1, from coordinate 15,183 downwards.
ACCATAACGCCTATAATCTGACGGATGACAGGCTTGAGCTGTTCAGCAATGCCAACAGCAAATATGCAAACATCCAGGCTGAAACCTTATGCGCCTGTTCCGCCCTGCCCTATATCGAGGAACCGGTCGTCATCGGCGACAAGACCTATTGTGAAGGGGCCACCGTCGATACCGTGAATTTCGAAGACCTGATGACAAATCATCCCGATCTGGATGAAGTGTGGGTCAGCCGAATTCTGGATATCAAGCAGGTTCGCAACCCGGACAACCTGTACGACGCCCTGAATAATCTGGTGATGCTGTTCGCGGCGACCACCAGCGAAGATGACGTCAAGCTGTTCAAATTCCATGTGGCCAAAACCCACCCCAATCTGAAGGTGGTGGAAATCCCGGTTGCCCACAACGTCACCTATGATTGGAGCTATTCCAACCTGGATGTCTCCATCGACGAAGGCTATGAAGCCACGGATTTGGTGATTGCGGCGTACCGTGCCGGACGGGAATTGTCGCCACAAGAAATTGAAGCGGTCAACAAGAACGCTGCCAAACGGAAAAAACCGTAATCCCGCATAAAATTCCGACCCCATACCGGGCTGGGGGAAACTCAGCCCGGTATGGGGATACTCGCTTCAGAAATTTCCGATCCGTGGTCGGAACTTCATGGAACCGGAATGATATCCCCCCTCCCGGCGGGGCCACCCTCCAGACCCCGCTTGCCAAGATGGTCAGGACGGAACAGATTGGCGGCCCAATCAATGGATTTCAACCGGATCGGGAGAGAGATGTCCATGTTGCCGGATACCATGACCTGTATCGAAGTGGCCCAGCCGGGCGGCCCCGAGACCTTGCGCACCGCCATCCGGCCCTTGCCCCGCCCCGGTCGGGGGCAAGTTCTGATCCGCGTCGCCGCCGCAGGCATCAACCGTCCCGATCTGTTGCAGCGCCAAGGCGCCTATCCGCCGCCGCCCGGCGCCTCTGATCTGTTGGGGCTGGAAGTGGCCGGCACCGTCGCCGCCCTGGGCGAAGGCGTGTCAGCCCCCGCCTTGGGATCATCGGTTTGCGCCCTGACCGCCGGCGGTGGGTATGCCGGATACGTGACGGTGGATGCCCGCCATTGCCTGCCCATTCCCACCGGCTTTGATCTGGTTCAGGCCGCGGCCCTGCCCGAGACGTTTTTCACCGTCTGGCACAACGTTTTTGAACGCGGCCAGTTGAAGGCCGGGGAAAAGCTGCTGGTCCATGGTGGTGCCGGCGGCATCGGCACCACCGCCATCCAATTGGCCAAGGCATTGGGCGCCACGGTTTTCGCCACGGCGGGTGGTGCGGCCAAATGCCAGACCTGCCGTGATCTGGGGGCAGACCGGGCCATTGACTACCAGTCCGAGGATTTCGTCGAGGTCATCAAGGCGGAAACCGGCGGCAAGGGCGTCCACGTGGTGCTGGACATGATCGGCGGCGATTATCTGCCCCGCAACATCCGTTGCCTGGCCGCCGATGGCCGCATGGTGTCCATCGCTTTCCTGAAGGGGTCCCAGGCCGAAGTGAATTTCATGCCGGTGATGCTGAAACGCCTGACCCTGACCGGGTCGACCCTGCGCCCGCAATCGGATGATGCCAAAGCCCGCATGGCCCAATCCCTGCGCGACACCGTATGGCCCTTGCTGAATCAAGGACGCATCCGCCCGCTGATTCACGCCACTTTTGCGCTGGATCAGGCCCAGGATGCCCATCAGATGATGGAAGACAACACCCATATGGGGAAAATCGTACTGACCATCTGAGCATCTCCGCAGCCGTGGGGTTTGACCCGGCCCCACTCGTCCCATATAACTACCGGCGCATTTCGCTGGACCCGCTCCGGCGCGTGGACCGATTCAGCATCGGTCCCAATGCCCCAGGCACGAATGCCCCAGGAAGGAGGATTTATGGCCCTGCCGCTTATGCCCAAGGCGACTGCCGTTTGGCTTGTCGAAAACACCGCTCTCAGCTTCGAGCAGATTGCCGATTTCTGTGGCCTACACGCCTTGGAAGTCCAGGCCATCGCCGATGGCGAGGTGGCGACCGGCATCGTGGGCCTCGACCCCGTGGCCAATGGCCAATTGTCACGCGGCGAAATCGTTCGGTGCGAAGCCAACCCGGATAACCGGCTGAAGCTGATCATCACCGATTACCCACAGCCCCGCTCCAAGCCCAAGGGAGCGCGCTATACCCCTGTTTCCAAGCGCCAGGACCGTCCCGACGCCCTGGCCTGGTTGCTGAAGCACCATCCCGAACTGTCCGATGCCCAGCTGTGCAAGCTGATCGGCACCACCAAGCCCACCATCCAATCGGTGCGGGACAAGAGCCATTGGAACGCGGCCAACATCAAGCCGCGCAATCCGGTCACCTTGGGCCTGTGCACTGAATCCGATCTGGAAAAGGCGGTGATCCTGGCCCGTCCCCGCGTGGGCAATGCCCCCGCCGCCCCGCATTATGACGATGACGGTGACGACGAAGACATGGGCTGATATCCAGCCCGATCATCCGGTCATGACGACGCCCACCCCGAAAGAGGTGGGCGTTTTTATTGCCACACCCCTGAAAATTGCGTTTCCAGCCCGGATAGACCAACAAGGGGGCTGTGCGGCGGCACCAAAACATGCTTTTACTTATTTCAGAAACAAATACCCTTTTGGTATCACCCGAAAGGTGAATATAAGAAGATGCCTGCGCTGGGGGAGGGACGACACGAGTGCAGCAGCAGCTTGCCAACAGCGGTTCCGGCCATGCCCACCGCCGTGAGTTCGAATTGGGCGATGACGAATTCCGCTTCCTGGCGTCTTTCATGTCGCGGGAAACCGGTATCGTCTTGTCGGCGCATAAGCGTCAGATGGTTTGCGGGCGACTGGTGAAGCGTCTGCGGGCGCTGGGCCTGAATTCATTCGAGGAATATTGCGACCTGCTGGCCAGCCCCGCCGCCCAGGGCGAGGTGGAAAATCTGGTCAATGCCATTACCACCAACATCACCAAATTTTTCCGCGAACCCCACCATTTCGATTTCTTGCGCAACTCGGTCCTGGTCCCCCGTGTGGCGGAAACCCCGCGTCGGCCCCGTCTGCGCATCTGGTCGGCGGGATGTTCATCGGGGGAAGAGCCCTATTCCATCGCCATGACCATGATGGACGCGCTGAAATCCACCGATGGGTGGGACGCGCTGATCCTGGCGACCGACATTGACACCAACGTCCTGCACCGGGCGGAAAACGGGATTTATTCCAACGAATCCATCGCCTCGATCCCCGACACCTACCGCAAGCGTTTCGTCCGTCGGCTGAACGGCGACAGCGAACGGGCGCAGATGAGCGACGATCTGCGGAATTTGATCCGCTTCCGTCGGCTGAATTTGCATGAAACTTGGCCGATGAAGGGGCTGTTTGACGTCATTTTCTGCCGCAACGTCGCCATTTATTTCGACAAACCCACCCAGCGCAAGCTGTTCAATCGCTACGCCGATCATCTGGTCATGGGCGGCATGCTGTATCTGGGGCATGCGGAATCGCTGATCGGGGTGACCGACCGCTTCGAAGTTGCCGATAAAACCGTGTACAGGCGGATTAAATGAGCGGGGAAGTCTGGGGCAGCCGCGCCGATGAAGCGGAACGACGCCGATGGTTCGACCCCACCTTCAAGATCATGGCGGTCAAGGTCCTGCCCGGTGAACATTATGTGTCCACCGCCGGCCAGGAAATGATCGTCACCGTTTTGGGATCATGCGTGGCCGCCTGTGTCTGGGACACCCGGCTGAAGATCGGCGGCATGAACCATTTCATGCTGCCCGATTCCGGTTCGGACGTGCCGGTAGACAAAGCCATGCGCTTCGGCAATTTCGCCATGGAAGAGTTGATCAATGATGTGTTGCGCCGGGGGGGACGGCGTGAAACCCTGGAAATCAAGGTATTTGGCGGCGGCAATGTGCTGCCGGGCATGAGCGGCGGCTCCATGGCGGTGGGGGATCGCAACGCCGAATTCGTCCGCCGCTATCTGTACGAGGAAGGATACCGCATCACGGCCCAGGATTTGGGCGGCCCGCATCCCCGCCGCATTCATTTTTTCCCCCGTTTGGGCAAGGTGATCCGTCTGTTTCTGAAAAAAGACGTGGAACGCGCGGTGCTCAACCGGGAAATCACTTACCGCACCCGCCTGCAAACCGAAAAGGTCGAAGGCGATGTGGAATTGTTCACGGATTAAGCCGCCATGCCCGCCTTTCATCGTATTCGGGTCCTGGTCGTGGACGATTCCGCGCTGATGCGCCAACTGCTGTCCGGTATTCTGGCATCCGATCCATCCATTGAAGTGGTGGGCACCGCGCCCGATCCGCTGGTCGCGCGCGAGAAGATCAAGGCGCTGAACCCGGACGTCATCACTTTGGACGTGGAAATGCCACGCATGGATGGCTTGGCGTTTTTGGAAAAACTGATGCGGCTGCGCCCCATGCCGGTGGTCATGGTGTCATCCCTGACCGAACGGGGGGCCGAAGTCACGTTGAAGGCGCTGGAATTGGGGGCCGTGGACATTTTTTGCAAACCCCAGGATTGCGCCTGCCAGATGCCAAGCATGGCCAAGGAATTGACGGATAAAGTGAAATCAGCCGCCCATGCCCGCGTCCGCCCGCTGGGTGACCGCCCCCCCCAGACCGGGCGCGGATCGGCACAAATGGCGGTGACCACCATCTATAAATCCACCGAAAAACTGGTGGCCATCGGGTCATCCACCGGCGGGGTGGAGGCGTTACGCGATATTATTCTGGCCCTGCCCCCCGATGCCCCCCCCATCGTGGTGACCCAGCATATCCCCCCGCACTTTTCCCGCAGCTTCGCCGAAAGACTGAACGGCTTGGCCGCCGTGCGGGTCAAGGAAGCCGAAGATGGCGATCGCGTTGTCGCCGGCCACGTCTATATCGCGCCGGGTGACCGCCATATGGAGGTCAAGCGGTCTGGGGCCGCCCTGGTCCTGCATCTTCATGACGGGCCTTTGGTCAGCGGTCACAAACCCAGCGTGGATGTGCTATTCCAATCGGTGGCCGAAGCCTGCGGGGCCAAGGCCGTGGGGATCATCCTGACGGGTATGGGCCGTGATGGCGCCCAGGGATTGCTGGAAATGCGCAAGGCCGGCGCCCAAACCCGTGGTCAGGACGAGACATCTTGCGTGGTTTATGGCATGCCCAAGGCCGCGTTCGAAATTGGCGCGGTGGAAAAAGAACTTCCCTTGTCACGGATCGCCGAAGAAATCCTGCGTCTGTGTCATGCGGAAACCCAAAGGACCTGATTGAGATGAACGATCTGCCTCAAGAACAGCTCATCGCCTTGCTGGCCCGCTGGCAAGCATTTTCCGAGTTGCAGCAACGCGCCTTCGAATTCCTGGCCGCCGAAGCCATCGCCACCGGACAGGAATTCGAGCAATCCACCTTGGGCGCCACCACCGTCCTGACCCGTATGGGCACCCCCGCCACCGACCAACCCAGCCTGCAAAGCGAAACCTTTCAAGTCGTCCAGCGGCTACAATCCGCCGACCGGTCCCGCCAGGGATTGGAACAAGTGGCGTCGGTGCTGAACACCTTGCGCGGACAGCACGCGGAACTGCTGGCCGCCACCCTGGGCACTGCCAATCTGCCGGACCCGGAATCCATGTTGGATGGCTGGATCAACGCCCTGGCAAGCACCGTTTCCCTGGCCGATTGGCGCCGTCGCCTGATCGACGCCTTGCATGGCCGCGTATCCCAGCCGATGCAGGACGACACGGAAGACGAACTCTTTTAATCGCAAGTAAATTTCACAATCCTGCCGTTGACGCCCTTTCCTAATGAAACTAATGGATGGATGGGGGATGGTCCTGTAGGGGGCGTCATGTCGGCATTGCTGTCGCGTTTTCCGCTGAAAATCCAGATTGGCGCCATTGTTGCCGTGGCCCTGGCCGCGTTTGCCGCCATTGCCTGTGCTCAATTCTCCATCGACGCCATCCGCCAGGATTTCAACCAGACTGCCGCACGCGCCGATGAAGCGGCCATTCAGGCCCAATCCCTGGCCTTGGCCCTGGCCGATGCCCGTCAGCAGGAACGCGACTTCCTGGGCCGCGACGGCGAAGCCGCTGGCCCCCGGCAAATCCAGGCCATGGAGCGGGTCCGCACCCATCTGGACCGCCTGGACACCTTGGTCCGGGGCGAGGATTTGCAGACCGGCCACGCCATCCGTGATGCCATCACCGCCCATGCGGCCCTGTTCGCCCAGGCCGCGCGCGACCGGCAATTGATCGGACACACTGAAGATAAGGGGCTGACCGGTTCCTTGCGCCAATCGGTACATCAGGTCGAAACCGCGCTGAAGGATGGCACCGATCCCCAATTGACCATCCTGATGTTGCAGATGCGCCGCCATGAAAAGGATTTCCTGGCCCGCCTGCTGCCCCGTTATGTGGATGACATGGCCGCCCGAGCACGGGAATTCGATCAGCGTTTGGAACAATCGGCGCTGGACGAAACGGCAAAGGATACCATCCGCCCGCTGATGGCCGCCTATCAACGGGATTTCGCCGCCCTGGCCCAAGCGTCATTGACCTTGATCGCCACCACCGCTCAATTAGAAAAAAGCCATGCGGCCCTGGCCCCGCTGGCAACCGGATTGGCCACCAGCGCCGCCGCCGAGGCCCAGGGCATACGCGCCGATCAGCACCGTCTGGACCAACGGTCCCGGTGGGGGATGGCAGCGGTACTGGCCGCTGCCGGATTGGGGTTGATCGGCCTGGGCAGCGCCATCGCCCGTGGGATTTACACCCCCCTGTCCCGCATGACCGGCGCCATGACCTATCTGGCCCAGGGGCACCAGGACATCCCGGACCAGCCGGTCAGCCGGGGCGACGAAGTGGGCGACATGGCCCGCGCCCTGACCATTTTGCGCGATAATGCGGTGGCGGCGGAACAAAACCGCCAAGCCCAGGACCACGAACGGGAACAGGCCGCACGGGAAAAATTGGATGCCTTGCGGGCCATGGCCGATACGGTGGAAACGGAAACCCGTCAGGCGGTGGATCAGGTGGCTGAACGGACCAAGACCATGGAAACCGACGCCCGCGCCATGGCCGGGTCCGCCGGCGCGGTCAGCAGCAATTCCCGCGATGTCGCCGGTGCCGCCGATATCGCCTTGGCCAATGCCCGCAACGTAGCCGCCGCCTCGGAACAGCTTTCCGCGTCGATCCGTGAAATCGGTGGTCAGATGACCCAGGCGGGAACCATCACCCGGCAGGCGGTGGACGCATCGGACGTCACCCGCCAGACCATCACTCAATTGTCGGAAACGGTCACCCAGATCGGTCAGATCGCCCAGATGATCGCCGATATCGCCGGCCAAACCAATCTGCTGGCGCTGAACGCCACCATCGAAGCCGCCCGGGCGGGCGAGGCGGGCAAGGGCTTTGCCGTGGTCGCCAATGAGGTGAAATCCCTGGCCACCCAAACCGCCAAGGCCACCGACGACATCACCGCGCAAATCACTCGTGTCCAATCCGCCACCACCAAAGCGGTGGCGGCGGTCACCCATATTGACGACATCATCGGGTCCATGGATCAGATCGCCCAGGCGGTCGCCGCCGCCATCGGCCAACAGGAAAGCGCCACCGGCGAGATCGCCCGCAATGTGCTGGAAACGTCGGATGCCGCCCAGGAAGTGGCCCGCCGCATCGCCTTGGTGTCGGACGAAGCCACCATGACCGGCAACCGCGCCGATGCGGTCTGTTCCAATTCCACCCAAATGGCCCAGGCCATCGACCTGTTGCGCGGCACCTTGGTCCGCACCGTGCGCACGGCCACCCGCGATGTGGATCGCCGCGCCCTGCCCCGCTTCACGCTGGCCATGTCCGCCCGCGTCAGGCACCAGGATCGGGATTTGACCATGGATGTGGAAAACGGATCGGAAGGTGGGATCACCCTTGGCATCACCGATCGCGGTTGGAGCAAGGGCGACGCCATCACCCTGTCCCTGCCCGGATTGGCCGATCATCTGCCGGGCGAGGTGGTGGACGTGGAACACAGCCGCATCCACATCCATCTGGATCTGTCCGCCCCCGGTTACGGCGCGTTCGTCACCCGCTTCCGCCAGCATACCCAAGGGATGGTCCCGGTGGCAGCCTGACCGCCCCCGGCCATCACGCCAGGAACAGCGACATTTCCTGAGCCGCGTCCCGCAAGACCGGCAAGACGCGGGCGTTCATATCGTCCAACGATATCTGCGACGCATGAACCCCCACGTTAATGGCGGCCACCACCTTGCCGTCATGATCGCGGATGGGAACCGCCAAGGAACGCAAGCCCATTTCCAATTCCTGATCCACCAGGGCATACCCCTGAAGGCGAATACGGTCGAATTCCGCCCGTAATGGCCCGTCATTGGCCAAGGTATGAGGGGTGAAACGCGGATTACCCAACCGGGCCAGCCGGGCATCCAAATCGCCATCATCCAGCCCCGCCAGCAGCACCCGCCCCATGGATGTATAGGCTGCGGGCAGCCTGCTGCCCACATCCAGATCAATGGCCATGATCCGCGACACCGATGCCCGCGCGATATACAGAATGTCATCCCCGTCCAGGATGGCCACCGAGCTGGATTCCTTCAGCTCGTTGCTGACCCGCCGCAACAATGGCTGAGCGATCCGGGCCAACGGGCTGGACGTCAGATAGGCGTGGCCCAAGGCCAGGATGCGCGGGCGCAGAAAATAAAGCCGCCCATCCTCGCTATCGGCGAAGCCCAAGGATGACAAGGTGTACAGGCAACGGCGCACGGCGGCGCGGGGAATACCGGTTTTCTGACTGATCTGGGAAATGGTCAAGGACCGGTCCTGACGAGAAAACGCCTGGATGACCGCAAGCCCACGAGCCAAGGACACCATCATGTTGGGATCACTGGCCCCGGCGGCTTCACCATCCGCCGCATCGTCGGTTTCCACATCCTTGGCCATGATTCCGTCTGCCCTGCCCCATACCATTCCAGCAAGACGCCTAGTAGCACATCTCCACGCAAAAGGCGCGCCCCTTCACGATGTGCAAATTTCGCACACTTGTTCGATAATCGAACTTGACCAGTCACGCCGCGCAGACCTATGCTTTGTTCGATAAACGAACAACCGTGCGAAATTTGCACATCCGCCTTTTCCGATAACAGGCGGTCACGTTGTGGGAAACGCCATGATCAACAAAACCTTCCCATCCCCGGCTGAAGCCGTGTCGTGCATCCATGATGGCGCCACGGTGATGATTGGCGGTTTCGGCACCGCCGGACAGCCGGCGGAACTGATTGATTGCCTGATTGAACACGGGGCCACGGATCTGACCGTGGTCAACAACAATGCGGGCAATGGCGATATGGGCCTGGCCGCTTTGCTGAAAACCGGGCGGGTACGCAAGATCATCTGTTCTTTTCCGCGCCAGTCGGATTCCTGGGTCTTCGACGACCTGTACCGTGCGGGCCGGATCGAACTGGAATTGGTGCCCCAGGGCAATCTGGTCGCCCGGATCGAAGCGGCGGGATCGGGTTTGGGGGCCATCTATACCCCCACCGGCTTTGGCACCCAACTGGCCGAAGGCAAGGAAACCCGGCGCATCAATGGCCGTGATTACGTGCTGGAATACCCCATCACCGCCGATTTCGCCCTGATCAAGGCCCATGCCGGTGATCGCTGGGGCAATCTGACCTATCGCAAGACCGCCCGTAATTTCGGCCCGATCATGGCCGCCGCCGCCAATTGCACCATTGCCCAGGTGGATCATGTGGTGCCGCTGGGCGATCTGGACCCTGAAGCCGTGGTCACCCCCGGCATTTTCGTCCAACGGCTGGTGGCCATTCCCCAATACGACCATTCCAGCAAGGCGGGGGTCTGACCATGAACCGCTATACACGCGACCAGATGGCCGCCCGCGTCGCCCAGGACATTCCCGAAGGCGCCTATGTCAATCTGGGGATCGGCCTGCCAACCAAGGTGGCCAATTACCTGCCGCCTGACCGGGAAATCATCCTGCACAGTGAAAACGGATTGCTGGGCATGGGGCAGGCGCCGACGCCCACGCATGTAGACCCCGAATTGATCAATGCTGGCAAGGAACCGGTGACCCTGCTGCCCGGCGGCTGCTTTTTCCACCATGGCGTTTCCTTTGCCATGATGCGCGGCGGCCATCTGGATTTGTGCGTGCTGGGCGCCTTTCAGGTTTCGGTCGGCGGCGACATCGCCAATTGGCACACCGGCGCACCCGATGCGATCCCGGCGGTGGGCGGAGCCATGGATTTGGCGGTGGGGGCCAAATCGGTCTACGTGATGATGGATCTGCTGACCCGTTCGGGCGAGTGCAAGATCGTGCCCGCCTGCACCTATCCGCTGACCGGCATTGGCTGCATCGACCGCATTTATACCGATCTGGCCATTTTCGACATCACCCCCCAGGGCATGACCGCCCGCGAATTGGTGGATGGCCTGACCTTTCAGGATCTGCAAGCCCTGGTTCCCGTGCCGCTGTCGCCGACCGGCTGATCCTCTGCGACCGGACTGATCTCTCATACCGGCCACCCTTTGCATTGACTGGTTGGCCGGTCACCAGCCGCCATTGCGGCGGCGGCCAAGGGCGCCACGGCGCCCGCCCGGCGAGGGACAAACTAAACCCAGCCGCCATTGCGGCGGCGGCCAAGCGGCCGGATGGCCGCGCCCGGCGAGGGACAAACATAAACCCAGCCGCCATTGCGGCGGCGGCCAAGGGCGCCAAAGCGCCCGCCCGGCGAGGGACAAGACAACCAACCAAGTCATTGACCGGTTGGTATCAGTACCAAGGAAGACAACATGGATTCTGTCTATATCTGCGATGCCATCCGCACCCCCTTTGGCCGTTACGGCGGCAGCCTGTCCATGGTGCGCGCCGATGATCTGGGCGCCGTGCCGTTGCGGGCCTTGATGGCCCGCAATCCATCGGTGGATTGGGCGGCTTTGGATGACGTGATTTACGGCTGCGCCAATCAGGCGGGCGAAGACAATCGCAACGTGGCCCGCATGTCGCTGTTGCTGGCCGGTCTGCCGGTTTCGGTATCCGGCGTCACCGTCAACCGCCTGTGCGGCTCCAGCCTGGAAGCTATTTCCCTGGCTGCCCGCGCCATCAAGGCGGGCGAAGCCGATCTGATGATCGCCGGTGGGGTGGAAAGCATGTCCCGCGCCCCCTTTGTCATGGGCAAGGCGGATCAGGCGTTTTCCCGTGCGGCCACGATCGAAGACACCACCATCGGCTGGCGCTTCATCAACCCGGCCATGAAGGCAGCCCATGGCGTGGACACCATGCCGGAAACCGCCGAAAACGTGGCCCAGGATTTCCAAATCAGCCGCGCGGACCAGGATGCCTTTGCCCTGCGCAGCCAGCAACGTGCGGGCCAAGCCCAGAATTCTGGCCATCTGGCCCAGGAAATCACCCCGGTCACCATCACCGGGAAAAAAGGCGTCACCACCATGGTGGACCGGGACGAACAGCCCCGGCCGCAAACCACCTTGGAAGCATTGGCCGGGCTGAAAGGCGTGGTCCGTCCCGACGGCACAGTAACCGCTGGCAATGCGTCTTCGGTCAATGATGGGGCGGTCGCCCTGATCCTGGCCGGGGAACAGGCGGTGAAACGCCATGGTCTGACCCCCTTGGCACGGGTGATCGCCACCGCCACCGCAGGCGTCCCGCCGCGCATCATGGGGTTTGGCCCGGCCCCGGCCATGGAAAAAGTCCTGGCCCGCACCGGCCTGACCTTGAACCAGATTGATGTCATCGAATTGAACGAAGCCTTTGCCGCCCAGGCATTGGCCGTTACCCGCCATCACCGGCTGGCCGATGACGATGCCAGGGTCAACCCCAATGGCGGCGCCATCGCCTTGGGCCACCCCTTGGGGGCCAGCGGCGGCCGTCTGGTCACCGCCGCCACCCGTCAATTGATCCGTCAACAGGGACGCTTCGGCCTGTGCACCATGTGCATTGGTGTAGGCCAAGGCATCGCCACAATCATCGAGCGTGTATAGGTCATGTAAAAAAATATTGAAGACCTATACGCCCAAAACAAATTAAAAGATCGAGGGCGAGGAAATGGAAAAGATCGTATCATTCTTCACCGCCTTGATGCGGAAATACCTACCCGACTCATTCGCCATCGTCATCATGCTGACGCTTTTGGTGATGGGCCTGGCCGTCGTCGTGGAAGGCCAGGGACCTGCCGCTGTGGTCACCGCCTGGGGCAAGGGCTTTTGGGGCCTGCTGGCCTTCACCACCCAGATGGCGGTGATCCTGGCCATGGGCTATGTGCTGGCCACCGCCCCGGCCACCGAACGGCTGATCGACAAAATCGTCGATCAAATCCACCAACCCCGGACCGCGATCATCGCCGCCACCTTGGTCGGCGCCGTCGGCAGTTACCTGAACTGGGGGTTTGGCTTGGTGCTGGGCGGCATCGTCGCCAAGAAGCTGGCCTTGAAGGTCAAGGGCGTCCATTACCCGCTGATCATCGCCGCCGCCTATTCCGGCTTTACCCTGTACGGGCTTGGCCTGTCATCCAGCATCCCCTTGCTGATTTCCACGCCCAAGCATCCGTTCGAAGCCACCATGGGGGTCATCCCCCTGTCCCAGACCATTTTTTCCCTGCCCATGCTGGCCCTGTCCGCGGCGATCCTGGTGGTGTTGCCCCTGCTGAACGCCTGGCTGCACCCAAAGGCAGGCAGCGGCAGCATTGTCGAAATTTCCCCCGATCTGGCCGACAAGCCCGCCGCCGCCCCGGCACGGGGAACCGCCGATGAAAACACCATCGCCGAAAAACTGAACAACAGCCGCATCATCAGCCTGGCCATCGGTCTGATCGGCCTGGGTTATGTCGGCATGCATTTTTTTGCCGGCGGCTCGCTGGATCTGAACCTGATCAACTTCATCATCTTGTTCCTGGGCATCATCTTACTGGGCAGCCCGGCCAATTACGTCCGGTGCCTGACACGCGGCATTTCCACCGTGTCCGGCATCATCCTGCAATTCCCCTTTTATGCAGGCATCATGGCGGTCATGGCCGCGTCGGGGCTGGTGACCAGCATTTCCAATGTTTTCATCGACATTTCCACCACCCATTCCCTGCCGCTTTGGGGGCTGCTCAGTTCCTTTGTCATCAATTTCTTCGCGCCGTCGGCGGGTGGGCATTGGGTGATCCAAGGCCCGTTCATGATCGAAGCCGCCCACAAGTTGGGCACCGCCATGAACCAGACCGCCATGTCGGTGCAATTGGGCAATGCCTGGAATGATCTGGTGCAACCGTTCTGGATTTTGCCCGCCCTGGCTTTGTCCAAACTCAGGCTGCGCGACATCATGGGCTATACTGTAATCATGATGTTCGTCATCGGCGCCCTGAACATCGTTGCCGTGCTGGCTTGGGGATATTGGGGGCAATAACCCCCGCCCGTTCCGCCCATCAATCATAAACGGAGGAAATCATGCTCTACATGGTGGAAATGACCGTCAATATTCCGGCCAGCCTGGACAAGGCGACCGCCGACCAGATCAAGGCCGAAGAAAAAGCCTATTCCCAGGGATTGCAGCGGGATGGCCGGTGGCCCCACCTGTGGCGGGTCGTCGGCGAATACGCCAATGTCAGCATCTTCGACGTCAGCGGCAACGAAGAACTGCACGATATTTTGTCCAAGCTGCCCCTGTTCCCCTATATGGACATCAAAGTCACCCCCCTTTGCCGCCATCCGTCGGCCATCTGACCAACCGGCCCGCATCTGTCCGCAGATGCGGGCTTTTTTGGCCAATATGGTTTTTCAAAGGAACATCCCATGCCCTTTATCATCGAAACCTGGGACAAGGACGGCCACGCCCATGTGCGGCAACAGCACCGTCCTGCCCATCTGGTCTTTTTACAGGAAAACAGCCACTTGCTGCTGGCCTGCGGGGCCAAGCTGAACGATGACGGCAGCGATGCCGGCGGCGGTCTTTATGTGGTGGACCTGCCGACCAAGGAAGAGGCCGAAGCCTTCATCGCCCAGGACCCCTTTACCAAAGCCCACTTGTTCCGCCAGGTGAGCATCACCCGCTGGCGCAAGGCCTATGTGGCCGGACAGTGCTGTTTGTAGAAAGGCCCACCCCATGCCTTATGCCCAGATCGGCGATACCCGCCTTTATTACACCCGCGATGGCGATCCATCCCTGCCCGCCCTGGTTCTCACCCATTCCCTGGGTACCAATGCCGGATTATGGGCCAGGCAAATCCCTGCCCTGAGCCAGCATTTTCATGTCATCCGCTATGACACCCGTGGACATGGGCTGTCATCGGTTCCCGATGGCGATTACAGCTTTGCCGCCCTGGCCGATGATCTGACCGGCCTGCTGGATCATCTGAACATTCAACTGGCCAGCCTGTGCGGAACCTCCATGGGGGGCATGACCGTCATGCAGGCGGCGTTGAACCGCCCACAATTGGTGGACCGCATCATTTTGTGCAACACCGCCGCCCGCATCGGATCGGCCCAGGGCTGGACCGACCGGATCAATCTGGTCGGCGATCAGGGATTGGACAGCTTGGCCCCCACCTTGGTCACACGCTGGGTATCCGACGATTTCCGCGCCACCCAACCCGGCGGCGTCCAAATGTTGTGCGACATGCTGCGCCGCACACCGGATCGCGGTTACATGGCCAATTGCGCCGCCCTGCGCGATGGCGATTTGCGGACACGGATTGCGGCCATCGCCGCCCAAGCCCTGGTGATTTCCGGCGATACCGATCTGGCCGCCACCACCGCCCAGGCGATTGACCTGACCCACGCCCTGACCCATGCCCGCCATGTGGAATTGAAGGCCGCGCATACCAGCAATTGGGAACAGCCCGACGCCTTCAACACCCTGGTTCTCAACTTCCTGACCGGGAAAGCGGCCTGATACCAACTGCCAATTTCATTGACCGTTGGACAGCCCTCGCCGGGCGCGGCCATCCGGCCGCTTGGCCGCCGCCGCAATGGCGGCAGAACCAGATGACCGCATGCCATGGGTGATTGCCCCATGGCATGCGGCTCTTCCCCTAGCAGGATGCGGAAAAACCCTCTTTCGGGGGCATTTGCCCCCGATCCCCCAATCGAGAGGCACAGCCTCCCGAACCCTCCAGATTTCTAACTCTTTGA
>JAYSBF010000013.1:0-77548 GCA_041915545.1 Magnetospirillum sp. | reverse complement strand
CGGATCACATCATGGCCAGCGGTCAAGTGGCCGCGCAAACAGGCCGGACACATGACTGCACCCGACCGGGGCGTGATCACGTCGGATTCTCCTTGCAACGCAGGGGCCGTCCACACATGACTCGTTGACTGGTTGGCCGGTCATCAGCCGCCATTGCGGCGGCGGCGGCCAAGGGTACGAAAGCGCCCGCCCGGCGAGGGACAAAAAAATCCCAGCCGCCATTGCGGCGGCGGCCAAGGGCGCGAAAGCGCCCGCCCGGCGAGGGACAAAAGAATCCCAGCCGCCATTGCGGCGGCGGCCAAGGGTGCGAAAGCGCCCGCCCGGCGAGGGACAAAAGAATCCCAGCCGCCATTGCGGCGGCGGCCAAGGGCGCGAAAGCGCCCGCCCGGCGAGGGACAAAAGAATCCCAGCCGCCATTGCGGCGGCGGCGGCCAAGGGCGCGAAAGCGCCCGCCCGGCGAGGGACAAAAGAAAAGTTCCGACCTTGGGTCGGAACTTTCGAAAACAAGTATAACCCCAGATCATCGTGCGTCATATTTGACGCACGATGATCTAATGTTTCCAGAAATTGGGGACGAACAGCACCAGCAATGTGAACATTTCCAGCCGCCCGAACAGCATGGTCGCGGACAGCAGCAGCTTGGCCCCGTCGGGCACGGTGGCAAAGGTGCCGGCCGGTCCGACCACCGGCCCCAGCCCAGGCCCCACATTGGAGATGGCCGCCGCCGAGGCGGAAACCGAGCTTAGGAAATCCAATCCCATCAGGGATAACAGGATCGCCACCACGGCAAAGCTGAACACATAGACGAACAAAAAGCCCATCACCGATTCCAGCACATCTTCGCCGATGGGTTTCTTGTTATAGGTGGGCACCATGACCGCATGGGGGCGCAATAACTGACGGGTCTGGATCAGGGCATTGGCATACAGCAATTGCAGCCGGAACACCTTGATCCCGGCGGCGGTGGACCCGGCGCAGCCCCCCACGAAAATCAGCAGAAACAAAATGGCGGATGGCATTCCGGTCCAGGCCCCGTAATCCATCGACGCCAACCCCGTTCCGGTCATCACCGACGCCACGGTGAAAAAACCGTGATGAAAGGCCGACAGCAAGGACATGCCGGTATTGGTGAACAGCCACAACCCGATGCCCAGCCCCGCCAGGAACAGCAGCCCCAAATACCAGTGCAATTGCTGGTCATGAACCACCCGCCGCCAATTTCCCTGGGTCAGTTGAAAGAACAACAGAAACGGCATGCCGCCCAGGACCATGCCCACATAGATCAGCCCGTCGATCCAGCCATTGTTGAAAAAGGCCAAGGAATTGTCGTGATTGGAAAAGCCGCCGGTGGCAATGGTGCTCATGGCATAGATGATGGCATCGAAGGGCACCATGCCGGCCAGCCACAACCCCACCCCCAAGACCAGAGTGAACCCCATATAGACGGCGATAATGGTGTTGCCGATCCGGGCGATCCGTGGGATGGCCCGGTCATTGGCCGACACCACTTCGGCCCGGAAAATCTGCATCCCGCCAATATGCAGGGCAGGCAAGGCGGTCACCGCCATGACGATGATGCCGATACCGCCCATCCATTGCATCAAGGCCCGCCACAGCAAAATGCCCGGCGGGCGGTGGTTAAGTCCGGTCATCACCGTGGAACCGGTCGATGTCAGGCCACTGGTGGCTTCGAACAGGGCGTCGATAAAGGAAAGATGCGCCGCCGCCCCGGTCATGGGCAGGGCGGCGAAAAAGCACGGCACGATCCAGCACAAGGCGATGGACAGATAAATCTGCCGCACGGTCATGACCTGGCACACCCGTTCGCGCGTGGCCAGCACCAATGCCGCGCCGACAAAGCCGGTCAGCCCGGCACTGGGCAGGAAGGACCGCCAGCCATCGGTCCCGGCCAAGGCATCGGCCAAGGCCGGGGCCAGCATGGACACCGCCAGGATGCAAAGAACACGACCAAGATTGCTGAGGGCGGGCCGGGCGTCGATCATGGTCATGCCCGCCAGAACGATCGGGAAAACAGCACGATGACGCTGAACAATTCCAACCGACCCAGGATCATTTCCACCGCCATGATCCATTTGGCGGTATCGGGCAGCGGCTTATAGGTCCCGGACGGGCCGATAATGTCCCCCACACCGGGCCCGGCATTTCCCAAAGTGGCGGCCGAGCCGCTGAACGCGGTGACCATGTCCACCCCCACGGCGGTCAACGCCAGGGAAAACAGAGAAAACACCAGGAAATACATGACCATGAAGCCCAGGACAGAATCCACCACCTGATCGGAAATCCGGCGACGGTTGAAATCCACGGCGAAAACACCGTGGGGATGCAACAGCCGCTTCAACTGCACCCCGGCCAATTTGAACAGCACTTCCCAGCGGAACACCTTGACCCCGCCCGCGGTCGATCCGGTACAGCCGCCGATGAACAGCAAGATGAAAAAGATCACCTGGGCAAACCCGCCCCATGCATTGTAATCGGTCGAGGCAAAGCCGGTGCTGGTGACGATGGACACCACGTTGAAACAGGCGTGGGTCAGGGATTGGAACGGGTCCATATCATTGACCGCCCATTGCCAGAATGCCAGCAGAGCCGAGAAAAAGGCCAGGAAGCCGAAATACCATCGGGTCTGACTGTCCCGGAACAGCACCCATCGCCCCTGCCGCCACGGCGTGATCAGCAAGGTGAAGGTACATCCGCCCAAAGCCATGGAAACGGTGGTCACCCACTGGGTGGCCGCCCCCCATTTCCCCAAGGATTGATCCGAGGTGGAAAACCCGCCCGTGGCGATTGCCGCCACCGCGTGGCAAATGGCGTCGAACACGGACATTCCCGTGGCCCACAACGCCACCGCGCTGGCCACGTTCAAGATCATATAGACGGCGGCGATGGACCAGGCCACCTGGGCGATGCGGGGGCGGATCTTGTCGCTTTTGTCCGATGATTCCATCTTGAACAATTGCATGCCGCCGATGCGCAGGATGGGCAGAATGGCCACGGCCAGAACGATCACCCCCAACCCGCCCAGCCAGTTCAGGATGGCCCGCCACAGCAAAATGCCCTTTGGGGCATGATCCAGCCCGGTCAACACCGTGGCGCCGGTGGTGGTGATGCCGCTGGCGGCTTCGAACACCCCTTCGGCGATAGTCAGATCCAGGGCGGAAAAGATGAACGGCAACGCCCCAAATCCCGACATCAGGAACCAGCATGACGAGGTCAGCAGGAATGCCTGGCGGGTATCCAGGGGCGTGCGCCGGTCGGGCCGACAGCCCAGCATCATCATGGCCCCGACAAAACCGGTGACCATGGCGGACACGGCAAAGACCCGCCAATCCAGATCGTCCGACCAAAGATCGACCAGGGCCGGCACCACCATGGATGCGGCCAGGATTTGCAGCAAGATGCCGTTAACGAAGATGACCGGCCGAAAGTCGATCAAGCGCCAGAAACCCCCGGAAAGCCTTTCCGTCCGCCGGGGTCATCCCCCGCACGGTCCAGGGACTAATGGCCCGCTTCGGCCCGGCTGTCCAGTCTTTCCTGTCCCGCTTTAACCGTCCGCGCCGGACGGAAACGGTCAGGCATTATTCAAATCGGTGCCGCCCCCCCGGATCAGGGCCATGAATTCACGCCGTGTGGCCGCATCGCTACGGAACACGCCCAACATCCGGCTGGTTACCATGGTCACGCCGGGCTTATGGACCCCACGGGTGGTCATGCATTGATGCGCGGCCTCGATCACCACCGCCACCCCTTTGGGCTGCAAGACCTCGTCGATGCTGTTGGCGATCTGGCTGGTCAATTTTTCCTGGATTTGCAGACGCTTGGCGAAAACTTCCACCACCCGCGCCAGTTTGGAAATTCCCACCACCCGGCGATCCGGCAAATAGGCCACATGGGCCTTGCCGATGATGGGCACCATGTGATGTTCGCAATGGGATTCCAAGCGGATATCCTTCAGCACGACCATTTCGTCATAGCCGTCGGTTTCCTCGAAGGTCCGGTTCAGCATGTCCACCGGGTCCTGGTCATAGCCCGCGAAAAATTCTTCATACGCCCGCACCACCCGATCGGGCGTACCGACCAGACCCTCCCGGTCCGGGTCATCGCCCGCCCAACGCAGCAAGGTCCGCACGGCATTTTCCGCCTCTGCCCGGCTGGGCTTCGCCTCCAGCCGGGTTTGCTGGCTTTGGCCTTTGGGGCCGACGGGTTCAATATTGGTCATGATTTCCCCTGGGCGCCGACGGTCCGGCACCATCCTGTCACACACACTACCGAAAGATGTGGTGTATCCCTGGGCTGATTACAAGGTGCGGCCGCTAATTCAGCCGATGGATTTCGTGCGGGCTGTCCAGGGAAAAGGCGGGGATGACCACATCGAAGGTTTCACCATTCGGGCCTTCCATCTGATAGGTGCCGTGCATGATCCCCGATGGCGTGTGCAGCGGCGTGCCGCTGGTATATTCAAAACTCTGCCCCGGCTCCAAAACCGGCTGTTCGCCCACCACCCCGGCGCCTTGGACTTCCTGCACCAATCCCACGGCATCGGTGATGATCCAGTGGCGGCGCCGCAATTGCACCCGTTCTCCGCCATTGTTTTCGATCCGCACCCGATAGGCCCATACATAATGGCCGTCGGCGGGCGATGATTGATCGTCCAGATAGACGGGCTGGACCGACACGGTGATGTCGCGTGTGGTCTGATTGTACATGGCAACACCCCGGCAAGAGATTGGCGGCGCAAACCGGCCCCTGACGCCATATTAGACTCATTTGCCCGCCCCGGCGCAAGGCCGGGGCGGAGAGGCATCCCGTCTTTAACCTTTCAGGGCCAGGGCCAAATCCTCCACCAAATCGTCGGCATCCTCCAATCCCACCGACAGGCGCAGCAAGCCTTCGCCAATGCCTTGGGCCAGCTTGTCCTCGGGGGCCAGGCGTTGATGGGTGGTGGTCCAGGGATGGGTGATCAGGCTTTTGGCATCGCCCAGATTGTTCGAGATGTCGATGACCTCCAGCCGGTTCATCAGGTCATAGGCAGCCTGTTTGCCGCCCTTCAGATCAAAGGCGACGATACCGCCGAAGCCCTGCATCTGCCGTTTGGCCAAATCATGCTGGGGATGACTTTCCAGGCCGGGATAAATGGTCCGGGCCACTTCGGGGCGGCTTTCCAGGAAGCGGGCCACCGTCAGGGCATTGGCCGCATGACGCTCCACCCGCAGATCCAGGGTTTCAAGGCCCTTTTGCAGTATCCAGGCATTGAACGGCGACATGGCGGGGCCGGTATGGCGCAGATACGGCCCCAAAATGTCATTGGCAAAGGCGTTGTCACACAAAATGGCGCCACCCAGGCAACGGCCCTGACCGTCAATGTGCTTGGTGGCGGAATAAACCACCACATCCGCCCCCAGGGTCAGCGGCTTTTGCAAGACAGGGGTGGCGAACACATTATCCACCACCAGCCGGGCACCGGCCTGATGGGCCAGATCGGCCACCCGTGCCAGGTCGATGATTTCCAAGGTGGGGTTGGACGGGCTTTCCAGGAACACCACCTGGGCTGGGCGCGACAGGGCCTGTTCCCATTGGGCGGGATCGGTACCATCGACAAAATCCACCGCAATGCCGAAGCGGGGCAGCAGATCATGAATGATCCAGGTACACGACCCGAACAATGCCCGCGCCGCCACCACCCGGTCACCCGTCTTCAACTGGCAGACCAGGGCCGCATGAACGGCGGCCATGCCCGATGCGGTGGCGCGGCAGGCTTCCGCCCCTTCGATGGCCGCCAGACGTTCTTCGAAGGTGGCCACGGTGGGGTTCTTGAACCGCGAATACACCATACGGTCACGGGTACCGTCGAAACTTTCTTCCGCCTCTTCCGCCGAATCGTAGACATAGCCCGAGGTCATGAACAATGCTTCGCTGGTTTCCGAGAAACCGGTGCGCGACAACCCGCCCCGCACCTGAAGGGTACGGGACCGCAAAATACGCTGGGTAGGAATACGTTTGGTCATGATCCGCCTCGTGCTCGCATAGGCAATGAAGGCCGGCGAAAAGGGGTCATGGCTTGGAAGGACCAAGCAAAGACCTCTTTAGCGAGTTATTTAACGTGGCCGCAAGCCGGTCGGACAAATTACCACGGGGCGAGAGGCTACGCCCCGTGGTCATCCCCGTCAAGCGTGGCGGGTACGCGAATCGTCAAGTTGTGACTTTTCCGCGAAAATCCCGTCGGGGGCTTGAGACTGCGCCACCCCTGAGTTACGCTGCGGCGCAGCATCACTTAATGGAAAGGTACTTCCATGGACGCCGCGTTGAAGCCGTATCAGCAAGTTTCCACACTTGATCTGACCGGCAAGAAAGGTCTGATCGTCGGTATCGCCAACGATCAAAGCATTGCTTATGGGTGCGCCAAACATTGCCGTGCCTATGGGGCAGACCTGGCGATCACGTACCTCAACGAAAAGGCCGACCGTTTCGTCCGTCCCCTGGCCGAAGGCCTGGACGCCGACATCTTGTTGCCGTGCGACGTGCAGCAGGAAGGCCAGTTGGAAGCGGTCTTCGCCGAGATCGAAAAGAAGTGGGGCAAGCTGGATTTCGTCATCCACTCCATCGCCTTCGCCAACCGTGACGATCTGCACGGTCGGGTGGTCGATTGTTCCCAGGATGGCTTCAAGCTGGCCATGGACGTGTCTTGCCATTCCTTCATCCGCATGGCCAAGCTGGCCGAGCCGCTGATGAAGGATGGTGGGTGCCTGATGACCGTCACCTTCTATGGTGGCCGCAAGGTGGTCGAGCATTACAACGTCATGGGGCCGGTCAAGGCCGCGCTGGAATCCACCACCAAGTACATGGCTGCCGAACTGGGCGAAAAGGGTATCCGCGTCGTCGCCCTGTCGCCTGGCCCGCTGAAGACCCGTGCCGCGTCGGGCATTGATCACTTCGACGAATTGATGGATGCCGCCGCCGCCAAGGCCCCGACTCATCAATTGGCCACCATCGACGATTGCGGTTCCCTGGCCGCCTATCTGGTCAGCGATCTGGCCAAATCGGTGACCGGCAGCACCTTGTTCGTGGATGGCGGGTATCACATCGTCGGCTGATCCGCACCGCGATAAGAAATGTCGACCGGCCACCTTGACGGTGGCCGGTCTTTTTATTGTCATGATCATCCGCCATAATCCGATCACGGCGCCGCCCCCACCTTGGAAATCAGACCGATGATCCGTCCGCGCACCCCGCTGTTTCTGGCCGCTCTTCCGGTTCTGGCCGTGCTTTTGGCCGGATGCGGACCCGACCACCCCCGGCCCGGCGATGGTCCGCACCATCCCCAGACGGTGGTGACCCCCAATGGCGAACCCCTGCCCGGCGGCAGCCCCGAGCCATCCTGTCCGGCGGTTTTGGGGGCATGGTTCGACCGGACCGACACCAATCGTGACGGAACTTTGGATCTGCCCGAATATTTGGCGGATGCCGCCCGCTGGTTCAAATTGGCCGATGCCGATGGCAACGGCATGATCACCGCCGATGAATTGACCGCCTACAGAATGCGGATCACCCCGCCCCGCCCCGATGATGATCACCCGTCCCCCCGCGAACGCGGCGGACCATCGCGGGCTGGCAGTGGCGGCTATCGCCCGCAAAGTCAGCCCGACCCGGTGATGTCGGCCGATGCCAATGTGGATTTTCAGGTCAGTTGGGCCGAGTTCGAAGCCTATGCCCGGCAGCAATTCGCCAGCCAGGACCACGCCCGCCAGGGCAGTTTGTCCCGAACCCAGATATTGGATGTCTGCTCACGGGATGAACGGAACCAGCGGTGAAATGACCCGGCGGGAAAAGAGGTTGCTTAATCCCTAACGCGGGCACTTGTTCCTGGCCCCACACCTCGGGCATACTAAGGCGCGACGTTCGCGTTTGTTTTATATCAATGCCGGACAAACAATCGGTCGAGGACCCAGAGGCATGGCGGCAGATACCCGCAGCAACAAAAAGACGGATCTTCCTGGCGATGGAACGGTTGTCTTCGAACATAAATTCTTCCATTCGCTGGAAGATATTTATTTTCGTCTGACCGATAGCGGCGAACCGGTGGCCATCGTCAAGCTGGCCAGCAATGAAGCTGTGTTGGGCATTGATGGCATCAAGCGGGAATTCGCCCTGAGCGATGACAGCCCCGATGGCCGCATGCTGGACATGGTCGCCGAAGGTTTGCAATTCGTCCGTGGCCTGCGCCTGGGCGACATGCTGCCCAAGGAAATCCTGACCCGCGAGGCGTCGTGGGAACCGTCGGACCGGCATTTGCGCATCGCCCACCAGCGCCTGACCATGCAGATGGTCACTTGGCTGACCGGCGACGAACACATCTTTACCTCGTCCGAGGAATTGATGCAGATCGCCGAAGACCCCCAGATCAAGAAAAACATCCAACTGGCTTTTTCCGAAGCGGCGGAAGCGTTGGGGCTGGGCCGTGATAACCGCGAGGAAGTGGTCAAGTACATCGAAACCTTGGCCAAGGAACTTGCCTATATCGAGGCCGAACGGGACGTTTTTCACGAAATCAAAAAGATCGACGAAAAAATCCAGGCTTTGCGCCGTATCTATTCCCATGACCGCAGCATGATCGAAACCTCGGACCAAGTTGCCCGCCTGTCGCAACGGGCGCTGAAGGTCTTCCAGGATTACTTTGATCAGGTCGATGCCCAGACCGGCGAAATCCTGGCCATGCTGAAGAATATCGACAACCAGATTGATTATATCCGGGGAGTCCGCGACGAATTGTACCGTCGGCTGTGGCCTTGGGAAGAAATCATTCCGGTCTGGCGCAATGTCTTCGTATCCAAATCCGAAGAAAACACCAGCCATATCCGCACCATTTACCAATTCCTGGCCCCGCGTTTCATGCAGGTCAATGAATGGGTGCTGGTGACCAAGGCCGGTATGGGGAACAAGAAAAAGCCCCTGGGCGGCGTCTTGCGCTGGTGATCCCCCAACCATCCTGCGTTCGGTGGAACGCAGGATGGTCCATGTGCCCGCTCACTTGGCTGCGACCTCAACGACCGCTGACACGTTCCACCAATGGGAAATTCGTGGAACCACGATCACACCTTCACCGGCAGTGATTTCAGCGAATCCACCAGATAGGTATAAAATCCGTTCACGTCGATCCGGGTGGCCATGGTCACCCGCGATCCGCTTTTGGCGTCCACACTCAGTGTGCCTTGCGCTGCCGGATCGGGAGAGATATCCACACGAATTGGATAGTCCTTGAAGCCATATAATTGCGGCGCCCCCAAATAAGCGGTCGTTGCCGTGTCCCAAAAACTGAACCCGGCCTGGAATGCCACCATGGAATACATCTGGGCCATCAGGTCCAGAATCGGGTGTTTCCGGCTTTGCGGCAAAAAATATTCCCGGATGATCTGGGGGGTCAGCAAGACATCATTGGTGACGTTCAGCGGAAACATGCGGAAGGGCAATTGTGCTTTCAGCACCCGATCCGCCGCATAAGGGTCCCAGTATACATTCCATTCCGCATTGGGGTTGGCCCCAGGGGCGATGCCGGTGTCGATATTGCCCACGGGTAAAACATCGCCCTGATCCGGGGGGGTATAGACACCGCCCATCCAGACCAATTCGTCATAGGCATCGCGGGATAAATCCCGCAAGGCATCCGCCACGCTGGTCAACGGCCCCAGGCACAGGATCACCAGGGGGGTGCCGGGGTCTTCGGCCCGCACCCGCTTCAGAATTTCGGCCAAACTGACCGTGAAGGGCGGCACCGGAACCGGCACATCCGCCTGATACTGATTAACGATGGGCAACAGATTGACCATCATGGCGTATTGCCGGTATTCCCACGGGAACGGATTCCACCCCCGCGCTGGCGAGATGCTGACCGGAATATCGCCGCGCCCGATCAATTTCAGCAGCCGTACCGTCGCCTGGAATGTCGGAGCCGCCAGACAATCGGCATTCAGGATTTCAATGGCCTTGATGGATATGTCCGGCATGGACGCCAATAACAGCACCGACGCCAATTCGTCGATGGCGCCATCTTGAACCAGCACCACATTGCGTTTGGTCATGGGCCTATCCTCGCTGACTGTCATGACAGGATCGTCAATCAGCGAGGAGTTTACAGCCGGAATGCGCCGTCTTGAGCGTAAAAAGAAAAGATTAAATCAACTATTCATCGGCAGGAGCATCGGGCGCATCGCTTTCTTGGCGCAGACGTTCCAATTCCCGTGCCGCCACCTGCACCGTCTGCCGGATCTGGTCGTCACTATGTTCGCTGGACAGAAAAAAGCGCAGTCGGGCCGCCCGTTCATCCACCGCCGGATAAATGATGGGGGCCGCATTGATCCCCAGATCAAGCAAAGTGTTGGACAGCTTGACCGCAAGCACCGACCGCCCGGTGATCACGGGAATAATGTTAAAGCCCTGGGACAGGCCGGTATCCAACCCGGCGGCACGGGCGGTGTCCAGGAACAGACGTCCGTTATGGCGCAGTTTTTCCACCCGCCACGGTTCCGCCAGCATGCATTCCAGCGATGCGACGGCGGCGGCGGCGATGGCCGGGGGCATGCCCACCGAGTAAACGAAACCCGGCGAGGTGAATTTCAGCAATTCCACCAAGGCCGCCGACCCGGCGATATAGCCGCCGCAGCCCGACAAGGTCTTGGACAGGGTGCCCATCCACAAATCCACATCGGCGCCATTGACCCCGAACTGTTCCCCCACGCCGCGCCCGGTCGCCCCCAATACCCCCAGGGAATGGGCTTCATCCACCATCAGCAACGCATGATGACGGTGCTTCAACTCGACCAGCCGGTCCAGCGGGCACATATCGCCATCCATGCTATAGATACCCTCGACCGCGATCAGCACCTTTTCGTAATTGCGCCGATTGCGGGTCAGGATGTCATCCAGCGCATCCATGTCATTATGAGAAAAAGGCAGACGCGCCGCCCCGGACAGCAACGCCCCCTGCAGCATGGAATTATGCGCCAGCCGGTCATGCACGATCAAATCGCGCGGTCCCATCAGGCAGCCGATCGTGCTGACATTCGCCGCATGACCGGACACATAGGCAATGGCGTCATCGACGCCATGCAAGGCGGCCAGCGCCTTTTCCAATTGACGGTGGGGCGGGCGTTCCCCCGACACCACCCGGCTGGCCGAAGCGGATACGCCATAGATGTCGATGGCGTCCTTGGCCGCCTTGGTCACCCGCGCATCGCCATTTAAACCCAGGTAATTATAGGTGGCGTAATTGATCAAGGTCCGGTTGCCCACCTGGGTGGTAGCCCCGCTGACACCGTCATGCACCGTGAAAAACGGGCTTTCCACCCCCAGATGCCGGGCCACCGACCGCTGGACCAGTACCTGCTGATAGGCGGGAAATTTTTCAATCCGCCACGTCTCTTCCGCCGGTTCCGCATCCGCTGACAAAGCCGCACCGGCCGCTGGCGTGATGGCGGGCTGATCGGTCGGCTTTTGATCACCCTTGCGCTTTTTCAGGATCGCTTTCAGCAGGTCCTGTTTTTCCTGGGCCGATAAGGACCGGTGATCTTTCTGATGTTCGCTCATCCCACCCCATTCTCTCTTATGCCAACACCCGACGAGACAGCCACGGGTGGCCTAATTATTTATCTGCCGTCCCGGCCAAGGCGGCCACGCCCTGAGCCACGACAGCCTTATCCGCACCTTCCGCATGACGGGCCAGCAAGGCGGTGACATCGTCCTGGGCGGCATCCGCCTTGGCATCCCCCATCAGATGTGCCCGGATGCGTTCCGCCAGACGAGTGATGGACGCTCCCTCGGACAAGGCCATGGCAGGCAATTGCACGCCGAACCGTTCTTCGATGGCTGAGCGCAATTCCATGGCCATCAGCGAATCCATCCCCATTTCAAAGACGGATTGGGTGACATCCAACCGTTCCGCCGGAATGCGCAGCACGGTGCCCACCTGTTCGGCCACCAATTCGGTCAACACCTGGGTCACTTCCTGCGGGCTCAATCCCGCCAGAAGCTTATCCAGATCAAAAGCTTCGCCGCTGCTTTCCGTCCGTCCACCGCTGGCCACCAGGGCGAAGCGCGGCGATTTCAGGGCAGGCAAGGCCGCCATGGTCCGCCAATCCACCTCGGCCACGCAAACCACCGGCGGGTGATCGCCAGCCAGCAAGGCGCCCAGACTGTCCAGCGCCGTGCGGGCGGTCAAGGCATCCACCCCCATACGCTTGGACAGCGTATCGCGCACATCGGTATGGCGGGTCAAGTACCCGGCATCGGCGATCGCCCCCCAACCCACCGCCAGGGCAGGCAG
Source organism: Magnetospirillum sp. (assembly GCA_041915545.1). Classification (GTDB taxonomy): domain Bacteria; phylum Pseudomonadota; class Alphaproteobacteria; order Rhodospirillales; family Magnetospirillaceae; genus Magnetospirillum. The sequence continues at coordinate 65,217 of JAYSBF010000013.1, read as the reverse complement.
GGACCGCGCCCGCCGATGGTGGGCCAAGGCTTCCAACGCCATGTTACCGGCCACGTAATTCGCTTGGCCGGGATTGCCCAAGATGGTGGTGACCGATGAATACAGCACGAACAGATCCAAGGGCTGGCCCAGACTGGCGCGATGCAGGTGCCAGCCGCCTTCCAGCTTGGGCGACAGGACGCGGTTGAACTGGTCATGGGTCATGGTGGCGGCAATGCCGTCATCAAAGACCGCCGCGGCATGAATGATCCCCTTTAACGGCCGACGGGCGGCAATGGATTGGATCAGTTCATCCACCTGGGCGGCATCCCCCACGTCGCAGGCCCGCGCCTGAATCTCGACCCCTTGCGCCGCCAGGGCATCCAGCACGGCCTGGGCGTCGTCATCGGCCTTACCCCGCCGACTGGCCAGAACCAGATGCCGGGCACCGCGTTCCGCCAGCCATTGGGCCGTGGCCAAACCAAAACCGCCCAGCCCCCCCGTGACCAGATAAGCACCATCGGGGTCCAGGGTCAGGGATTGACCGCCATCCGCCGGAACGGATGCCACCAGATCATCAACGCCATCATCGGCGACGATGATCTTGCCCATATGGCGGGATTGCTGCATGTGACGGAAGGCATCGACGATGCGGTCCTGGGGGAAAACCCGATAGGGCAGCGGATGGAAAATCCCCTGTTCGAACAACTCCATCATCTGGGCGAACAGACGCCCGGCCAGATCGGGCAGGACCGCCATCAACTGGTCGGCATCAATGCCGAAATAGGAAATGTTGTTGCGGAATGGCCGCAATCCCAATGGCGTATTGGCGAAAAAGTCCCGCTTTCCCAATTCCAGGAAACGGCCAAAGGGCCGCAGGAGCCCCAGACTTTTATGAATGGCTTCGCCCGCCAGGGAATTCAGCACCACATCCACACCCTGGCCCTGGGTCAAGGTCATGACCTGATCGGCAAAAGCCAAAGAGCGGGAATCCAGGATATGATCGCGGGGCACCCCGGCCAATTCCACCACGGCCCGCTTTTCCGGGCTGCCGGCGGTGGCGAAGATTTCCGCCCCCACATGGCGGGCATATTGAATGGCGGCCAAACCCACACCACCGGCCGCACCATGAATCAGCACCCGTTCCCCAGCCCGCAAACGGGCCAATTCGGACAGGGCGTAATAGATGGTGAAAAAAGCGGTGGGAATGGTGGCCGCCTCGGCAAAGCCCAGACTGGCCGGCTTGCGGGCCACCGCCGTCACCTTGGTGGTCACATGGCTGGCAAAACAAGCCGGGGCAAAGAACAGGACATCATCGCCCACGGACAAGCGGTCCACACCGGCCCCGACCGCCACCACGGTCCCGGCGGCTTCCATCCCCACATTGGCCCCGGCAAATCCGTTTTCCACCGCTTCATCCGGCAGAACGCCCAAGGCCAGCATGACATCGCGGAAGTTCAAACCCGATGCCCGGATTCTGATTTCCACCTCGCCCGCGCCCGGCGCCCGCCGGGACGCATCCACCCATGCCAGATGATCCAGCGAACCGGCGCCAAAAGACAAGGTCCGGGCCAAGGCGGCAGGAGCCGATGCCGAAGCGCCGACCGGCTTCACCGCCCGTTTGCGCAATCGCAGGCCCTGGCGCCAATCCAACCCCAACCGGACTTCGTCCTGAGCATCGGGGGCGGCGATTTCCGCCGCCAGGGCAGCCCCCAGACCGGCAAAGGCCATCGGGTCCAAATCAATCCGCCGGACGGACAGTTGCGGGAATTCATTGCCAAGCACGCGAGCCAGGCCCCAAAGCGGCGCCTGGGAAATCTCGCCATCCAAGGCGCCACGGGTGACCGTCACCAGATGCGGCGACTGGCTTAGGCTCACTTGGGTGGTTGCCTGGGCAAAGGCCAGGGTGCTCCAGCATCGGCGGTTCTGATGCGACAGATCGCCGTCACGGCCCTGGCGAGGTTCAGCCAGACCCCAAAGATGGATCAAGCCAGCCGGTTCACTGCCGGCCTCAACCAAGGTCGCCAGGAAATCGGCCCAGGCCGCCGGGGAATCGGCGGGAATGCGCAAGGCTGTTTCGTCGTCGCCTTCACCTTCCGGCAAGACGATCAGCGCCGCCCCCAGCCGATCGGCCACCACATCGGCCAAGGCCATTTCCGCATCGGTTCCACCCGCCAGGATCAGCCATGGCCTGGCATCCTCGGCCAGCAAGGGACCGGTATTCGCGGCCAGGGCCGCCGCCGGCAAACTGGCCGCCAACAGGGCCGTTCCCGCCACGGTGACGGCGGATGCCGTGTCAAAGCCGCCGAAAGCATCACTGGGCAACGGACGCAGCGGAAATGCCTTTCCCGCCACCGCATGGACCGCTGCGGCCAAGTCCAGCCAAGCGCCCGCAGCCGGTGCGCAGGACAACACCCTGGCGCCACCCCGTCCCAGGCTTGCCAAGGCAGCCAGGGCGGTGGACGCATCGGGCCAATAGCCCAGGGCGTTGACCGCGATCACCAGATCATGGCTGCCGACAGCCAATTGTTCCTGATCGGCCAAGGGCCGGGCCGCATCAAAGGTCACCACCGAATGATCGGGATGCTGATGCCCCAAACCGGCTTCCGCCGTCAGGGCCAGGGCCGCATCGGCGGCGGCGATGGTGTAATCGTAACGACCGGCAGGCAGCAGTGCCATCAGCCGGGCGGTCAGATCCGGGGCGCCGCCCCCCACCTCGATCACCCGCAGGCGTTGGCTGTCCGGCCAATGGCTGACCAATTGAGCCAAGGCGGCGGCAATGGCGTCATGCCCCACCGCCACCAGGGGCGACGCATCCAGCAGATGGTCCAAGGTCGAGTTGGCGGGAAGCAAACTGGACGCCACCAGATCCCCGGCCAAGGCCCGCCCCAGATGCAGGCCCAGATTGCCCAACAGCGTCAGTTCCGCCAGATGGCCGGGATGGGCATTCAAGGCCGAGCGCCACAGATCATGGGCGGTCTGATCAGAATCATGGCCTGCGGCCAAAACACCGGCCAGACGGGCCACATCATTCCATTCCGGCGCGGGCTTCGGCGTCGCCGCCAACGCTTCGGCGCAGAAAGCGGCGGCGATGGCATCCAGGCCGATATCCGGGCCGATATCCGCCCCTGTCGGCCATATGGGCATGGCCGCATGGGGCCAATGGGATTGGGGTGAACGGTCGGATAGCGGAATAGTTTCGAATTCGTACTGAGATGGCGCCCCCAGCGCCTTGCCCATATCCATCCGCTGGAACCGGCACGACCGGGCTTCGGCGATGACCGCACCATCCTGATCGGTCAGCCAGATGCTGGCCACCAACGAACGCCGCGACATCCGATCCAACCGCACATGACACCGGCTGATCCGGCTGGCATCGCCATGCAGCAGCAACCGCCCAATCTGCACCGGCAGGAAGGCATGGGGCTGGCTGGCGGATTGAATGTGGTCCTTCAGCAGGTCGAACACCACCTGCAAGCAGCCATCGAACAATCCCGGCGGCAGCAGATAGCCATCCCCCCCCTCATCGGCCGTGGGAAAACGCAGATCCGCCACGGCCACCGCGCCATGCACCCTGGTCCGGGTCACGGTCTGGAAGGCGGGTCCATAGGCCAAGCCGATCCGATCCGCCATGGCGTAATGATCAGCGGCGGCGATTTCGGCGCCATCCGCCGCCAATTGGGGCGGAACCGACGGCTGTGTCGCGGCGGATTGGGTCAGCCGCCCAACCGCGTGAACCGTCCAGCCGTCATCGGTCATGCGCGGGCGACTGGAAATCTGGAACGTGCCTTGGTCCTCGCCCCACAGGAAGCGGACCACCTTGGTCCGGTCCAGGGTCAGCGGACGGCGGATTTCCAGTTGCTCCACATCATGCTGTCCATCGCCCCACAGGCATTGCGATGCCTGAAGCGCCATTTCCACGAACCCGGCCGCCGGAAATACCGCCAGCCCCCCGACCTGATGGTCGGCCAGGAACGGCAAGGTGCCCGTGTCGATGGTCGATTCCCAAATCGGCAAGGACGGCGCCACCCGCGCCCCCAGGAACCGGGCTTCCCACCGGTGATACAGCGGACCACGGGATTCGGGCGTCGGCGGACACCAGAACCGTTCACGCTGCCAGGGATAGGTCGGCAGATCCACTTGACGGCCCGCCGGGACCACCCGATCCCAGGCCAAGTCTGCCCCCAGGGTCCAGGCTTCATCGACAACCCGGTCCAGACGGTGCGCGCCGGCATTTTGCCGGTTGACCGATCCCAATGCCTGGGCTTGGGCGTCCAGGCTGCGGAAAATATGGCGCAGATAAGAATGAATGATGGGATGGGGGCTGATTTCCACCAGAACGTCGATGCCATCGGCCAGCATGGCTTCCACCGCCTGCTGGAACAGCACCGGACGGCGCACGTTTTCCCACCAATATTGGCTGTCCAGATGGGGGCCGCCGATCACCGCCCCGGTGACCGAGGAATAAAAGCGCAGCCGTCCTTCGGCGGCGGTCACCGCCCCCAGACTGTCCAGCATGCGGCTTTGGAATGGGTCCAGCACCCGGTTGTGGAAGGCATAGTCCAGATTGAGAAGGCGGAAATCCACCCCCTTGGCGCCCAATTCGTCCTTGAGCGCCAGCAACGCATCTTCGCGTCCCGACAAGGTGACCGCGCTGGGGCTGTTGACCGCCGCCACTTCAATGGCACCGTCATAGGCGGCAATCGCATCCCGCGCCGCCTGGGCCCCCAAGGCCACGGCGGCCATCCGGCCCATGCCGCGGGTTTCCCCCTGGACAGCACTGCGGCAGACGATCACATGAACCGCCTGTTCCAACGTCAGAATCCCGGCGGCATAGGCGGCGATGACTTCGCCGACGCTGTGCCCGGCCACGGCATCGGCCCCCAGACCGCGCGCGGCCAGGGCCGCCACCAGACCCGCCTGAACCGCGAACAGCATCGGCTGGGAAAAACGGGTATCGTCGATGCGGCTGGTTTCCGCCGGGGCCTGCAATTCAGCGATCACCGACCAACCGGCCTGGGATTGGATCAGCGCGTCAATCCGTTCGACCTCGGCCCGAAAGGCCGCATCCTCGGCCAGAAGCTGCACACCCATGCCCAGCCATTGGGCGCCATTGCCGGAAAAAAGAAAGCCCACGCGGGGATTGGCGGAAACGGTTTTGTTCCGAATGCAGCCCGACGGGGATTTGCCGTCAGCCAATTGGCGCAAATCGTCGATCAGCGCCGTCGCCGTGGCGGCCCGCACCATCAGGCGTTGGGAATGATGGGTCCGCTTATGGCACAGCGTCCAGGCCAGATCGGCCACGGACGGCGCCGTCTTGCCAGCCAGCAAATCGGCCAGATCACCCGCCATGGCGGACAGCGCCGCGGGCGACCGAGCGGAAATCGGCAGGGGCGGCAGAACCGCAGGCGCGGCAGAGGCGGGAACCGTTTCTGTATCGACACGATATTCGCGCAACACCACATGGGCGTTGGCGCCGCCAAAACCAAAAGAATTGACCCCCACCAGGGCGGGGCGATCCCCACGGGCCACCGGGCGGGCGGCGGTGGCGACCGCCAGATTCAGCCCGTCGAAATCAATGTCGGGATTGGGTTCGTCCACATGCAAGGTGGGCGGAATCACCCCGTGACGCAGGACGCCAATGGCCTTGATCAGCCCGGCCATGCCCGATGCCGGCTCCAGATGGCCGATATTGGATTTCACCGAACCGATGGGCAAGGGCAACCCGGACGGACGGCGCTGGGACAAAGCGCGGCCAATGGCCCCGGTTTCCGCCGGGTCGCCCACGGCGGTGCCGGTCCCATGCGCTTCGAAATAAACCAGATCGCTGGGATTGGCCCCGCAATCGGCATAGACCTTGCGCAGCAATTCCTCTTGCCGTTCGGATGACGGCAAGGCGATGCCCTGGGTCCGGCCATCGCTGTTCAGCCCCACGCCTTCGATCACCGCCAAAATCGGATCGCCGTCACGTTCGGCCTGAGCCAACGGCTTCAGGATCAGGGCGCCGCCGCCTTCGCCCCGCACATACCCCTTGGCGATGCGGTCGAAAGCACGGCAACGGCCATACGATGACAGCATGGACGCCTTGGAAAAGCCCACGAACGGAAAGGGGCTGAGCAAAAGATGAACGCCGCCCACCACCGCCTGGGCACAGCGACCGGAACGGATGGCCCCCACGGCTTCATGCAAGGCCACCAGGCTGGAGGAACAGGCCGTATCCACCGCCATGGACGGCCCGTGCAGATCGAACACGTAAGACAGCCGGTTGGCGACGATGGACAGCGTCGATCCCAGCATGAAATAGGCATTGGCGCCAGACGGATCACCCTGGCGATAATCGGCATAATCGGTGCTGGAAACCCCCACATAGACGGCGGTGTCGCTGCCGGCCAGCCGTTCGGCGGTCAGCCCGGCACTTTCCATGGCTTCCCAAGTCAGCTCCAGCAGCAGGCGTTGCTGCGGGTCCATCTGTTCCGCCTCGCGCGGGGAAATCCCGAAAAACGCGGCATCGAACCCGGCCACATCCCCCAATGTCCCCGCCCGGAAGGTATAGGCCCGCCCGGCTTCATCCGCATCGGGATGAAAAAAATGGCGTTTATCCCAACGATCATCGGGAATTTCGCTGACGGCGTCGCGCCCTTCCATCAAAAGGGACCAAAAACGATCCGGGGACGTTCCCCCACCGGGGAAACGGCATGCTTGGCCGATGATGGCTATCGGGTTTTTGCTGTACACGGCAGAAATCAAGGCTCTACGAGGCTATGGGAGGATGGGTGATAGCAGGTTTTTGTCGTTCAAGCCATAGTCGACGGCAATCCAAATGATTGCAAAGCATCCAATCCGTAACCATGCAGACTATGCCCATTCAGCTTCAGCCAGCGGCGGCTTTCTTGCCAATGGGGGCACAATGTCCCGACCATCCGCCAAAACGCCGCCGAGTGATTCATCTGAAACAAGTGGGACACTTCATGTGCCACCACATAATCCAGCACTGTTTCAGGGGCCAACACCAGACGCCAGGAAAAGGCCAGATTACCCTGGGATGAGCAACTGCCCCACCGGCTTTTGGTGTCCTTGACCGTGATCCGCGCCACGTTCCTACCGGCCATCCCGGCCAGGGACCGGGCCTTGAGCGGAATGATCTGCCGGGCCTGCGTCATCAAAAAATCACGGACCCGCCGTTCCACATGCTCCACCACCCCGGACACCCGGATCTCGCCGCAATCCAGCCAGACTCCGCGCCGCGCATCGGGGCAATGAACGATCAGATGAGAAACGCCCAGCAGCGGCACCCGCTGCCCCGGCATCAGGCGAACCGGCCCCGGCAGGCGGGCCAGACGTTCGGCCAGCCAAATGCGGTGCCGGATCAGGAAATCCATGGTCTGGGACGGCGACACCCGCGGGGGAACGGTCACCACCGGCCCCTTGGCCGGGTCCAGGCGCAAAGCCAATCGGCGTGCGCGGGCGGAATGGATAACCATTACAGATACGGAACGTCCACCGAGATCCAAAACGATGACATCATCCATGCCCGGCCTCCCTACAGGGACCAGAATTCCCCCGCCAACCGGTATTCGCTGCCCTTGACCCCGCGTTTGAACGCGGCCACGCCCGGGGTGGATTGATCGTCGATCCCCCCCAAATCCAGCCAATGGCACCCCCGATCCCGCAAATCCAGCATAGCCCGCCACAATGCCAGATAGGTTGCCCGCGATGCCCGTCCCGCCGGGCCGGTGCAGCCCACCAGATAGGTGACCGACACACCATGACGGGCCATCAGCAGCGCCGCCGCCTCGTCCCCGTTCGACCTGACCCGGTAAACCAGCATGTCATCCGGGGCCGCATGGCGGGCCAATGCCTGCATCATGGCCGGGGATGCCCCGGAAAATCCCTTTTCCTCCATGGCTGACCGATATAGCGGCATCAGCCAATCCACCGCATCCGGCCCCGCCATCAGATCCAGATCCAGCCCGGCTTTTTCCGCGTTCACCAACATGTTCCGCCATTTGCCGTGCAGGGATTTCCGCAAATCCCCATCGCTGCGGCGTAAATCCACCCAGGCCGAACACCAACCGTCCCCCGCCCGGCGATGAAACCCCAAACCGGGCAGATCGGCGGCGGCATCGGCGGCCAATTCCGGTGCGATCAGCAAGGCACGGCCCCGCCACCACCGCCATTGGCCGCGTAAACAGGCCAAAGCCGCCGCTTTGACCGCCGGATCAGGATCATGCGCGCCGACCCAAAATGGTCCACGGTTGATCCGGGCCACCCGCACCGGCCCCAGACGCTTTTCCAAGATCTGGACCGCACCGATCACATCCGGTCCCCGGGCCAAAATGGCCCGGCGGGGGTGCCAGCCTTCCACCTCGCGCTTGGCTTCGCCCCATGCCCAGCATTGCAGCAGGCTGGATTGCCCATCGGTGGGACATAGCGCGTCAAACTCATCCCGGCGGTCGGCCCAGGCCAAGGTGATGGTCATGCCCGCCCCCCCAAGGCCCGGACATAGGCCCGCCTCAGCTCTGTTTCCGTCAAATCCTGATGACAGGGCAACAGCAGAAGCGTCATCCGCAACTGCCGTGCGGCGGAATGAGGGGCACTTTCCGGTGGAAGGTCGGGCCAGCTTTCCACCGGCAGACCGGCCGCATGCAACCGGGCGAAAATATCCCCGGCGATCTGGGGTGTTTGACAGCGCATGGCCAGACGATAAGGAACGCCCCCCCCATCCACGGGAAAAAGAGGCTGCCACGGCGCCAAATCCGCCACGGCCTGGCCCAGGCTCCGGGCATTGGCACGGCGGATTCGGGCAATGCCGGGCAAATCCGCCCGAGCCAGCAAGGCAGCCCCGGCCAAGGATGGTGCCGGAACCTGCGGCATCGGCACTGTTTCTGGGTCGTAATTAAAATCAGGGGCGGCCTTACCCCCGAAACGCCGCTGAATGGCGGCGGGCAAGACCGACTGGATCAACCGTTTCAGCCGCCAGAGCTGGGTATGAGGATGGGCCCCGCCTAATGCCAGCACCGCCTGGGCCACCGCCTTTTCCCCATGGCGCAGACTGTCATTGATCACCAGGACCGCCCCATCGGGAATGGCCACCAGTTTGTGCGGACTGTACAGCACCGCATCACCCCAGCGGCCAATGCCGTCATTGGGCATCAGCACATGGGCCGCATCCTCGACCAGCCAAGCTCCATGCCGGTCACACCATTCCCTGGCCCCCGCCCCATCATTGGCATGACCGAAATAGTGGACCAGAACAAAAATATCCGCCGTCTGACCGTGGAAATCATCCCAACAGGGATGCAAGGTGGCGGCATCCACCGGATAAAACATCAGATCGGCGCGATCTTGACGCAACGGCCACAGGGATTGGTTACAGATGTAATCCGGCAGCGCCACCACCGGCTTGCGCCCGTGCAGCCTGCGAAAACCATCGGCCAAGGCGGCCAGGGACCACGCCGAACGCGACAGCCACAGCCCGCCCGGCGTCCCCGCCTGAAGATCCAGGAACGGACGGGCCAATCCGGGACCGGATGGCGACGCCAGAAACCGCAAGGCCAGCAGGGGCCACAGTGCCGGGCGGGGAGTGGGCGTGATCACAACGCGATATCCGCCGCCGGGGGCAAATGGGCCAGAAAATCGGGACGCTGGCCACGGGCCTTGGGGAAGCGGGCCAAGACGGCGCCAAGGCGGGGCAGGAATCGCCATATCTGCCCCAAGGCTGCGGCCCGTTGACCACGCTGCCAATGCCCCTGCACGGCTTCCAGATGAATGATGAGCAAACGCAGGACCAGCCATTTGATCATCGGACCGGGATGGCGTTTCAACACACCCATATGGCGGTTCAAAATCGCCAGAGAGCACGACACCTTGCGGTCGATCGCGCTGGTGATGCCTTGGGGCGCCAGGGTATAGCGCAGCAGCGGATCGGCGAACACTTCGAACCGGTGGCCGATCAGATCCAGCAAAGCCAGCCATAATTCGTAATCCTGCGCCGAACGCAGCCCCACATCGAATCCCCCGACCTGCACCACCAGCCGCCGACGGACCAAAACGGTGGAAGAGGAGATGAATCCAACCAGAAACAGCCTCCGATACGGATCAGCCGGATTGCCCAGCCAGCGGGCACGGCTTGAGATCATGCGTTCCTGCCCATCGGGGGCCACGGACACCAGATTATGGGCGCTCATCTCCAATCCGCGGTCCAAGGTGGGGCACAATGTTTTTTCCAATTTGCCGGGCAGCCATTGGTCATCGGCATCCAAAAATCCCAGCCATTCGCCCCGCGCTTCGACCACGGCCCGATTACGGGCGGCCCCGGCGCCGTTATTTTCCTGATGGAACAAACGCAGGGTCACACCATTCATATGATCCTTCATCGCCCGCACCGCGCCGATGGTATCGTCGGATGAACCGTCATCCACCACGATCACTTCGCGTGGTTTCAAGGTCTGCGCGGCGATGCTGGCCAAGGCCCGGCCCACGCTGTCCTGATTGTTGTAGGCCGGCATGATCACGCTTACATCGGCCAAGTTTTGCAGGGCGTCAGTCATGGGTCAAATCCTCAAGTCCGGCGGGGCATGGGTCGCGCCGATCCACATGGGTGCGCACCGTCAGTTCCAACATGGTCAGCGCATAAAGTGGGAAAGCATGACGGCGAGGCTGCGACAACAAGACGGCCAGGCCATCTTGATCGAACCAGCCGCGCCGCCGCGCTGTTTTCCCGGTCAACACCCGGCGGGCAATATGGCCCAGGGCACCATCGAACCAGGATGGCACCGGCGAAGCGAAACCCTGTTTCGGCGCCGTCAGCACCACATCGGGCAGAAAATCGGCGGCCATGGCCCGTTCCATCCCCTTTTGCCGCCCCTGGGGGGTGCGCATGTCCGGGGGCAGGGCCAGGGCCGCTTCGACCAGGCGATGATCCAAAAACGGCACCCGGCCTTCCACACTGGATGCCATGGTGGTGCGGTCCAGCAGGGTCATCAAATCCTCGGGCAGATAGGTTTCCAGATCGGCCGCCAACATGGCCGATTGGCGCGGACCGGGAAACGCGGCAAAGGCAGCCGATTGTGCTGCCTGAACCGCCCCCCCCCACCCCAATTGACGCCGGAGCGGAGCCGGAAACAAGGTGGTGTGCCCGGCAAGATAGGCGCCGGGATCGGCATCCAGATCGTCAGCCCGACCCAACTGCCATCCTCGCCGAGGGGATAGGGCACCGATCAAAGGACGCAGGCAGCGGCGCATTATCCGGGGCAGAGCCAGCCAGCGCTGTTCGGCGGCCAGGGGAAAATACCGGCCATAGCCCGCGAATAACTCATCGCCGCCACTGCCATTCAACACCACCCGCACATCCTGGCCCAATCTGGCATTGATCAAATGATTGGGCAGCAAGGCGGCATCAAAAAGCGGTTCGTCGCAATGCCAGGCCAAGGCAGGCAAATAGCCGGCGACATCGTCCATGCCCAAATCCAACTGGCTGTGCCGGGTGCCGTAGCGTTCGGCCACCAATCGGGCCAGCGGGCTTTCATCCACTGCGGCGCCGCTGAAACGGACGGTATAGGTGTGCAGCGGCGTTTGGCTGTGTTGGGCGGCAAGCGCGGCGATCAGCCCGGAATCAATGCCCCCCGATAGCAAGATGCCCAGGGGCACATCGCTGTGTAATTGCCATTTGACCGATTGCCCCAACAAATCCAGCAGATGATCGCGGCCTTGTTGAAAATCCGCGGGAACCCAAGCCGCGGGTCCGGGACGCCAATAGCGCCGGATGGTAACGGTGCCGTCGGCATCCACCCGCAGCCAATGGCCGGGGGGCAATTTATGAATTCCCTGATACAACGTGTCGGGAGCAGGCACATATCCATGCAGCAACCAAGAGGGCAGCATGTCGGTCCGCACCGATGGAGAAATCAGGCCGCTGGCGAACAGCGCCTTGATTTCGCTAGCAAAGACAATCGCACCGCCAGCAGTGTGCGCCCAATAAAGCGGTTTGATCCCCAACCGGTCCCGGACCAGGAACAGGCTGTGACTGTCCCGGTCATACGAAGCCAGGGCATACATGCCGTTCAGTTGATGGACAAAATCATCCCCCAGATCCATATGGGCGCGCAACGCCGGTTCCATATCGCCCTGGGTGAGAAAGCGATGCCCCTTGCTTTCCAGCCCTGCCCGCAATTCCCGGTAATTGTATATCTCGCCATTGCCCATGAAGACACGGGCGCCGCCATCATGCACCAATGGCTGGCCGCTGGTGGCCAGATCAATGATGGCCAGCCGGGCGAAACCGGCCTGAAACCGGCGGTCATGGGAAATATGCGTTCCCGTGCCATTGGGGCCACGATGCGCCATGATCCGCACCATGGCATCCATATCGGCCACGGGCGGCGCCACGAGGCGCGGCACGAACAGCCCGGCCAATCCACACATCAAAAAGCCTCGATCACCGTTGTCGCATCCCAAGGCAACCGGGTTGGGCTTTCCACCCGGATGGCCCAGCCGGGCACATCGCGGCCATAGGCCACCCACAGCCGGGCCGGGGCGATGATGATCCGCCCGCCCGGCGCACGCAAGCGGAACCGCCCGCCCAACTCCACATGGTCATCCTTGATCACGACCGGCAGCGGCGTATGAAAATGGCGGGTGACCGTGAACCGTCCCCGGCCCGCGATCCGATCAGTGATGACAACCTGTCCGTCTTCCACCTGAATCCGCCGCCGCCAGGCACCGGCGCCGATCCGGGCGAAGCCTCCGGCCAAAATCCGGGCGTCGTCATCAGTCCAATCCGCTGCCGCCGCCTCGCCACCGGCCTTGCGTCGAAAGGCATCGGTATAATAAGGCCGGTTGACCGCATAAGGATCGCATCCATCCACGGTCACGCCGTTATGAACCTGCCCCGTCCGGTATAAGGCCGCATGCCCGGTTTCACCATAGGCGCCGCGTCCGCAATCCACCAAAACCGGCTGATCCCGGTGATGCAGAACCAGCGATCCCCAATCCTGGTGCCCGTGACCGGGGCTGAACACCCATCCGGCCGGTTCGGCCCGCACCATTCCGGCCCATGGCCCACGATCCAGCCGCAGCCAGCCATCGGCGGCCAGCACATCCCGCCCGACCGGACGTACCGTCGCCATCAGCGCCAAAAGACCGGCCCGGTCCCCCGGCGCCAACCGGGCCATCCAGCCACCGGCATCCTGTCGCCCCGGCAGCAGGCCGACCAGATAATCGGGCGGCGAATCCGGCGAGATATCCCCCACCAGAGGCAGCCCGCCGGGCAAAGCCAGATGGGGCAGAACCGCCAAAAGTCGGGTCACGACGGCTTCCAGCCGTCCGGCATCATCCGTCAATCCGGCGGCACGGGCGGCCAGCCAGCAATCAGCGTAATTCCTTGTATATAAAAGATGGTAGTGGGATGACCCTTCCCGCAATATCCCCGACGGGCGGAACAGGCGCTCGGCCTCGTGCGTTAAAATGGCCAAACCCGTTTGACGGGGGGCCGCCAACCCCAAGGCGACCCCCAGCCGGTACAAACCACGCCCGTCATTGGCCAAATGATTATGGGTGGCCGTCTCGCCATAATATTCCAACCCGGCCCGGATTCGGGGGGCATGGTGGGCCAACACGGCGGCACAATGATCCCAGCCGCCGGGCCAGCCGACCCGTTGGCCGTAATCCAGGATGTTGCACACCCGTTCGGCAGCGGTATAGGCATTCCACGCCCGCTCGTCCCCCCCCTGTCGGGGATCGGCCGGAACAAAGCGGCGGACCCAAGCATCCCACAGGGCGAATACCCAATCGGCGGACACGTCGGGGGTCAGGGGCAGCCAGGCGAAGCGGTGCAAGGCTTCGGCGGTTTCACCATCAGCGAAATCCAGATCGAAGACCGCCCCCGGATCGGCAGGGTCCACATCCAGCCGCATTCCCGGCAAATCCACGGAAATTCCGCCCTGGGGACGGGCCGACGCGGTTGGACTGGGGATAGGCAGCACGGAATCGTGCGGCTGATGCGTCGGCAGATAAGGTGGGCAATGCGGGGTGAAAGGCGCCGGATTTTCGATCCGCCCCAAGGCACGGTCCAACAGGAACCGGCGCAGCACAGGGTCACGGACCACTTGGCCCGCCTTGCGCGTCAGGGCGGACATCGCGCCCGCCCAAAGAGATGAACCGTGCATTAAATCCGGCGAAGCCTAGCTGGTGGGAGTACCCGCATTGCGCCCGACCAGTTCGTTGACGCATTCGCCTTCGCTGACCGGCATGGCCCCGCGAACGGCGTAATGGGCCACGGTCTGACCGCTGGCATCGTCATACAGGAACAGGTCCAAGGTGCAGATGCGCCCCCGATACTGCCAGATTTCCGCCGGCGCATCCCGGCGGGTAAATCCAGGCTTCCCCAGGATGGAGCGGATTTCCAACGTGTTCATTCCCTTCAACCGGGCCGGTTCAAGCGTCCCACCCTGGCGCAAAGCCGCCAGACGAGCCTTTTCCGCGGCCACGCTGGACATGCCGCTGGCACCATTGCTGATGGTCAAGTCTTGGGGATTTCCGCCACAGGCCGCCAACAGGGCCAAGGGCGCGAACACAGCCAGATGGGTCAGGCGCATGATGTAACCGCAACGCGAAGGATGCGGGATTATAGCGTTTGTTACCGGATGCGCAATGACTGGAATACGTGAACCATGAAAGCCGTGGCGATAACCGGCGCCGCCAGATTCACCACCGGAACGCAGAACAAAAGCCAGATGACGATGCCCGCCACCCAAACCCGCCCAAGCGAATGGCGAAAGCCCAATCGGGCCTGATCGGGGGGCAGGCGGCGGACCGCCACCAATTCATAATATTCCCGCCCCAAAAGATATCCATTGATCACCGCCCCCAGAACCACCCCCAACCCGGTGGCCAACAACAAAAGATAGAGTGGCAGGGCCAACAGGTTGATGCCGATCATTACCGCCAGGAAACGCAAGGACCCCAGGACCACTTCATGCCAAGGCTGCTGCCGGGCGGGTGGCAATCCGGGATAATGACGCTGCTCCACCGCCAGGGCGGCGTCATCCAGAAAGACGCTCATGATCGTGGTTGCCAGAGCGGGGAAAAACAGAACCGGCACGGTCAGGGCCAGCAGGACCAGGGTGATCCCCGCCCCCAGATCGGCCCAATGATCCTGAAACAAGGTCAAATGGGACACCGTGATCCACACCACCGCCACCAGGGTCAAATAAGCGGTCAGCGCCCCGCCCACCCCCAAGGTGAGGACGCGGCGCAGGCGGGGATCGGGCAATTGGCCCAGGGCTTTGCAGATGGCGGCGATCATGGCGGTCACACTTAAGCATGAAACCGCCCACGGTCAAAGCCGGGGCATCCTTTTTTGTCCAGCGTCCTTTTTTAATTGTTCCATTCGCCGTCCCGGCTATACTGCGCCGCCGGACGGGTGTGCCCGATGCCGGCCCCAACCCGTGCGCAATCGACCGAAGATTTAAGACAATGGCCGAACCCACATACCACGTCGCCGGCATCGGCAACGCGATCGTCGACGTGCTGGTACATGCCGATGATGCCCTGCTGTCCCGCCTGGATCTGGTCAAGGGTGTCATGACCCTGATCGACGAATCCCAGGCCGAACGCATCTACGAACAGATCCCCCCCGGTGTGGAATGTTCCGGCGGCTCGGCCGCCAATACCATTGTCGGCGTCGCCTCGTTAGGGGGCAAGGCCGCCTATCTGGGTAAGGTACGCGACGACCAGTTGGGCCAGGTTTTCGGCCATGATATCCGCAAGGCCCAGGTGGATTTCCCCACCAAGGCCGCGACCTCCGGCCCCGCTACCGCCCGCTGTTTCGTTCTGGTCACCCCCGATGCCCAACGCACCATGCTGACCTATCTGGGGGCCTGCGTCGGCTTTGGCCCGGCGGATGTGGATGAACAGGTGGTGGCCCAGTCTGCGGTCACTTATCTGGAAGGCTATCTGTACGACCCGCCCGAGGCCAAGGCGGCCTTTCAAAAGGCCGCCGCCATCGCCCATCAGGCCGGGCGCCAGGTGTCGCTGTCGCTGTCCGATCCGTTCTGCGTCGACCGTCATCGCGATGCGTTCCTGGATCTGGTCGGCAGCCATGTGGACATCCTTTTCGCCAATGAATCCGAATTGATGTCCCTATACCGCACTGATGATTTCGATCAGGCAGTGCGTCAGGTGCGTGGCCACGCCCGCATCGCCGCCGTCACCCGTGGCGCTGAAGGCTCGGTGGTGATCACTGGGAATGGCGTCCATGCCGTTCCCGCCGACAAGGTGGCCAAGGTGGTGGATACCACCGGGGCGGGCGATCTGTACGCCGCCGGCTTCCTGTCTGGCCTGACCCAGGGTCACAGCCTGCCCGTCTGTGCCTTGCTGGGCGGTCTGGCCGCCGGCGAGGTGATTTCCCATTTCGGCGCCCGCCCTGAACAGGCCCTGGCCAAGCTGGCCGCGGCCCGTTTGGCGTCACTTTGACTCTCCGGGGCCGGGCGGTAATCCGCCTTTCCCTTCCCCCATCCGCTTCGGTAGCGTAACGACAGTCCCATGGAACTCAGAAACATCGCCATCATCGCCCACGTCGACCACGGTAAAACCACCCTGGTCGACGCCATGCTCCGCCAGTCCGGCACCTTCCGCGAAAACCAGCAGGTGGCGGAACGGGTGATGGACTCCAACGATCTGGAAAAAGAACGCGGCATCACCATTCTGGCCAAGTGCACCTCGGTGGAATGGAAGGGTGTCCGCATCAACATCGTCGATACCCCCGGCCACGCCGATTTCGGCGGCGAGGTGGAACGCATCCTGTCCATGGTCGATGGTGTGGTGGTGCTGGTGGACGCGGCCGAAGGCCCCATGCCCCAGACCAAATTCGTCACCGGCAAGGCATTGGGCCTGGGCCTGCGCCCCATCGTGGTGGTGAACAAGGTGGATCGCGGCGATGCCCGTCCCCACGAAGTGCATGATGAATGCTTCGACCTGTTCGCCGCCCTGGACGCCAATGACGAACAATTGGACTTCCCCACCTTGTTCGCCGTGGGCCGCGATGGCTGGGCCGCAGAATCCCCCGATGGCCCCACGGACAGCCTGGAACCGTTGTTCGATCTGATTCTGCGTCATGTGCCCGCCCCCGCCCGCGATCTGGACCAGCCGTTCTCCATGCTGGCCACCACGTTGGAAGCCGACCCCTATCTGGGCCGCATCCTGACCGGTCGCATCGCCACCGGCGTCTTGAAGACCAATCAGGCGCTCAAGGGTCTGAACCGCGATGGCGAGATGATCGAACAGTTCCGCGCCGCCAAGATCCTGGCCTTCCGTGGCATCGAACGGGTGCCGGTGGAACAGGCCGAGGCTGGCGACATTGTTTGCCTGTCCGGCATGACCAAGGTGACCGTGGCCGACACCATTTGCGTGCCGGAAGTGACTGAAGCCCTGTATGCCCAGCCCATCGACCCGCCCACCCTGGCCATGATCTTCTCGGTCAATGACAGCCCGCTGGCCGGAACCGAAGGCGACAAGGTCACCAGCCGCGTCATCGGCGCCCGTTTGGCCCGCGAAGCCGAATCCAACGTGGCCATCCGCATTACCGAACTGCCCAGCCGGGACGCGTTCGAAGTGGCTGGACGCGGCGAATTGCAATTGGGCGTGCTGATTGAAACCATGCGCCGCGAAGGTTTCGAACTGAGCGTGTCGCGCCCCCGCGTTCTGTTCAAGAACGACGAAAACGGCCAGCGCACCGAACCCATGGAAGAAGTCTTCGTCGATGTGGACGATGAATTCTCGGGCGCGGTGGTGGAAAAGATGACCCTGCGCAAGGCCGAGTTGACCGGCATGCGCCCCACCGGCGGCGGCAAGACCCGTATCACCTTCCTGGCCCCGTCCCGTGGCCTGATCGGGTATCACGGCGAATTCCTGACCGATACCCGCGGCACCGGGCTGATGAACCGCGTGTTCCATGGCTATGCCCCGTATAAGGGCGCCATCGAAGGCCGCCGTAATGGCGTGCTGATCTCGAACGCGACGGGCGAATCGGTGGCTTATGCCCTGTGGAATCTGGAAGATCGCGGCCCCATGTTCATCCCCGCCGGGGTGAAGATTTACGAAGGCATGATCATTGGCGAACACAGCCGGGGCAACGACCTGGAAGTGAACCCGCTGAAGGCCAAGCAATTGACCAACATCCGCGCCGCCGGCAAGGACGAGGCCGTGCGCCTGACCACCCCGCGGAAAATGAGCCTGGAACAGGCCATCGCCTACATTCAGGATGATGAATTGGTGGAAGTGACCCCCAAATCCATCCGTCTGCGCAAGCGTCTGCGTGACCCCAACGAACGCAAACGGGCGTCGCGTCAGGCTGAAGAGTGATGACCACCCCCGAAGGCGACGGCCTTCGGGGGTTTTTCTTTGTCTCCGGGGAAAATCTTTCCACTCGGAAAGATGTTCCTGGCGGGACAAATGTGGTACGTCTTGCCCCAACCTAGCCATAGCAAAGACGGTGGCGCATGCAGACCCTGCTTTCCCAAGTGATGGACGCCCGGCTGTTCGATCTGTTCAGCCGCTGGCAATCGGCTTTCCTGCCCACTGGCGAAGTCAAGGACCCGTTGGACAGCTTCGCTGTTCATAAGGACAATCTGCTGATCATCGACATCGACGGCTCGCACATCCGTTATTCCTATTACGGTCAGGGCTTCGTCGAACAATTCGGTACGGATCTGACCGGGCAGGTGATCGACGTGTTGCCCACCGACATCTTGCCGGTGGAACGCCGTGGGATGCTGGAATTCGAATACACCTTCGCCCATCGGGTTCAACGCCCCCTGTGGCGGTCCTATACGGCGGC
Organism: Magnetospirillum sp.; assembly: GCA_041915545.1. Classification (GTDB taxonomy): domain Bacteria; phylum Pseudomonadota; class Alphaproteobacteria; order Rhodospirillales; family Magnetospirillaceae; genus Magnetospirillum. The sequence goes on along the minus strand of JAYSBF010000013.1, from coordinate 46,403 downwards.
ATTGGAAGATGGGGAAACCCAGACATGGCAGCGCCTGGTGCTGCCCGCCGGTGGATCGCGCCTGGTGGTCGGGGTTTACGCCCACCCGCCGGGCGACATGGACGGGCTGGACGATAGCGATACCGCCACCGGCCTGTTGCGCCTGTTGATCGAACGGGTGCCGGTGGTGGTGGACCCCCATGGCCGGGTTCAGGATCTGGCCCTGTCGCTGAAGGCGTTCAGCGATACCCAGCAGCATGTAGCCGAGCTGGAAATCCTGGCCACCCGCGATGCCTTGACCGGGGTGGCCAATCTGCGCCATTTCCACCATCAGGCCGCGCTGGAACTGGATCACGCCCGTCGCATGGGCCGCAATTTCTCGCTGCTGGCCCTGGACATTGATCACTTCAAACGCATCAACGACACCTGGGGCCACGCCACCGGGGATGAAGCGCTGAAGGCGTTTGTGGGGGCCTGCAAGCTGGCCTTGCGCGAATTGGATATCCTGGGCCGCTGCGGGGGCGAGGAATTCGCCGTCGCCCTGCCCAATACCGGGACCGATGCCGCTATGGTCATCGCCGACCGGCTGCGTCAGCAGGTGGAACAGATCAAATTGCCCCTGCCCAAGGGCGAAATTCTGAGCTTTACCGTCAGTGTGGGGGTGGCTACCGCCCAGCCATCGGAAAACGGCACATTCCCCACGGTCCCCGCCCTGCTGGGCCGGGCCGATAAGGCGCTGTACCGGTCCAAGACCGAAGGCCGCAACCGCGTCACCCTGGCCGGAGCCGAAGACGAAGGCTGAAGCGGGGTTTTTCCCCACCCTATTAGAAAGTTCCGACCCGAGGTCGGAACTTTCCTTTGGTCCCTCGCCGGGATGTTGTTCGTCCCGTGCAGGACACTTGTTAACGGATATCGCAAAAGGGTCCGGCCCGTCAGCCGCTCTAATGAAGGGGGATAGAGCGACCAACGGGCCGAGCGTGGCGTTCCGCGCGTGCGGGTTACGGAACGCCCCGTCGGCGGATGCCCCACATTGTGCGGGTTGCGAAGCATCCAACCGATGACATTCCATTGAACGACCCGCCATCTCCTTTCCTGCGAAAAAAAATCAGCCCCCGCGCGGTCCCCATAAAATAACCGCTGCACCGGCCAGACACAGCAGCGCGCCGCCCGCATCCCAGCGGTCGGGGGCCTGGCCTTCCACCACCCACAGCCATCCCAGCGATGCCAGAATATAAATCCCGCCATAGGCGGCATAGGCACGGCCGGCGAAATCCGTCTCGATCCTGGTCAATATCCAGGCGAACAGCACCAAGGACGCCAGGCCCGGCAATAGCCACCAGATGGGGCGCCCCGATTTGGCCCAGGACCAAAAGGCAAAACAGCCGCCAATTTCGGCCAGGGCCGCCACGCCATATACCAGCAGACTGGCGGCGGGCGCGGTCATCCGCCGTATTCCGCCCAGCAATTGGGGGTTTCAAAGACCTTCACACTGACCAGCCGGGCCGTACCGCCCGATCGGGTCTGGACCGGTCCCGCCAATTTTCCATACCAATGCTGAGCCAGACCCTCGGCCGTGGGCTGCATGGGCATGACCGTCAGCTTGGTCCCTAACCGGGTCTGGGTGGTGGTGGCTTCGCCATGGGCGGCCACCTGCGCCCCGATGTCAGCGATCCACTGATCGCTGACGTGGCCGGACGGGGCAAACATGGCCAAAAGATCGCGATCAGCCAGGGCGGCCATGAACCCATGGTCACAAGGCTGGTCGATGGCGATCATCATTTCTTCCTTCAGAAAGCCGAAATCCACCACCATGCCGCTTTGCTCCCCTTGGTCATGCAGGCTTACCGCCTCGCAAATGACCTCGATTCCATAGCGGTGGCCGTGAAGGTTCCGGCACTTCGACCCATGGGTCATGATGCGGTGGGCCGCATCGATTTCAATACGGCGAGAGACGCGGAAAGGCGCCGGCATGAGACGATACCCTTATGGAATACCAATGATTTTGTGGGTCTGCAGGCTGAGACGCCACCGTGGATGCGTCAAGCAATAGCCGACACACAAAGCCAGATTGGCCTGACGGTCAGGACCATCCATCGGCTGAAGAAAATAATGCCGGAACGGCAGCATTTCCAACTGGGCCGGGTCCATATCCGCCTGCGGCCAGACCAATTTCAATTCATCCCCACTGTCCTGAACCAGCGGCACCCCAGCCTTGGGGCTGATGCACACCCAATCCAGACCGGGGGGCAAGGCGATGGTGCCATTGCTTTCCACCGCCACCTCAAACCCCAAGCCGTGCAAGGCGTCGATCAGCGGCGTGTCCAATTGCAGCCCCGGTTCGCCACCGGTGCACACCACATAGGGTTGGGCCAGACGGCCCGCCCCCTTGGGCCACAGATCGGCACAGGCTTGGGCCAGGGTGCGGGCATCGTCGAAACGCTGGCCGCCGACGAAATCGGTATCGCAAAAACGGCACCGGGCGGTGTCGCGGTCGGCGTCACGCCCGCTCCACAGATTGCAACCGGTGAACCGCAGGAAAACCGCCCCACGGCCGCTTTGCCCGCCTTCACCTTGCAAGGTGTAGAACAGTTCCTTGACCTGATAGGCCATGGTCTTAGTGATCGCTGCCGTGCAAAATCTGATGGGCGAGTCCGGTGTCATAATCCAGCCCGGCCTGGGTCAGGATCACGGCGACGGGAAAGCTGCCGCTGATCAGACCCTTGCGTTCCAAGGCCACCCAAACCGCCTGATTGCCCAGACCGCTGGCATCCTTGGACAGCGCTACCTTATCGCCCACATGAAAATGGTTGCCATGGGGCTTGGGCAGGGTGGTCAGGATTTTTCCGCCTTCGGCCGCATCCTGGGATGTTTCGGGGTGGCGGGCCAATTCCTGGAACAGAACCAGGGTCTTGCACTGAAGCGGGTTCAATTTCAACGGGTTGATCTTTGGCGGCATGACTGTCTCCTGTCAGGGGGCGGCATTATGGCTGGGGCGCGCGCGGGAATAAACATCTGTTGGCACAAGGCGCGTCCGCTGTTTTTTAACTCGCAATCAGTAAAAGCTCCCCCATATGCTCCAAGGAGGTCCGGTCCCCGCCTTGACGCCTGGGACCGTCCTTCCTAGAGTGGGCGCCAGCAGAACGCAACGGCCGTGGCAACGGTTCCCCCTGGCCTGACAACAAGGATATGGCGATGAAGAATATCACCGACGACACGTTCGAAGCCGAGGTATTGAAGGCCGGCGGCCCGGTTTTGGTGGATTTTTGGGCTGAATGGTGCGGCCCCTGCCGCCAGATCGCCCCGGCGCTGGAAGAACTGTCCAAGGATCTGGGGGCCAAGGTCACCGTGGCCAAGATCAATATCGACGAAAATCCCGGCACTCCCGGCAAATACGGCGTGCGCAGCATCCCGACCCTGATGATCTTCAAGGATGGTCAGGTGGCCGCCACCAAGATTGGCGCCCTGCCCAAGGGCAAGCTGTATGAATGGGTGGAACAAAGCCTGTAACCAAAGGCCACATCACCCGGATCAGAAACCCGTGGCGCCCGGCGCCACGGGTTTTTTTGGGCGGCCATAGCACCGCTGAGGGACATGGCAATCCCGGATCATCGGGCGTCATCTCTGACGTCCGATGATCCGGTGATCAAAAAAACGCCCTACTTCTTCAGATAATCGCGCACCAGCACTTCGGCGATCTGCACCGCGTTCAGGGCTGCGCCCTTGCGCAGATTGTCGCCCACGCACCAGAAGGCCAAGCCGTTTTCCACGGTGGGATCTTCCCGCAGGCGGCTAATGAACACGTCATCTTCGCCGGTGACTTCCACCGGGGTGGCATAACCGCCGGGTTCCCGCTTGTCCAACACGGTCACGCCGGGGGCACGGGACAAAGCGGCCAGGGCGGCATCCGCCGAAATCGGCTTTTCGAATTCCACATTCACCGATTCGGAATGGCTGACGAATACCGGCACACGGACGCAGGTGGCATGAACGGCGATCTTGGGGTCCAGGATCTTCTTGGTTTCCACCACCATCTTCCATTCTTCCTTGGTCGATCCGTCATCCATGAAGGTGTCGATCTGCGGAATCAGATTGAAGGCGATGGGCTTGGGGAACAGTTCCGGCACCCGGTCCTGATTGACGAACACGCCACGGGTCTGATTGAACAGCTCGTCCATGGCTTCCTTGCCAGCACCCGACACCGATTGGTAGGTGGCCACCACCACCCGCTTGATGGTCGCCAATTCGTGCAGGGGCTTCAACGCCACCACCATCTGAATGGTCGAGCAATTGGGATTGGCGATAATGCCCTTCTTGGTGTACTGGGCGATGGCGTCCGGGTTCACTTCCGGCACCACCAGCGGCACATCGGGGTCCATACGGAAATGCGACGTGTTGTCGATGACCACGCATCCGGCCGCCGCTGCACGAGGGGAATGCACCGCCGACACCTTGGCGCCCGGCGAGGACAAGGCGATATCCCACCCCTTGAAATCGAAGGTCGCCAGGTTTTGCACTTTCAAAACCTGATCTTCGCCAAAGGAAATTTCCTTGCCGACCGACCGTTCGGATGCCAGGGCGACCACGTCGTCCACCGGAAATTCCCGTTCAGCCAGAATTTGCAGAATTTCGCGGCCCACATTGCCGGTGGCACCGATGACAGCAACCTTATAACCCATGATCCCTCTCTCCGTTGGCTGGAGGGTGTCTTACGCCCCAGACGAGAAACTCAACCCATTCAACATCCCAAACGAAAAGGCCCGCGATCCTGGTTCGCGGGCCTTTTCGTACACACATGACGATCCGGCCCGCCTGTCAGGCAGTGGTGGTCTTCTTGCCGGTTTTGGTGGTGACGACGAACTGCACCGCCCTGGCCAAAGCCGGGACCGCGATCATGTCGATATCAAGCAAGGATGCTGACATGGTTCCTCCGTCAGCGTGGAGACTTACCCCAAGCTGACTGGAAAGTACACCATAAATCGCTGAGGGGTTTTGTTTGCGGCCCCCCAATGGCGGAACCGGGGATCACTGATTGCGGATGCCAGAGCAGACGCGGGCGATGAAGGCGTCGATATCATCATTCATGCCCACGGTCCGGCTGGCCAAATCCCCAGCCGCCACCAGAACCTGCTGGGCAGCATCGGTGGCGGTCCCGGCCACGTCGGACACTTCGGCAATGGTTCCGGCCACGGTCTGCACGTTTTCGGCCACATCGCGGATGGACCGACAGATTTCGGATACCGCCGCCGATTGCTGTTGGGTGGTCACCGCGATACCGGCCGCATGATTATTGATATCGCCGATCATACTGGAAATGGCATGAACCGCCCGGACCGCATGATCCGTGGCTTCACGCATGGCCTGGATCTGGCTGGTAATATCCTCGGTCGCCCGTGCCGTCTGATTGGCCAGGGATTTCACTTCATTGGCCACCACGGCAAAGCCTTTGCCGGCTTCACCCGCACGGGCGGCTTCGATGGTGGCGTTCAGGGCCAGCAAATTGGTCTGGCTGGCGATGTCGGTGATCAACTGCACCACTTCGCCGATTTTGTTGGCGGCGGCACGCAATTGACCGATGGCTGCATCGGTATCATCGGCCACCTGTACGGTTTTTTGCGCCATGTCGGCGGATTCGTGAATACGCTGGGCCACGTCGCTGATGCCCGCGGATACCTGATCGGCGGCGGCGGCCACCCCCTCCACCTGATGCGACGCATCGGACGCGGCTTGGGCCACGGTGGCCGATCGCTCGCTGGTGTGTTGGGCAATGGAACTCATCTGCTGGGCGGTGGCTTCCAATTCGGTGGCGGTGGCGGCCACGGCCTGGCTGAGATGGCGGATGGTGTTGCCGACTCCGGTGGCCTCGGCCACGAATTCACCGGCCTTGCGTTCCATCCCCTCCAGCGCCCGATTGATCAACTGGGCATGATCGGCGAATTCCCCCACCATGCCCTGGGTCAGGATATGGCGGAAATACCGGCCCTCGGCCGTTTTCACCATGGCGGCATCGGCTTCTTTGGTGAAGGCTTCGGTCAAATCCAGCAATCGGTTGATGCTGTGATCCAAATTCCCCAGCACGCCGTGTTCGCGGATGCCGATCACCCGCACGTCCAACCGCCCCTGCGCCGCCTGCCCCAGCACGGCATTGGCCCGGTTGACACACTGCATGCCTTTTTGCAGGAACAGCACGCTCATCACCGCGCCCATCAGGGTCACGGCCCCGCCAATGGCCGCAGGCAATCCGGCCTGAGCCAGGCCGACGATCACGGTCACGGCTCCGGCCAGACCGGCCAGAATCGCCCCGGCCAGCGCCTTAGAGAGCGAAGACGAATTCATCGTATGGCACCCCCAAGGCGGCAAGACGGCGTTCCAATTCGGCATAAGCCGCCATCATGCCGACCTTGCGGTCGTCATGGGCATTTTCGATTGCCAGCAACTCTTTATAAAGGGCAGACACCTTTTCCACCGATCCGCGGCCAGGGCTGCGCCGGTTGGAATGATAGCTGACGATCTTGCCCGTGGAATCGAAGGTGGGCGTGATATGGGCCAGCACCCAATAATGATCCCCATGCTTGGACCGGTTGACCACATAGGCGAAACATTCCCGCCCGGCGGAAATCGTATCCCACAGCAGCTTGAAGACCGCCCGCGGCATGTCCGGGTGGCGAATGACGCTATGCGGCTGGCCCAAAATTTCTGCTTCCGAATAATCGGCCATTTGCAGGAATATTTCGTTGGCATAGATGATCCGCCCGGTGGGATCGGTCTTACTGACGATGATCTCGTCGGTACTGAACGTGCGTTCCACGCCGGTCAGTACCCTGGACCGTGCCGCCATCGCCGTTTCTCCGCTGAAGCCAATGCCACCGCCCCCCGGCGATGGCTGCTATTTCTTTAACCTATCTATACTAACCAACATGAATCAACACTTTCCTATAATGAAATGTTTTCAAAGTATTAATTGCGCACAGGAGAGCAGGGAAAACCCACCCTTTCGGATGATGTGGCTGTTACTTGTCTTTTTTTGGTTAGACCATTGCTTGCATTCCCCATGAAATTGCCCCAAAACCCGCTGCATGAATTACCGACACACCTATCACGCCGGCAATTTCGCCGACGTTCAAAAGCACGCCATCCTGGCGTTGATCATTGACAGCCTGAAGCGCAAGGATGCCGCTTTCGCCTATGTGGACACCCATGCAGGCACCGGCTGCTATGACCTGTCTTCCGTCCAGGCGGAAAAGACCGGGGAATGGCGTGATGGTATTGGCCGCATCATCGGACGCGCCGATGCCCCGGCGGAAATCGCCCCCTTGCTGACGGTAGTGACCAGGCTTAATCCCCAAGGCGGCATCCGCTATTATCCCGGATCGCCTTGGATCGCCGCCAGCCTGTCGCGCCCCCAGGACCGGCTGGCCCTATGCGAATTGCACCCCGACGACGCCGCCAGCCTGAAGCGGCTGTTTGCCCCCGACCAGCGGGTGGGAGTGCATCACCGCAACGGATATGACGCGCTGAAAGGATTATTGCCGCCGCCGGAACGGCGAGGGCTGGTGTTGATCGACCCGCCCTTTGAACAGCGCGACGAATTCCAAACCATGGTCAAGGGCTTGCGTCAGGCAATGAAGCGCTGGCCCACCGGCTTTTATGCCCTGTGGTATCCCATCAAGGACCGCCCGCCCATCGACCGGTTTCATGCCGACCTGACCATGCTGGGATTACCCAAGACTTTAGTGGCCGAATTGCTGTGCCGCCCCGACACCGACAGTGGGCGGTTGAATGGTTGCGGTCTGGTTCTGATCAATCCACCATGGAAACTGGATGAGGCTTTGGGGCGATTGCTTCCGTGGCTGGCCCAGGTCCTGGCCGAAGCCGACGGGAAAGCCCGTCTGGATTGGCTGGTTCCTGAAGCCAGTTGATACCGGTTCCATGAATTTCCGACTTGCGGAACCGGTATGTCGCCATTGCGCTCAACCAAATCCTGATGAAATCCATTCGCCGGGATTTTGGAGCACGAAAAATAAGCATCAGGATGGCTGAACATCATCCTTCAGCCACAGGGCATTCTTGATTTTCTTTTCCAAGAACGCCTGATGTGCAGCCAATTCATCGGGGCCGGGTTGATGAAGACGCGCGGGACGGTGCGTCCGTTCCGCCGCCCGCGCGGCCTGACCACTTTGTTCTTGCTGTATTCCTTTATTGGCCGTGGCCCCCAATTCAAATCCTGGCTGCCGCCCGCCGATCAGTTCCAGATACACGTCCGCCAGCAATTGAGCATCCAGCAAGGCACCGTGAAAAGTGCGATTGCTGTTATCAATGTCAAAGCGACGGCATAGAGCATCCAGACTGGCCTGGGCGCCGGGAAATTTTTTGCGGGCCATGGCCACGGTATCCAGCGACCGGCTCATGGGAAGGGCGGGAAAACCCAATTTACCGATTTCAGCGTTGATGAACCGCATATCGAATTCGGCATTGTGGATGACCAGCCGGGCATCCCCCAGAAAGCTCATGAAATCGCCGACAATTTCGGCAAAAACAGGCTTATCCGCCAAAAATTCGTTGGATAACCCATGGACGCGGAATGCCTCTTCCGGCATGTCCCGTTCCGGGTTGACGTATTGATGGTACACCTCGCCCGTGGGCAGATGATTAATCAACTCCACACACCCGATCTCAACGATCCGATGACCGGCATGGGGATCAAAGCCGGTGGTTTCGGTATCAAGCACGATCTCACGCATGGGTATATCCTGATGAACCGGAATAACGGGGGCGTGGACAAGGCGGCCACAGCCGGGCCGGTTCCGACGCCAAATCTTTCAATAACCGCTGCAAGTGACGCAAGGTGACCCCACGGCCACAGCCAGTGGGGATAATTCCATGGGCCAAACGCCGCTTTACCTGATCCGGCATTTGTTGGGACAAAATCGCCGCCAGACGCTGGGATGTCATGCCCGGTCTGGCCAAGACCCGCTGTTTCTGTAAAAAGGCGGGGCACGACACCACCGCCACCCGGTCACAGCGTTTTTGCCCGCCGGTTTCCAACAACAAAGGAACGTCCAAGGCAACGATGCCACTTCGGCGCCGGGCACAACGGCGTAAAAACACCTGTTCATCCTGGTGCACCAATGGATGCAAAATGGCTTCGAGCCGACGCAGAGCCTTGGGATCAGCGAAGACCACCGCCCCCAAGGCCCGGCGGTTCACCGCCCCATCCCGAACCACGCCGGGAAAGGCCGCCGCGATGGCAGGAACTGCCCGCCCCCTGACTGCCATCAGCCGATGAACCGTGGCATCGGCATCATGAACGGGCACGCCAAGCCGCCGCACCATGGCGGAGGCTGTGCTTTTCCCCATGCCGATGGACCCCGTCAGGCCCAGAATTTTCATCACTCAGCCCGCCAAAACGAATTGACGCAGATCATCCGTGACGTCGGGACGGATGCCGAACCAGGCGGCAAATCCCGGTACGCCTTGCCACAACAACATTCCCAACCCATCCACCACTTGGTTGCCACGGGCTTTGGCGGCGGCCAACAGGACGGTTTCCAGCGGGGCGTAGACAATGTCATTCACCACTGCCTGGGTTGGCAAAGGCGACAAATCCAAATCCAGACCCGGCTGTCCGGTCATTCCCAAGGTCGTGGTGTTCACCAGCAAGGCGGCTTCGTGCTGGGCATAGCCAACCTGATCCCAGCCCAGCACCCGGATGGGACCGCCCACATCCATGGCCAATTGCGCCGCCCGTTCCACCGACCGGTTGACCAGCCGGATTTCAGGAACCCCGGCATCCACCAGGGCGGCACAGACAGCCCGGGCGGCCCCTCCCGCCCCCAGAACCACGGCAGGGCCTTGGACCGGCTGCCATTGGCTGGCACCCCGGCGCAGATTTTCCAAAAAACCGAATGCATCGGTATTCTGGCCCAACAATGTCCCATCGGGACGCACGATCACCGTATTCACGGCACCAATCCGCCGGGCCACCGGGTCCACATCATCCACCACACGCAAAGCGGCTTCCTTGTGCGGCACGGTCAGATTGACCCCGGAAAATCCCATGCGGGGCAGGGCGGTCAAAACATGCTCCAAATCCTCGGGACGCACCGCCAGGGGCACATAAGCACCGTCAATTCCCAATTGATCCAGCCAGAACCCATGCAGCCGGGGGGAACGGGAATGCCCGACCGGCCAGCCGATAACACCGGCCAACCGTGCCTTACCGGAAATGGTCATTGGGACAATTCTCCATTCTCGCGCAAGAAATCCAAAAGCGGCAGCAACGGCATACCCAGGATGGTGAAATGATCACCGATCCAGGCGGCGAAAAGCTGGGCCCCCAATCCTTCCACCTGATAAGCCCCAACCGATGACAGCACGGCATCACCGGCGCGATCCAGATAGGTGGCTAGAAAATCGTCGGAAAAATTCCGCATGGTCAAAGTGGCCCGATCGCGGTAGTGCCACAATCTTTGGCCATCCCGCACCGCCACCACCGCACTGTGCAAATGATGGGTTTGCCCGCGCAAACTTTTCAACTGGCCAGCGGCGGCGGCCAAATTCGCGGGTTTATCAAACCATTGGCCCTGACAATCCAACATCTGATCAGCGCCAATAACGATCCGCCCCGGATAATTCAGGCTGACCCGCAGGGCCTTGACCTCGGCCAGGGTTTCCGCTGTCTGGCTGGCATCCGCGCCTTCCTGACGCAAAGCGCTTTTGATGCCGTCTTCGTCCACGGGAGCCACATGCACGTCAAAACTTACCCCGGCCTGACGCAACATGCCCTGACGGGCCGCCGACCCTGATGCCAAAACAATCATGGACTTATCCTTCCTGGCGGTTGGCGTCGGCCTTTGCCCCTTCCAGCTTGGCAACATGTTGGCCATGAAGCTGAATGATGGTGGCCGATGCCTCTTCGATGGAACGGCGGGTAACATCCACTACGGGCCAGCCATGCCGAGCAAACAGACGACGGGCCAATGATACTTCGTCACGGACTTTTTCAAACTGAGCGTAATCCGATTCCTCGTCATGATTGAGGAAACGCAGACGAGCACGCCGGATATCCGACAGGCTTTTCGGGTCCTTGGTCAGCCCGACCACCAGGGGCCTGCGGACATTTTCCAATTCGGTCGGCAGCGGGACATGGGGCACCAAGGGATAATTGGCGCATTTATAGCCGCGATTGGCCAGATACATGCAGGTCGGGGTCTTGGATGTCCGCGACACCCCCACCACGATGATGTCGGCATTATCCGCGTCTTCCAATAATTGCCCGTCATCATGGGCCAGCGTGAATTGCATGGCATCAATGCGGGCAAAATATTCGGCATCCAACTGATATTGCCGCCCCGGCGTGGCATGCATTTCCACCCCCAGATAGCTGGCCAAAGCCCCCATCACCGGGTCCAACAACGGAATGCAAGGAACATGCAGCCGACGGCAGGCTTCCTCCAGCAAACCACGTACGCCGGTATCAACCAAGGTGAACAGAACAATGCCGGGATTGGCTTCGATCCCAGTGATCACCCGTTCGACCTGACCTTGTCCACGCACCAGCCACCAATTGTGCTGGATGGCCTGAACGCCTTCGAATTGCACCATACAGGCGCGGGTGACCGACGTGATGGTTTCGCCCGTGGCATCGGAAACCAGATGAAGATGAAAGCTACGCATGGGGCTGTGGATCACTGTCTAAAACTGGGGATAACCAGGGGGTCGACGGGAAAAGGCAAAAATCACCCCCCGTTGACCCTGATCTTACCCGGTGATTCACCCGGCTGGGTATGGAATCACCAAGCACATCGACAATAGCGTGAATCATCCCTTCAGGCATCCGCTTTCCCAAAAACCAACAAGACGCCAAACAGCCCGGATTTCATGGGAATCCACCAAGTTTTCCACAGACTGTTCCACCAAAAACCCTGACTCTGGATAGCCCTGTGGATGGAATCGGGACAAAGTCCAATCCCCGTTATCCACAGGCACCCACAAACCTCAACCACTTTTATCCTTACCTCAAACCTAGTATGAATTTGTGCCTCTCTCATGACCGAGATCGTCCGTGACCAGCCACCCCCAAAAGCCATTTCTTCGCGCCCTAGCCGGTGAAACCCAAACCAAGCCCCCATTCTGGCTCATGCGCCAGGCTGGCCGCTATTTGCCGGAATACCGGGAAACCAGAGCTGCCGCCGGCAGCTTCCTCGATCTGTGTTACAATCCCGCCCTGGCGACGGAGGTAACGCTACAGCCGCTTCGGCGCTATGGCTTCAGCGCGGCAATCCTGTTTTCCGATATCCTGGTGGTTCCAAACGCATTGGGGCAACAGGTTGCCTTCCGCGAAGGCGAAGGTCCGGTATTGACACCCATTCGCTCGGCAAGTGATCTGAGCGGTCTTGATATTTCGGGCCTGCACCAGCACCTCGACCCGGTTTACCGGACCGTAGCCAATCTGGCGAAAGCAATCCCGGAACAGACCGCGCTGATCGGCTTTTCCGGGGCACCATGGACCGTGGCCACCTACATGATCGAAGGCAAGGGGTCCAAGGACTTCGCCCACGCCAAAACGCTGATGTGGACTCAACCATCAGTTTTCAAAGCCCTGATGGATCTTTTGACCCAGGCTACCGGCGATTATCTGATCCGCCAAATCGACCATGGTGCCGAAGCCATCCAGATTTTTGACACCTGGGCTGGGGCCCTGCCGGAAGCCGAATTCCGCCGCTGGGTTATCGAACCGACCAGACAATTGGTCGAACGCATCCATAGCGAGCGCCCAGGGATTCCAGTTATCGGATTTCCTCGTGGCGCCGGTGTTTTATACGCTGATTACGTGCGGGAAACCAAAGTGGACGGGGTCAGTCTGGATAGTTCGGTTCCACTGGATTGGGCCGCGCAAGTCCTGCAACCGCTTTGCACCGTCCAGGGGAATTTGGACCCCATCTTGCTGGTCGCAGGCGGTGAAAAATTGGATGCCAATGTCACCCATATCTTGAAAACCCTGGGGAAAGGCCCATTCATCTTCAATCTGGGCCATGGGATCATCCCGCCCACACCGCCCGAACATGTCGCCAAGCTGGCGGCCATCCTGACATCCTGGCAAGGCTGATTCCCATGAGCAAAACCGCCGTCATTCTGTTCAACATGGGCGGACCGGACAGTCTGGATGCGGTTGAACCTTTTCTTTTCAACCTGTTCAACGATCCTGCCATCATTGGTGCTCCCACCCCGATCCGATGGGCTTTGGCCAAATTCATTTCCCGTCGGCGGGCACCTGTAGCCAGGGACATCTATGCCAAATTGGGGGGGAAATCGCCCCTGGTGGAAGAAACCTGGAAACAGGCGAAGGCATTGGAACAAAGCTTGGGGGACGATTATCGGGTTTTCGTGGCCATGCGCTATTGGCATCCCTTTGCGGAAGAGGCCATGCGTCATGCCCGCGATTGGGGGGCCGATCATGTGGTTTTGTTGCCGCTTTATCCGCAATTTTCCACGGCAACCAGCCGGTCATCCCTGCGGGAATGGCGGAATTTGGCGGAAAGCCACGATTGGCAGGTCCCGACCAGCACATTATGCTGCTATCCCCGCGATCCCGGATTGGTCCAGGCATTTGCCCAATTGACCCTGGACGGCTGGAAGCAGGCATCCAGAAGCGGACGGCCCCGCATCTTGTTTTCGGCCCATGGCCTGCCCCAGCGCGTGGTGGATAAGGGCGATCCCTATCCCTTGCACGTGGCGCAAACAGCCCGTTCGGTGGCGGATGCCATGAATTTGGATAAGCTGGATTGGGTGGTCTGCTATCAAAGCCGGGTCGGGCCGCTGAAATGGATCGGACCATCCATCGAAGATGAATTAACCCGCGCCGCCGAGGACAAGGTACCCGTGGTAGTGGTTCCCATCGCCTTTGTTTCCGAACATTCGGAAACCTTGGTGGAACTGGATATAGAATACCGCCATCGAGCTGAAGAATTGGGTATTCCCGCTTATGTCCGGGTTGCCGCCATCGGTCATCACCCGGCCTTCATTCAAGGCATGACCCAGATGGTTCAAGACGCAATCAGGAAACTTCCCAAGGATAATTGCACCATGTCGGGATGCCGCTGCCTGTTCAAGGAGGAAGCATGAACGGCGAATTATATCTGTGGATCAAGGCACTACACGTTATCGCCGTGATTTCATGGATGGCTGGTCTGCTCTATCTACCCCGTCTGTTCGTCTACCATTGTTCGGTGGATGTGGGATCGGCCGCCAGTGAAACATTCAAGGTGATGGAACGCCGTCTCTTGCGGGCCATCATGTTTCCGGCCTCTATCGTTGCCTGGGCCGCGGGGCTGACCATGGCGGTGTCCGGTGGGCTTTTCCACGACGGATGGTTTCACGTGAAACTGACTTTAGTGGTTCTAATGACCATCGCCCACCATATGATGGTGCGGTGGTATCGTGATTTCGCGACGGACCGCAATTCCAGAACCAGCCGTTTTTTCCGTGTTGCCAATGAAGTACCCACTTTGCTGATGATCGTCATTGTCATCCTGGTGATCACCAAGCCCTTCTGAATTTGACGTTTGACAGACGGGCTTGCATTGGCTAAAGCTGACCAAACCAGCGGCGGCAAGAAATCGCCGCGAATCCCACAAACCCACTCATCGCAGATCGTCACACCCGCGCCGGTTTCCCGGACCCGAAGCAAATTCGGGACTCGTCCATAGCGAGTACGCGCGAGCAGCGAGACGGACACTCCCCGCATGCATCTTCAGGAACTCAAGAAAAAAACCCCGGCGGAACTGCTTGCCTTTGCCGAGGAATTGCAGATCGAGAATGCCAGCACGCTGCGCAAACAGGATATGATGTTCGCCATCCTGAAGCAGTTGGCCGATAACGATACCCCCATCTATGGCGATGGGGTGCTGGAGATCCTGCAAGACGGGTTCGGTTTCCTGCGCTCGCCCGAAGCCAACTACCTTCCCGGCCCGGACGACATCTATGTCAGCCCCAGCCAGGTGCGCCGTTTTGGCCTGCGGACCGGCGACACGGTGGAAGGGCAGATCCGTTCTCCCAAGGATGGTGAACGCTATTTCGCCTTGCTGAAGGTGAATGCCATTAATTTCGAGCCGCCGGAGAATGTGCGGCATCGCATTAATTTCGACAATCTGACCCCGCTTTATCCTGACGAAAAGCTGAAGCTGGAGTTGGAAGATCCCACCAAAAAGGATTTGACCACCCGGGTCATTGATTTGGTGGCGCCCTTGGGCAAGGGGCAACGCGCCCTGATCGTCGCGCCGCCGCGTACCGGCAAGACGGTGATGCTGCAAAATCTGGCTCACGCCATTGCCGCCAATCAGCCTGACGTCTATCTGATCGTGTTGTTGATCGACGAACGGCCGGAAGAAGTGACCGATATGGCCCGCTCCGTCCGGGGCGAGGTGATCAGCTCCACCTTTGACGAACCGGCCTCGCGGCACGTTCAGGTGACTGAAATGGTGCTGGAAAAGGCCAAGCGTCTGGTCGAACACAAGCGCGATGTGGTCATCTTGCTGGATTCCATCACCCGTCTGGCCCGCGCTTACAACACCGTGGTTCCCAGCTCGGGCAAGGTGCTGACCGGCGGTGTGGACGCCAATGCGCTGCAACGGCCGAAGCGGTTCTTTGGTGCCGCCCGTAATATCGAGGAAGGTGGGTCGCTGACCATCATCGCCACCGCCTTGATTGATACCGGCAGCCGCATGGATGAAGTGATTTTCGAAGAGTTCAAGGGTACCGGTAACTCTGAAATCATTCTGGATCGCAAGCTGAGCGATAAGCGCACTTTCCCGGCGATTGACATCACCCGTTCAGGCACCCGCAAGGAAGAATTGCTGGTGGATAAGGGGGTTCTGTCCAAGATGTGGGTCTTGCGCCGCATCCTGATGCCCATGGGCGTGGTTGACGCCATGGAATTCCTGGTGGACAAGCTGAAGCATTCGAAGAACAACAATGATTTCTTCGAAGCGATGAATTCCTGACAAAAAGGGGAGAGTGGATGACCACTCTCCCCTTTTTATATTCTGATTTTTTCGGTGACGCCCGGTCTTAGAGCTGATTTCGACCAATCGAAATCAGCTCTTATTCTTGCCTGCGGCCGCCACGTCCCGTGGCCGCTCAACGCCGCGCAGGCTTGATCGCGTATTTCCGACCCAATGCGGTCGAAATACGCTCTAAACCAAAACCCGGCGTCATTTTTTATGATTTGGGATGCTGGGGTTTATGCCCCGGATCATGACCGCGGGCAGTCCAATCATCCAATGGGGCAATATCGTTCAGCGTCGTCCGTCCACCGGGGGTGCGGGGCTGCACGATGGGTGGAAGCTCCGCTTTCGGGATATGCAGCGCCTGGGCGGCCTGCTCCGGTGACGTCGTATTGACGTGCTGCTGGGCGCGATTTTTCCAACCGGGGTCCTCGGTATGGGTCGGCGGCTCTTCCGCGGCCAGGGCGACCGGATGGCGGCGCAGATAGGATGAAAGCCAGAACGTCCCGGCCAAAGGCGGCAAAATCACGACCAGAAAGCGGAATGACAACAGCCAGAACGTCTCGCGGCCGCTTTGGATGATGATGCTTTCCTTGCAATCATATTTGTCGCGAAATTCGCCATTGCACTGGGCATCCATCTTTTCCTTCACCAGCGAGGAATTGTGATGCTCGATGGCGCCTTCGGGCAGGGTCAGGTACATCAGCATACCCACCAGTAAAATCCAGGCGGTGGAAGCGCCATTCACCATCAGCCTTAGGCGTTTGCGCTGTTCGCGGGTCATCGGTTTCTCCCGACGTAAAAGTTGATCCTGCCATCCCCGATCATTCTATTTCGTTTTTGCTGAATGGCACAGATGGATCAACAGGATATGGTCCTTTCTATCTGGCTCCTTCCAGGGCAAGCAAAAACTGCTTGGTTTCAATTCCATCAATCCCGGAATAGCCGCCCAATCCGCCATTGGCCGATAGAATCCGATGGCAGGGAATGATGATGGGAATGGGGTTTCTGCCGCAGGCGCTGCCGACCGCACGGGGGCTGCTGCCCAATTCGGCGGCCACATCGCCATAGGTGCGGGTCTGTCCCAAAGGAATGGCGCTCATGATCCGCCAGACCGATTTCTGAAATGCGGTGCCGGCAGGATGACAGGGAAGATCGAAATCCTGTCCGTTTCCGGCAAAATACCCATCCAATTGGTCGCGGATGCGATCCAGGAACGCATCGTTGTCATCGGGTGGAATGGGTGGCCAGCCCCATTCCAGGGCGACGATGGCATCGTCTTCGGTGAAAATGGTCAGGGGACCGACGGGGCTGTTATAGCTAAGGCAGGACATGGAATTATCCGTGCTGGGGAAGGGAAACGTGCAGGGCCTGCGCCAGAATGTCCGCATCGGTGATGGCGGGCTGACAGGATCTGTTCAGACAGATATAGGCCGCTGCCTTTCCATTCACCGCGCTTTTCCCGGTGGCAGGATGATCGAAGGGCAGGGGTATACCCTCATCCGTCATGATCATCAGATCGGGCCAGGGAGAGCGTCTGGCGGCGTTAAGCAACGCCTGACGCTCTGGACCATCCGGGCCGACAATCATCACCTGGGCAGCGGTTAAATGGCGTGCCAGGGCATTTGCCATGGCGGCCATGGATGGACCATGGCGAACCAAGGGGGATGAAAAGGCGGCCAGGATACGGTCAGCCCGTTGCGCATGCTCGGCCGTGCCGGTGATCAGCGCCAGGCGGGCCAGATTATCCACCATCACCCCATTGGCCGATGGTGTTGCGCCGTCGTGATAGGGTTTCATGCGCTGAATCACATCACCAGCATCATCGGCGCTTTGGAAATACCCGGCCCCGGCATCGTCCCAATAATGGCGGTCGGCGGCATCCAGCCATCCCAGAGCCAAGGTGAGATAGCGGTTGTCTTGGGTGATTTCCAGCAGGGTCAAGGCCGCACGGATCATTTGGGCCAGATCGTCCACCAGGCACAAGCCCCCGTGCCGTCCTTGGCAATAGCTATGGGCCAGTCGGCCATCGGCCAGGGACAAATGGTTCAGAATGGCATCAAAGGCGATCTTGGCCGCATCAATCCAGGCCGGTTGATCAAAAACCGCACCGGCCCGAGCCAGGGCGCTGATCATCATCCCATTCCAATCGGCCAATATCTTGTCATCACGGCCTGGATGAATTCGGCTTTCCCGGCTTTGCCATAGACGTTGGCGTAATTGGCCCAGATGGTCTTCCACCTCTTGGGATTGTGCTTTCTGGTATTGGGGCAGGGGGGTCAGACGGCGCAGGATGTTGTGGCCGTCCCAATTTCCATGGCGATTGATATCGTAATGGTCGCTGAACAGGCGGGCATCCTGGCTCCCCAGAATGCCTTCGATTTCATCGGCCCCCCAGACATAGAACTTGCCTTCCTCTCCCTCGGAATCGGCATCCAGGGTGGCGGCAAAGGCTCCATGTTCGGCAGTCATGTCCCGCAGCAGCCATGCCACGGTTTCATTGATCCGGGCCTGATACAGGGGAGATTTCGTGGCTTGCCAGGCCAGGGTCAGCAGGTCAATCAGTTGGGCGTTGTCATAGAGCATTTTTTCGAAATGGGGGACCAGCCAGATTTCATCCGTGGCATAGCGCATGAAGCCGCCGCCCAAATGATCGTAGATGCCGCCTTGGCAGATGTTGTCCAAGGTCAGCAGGACGGCTTGGACCAAACCGCCGTCGCGATTGCGCAAGGCCGCTCGCCAAAGAAATCCGAACAATTCGGGCTGGGGAAATTTGGGGGCGCCAACCAGACCGCCATAGCTGTCATCAATGGAATCCAGCATGGCCAGGGCTTGGCGATCCAGATTGTCCAAGGTCAGCGGTATTTCATCGCCTTGAGGATTGGCGGCACGGGATAGCCCGGCCCCCAGCGTTGCCACGTTCCGGCTGATGCCGTCGGGGTCGTCTTTCCATCCTTGGGCAATGGATGTCAGGACATCGGCAAATCCCGGTCGTCCATAGCGGCTGAAGGGGGGGAAATAGGTTCCGCCCCAAAAGGGAAAGCCATCGGGGGTCAGGAACATGGTTAACGGCCATCCGCCCTGTTGCCCGGTCAGTGACAAAGCCCGCTGATAAATGCCATCCAGATCCGGCCGTTCTTCCCGGTCGACTTTGATGTTGATGAAGTCCCGGTTCATGATCTGGGCGATTTTTGGGTTTTCAAAGCTTTCATGGGCCATGACATGGCACCAGTGACAGGCGGCATACCCGATGGACAGCAAAATGGGGCGATTGCTGGCCTTGGCTTCGGCCAGTGCTTCGGGTGACCATGGCCACCAATCCACCGGATTGTGCTGGTGCTGACGAAGATAGGGACTGGTTTGGCCGGTTAGCCGGTTGGTCATAAAGGCGGTTCCCTTGCGCGTTTTGGCTTCAAGGCTTAATTTGGACCGCTGATGCCAGCTCTCAATCATGGGATATCACAAATGAAATTCACGGTCGATGTGGATTGCACGCCGGAAGAGGCGCGGGCCTTTCTGGGACTGCCCGATGTGAAACCCATGCAGGATGCCCTGATGAAACAGGTGCAGGAACGCATGACCGCAAGCCTATTGGCGATGGAACCGGAAACCATGCTGAAAACATGGCTGCCTGCCCAGGTGCAGGGGATGGAGCAGTTGCAAAAAATGTTCTGGTCCCAATTTGCCGCCGGTGGCGTCAAACGGGATAAGAAATAAAATCCATGGGTGACCAGACGATTTTTGCCCTGGCCAGCGCCGTTGGTCGTGCCGGGGTGGCGGTGTTCCGGGTGTCGGGACCTGATGCCGGGTCCATGCTGTTGTCTTTGTCTGGCCGCACGGATTTACCCGTTCCCCGCCATGCCCAAAGGGTCAGACTGCGTCATGGTGGCGAAGATGTGGACGATGCTTTGGCCTTGTGGTTTCCCGCACCCCGCAGCTTTACGGGTGAAGATGTGGTGGAACTGCATGTGCATGGCGGTCGCGCCATTGCCCAGGCTCTATCCGCCGCCTTGGTGGAATTGGGGGGGCGTCCCGCCGGTCCGGGGGAATTTTCCAAGCGGGCTTTTCTGTCAGGAAAATTGGATCTGACCGAAGCCGAGGCCATCGCCGATCTGGTGGATTCAGAGACTGCGGCGCAAAGGCGTCAAGCCTTGCGGCAATTGGATGGCGGCTTGTCGCGGCTGACTGAAGATTGGCGTAAGCGGGTCATCCGGGCTTTGGCCCTGATGGAAGCCGGAATTGATTTTTCCGATGAAGAGGGGGTTCCCGCCGATGTCCTGACCCAGGTTATTCCCCTGGTGGATGGCCTGGTGACCGAAATGGAAACCCATCTGGCCCAGGGGCAACGGGGGGAACGGTTGCGGGATGGGTTTCACGTGGCGATCCTGGGGGCGCCGAATGCCGGAAAGTCCAGCCTGCTGAATTGGTTGTCCGGGCGTGATGCCGCCATCGTATCAGCCCAGGCCGGAACTACCCGTGATGTGATCGAAGTTCATTTGGATTTGCATGGCTGGCCTGTGGTGCTGGCTGATACCGCTGGCCTGCGTGATGAGGCGGAAGAGGTGGAAGCCGAAGGAATTCGCCGTGCCCTGGGCCGTGCCGAAACCGCTGATCTGAAGCTGGTGGTCTTCAACGTCACTCAGGCTCCCCACTGGGATCAGGCCAGCCTGGATATGCTGGATGACAATGCTTTGGTGGTCATCAACAAGATTGATATGGCATCGGAATCGGTGCCGTCCCATATCCAGGGACATCCTGCCATTCCGCTTTCAGTGCGGAACGGACAGGGGATGGATGCATTGCTGGCGGCGATGGAACACAGGATTGCCCAGGGGTTCGGTGTGGGGGAGGCCCCTATCCTGACCCGCGCCCGTCATCGTCAAGCTCTGGCGGCCTGTGTTCAGGCATTACAGCGCTTTCAGCATGCTGATCTGGTGGAACTGGCCGCAGAAGATTTGCGGGCCGCCGCCCAGCAGGTTGGCAGCATTGCCGGACGGGTAGATGTGGACGATATCCTGGATGTGGTATTTGGTGAGTTCTGTATCGGCAAGTAGGTGTTTCACGTGAAACAACAGGATTGGGATTTGACGGCGGATGTGATCGTGATCGGCGGTGGCCATGCCGGATGCGAGGCCGCCGCCGCCGCTGCCCGCTGTGGGGCCGCCACCATATTGTTGACCCAGCGTTTGGAAACCCTGGGCGAAATGTCGTGTAATCCGGCCATTGGTGGTCTGGCCAAAGGGCAATTGGTTCGCGAAATCGACGCCCTGGATGGATTGATGGGGCGGGTTATTGATCAGGCCGGCATCCAATTCCGCATCCTTAACCGCAGCAAGGGACCAGCCGTCCAGGGTCCCCGCGCCCAGGCCGACCGCGCCTTGTATCGCCAGGCCATGCGGCGTGAATTGGACCGGGTGAATAATTTGACCCTGATGGCGGGATCAGCCGAGGATTTGGTCATTCAGGATGGCCGGGTCAGGGGCGTGGTTCTTGCCGATGGCCGCCGTTTGGCTGCTGGCGCGGTGGTAGTGACCACCGGCACCTTCCTGCATGGCAAGGTTCATTGCGGCGAACGGCAATGGGCTGCCGGCCGGATCGGGGATGCCCCATCCTATGGCCTGTCCGCGGCTTTGAGGCGGGCAGGGCTGACCTTGGGTCGGCTGAAGACTGGAACGCCGGCCCGTCTGGATGGGCGGACCATTGATTGGGCTTCGTTGGAAATGCAGCCCGGCGACGATCCGCCAGTGCCGTTTTCTTATCTGACCGATCGGATCACCACTCGGCAAATTGCCTGTGGCATTACCTATACCCATGCGGGCACCCATGCATTGATCCGGGACAATCTGCATCGGGCGCCCATGTATTCCGGGCAGATTCAAAGTGTGGGGCCACGTTATTGCCCGTCGATCGAGGATAAGGTTGTCCGCTTTGCCGATAAGGAACGGCACCAGATTTTTCTGGAACCGGAAGGTTTGGACGATCACACCGTCTATCCCAACGGGATTTCCACGTCACTGCCTGCCGATGTGCAAGAGGCGATGATCCACACCATTCCCGGTCTGGAAAAAGTCGCGATTTTGCGTCCCGGCTATGCCATCGAATATGATTTTGCCGATCCCCGGCAGTTGAAACGGTCATTGGAAACTCTGGCTTTGCCGGGCCTGTTTTTGGCCGGTCAAATTAACGGAACCACCGGATATGAAGAAGCAGGCGCCCAGGGATTGTTGGCGGGTGTCAACGCTGCCCGTCTGGTGGGTGGAAATGACCCGCTGATTCTTGATCGCGCCGATGCCTATATGGGAGTCATGGTCGATGACCTTGTCTCTTTGGGCACCAATGAACCCTATAGGATGTTTACGTCGCGGGCGGAATATCGGCTTATCCTGCGGGCGGATAATGCGG
Organism: Magnetospirillum sp.; assembly: GCA_041915545.1. Taxonomy (GTDB): domain Bacteria; phylum Pseudomonadota; class Alphaproteobacteria; order Rhodospirillales; family Magnetospirillaceae; genus Magnetospirillum. The sequence goes on along the minus strand of JAYSBF010000013.1, from coordinate 24,021 downwards.
ATTTGCGTTTGACGGCCAAAGGCGAGAGTGTTGGCTGTGTCGGAAGTGAACGATCAATGCATTTCCGAACCAAATCGGCGGCCCTGGCAGATGCAAAACAACTGCTGATGGGGTTGTCGGCATCGCCAACCAATCTGCGCAAGTCTGGATTGGACGTCAATCAGGATGGGGTCATGCGCAGCGCTTGGGATTTGCTGTGCTATCCCCATATGACATTGGATCGTCTGGCGCAAATTTGGCCGCAATTGGCCGGGATTGGTGCGGATATCGCTGAACAAATTCAGATTGAAGGGACCTATCAGGCGTATTTGCAGCGGCAAAACCATGATATCCAAGCCTATCGCCGGGATGAAAATTTGTGCCTGCCCCCGCAGTTGGATTATGATTCCATCGGTTCTCTTTCCAATGAAGTGCGGCAGAAGTTAAAATCGGCCCGGCCGGAAAGTTTGGCGGCGGCGTCCCGTATTCCTGGCATTACCCCGGCGGCCTTGACGGCGCTGCTGGCTCATGTGAAGCGGCGTCCTGCCGCCTGATGGATAGATCAATGACCTTTCAGGATCAGCTTGTTCATTTGGGGGGACCGATGACCTCCAGTGATTTCCAGGCAAGAACCGGTGTTTCACGTGAAACACTGGACCGCTTGCAAGCCTATGCGGATTTGCTGGTGAAGTGGCAAAGCCGCATCAATCTGGTTGGACCGGATACGGTTCCCCATATTTGGCAACGGCATATGCTGGATTCCGCCCAGCTTTATCCTTTTTTGCCGCCCCATACCCAGCGTTTGGTGGATATGGGCTGTGGGGCCGGGTTTCCGGGAATGGTTTTGGCTATTCTGGGGGTAGCCGATGTCCATCTGATCGAAAGCGATGCCCGGAAATGCGCATTTCTGCGGGAAGTCGCACGGATTACCCGGACACAGGTGGCAATCCATAACACCCGCATCGAACATCTTCCCCCCTTGGATGCCCAGGTGGTGACGGCCCGCGCCCTGGCGCCACTGGCGAAATTATTGGATTGGGCCGAACCTCATCTGTTGCCGAATGGCCACTGCCTGTTTCTAAAGGGCAGGGGGGGTGAAGACGAATTGACCCAGGCCGCTAAAGAATGGAATATCAGCGCCGAGAGGATAGCCTCTCTCACGGATCCGTCTGGACAAATCCTCCATCTGAAAGAGGTTCGCCGTGGTTAGGAATAGCGAGATCGCGCCTTCTTCCGACAGCGCCCGCATCATTGCCATCGCCAATCAAAAAGGCGGAGTGGGCAAGACCACCACAACCATCAATCTGGCAACCGCCATCGCGGCGGCCAAGCGGTCGGTATTGATTATTGATCTGGACCCCCAGGGCAATGCCAGCACCGGTTTGGGCATTGACCGGCGGGCACGGGCCGTCAATTCCTATCACATCCTTATCGGTGAGGCGTCGCCCGCTGAAGCCGTTCTATCCACGGATATTCCCGGCTTGTCCCTGATTCCGTCCGGTCTGGATTTGACTGGCGCTGAAGTGGAATTGGTGGATATGGACCGGCGCGAGCAGCGTTTGGCCGATGCCCTGGCTGATCTTAGCAATCAATATGATTATGTGCTGATTGATTGCCCCCCCAGCCTGAATTTGCTGACCGTCAATGCCTTGGTTGCCGCCCATTCCGTGATGGTGCCGCTGCAATGCGAATTCTTTGCCCTGGAAGGGGTCAGCCATCTGGTCGGCACCATTGAACGGGTCAAACAAGGGCTGAATCCGTCCTTGGAATTGCAAGGCATCGTTCTGACCATGTTTGACAAGCGTAATAATTTGTCCGACATGGTGGCCGCGGATGTGCGGGAATTTTTTGGCGACAAGGTTTATAAAACGGTGATTCCACGCAATGTGAAAGTGTCGGAAGCGCCGTCCCATGGCAAACCAGTGCTGATCTATGACATGAAATGCGCCGGTTCCGAGGCTTATATCCATTTGGCGTCGGAAGTGCTGAAGCGGGAACGTGAATTGAAAGCCGTGGGGTAATCGTAAAGTGTCCGAGGAAAAACGCCGAAGCAGTTTGGGCCGGGGATTATCGGCCCTGTTGGGCGAAAGCAATGCGGCTGCGGTGAATGTGCTGGAAAAGGACAAGGCCAGCGACGATGGGGCATTACCCCGTGGTCTGCGGACCTTGCCCATTGGTCAGCTGAAGCCTGGAAAATTTCAGCCCCGCCGTCAATTTGACGAAGACGCCATTGCCGATTTGGTGGAATCCATTCGGGAAAAGGGCATTCTTCAGCCGATCCTGGTTCGTCCCCTGGAAGGCGATTACGAAATCATCGCTGGCGAACGGCGGTGGCGGGCGGCACAGCGGGCACAATTGCATGATGTGCCGGTGATTATCCGCGAGCTGACCGATAAGGAAGCTTTGGAAGTCGCCTTGGTGGAAAACCTGCAACGTCAGGATTTGTCCGCCTTGGAAGAAGCTGAAGGCTATCGCCGGTTGGTTGAGGAATTCAGCCATACTCAGGAAGAATTGGCCAAGGCGGTGGGGAAATCCCGCAGCCATGTGGCCAATATGATGCGATTGCTGGCCCTGCCAGACCCCATCAAAGACATGGTGGAACAAAAAAAGCTGTCAGCCGGTCATGCCCGTGCCTTGCTGACTGCGGATGATCCGGTTGCCCTGGCCAAAGAGGTGGTGGATAAGCAACTGAATGTCCGCCAGACGGAAAAGCTGGCCAGTGGCGAAGGAAAGGGAAAAACGGCCCAAGGCGGTGGCATGCGCTCTGCCGCTGCCGCCAAGGATGCGGATATCACCGCCCTGGAACGGGAGTTGGCCCAGATATTAGGGGTGCGGGTGGATATCCAAACCTTGGGCAAGGGTGGTACCCTGACCATCCATTACGGCAATTTGGAACAATTGGATGATATATTGTCGCGTTTGAGCGGCGGATCATCGTGATCGGATGAAAAGCGGGATAAGGGGATTATCCCGCCTGTTTCGCCGTTGATGTGCCTGGGGGAGCAAGAGGTCATGTCGAGCGATAACGCGCTGGAAACGCTGATGGACAGGATACCGCCCGATGTGGCGGCGACTTTCACCGAAGCGCAACGCGCCGCCCTTTATTCCGCCGTCAAGCCGGTAAGCTGGCGGCGTCATCCCATCAATATCCGCCTGACCATTCCCTTTGTTGGCCGACGCTTTTTTCTGACCGTCGTGGGGGGGGTGGAACGGCGGTCCAAGGAACGGCGGGTCCGTGAACACCGCATGTTTCCCTTGCCCACATTGGGAAATGTTCTGTTCCTGTTGGGGGTAGCTGGCACTTTTGTCGCGGTGACCGTCGCCGGCATGGTGCTGTTTTCCAATTTGGTTCAATTCTGATCCGCCGGGTAATTTGGCCCGGTATCACCGGGCCGATGGCCCGACATCATGGGACTGAAGAAAATGAGTGCTTGCCCCTGCGGCTCGGGCCGTAGTTACGACGAATGTTGTGGTCCGTTATTGGCTGGTCAGTCGGCTCCCAGTGCTGAAGCCCTGATGCGGTCGCGTTATACCGCCTTTGTCCGGGCTGATCTGGCTTATATCGATTCCACCTTGGCGCCGGAAGCGCGGGAAGATTATGACCCGGCGGAAACCGAAACCTGGGTCAAGGAAGCTGAATGGCGCGGTTTGGAGGTGCGGTCCATCCAAACCAGCGATGATGCCCCCCATACGGTGGAATTCGTCGCCAATTACAAATTCCGAGGCAAGGTTTATGCCCATCATGAATTGGCCAGCTTTCGCCAGGAAGACGGTCGTTGGCTGTATGTGGATGGGGTTCTGAACCCGCGCCCGGCCCAGCGGGTCACCGAAAAGGTGGGGCGGAACGATCCATGCCCCTGTGGTTCGGGGAAAAAATATAAAAAGTGCTGTGGAGCCTGACCGGGCGTTTCACCACTCATAAATTAGCAGGCTGAATTGCCATAAGGACACGCACATGATCAAGACTGTTTTTTCCATGTTCGGCGGCGCCTTGATGGCGGCGGCGGTTACATCCGCCGCCCTGCCTGCCCCGGCCCTGGCTGCCCCCCCGGTGCCTGCCCAGCAGAAAAGCCAGGTTCCGGGATTTTATCGATTTGCCTTGGGCGGGTTCGAAATCACCGCCTTGTATGATGGCTATATTGATCTGAAACCCGAATTGTTCGGTCCGATTTCCGCTACGGATATGCAAAGCCTGTTGGCTCGCATGTTCGCGGCCAAATATGCCACCGGCCTGCAAACCGCGGTGAATGCCTATCTGGTTCATACGGGCGATCATCTGGTTTTGGTCGATACCGGAACCGCTACCGCTTTTGGCCCGACCTTGGGTCATTTGGTGGACAATATCCGGGCTTCCGGCTATGACCCGGCCCAGGTGGATACGGTTCTGTTGACCCATCTGCATCCTGATCATGCCTTGGGATTGTTGAATGCCCAAGGCGGCATGGCTTTCCCCAACGCTCAAATCCGGGTGGCCCGCGCCGAAGCCGCCTATTGGCTGGATCCAAAAATTGCTGCCGCCAGTCCCAAAGACGCCAAGCCGTTCTTCAAGATGGCTGACGATGCGGTTGCTCCATATCGCGCCTTGGGTCGGCTGACGGTGTTTGACGCCGGTGATGTGCTGCTGCCGGGGATCAAGGCGGTTTCCAGTCCCGGCCATACCCCCGGCCATACCAGCTATTTGCTGCAATCGGCGGATCAATCCCTATTGGTCTGGGGCGATATTGTCCATAATCACGCCGTTCAATTCGCCCGTCCCGATGTTGCCATTGAGTTTGACAGCGATAAGGCCAAGGCGGTGGAAACCCGGCGGGAAATCTTTAAATTGGCGTCTGGGCAGGCATTATGGGTGGCGGGTGCCCATCTTCCCTTCCCTGGTATCGGCCATGTGCGGGCAGATAAGGATGGGTTCGCCTGGGTTCCGGTGGAATTCGCGCCGATACGCGGCGATCAGTGAGATCAGCATGTATCGGTGAATAGCCATGCCTAAGTGGACTCACATTCGGTGTTTATCTGGCTTGGCGGCCCTGCCGTTGGCTTTGATGGTGTCGTCCCTGTGTTGGGCGGCGGAATTGGGTGATGTGATCGGTACGGCCGTCCGGGTGCAGGGCCAGGCCAATTCGGTGATGCCGGGGGTGCCGTCGCGGTCACTGGCCCAGGGCGATACGATCCGTTTTGGGGAAGAGGTGGTGACCGGCCAGGATGCCAGGGCACAATTGCGCCTGTTGGACGATACCGACATCATCTTGGGTGAAAACTCCCGATTGGCGATTGATGAGTATGTTTATGAACCCGAGCGGGGGAAGGGAGCGGCCACCATGCGGATGGCTGCCGGTGTGTTTCGCGCTGTGACTGGGGCGATTGGTAAAGCGCACCCTGATTCAGTCAGCGTGATCACACCCGTGGCGACCATCGGTATTCGCGGGACCACGTTTTGGGGTGGTCCCATTGATGGTGTTTACGGTGTTCTGGTTCAGGATGGCCGGGTCGAAGTCCGCAACAGCCTTGGGACGGTGGAATTATCGGCGGGGGAAGGGACTACCCTTGGCTCTGCCGCCACGGCGCCATCCTCTCCGGTTACTTGGTCCGAAGGACGCAAGGCACGGGCATTGGAAACCGTGACCTTCCGGTAACGGGACGATAGACGATATCAACCGGCCAATGAATTGACCGTTGTCCAGCCCTCGCCGGGCGCGGCCATCCGGTCGTTGGTATGAGATACAGACGCCAAAAACGACGCAAAGACGCCAAGGGCTACGGCCCCTGTATCAATCGTCATATCATCGTTGTGAAATTTGGAGCGGGCGAAGGGATTCGAACCCTCGACCCCAACCTTGGCAAGGTTGTGCTCTACCCCTGAGCTACGCCCGCTTCCTGGCGCCCAACACATGGAATGCGTTGGAGGCCCGGATAGTACGAAAATTCTGGCGCTCTGCAAGACTTTTTTCTGAAAAAATTGCGGCCCTGGGTCGAAGAGTGGGAAAATCATGCTGGCTTTGCACTTGCCAGCCGGGCGTGGACAGTCCATCTATTGCTGGTCGTAATCCAAGCTGGACGTCATGCCCATGGACTTTCTTATTGGTTCCGGCGCCAAGGCGCCGTCTTCCGCCGGCAAGGCCGGGGCGGGAACGATCGGTGCCACCAGCGACCTGATCAAGGACGGTTCTTCCGCCGGTTTTGTCGCCGATGTGATGGAAGCATCGATGCAGACCCCGGTGATCGTTGATTTCTGGGCCACTTGGTGTGGCCCATGCAAACAGCTTGGTCCCACCTTGGAAAAGGTGGTGCGGGAACTGCGCGGCGCCGTGCGCATGGTCAAGATTGACGTGGATAAAAACCAGGAATTGGCGGCCCAGTTGCGGGTGCAATCGGTTCCCACCGTCTATGCGTTCAAGAATGGCCGCCCGGTGGATGCCTTTACCGGCGCCTTGCCGGAAAGTCAGATCCGCGCCTTTTTGAAGCGTCTGATCGGGGATGACGCCCAATCCATTCCGGTGGCCGAGCTTTTGGATGCGGCACGTCAGGCTTTGGACAGCGGCGATCTGCAAAACGCGGTCGATCTGTACCAGCAGGTGCTGGGCGAGGAAGCAGCCAACGCCCCGGCCATCGCCGGTTTAGCCCGGTGCATGCTGGCCGCTGGTGATGTCGAAACCGCGCGCCAGATCCTGGATGGCGCCGAAGACGAAACCGCCAAGCACCCGGATATGGCTGCGGCCCGGACCGCTTTGGAATTGCGGGAAACCGCCGCCCGTGCATCGGCCCAATCGGCGGAATACCGCCGTCGGCTGGCTTTGGACGCTAATGACCATCAGGCCCGCTTCGATCTGGCCTTGGCCTATTACGCTGATGGCGAAACCGAAGCGTCCATGGACGAGTTGCTGGAACTGTTCCGTCGTGACCGGGCCTGGAATGATGACGGTGCCCGCAAGCAATTGGTGAAAGTGTTTGATGCCTTGGGACCAAGCCATCCTCTGACCCTGACCGGGCGGCGGCGGCTGTCATCCCTGATCTTTTCCTAAAGCATCGCGACCGGGCCGAAACGGCAGGAAGGGAGAGACAGATGGAGGCGGGGTTACCGACGGTTCTGCCGGTCTTCGCGGTTTCGGGCGCGCTGCTGCTGCCCAATGCCCGTATTTCCCTGACTGTGTTCGAACCCCGCTATCTGGCCATGACCGATGATGCCTTGGGCCAGGGGCGGCTGTTCGCCCTGGTCCAGCCCCAGGCCGAAGGGGCCTTGGCGCAGGCGACGACGGTGGCGGGATTGCGCAATGTGGGTATCGCCGCCCGCATTGTCGCTTTTGGCGAGGCGTCAGAGGGCCGCTATCTGATCACCGCCTTGGGGCTGAACCGATTCCGCCTGTCGGGGGAAGAAGAGGGGCGCCAGGGATATCGCCGGGTGTCCGCCGATTACAGCCAGTTTCTCCATGACCGCCAGCCGGAAAACCAGACTGGTCTGGACCGGGAAAAGTTGATGTCATCGGTGGTTGGTTATATGTCCCATCGCGGCATCGGCATCGACACCAGCAAATTAAGTGCTATCGGTGACGCCGAATTGGTCAACACCCTGGCCATGGCGGCGCCATTATCGCCGGAAGAAAAGCAAGCCTTGCTGGAATCGCCCACCGTGCTGGACCGGGCGCGGCTGATGGGGGCCATGTTCGAGATGGCGTTGCTGAGCGAAACCGGTGGCAGCGTTTTACATTAGGAGACGAAGCAATGAGCGAGCGCGTTCCCGGCATTGATCCGAAATTGCTGGAAATCCTGCGGGCGCCCGGCACTCATGCCCCTTTGCGTTATGATGCCCAGCGCAATGAATTGGTGGATGATCAGGCGGGCCTGGCCTATCCCATCCGTGACGGTATTCCCATCATGCTGCCCGACGAAGCTCGGACGCTGACCGAAGGGGATCATGCATGACCCAGTTCGGCAATCGCCATTCCTTGGAAGAAATCAAAGTCAAAAAGGCTGATCGTCTGATCGAACTGACCTTTGAAGATGGAAAATGCTTCCGCCTGAGCGCGGAATTGCTGCGGGTGGAAAGCCCATCGGCGGAAGTGCAGGGCCACAGCCCGGCGGATAAGAAATTAGTGGCCGGTCGTCAGCATGTGGGCATCATCGCCGTGGAGCCGGTGGGCAATTACGCCATCAAGATAGGTTTTGACGATCTGCACGATTCCGGCCTGTACACCTGGGATTATCTTTATGCTCTGGGTGAAAACCAGGACCGTATCTGGGCCGATTACCTGGCCCAGTTGGATGCGGCGGGTCTGTCCCGAAACCCGGCGGAAAATCCGCCCCCACCCCCTACCCATGGCTGCGGCGGTGGCGGCAAGGGGGGATGTGGATAAAAGGACGGCATCAGGGGGGGGACAGTCATGGATTTTGATTTTCGACTGGGGGAAGAGGCGGACAGTTCCATCATCGCGGATTTCATCATCGCGGCGGGTGATGGTCTGTTTCAATCCATGCTGGATGGCATCATCCCCGGAGTTGGTGCGGTCCAATTTGTCCGCATGGCTGTGAAAAGCGAGGATTCGCCGCTGAATGCACAGCGGGCGATCCTGGCGGAGTATGATGGCCGGGTCATGGGGATGGCCTTGGGCTATCCATCCAGTGATTATGGCTTGCATCCATTGCTGAAAAATCTGGTCCCGTCCCGGCGGATCAAGCCGTTGCAGGCTTTGTTCGACAGCAAGATTGATGATTCCTGGTATCTCAACACCCTGCTGGTCAGTGACGAGGCCCGTGGCCGGGGCTTGGGATCGTTATTGGTGCAATTTTGCGCCGATCTGGCGGTGGAAGAAGGATTAAGCAGTATCAGCCTGCATGCCTGGGCGGATAATCAGCCTGCCTTGTCCATGTATGGTGCCTTGGGCTTTACCGAACGGGACAAGGTTCCGGTTTCCTTGCGCCTGCACCCGGAACGGACCGCCGGAATGCTGCTTTTGGCCGCACCCTTGCCTTTGCCGCCGCTGGTCAAGGACTGATGGGGTGCGGATAAATCCGACCTTGGCCAAGGTGCGGGGGCAATGATGACAATCGGATCTTCCATCGCCATCACCGGGGCCACGGGTGGCCTTGGCGCGGCTTTGGCTGTGGCCTGCGCGGCGCCTGGGGTCACCTTGTTTCTGTCTGGGCGGGCTGTGGACCGGCTTGACCGGGTGGCCCGGCAATGCCGCGAGCGTGGCGCCCAAGTCCATACTGCCGTTTTTGATATTACCGATGGTACGGCGGCACGGGATTGGGTGTTGTCCGCCGACCGGCACACCCCCTTGGATGCGGTGATCGCCAATGCCGGCCTGTCCAGCGGCATCCGTCCCGACGGATCGCCGGAAGATGACGGGGAAGCCCGGCAGGTCCTGGCGGTGAATGCCGGTGGTGTCATCAATGTGGTCGCCCCCATGGTCGCTCCCATGATGGCGCGGGGCCGGGGCCGGGTGTGCCTGATTGGGTCACTGGCCGGGCTTTACGGATTGCCTTTTTCCCCGGCTTACAGTGCCAGCAAGGCGGCGGTTCACGCTTATGGTCAAGCCTTGGGGGGATATTTGCGGCCCCATGGTGTCAGTGTCACGGTGATTTGTCCGGGATATGTGGATACCCCCATGAGCGCCCGGATCGTTGGAGGCCGTCCCCTGATGGTGTCGGCGGACCGGGCGGCGGCGATGATCCTGAAAGCCATGGCGGCCAACCGGGCTAAGCTGGCCTTTCCCGCCCCCTTGGCTTGGGGGTTGGGTCTGCTGCATTTTCTGCCTCGGCCGGTGGCCGGGATGTTTCTGAAATTATTTCGCTTTTCCGTGCGTCCGGGGAATTCTGACGTCATCCGACCATGATCTTGGCGTCTCTGGTATGACCACTGACCCCTGATCTTTTACCGCTCACGCCTCTGATTCGACCGTTCCCCCAGCCTGTCCACCAAGCTGGTTCCAGCGGGGCTAAGCTCTCCTCAGTTTTCTGGAGGAGAGCAATCATGGCACACGCCTTAACCTTTGTGATCGCCACGCTCTGCATCCTTGCCATCTGCTACCGCTTTTACGGCGTGTTCTTTGTCCGCAAGGTGTTGCGTGCCGACGATTCCCAAGTCACTCCGTCCCACGAGCTTCAGGACGGGCGCAACTATGTGCCTACCAAGAAGTGGGTGAATGCCGGGCAACATTTTGCTGCCATCGCTGCCGCCGGTCCGCTGGTGGGGCCGGTTCTGGCCGCGCAATTCGGCTATTTCCCTGGCTTTCTTTGGTTGCTGATCGGCTGTGTCATCGGCGGCGCGGTCCACGATACCGTGGTGCTGTTCGCCTCGATGAAGCATAAGGGCCAATCGCTGTCGGAAGTGGCCAAGGCGGAATTGGGGCCGATCGCCGGCTGGTGCACGGGTCTGGCCATGCTGTTCATCATCACCATTACCATGGCTGGTCTGTCCATGGTGGTTGTGCATGCGCTTGAACGCAATGCCTGGGGCACGTTCGCCGTGTTCATGACCATCCCCATCGCCATTGGCGTTGGCCTTTATGAACGCATCACCGGCAATGCCAAGGGTGCCACCTATGTGGGTCTGGCCGCCATCATGGGGTCGGTCCTGGTTGGCCCCTATCTGCAAGGCACCTGGCTGGGTGATTTCCTGACCCTGCATCATGAAACGGTCAGTCTGTTGCTGCCCATCTACGCTTTCTTCGCCAGCACCTTGCCGGTTTGGCTGCTGCTGACCCCGCGCGGGTATCTGTCCAGCTTCCTGAAGATCGGCGTGTTTGGCGCCTTGGTGGTTGGCGTTATCTTCATCAACCCTGAAATCCGGTTCCCGGCCTTTACCCAGTTCATCTCGGGCGGTGGTCCGGTGTTGGCTGGCCCGGTGTGGCCCTTTATCTCCATCACCATTGCTTGTGGTGCCATTTCGGGCTTCCACGCCTTCATTGGGTCGGGCACCACGCCCAAGCTGGTGGATAAGTGGAGCGATATCCAAACGGTTGCCTTTGGTGCCATGCTGGCCGAATGTCTGGTTGGCGTGATGGCTCTGATCGCGGCCACGGCCCTGCATCCGGCTGATTATTTCGCCATCAACTCTACCGCCGCCGCGTTCAAATCCTTGGGCATGGACGTGGTTGACCTGCCGAAACTGGCCCAGGAAATCGGTTTGGACCTGTATGGCCGCACTGGCGGCGCGGTGACCTTGGCCGTCGGCATGACGGTGATCTTCACCAAGATCCCCTTCTTCAGCCATCTGGCCTCGTACTTCTTCCAATTCGTGGTGATGTTCGAAGCGGTGTTCATCCTGACCGCCATCGATTCGGGCACCCGTGTCTCGCGTTACCTGATCCAGGACCTGGGTGGCGACGTGTTCCCCAAACTGAAGCAACTTGACTGGATGCCCGGTTCTTTCGGCGCCTCGGTCGTGGCCTGTGTTCTGTGGGGGTATCTGCTGAACTCTGGCGACATCAATTCGGTGTGGGCTTTGTTCGGTGTGTCGAACCAGTTGATGGCCTCCATCGGCCTGATCATCGGTGCCACCATCATCCTGCGCCTGTCGCAAAAGCGGTCTTACATGCTGACCTGCCTGGTTCCCCTGGCCTATCTGTTCGTCACCGTGAACTATGCAGGTTATTGGATGATCACCAATGTCTACCTGAACACCGCGTCCAAGGGGTATAATCTGTTCAACGCTGGCATCTCCATCATCATGCTGGCCCTGGGTGTGGTGATCATGGTGGCCGCGTTGAAAAAGTGGCGGGAACTGCTGCTGCCCCTGAAATCCCATATGGGCACTGCCATCACCCCCGCCGAATAACCGTCCTCCCTATGGCCGCCGCCCGATCCGGGACGGCGGCCCCGGACGGATCAAAGGAGCCTAAGTCATGGATACCCTTCGTCAAGATTTCGACATCGCCCAAGATCCCTGGAAAGGGTTCGCCGGTACCGCCTGGAAAGCGCGGGTCGACGTCCGCGATTTCATCCAGGCGAATTACACCCCCTATGACGGGGATGGCGCCTTCCTGGCTGGTCCGACTCAACGGACCTTGGATCTGTGGGCCAAGCTGGGTGAATTGCTGAAGCAGGAACGGGCCAAGGGCATCTTGGATGCCTCTGTGGACCGGCCGGCCGGCATCACCGCGCATGACGCGGGTTATATCGACCGCGCCAATGAGATCATTGTCGGCTTGCAAACCGACGCGCCGTTGAAACGGGCGATCATGCCCAATGGCGGGTTGCGTATGGTGGAAAACGGCCTGGAAGCCTATGGCTACAAGGTCGATCCCACGGTCAAGGAAATCTGGACCAAATACCGTAAAAGCCATAATCAGGGCGTGTTCGACACCTATAGCCCCGACATTCTGGCCGCCCGCAAATCGGGGGTCATCACCGGTTTGCCCGATGCCTATGGCCGGGGCCGGATCATCGGCGATTATCGCCGTGTCGCCCTGTATGGCGTGGATTTCCTGCGGACCGAAAAACAGCGGGAATTCCACGAACTGGATGATGCGGTCTTTACCGAAAATGTCCTGCGCCTGCGCGAGGAACTGACCGAACAATGGCGGGCCTTGGACGAATTGAAACAGATGGGGGCCAAATACGGCTTCGATCTGGGCCGCCCGGCCCGCAATGCCCGCGAAGCGGTGCAATGGGTGTATCTGGCCTATCTGGCGGCGGTGAAGGAACAAAATGGCGCGGCCATGTCGCTGGGTCGAGTATCCACTTTCCTGGATATCTATATGGACCGGGATTTGGCAGCCGGGGTTCTGACTGAAACCCAGGCGCAGGAATTGATCGACGATATGGTGATCAAGCTGCGCATCGTCCGCTTCCTGCGCACCCCTGATTATGATTCCCTGTTCTCGGGCGATCCCACCTGGGTGACCGAATGCGTGGGCGGGGTTGGCGTTGATGGCCGTCCGTTGGTCAGCCGCACCAGTTTCCGCATGTTGAACACCTTGAACAATCTTGGCCCGGCACCGGAACCCAATCTGACCGTGCTGTGGAGCACCAAGCTGCCCCGTGGGTTCAAGGATTTCTGTGCCAAGGTGTCCATCGACACCAGTGCCATCCAATATGAAAACGATGACCTGATGCGGTCCAAATGGGGCGATGATTACGGCATTGCCTGCTGTGTGTCGGCCATGCGCATCGGCAAGCAGATGCAGTTTTTTGGCGCTCGGGCCAATCTGGCCAAGGCGTTGCTGTATGCCATCAATGGCGGCCGCGATGAAAAATCCGGTCAGGTGGTGGCCCAGGGCTTTGAACCGATCACCGGCGAGGTGCTGGACTATGATCAGGTGATGGCCAAGCTGGACAAGATGATGGATTGGCTGGCCAAAACCTATGTGAAGGCTTTGAACTGCATCCATTACATGCACGATAAATACGCTTACGAGCGTATCGAGATGGCCCTGCATGATCGCGATATCCTGCGCACCATGGCCTGTGGTATCGCCGGGCTGTCCGTGGCCGCCGATTCCTTGGCCGCCATCAAATACGCCCGTGTCAGCGTGGTGCGGGACGAAAATGGCTTGGCCGTGGATTACAAGATCGACGGCGACTATCCGGCCTATGGCAATAATGACGACCGGGCCGACGCCATTGCCGTTTGGCTGACGGAAAGCTTCATGAAAAAGGTGGAATCCCAGCCCCACTTTTATCGTGATGCCATGCCCACCCAATCGGTGCTGACCATCACCTCCAACGTGGTCTATGGCAAAAAGACCGGCAACACTCCCGATGGCCGTCGGGCCGGGCAGCCTTTTGCTCCCGGTGCCAATCCCATGAATGGTCGGGATGTGAAAGGTTTTGTCGCCGCCGGGGCATCGGTGGCCAAGCTGCCTTATGCCTGCGCCCTGGACGGCATTTCTTGGACCGCATCGGCCACCCCCGATGCCCTGGGGCATACCAGTCAGGACCGCATCCGTAATCTGGCCAATTGTCTGGATGGTTTTGCCGATGCCCATGGCTTCCACGTCAATGTGAACGTGTTCAATCGCGACACGTTGTTGGATGCCATGGATCACCCGGAAAAATATCCGCAACTGACCATCCGGGTGTCCGGCTATGCGGTGAATTTCATCAAGCTGACCCGTGAACAACAGCTTGATGTGATCAGCCGTACTTTCCACGCCAGCATGTAACCCGCGATGCCCCCGACCGTGTTCATACGGTCGGGGGCCGTCCGGCGAAAAGGACCGTTTCATGTCCGATCTTCATGCCCATGCCATTTTCCATCATGACGGCCCCAATACTGGGTATCTGCATTCGGTTGAAACCGGGGCGGCGGTGGATGGGCCTGGCATGCGCTTTGTGTTTTTCATGTCCGGCTGCCTGCTGCGCTGCCTTTACTGCCACAATCCCGATACTTGGAAGCTGCATGATGGCCGTCTGGTCACGCTGGATCAGGCCATGGCCGAAGTCGCGCCCTATGCCGGCTTTCTGCGTTTCGCCGGGGGCGTGACCTTTTCCGGCGGCGAACCCATGTTGCAGGCGGGATTTGTCGGCGACCTGGCCAAACGGATCAAATCGGATCTGGGCTTGCATATCGCCTTGGACAGCCAGGGTTTTTTGCATGGCGACCTGCCTGATGACTGGTTCGACCCCATTGATCTGGTGTTGCTGGATATCAAACATTTTGACCCGGCCACCTATCACCGCATCACCGGTCAGGATTTGCAGCCGACATTGGATTGCGCCCATCGGCTGGTGCGGTTGGGCAAGCCCATGTGGATTCGCTATGTGCTGGTGCCCGGTCTGACCGATGGTGCCGATGATATTTCCCGGCTGGCGGATTTCGTCGCCGGTCTTGGCCCGTTGGTGGAACGGGTCGAGGTTCTGCCTTTCCATCAGATGGGTGCCCATAAATGGGCGGCACTGGGCCACGATTACGCCTTGGCCGATACCCCCACTCCCACGCCACAGCAGACCGATGCCGCGCGCGCCCTGTTCGCCGCCCGGGGGCTGGTGGTGACCTGAAAATCCGTCGAGCAAGGATTTGCATCATGGAAAAAGACGCTGTTCTCGTCCTGGTGATCAATTGTGGCAGCTCGTCTTTGAAATTCGCGTTGTTTCCCCTGGGGGAAAAGACCCCGGTGATGACCGGTCTGGCGGAATGCCTGGGCCATGACGATTCCCGCATCCGCTTCATCATTGACGGGGACAAGGAAACCCAAGCGCTGGACGGCGGTGCCCATGCCGAGGCATTGGCGGCCTTGTTGGCCGGTTTGGATGCTCGGGGATGGTTGTCACGGGTGGTGGCGGTGGGGCACCGGGTGGTGCATGGGGGCGAACGCTTCAAAACCTCGGCTCTGATCGACGACGACGCTTTGAGCGATATCGAGGAATGCAACGATCTGGCGCCATTGCACAACCCGGCCAATGTGCTGGGGATCAGGGTGGCGCGGGCCAAGATGCCGGGCACGCCGCAAGTGGCGGTGTTCGACACCGCCTTTCACCAGACCATGCCCCCTGCCGCCTATATGTATGCCCTGCCCATGCGCTATTACGATGAAATGAGCGTGCGGCGTTACGGCTTTCATGGGACCAGCCATCGCTATGTGGCGGAAGAAGCGGTGCGGATGCTGCATCTGGACCCGGATGATCATGGTCTGGTGGTGGCCCATTTGGGAAACGGGGCATCGGCCACCGCCATCTTGAACGGCAAAAGTGTGGATACCACCATGGGAATGACCCCGCTGGAAGGGTTGGTCATGGGGACGCGCTGCGGCGACGTGGATGCCGGGGCGCTGAATTATGTGGCGCGCCGGGCCAATCTGGATGCCAAGGATCTGGACGCCATGTTGAACAAACAAAGCGGCCTGTTGGGGTTGTCGCGCATGTCCAATGATTGCCGGGTGCTGGAAGCCGCCGCTCAGGAAGGGCATGAGGGGGCAAAGCTGGCCTTGGATGTATTTGTCCATCGGCTGGCCCGGCATATTGGCGGTTTGGCCATGTCGCTGCCCCGTGTGGACGGGCTGATCTTTACCGGCGGAATCGGTGAAAATTCGGTGAATATACGCCGCCGGACGGTGGAACATTTGAAACCGCTGGGGATGCGTATTGACCTTGCCGCCAATGATGGCATGGTGCGGGGGCGGTCAGGGATCATTGGCGAAGGTTCTGGTCCCGCAATCGCCGTCGTGACCACCAACGAGGAATGGATGATCGCCCGCGATACTGCTGAACTGGCCTGTGCCCAGCGGTTTTGATTGCTTGGCGTTGTGATCCGATCCCGTCCCACCATTCCGTACCCGGCCGGTTTCCGGCTGGGGGAGATCCAGAATGAACGCACCCCGCCGTACTTTCTTCCTGACTCCCATGGCCCAGGATGTGGGCTTGACTTCCATGGCCCTGGGGCTGGCCCGCGCCCTTCAGCGTGACGGAATCAAGGTGGGATTCGTCAAACCCATCGCCCAGCCCGAACAAGGGATTGGCGAAGCCGATCTGTCCATTCATTTCGCCCGCACCCTGTGCCATATGGATGCGCCCGAACCCATTCCCTTTGATCAGGCGGAAGAACGGGTCCGCACCGGTCAGATTGCCGCCTTGATGGAAGATGTGGTCAATCTGGTGGAAAGCGTGCGGGACGGCCACGATCTGCTGCTGGTGGAAGGCTTGATCCCCGGCGCCGATCATCAGGTGGCCACCCGGCTGAATGCGGAAATCGCCCGCAGCCTGACTGCCGATCTGATTCCGGTTCTGTCCGGCACCCATCTGGATGCCCAGGAATTGGCGGAAATCATCGAATTGGCCAGCCGCCAATATGCCGAAGATGGCAACCAGCCCTTTGCCGGCATTCTGATCAACAAGGTGCCGGCGGATCAGGCCGGTGGCCGCCTGCGCGAGGATCTGGAACGGGTTGGCGGTCGTCTGCCGCTTTTGGGACTGGTGCCGTTCCAGGCCCGGCTGAACGCGCCCCGGCTGCTGGATGTGGTCAATGCCCTGAACTTGCGGGTGGATCACGCCGGGGCCATCGCCCGGTCGCGGGTGCAGGAAATCGTGGTGGCCGCCCGGACCGCTGAAAACATGATCGACCGGTTGCGTCCCGGCGCCTTGGTGGTGACACCGGGCGACCGTAGCGATGTGATCATGGCATCAGCCCTGGCCAGCCTGCGCGGTGTGCCTTTGGCCGGGTTGCTGCTGACCTGTGGCCAGCCGGTGGCGCCGTCGGTGGCGTCGCTGCTGCCCACCGGGCGGGCGGGCGGGCTGCCCATTTTGGCATCGGAACAAGACACCTTTGCCACCAGCGCCCGGCTGGCGGCGCTTAGCTGCCATGTCAGCGCCGACGACCCGGAACGCATGGAACAGGTGATCGAGTTCGTGGCCGAACAGATCGACACCCAACCCTTGCGCCACAAGGTGGGCGAACCGGCGGAAATCCGCATGCCGCCGCCGGCGTTCCGGCACCGCTTGGTTCAGGCTGCCCATCAGGCCAATAAGCGGGTCGTCCTGCCCGAAGGCGATGAACCCCGCACCTTGCGTGCGGCGGTCATTTGCCATGAAAAAGGCATTGCCCGCTGCGTCTTGTTGGGCGATCCGGCGCAAATCCGTCAGATGGCTGCCGCCCAAGGCTTGGCCTTGCCCGCCGATTTGGAAATCATGGACCCGGAACAGGTCCGCGGCCGATACGTCCAGCCCATGGTGGAGATGCGCAAAGCCAAGGGGTTGACCGCGATCCAGGCGGAAAAGCAATTGGAAGATCCGGTGGTGCTGGGCACCATGATGCTGGCCTTGGACGAAGTGGACGGGCTGGTGTCGGGTGCGGTGCATACCACCGCCAATACGGTGCGGCCGGCCCTGCAATTGATCAAAACGGCGCCGGGCGCGTCCATCGTCTCCAGCGTGTTTTTCATGCTGATGCCCGATCAGGTGCTGGTGTATGGCGATTGCGCCATCAATCCCAATCCCACCGCCCAGGAATTGGCCGATATTGCCCTGCAATCGGCTGATTCGGCGGTGGCGTTCGGGATCGAACCTCGGGTGGCGATGATTTCTTATTCCACCGGATCGTCGGGTAGCGGCGATGATGTGGAAAAGGTGCGCGAGGCAACCCGTCTGGCCCGTGAACGCCGCCCCGATCTGATGATCGACGGCCCCATGCAATATGATGCGGCATCGGTGGAAAGCGTCGGGCGGCAAAAGGCCCCGGACAGCCCGGTGGCCGGTCGGGCCAATGTGTTCGTCTTCCCCGATCTGAATACCGGGAACACCACCTATAAAGCGGTGCAGCGTTCGGCCAATGTCATCAGCATCGGCCCGATGCTTCAGGGCTTGCGCAAGCCGGTCAACGATTTGTCGCGCGGCGCCTTGGTGGACGACATCGTTTACACCATCGCCCTGACCGCCATTCAGTCCACGCAAAAGGCATAGGTCGGTTCATGCAGGTTTGGTTGAATGGCCGCCTGATCCCTGGGGATCAGGCGGCCATCTCCGTTGCCGACCGGGGCTTTACCCTGGGCGATGGACTTTTCGAAACCATCCGGGTGGTCAATGGCCGTCTTATCCGGCGGGATGCGCATTTGGACCGTCTGGCCCAAGGTGCCGCACTCCTGCGCCTGCCGCCGCCGGACCGGGACATGCTGGCCCAGGCATTGGCCCAGATGGTGGCGGCCAATCATATGGTCCAGGGCAGTTTGCGTCTGACCGTCAGCCGGGGGGCGGGACAACGGGGATTGCTGCCCCCCGATCCGGCCAATCCGGTCCAGGTGATCACCGCCGCGTCCGGCCCCGGTCTGACCGCTCCTCTCCGGGCGGTGGTGGCCCAGAGCGTGCGGCGCAATGCCCACAGCCCCCTGTCCCGGTGCAAGACCATCAGTACGCTGGATACGGTGCTGGCCCGCATGGAAGCGGCGGATCAGGGCGCCGATGACGCGGTGATGCTGAATGGCGATGGCAAGGTGACGGAAACCACCATCGCCAATATCTTCGTGGTCAGGGATAATCGGGTTCTGACCCCGCCGGTGGCCGATGGGGTGTTGCCGGGGGTGCGCCGGGCGGATGTGTTGGCCCAGGGAATGGCGGAAGAGGGGACACTCAGCCTTGACGATTTGCTGATGGCCGACGAAATCTTTGTTACCAATGCCCTGTCTGTCCGTCCTTTAATCGCTTTGTCAGGAACAGCCATAGGCGGTGGACGGGTCGGACCCGTGACTCAAAAATTGATAAATCAGTTCAAAGAAGAATAGCAGCATTCTGATGAGCAAAGCCTTTACCAAGGAATCCGATGGTGATGACGACGATCTGCCGGAAGGTGCGCCGCCTATCCCAAAGGGATCGCCCAATTACGTCACGCCCGCAGGTTTTGACCGCCTGCGGGACGAATTGCGTCATCTAAGCCGGGTGGAGCGGCCCAAGGTGGTGGAAACCGTGTCCTGGGCCGCCGGGAATGGCGATCGGTCGGAAAATGGCGATTACATTTACGGCAAGAAACGGCTGCGGGAAATTGATCGCCGTATCCGCTTCCTGACCAAACGGATCGAATCGGCCCGTGTGGTCGATCCATCCCGGCAAACCAACCGGGACACGGTCTATTTCGGTGCCACCGTCACCTATGCCAATGACCGAGGTGAGGAAAAGACCATCACCATCGTTGGCATTGATGAAGCCGATCTGGAACAGGGAAAGGTCAGTTGGATCGCCCCCATTGCCCGCGCCTTGATGAAAGCCCAGGAAGGCGACAGCATCCCCATGCGGACTCCGGCGGGGATGGACACCATCGAAGTGATCGAAATCAGCTATCCCGATCCGGTATGATACCAACGGCCAATTTCATTGACCGTTGTACAGCCCTCGCCGGGCGCGGCCATCCGGCCGTTGGTATGATCATCCATGGGGGTGTTCCGCCCCTCTTTGAATTCATCAGATGAACAGCATGGCGCCGTCGCGGCTGGCATCCGCCAGAAAGGTGACCACGCCGCCTTGGTCGATGGGGACATCGGCGCGCAGGCGGGCGGCGTCCATGTCCAGGGCGCGCAGGCCCATTTCGCACACCATCACCACCACCCCCAAATCCACGCAGGCGGATAGCAGGGTTTCAAAATCGGCGACATTGCGGGATTTGAAGCTGTCATCCATGGCACCCGCATCACCCAGGGCCGGGTTTTCCACCGGCAGACGGCGCCAACCCTGATCATTTTCCAGGGCACGAGCGGCCCCCATGGTGAAAAACAAGGTAACGGGGCGGTTGCTGGCGGCGGCGGCGGCGGCCATCACCAAGGCATAATGGACCCGGTCGAACTGGCCGGAAAACACCACGATGGATAATTTGTCGGGGCTATGCTCAGCCGCAGGCATGATGGGTGCTTCCGTGACCGGACAGATCGGTGATGGTGGGATGGTCGCCGCAGAGCGGGCAGGCGGGATCGCGGCGCACCCGGACGGTGCGGAATGAAACGGACAGGGCATCGTAAATCAACAGACGCCCCGCCATACCGTCGCCGATGCCCAGGATTTCCTTGACGACTTCGGTGGCCTGCAACGCCCCCATGGTTCCCGCCACCGCCCCCAATACCCCGGCGGATGAACAGGTGGGGGTGCTCCCTTCGGGTGGGGCTTCGGGATAGATGCAGCGATAGCACGGGCCGGTGGGGCGGAAGGTGGATAATTGCCCGTCAAAGCGTAGGATCGCCGCCGAAACCAAGGTCTTGCCCGCCAGATGGGCGGCATCATTGACCAGAAAGCGGGTGGGAAAATTGTCTGACCCATCAGCCACCAGATCGTAATCATCCAAGATGGATCGGATGTTGTCCGCATCCAGCCGGGCCTTGATGGGGATGACCCGGATATCCGGGTTCAGATCGGCGATGGTGCGGGCTGCACTGTCCGCTTTGGGCTGGCCGATGCGCCCGGTGGTGTGCAGTACTTGGCGTTGCAGATTGGACAGGTCGATGGTGTCATCGTCCACCACGCCGATCGTGCCGATACCGGCGGCGGCCAGATACAGGATCAGGGGGGACCCCAATCCCCCGGCACCGACCACCAGCACCCGCGCATTCAGCAAGCGGGATTGGCCGGTTCCACCCACTTCCGGCAGCAGGATATGGCGGGAATAGCGTCGAATTTGGTCTTCGGTGAAATCCATGGCACCCGACGGAAAAAGCATGGGTGGATTATCCACCATGCTTTTTCTAGGCCGTTCGGCTCTGGATTGCAAAGCTGTCTGAGAAAGTTCCGACCCGAGGTCGGAACTTTTCTTTGCTCCCTCGCCGGGCGCAGGCATCCGTCTGCTTGGCCGGTATTACAGAACAAAACACCTCTGGCCCAGGCCGGGGCCAGAGGTGTTCCGGTCACGAAGGATCGTGGCGCTTACTTTTTGCTTTTTTCGGCGCGGGCGATACCGTCCTGAATGCATTGGATGGCCTTTTCCGGGCCTTCCCAGCCAGTCACCTTCACCCACTTGCCTTCTTCCAGATCCTTGTAATGGCTGAAGAAGTGCTCGATCTGACGGATCAGCACCTGGGGCAGGTCGGTATAGGACTTCACGTCGTCATAGAAGGGGTGCAGCTTGGGATGGGGCACGGCCAGGATCTTTTCGTCCTGCCCGGATTCGTCTTCCATCATCAGCACGCCGATGGGGCGCGACCGCAACACCGATCCAACCGCCACGCCATGGCGGCCAACCACCATCACGTCCACCGGATCACCGTCTTCCGACAAGGTGTGGGGAACAAAACCGTAATTGGTGGGATAGTACATGGCGGTGTGCAGAAAACGGTCCACGAACATGGCCCCCGATTCCTTGCAGATTTCGTACTTCACCGGATCGCCATGCAGCGGAATTTCGACGATCACGTTGATGTCATGGGGGGGGTTTTTGCCCGTGGGGATCTTTTTGATATCCATGATTCTTCGATCCTTTATACCTTGGTCAGGACGGCCTCGGCTTCCACATACTGGAATCCGAGGTCGCGCGCCACCGCAGAATGCGTCACCTGGCCACGATGTATGTTCAGCCCGGACCGCAGATGGGGATCATCGGTCAGGGCGCGGACCCAGCCTTTGTTGGCCAGGGCGGTGACAAAGGGCAGGGTGGCGTTGTTCAGCGCAAAGGCCGACGTGCGGGCCACCGCGCCCGGCATATTGGTGACGCAGTAATGCACCACCCCCTCTTCCACGAAGGTGGGGTTGTCGTGGGTGGTGGGGCGCGACGTGGCGAAACAGCCGCCTTGGTCAATGGAAACATCCACCAACACCGATCCCTTGCGCATGCCGGCCAAAAGGGGACGGCTGATCAGTTTCGGTGTGGATGCGCCGGGAATCAGGACCGCGCCGACGATCAGATCGGAATCCAGCACAAAATGTTCCACCGCGTTCAAACTGGCATAGGCAGTTTGAACCCGCCCGTTGAATAATTCATCCAATTGGGTCAGGCGCGGCAAGGATTTGTCCAAGACCGTGACCCGTGCCCCCAATCCCACCGCCATGCGGGCGGCATTGGTGCCGACCACCCCGGCCCCGACGATGGTGACATTGGCGGGTGGAACCCCGGCGACGCCGCCCAGCAACAGGCCGATGCCGCCTTGTTCTTTTTCCAGGCAATGGGCGCCGACTTGAATGGACATCCGCCCGGCCACTTCGCTCATGGGGGCCAAAAGGGGCAGGCCGCCGCGGGCATCGGTCACCGTTTCATAGGCGATGGCCGTGACCCCGCTGGCCACCAGGGCTTCGGTCAGTTTCAGATCGGGGGCCAGATGCAGATAGGTGAATAAAAGCTGTCCGTCCCGCAGTAACGGATATTCCTGGGGCAACGGCTCCTTGACCTTCACGATCATGTCCGAGCTGGAATAGATGGCGGGGGCGTCATCAAGAACAATGCCACCGACAGCGCGATAGGCGGCGTCGGGGCAGCCAATGCCATTGCCCGCGCCGGTTTCCACCACCACTTCATGGCCGTTATGGATTAGTTCGCGCACCGCTGCCGGGGTTAGACCGACGCGGTATTCGTGGGGTTTGATTTCCTTGGGGACGCCGATTCGCATGCTGCACCTCTCGCGGATGCGGGCAACAATACCTGAACCGCTCCCCACCGCAACCATACGCTGCCTATTTGCATGCGGATCATGCCAAGGCTGGGGATAACCGCAAGGGCCACACATAACCCCAGCGCCCATTGCGGGCGCGGCCAAGCCGCCATCAGGCGGCGCCCGGCGAGGGACATAACCAACAAGCCCATTGCGGGCGCGGCCAAGCCGCCATCAGGCGGCGCCCGGCGAGGGACATAACCAACAAGCCCATTGCGGGCGCGGCTAAGCCGCCATGAGGCGGCGCCCGGCGAGGGCCGGCCGTAAACAACCCCAGACACCACCAATTCATTCAGATCGTTGAAAATTTTATCCATATCCGCATGAGTTGGCGGAATGGCAGTGGTATCACCACTGGATGATGTGGTTTTTTCCTGCATGGCCTATGCTTCTTCCCAGGTGAAAACCGGAGTGGACAGAGGAGGCGGCCATGTTTCTGGTCAAAGTAGGCAGAAGCGCCGATGGCCGTTACCGCCCCATGACGGTCAATGCCTCGGAATATCTTTACGATCTGGCAGCCTTCATCGCCCGGTCGGTCCCCGATGCGGAAGTACATGCCCATCTGGGGGCACAGGCTGGTGATGAAGTGGTGTTCCTGGGCAAGTCCCTGGAAGGTGACAGCGTGGAATTGTTCTGATGGGCGGAGGAAATACCATGATCACAGTGGATCTCAGAGCCGATGGCCGCTACCCCCCGTTGGGCGATAAAACCCCCAATGAATTGTTCGAATTAGGGGTCGAAATCGTTACGGCGTTCGAAAATGTCCGTGTCCGCACCCCGGTCGGCGACCGGCCCGAGGAGACGGTGGTTCTGGACAGCAAGGTGCTGCGCCGTCGAGGGGTTCAGGTTTTCTGAGGCCGCTGGGATTATCGGCGGTCCCTTGCCGGGCGGGCGCATCCGCGCCCTTGGCCGCCGCCGCAATGGCGGCTGGTAACCTGCCAACGAGTCATGTGTGGACGGCCCCTGCGTTGCAAGGAGAATCCGACGTGATCACGCCCCGGTCGGGTGCAGTCATGTGTCCGGCCTGTTTGCGCGGCCACTTGACCGCTGGCCATGATGTGATCCG
>JAYSBF010000012.1:0-78258 GCA_041915545.1 Magnetospirillum sp. | reverse complement strand
AGTTTCTTTTTCTTTCAAAGAGTTAGAAATCTGGAGGGTTCGGGAGGCTGTGCCTCTCGATTGGGGGATCGGGGGCAAATGCCCCCGAAAGAGGGTTTTTCCGCACCCTGTTAGTCCCTCGCCGGGCGCAAATTGGTTTAGTCCCTCGCCGGGCGCAGGCATCCGCCTGCTTGGCTGCGGCCGCAATGGCCGCAGATTGGTTTGGCACGTCGGCAATTCATGGAACCGGTATAATACCAAGCGGCCGGATAGCCGCGCCCGGCGAGGGCTGGACAACGGTCAATGAAATTGGCCGTTGGTATAACTGTGAAAAGAGGGGAATGACATGGGCCGCCCTTTCGTACTGATTGACCGCGACGGCACCATCAATGTGGAAAAACATTATCTGTCCGACCCGGATCAGTTGGAATTGCTGCCCGGCGCTGGCGACGCCATTGCCCGGCTGAACCGGGCCGGATTCGGCGTGGTGGTGGTCACCAACCAATCGGGCATCGCCCGTGGCTATTTCGGCCTTGACCGACTGGCGGCCATCCATGACCGGCTGATCCGTCTGCTGGCTGGCCAGGGCGCCCATCTGGATGGCATCGAAATCTGTCCCCATGGCCCCAATGACGATTGCCAATGCCGCAAGCCCCTGCCCGGCATGGTCACCCAGGCCGCCGGACGGCTGGGATTCGACCCCGCCCGATCGGTGGTGGTGGGCGACAAGGAAGTGGATGTGGAATTGGGGCTGGCGGTGGGCGCCACCACCTTCTTGGTCCGCACCGGCCACGGCATGACCTATGCCGCCGCCAGTAAAGCCCATCATGTCGTGGATGATCTGGCGACAGCCGTAGACAAAATCCTGGCATCCGCTGGATAGCCCCAACCAATAGGGCTATGAAGAAATGCATAATCCTTGCATGTGAGTGCTTTAACTGCCTGTGCGTTTACGCAGTCAGGTGGAAAGTCTTTTCACCCATCCGGGCAAATACTACCAGAGCGATTATCTGGTAAACCGCTATTGCAAATTGCATTTCAACTCGTGCACCATCCCGGCGTTTTAGATTGGATGGCGGAGGGTTCGCCATTATGCACAATTTTTAGAGGAAGCACCTCGATGCCCAGTTTTTCATCTCTTCGTGGTGGTGTCAGCCTTTGCGCCGTGACCTTGGGCCTGAGCCTGGGTCTGACCTCGCCCGCAGGGGCGACGGGGGGAGGAACTGGGAATTGGCGGTCCAATGCCGCCAGCAGCGATTGGTTTTCCGCCAGCAATTGGGAATGGACGGCAACCCCGCCATCATCCGCCTCGGACGATGCCTACATCAACGCCAATGGCGCCGTCATCAGCGGCGGCTCTGCCCGTGTGAACCAGATATTCGTGGGCAGCAATGTCAGCGGCATCACCCTGACCGTCAACAGCATCCTGCATTCCAACGTCACCTCTTTGGGCTGGGACACGAGCGGCGACGGCACCATCGCCGTCACCGGGGGCAGTTGGACCAATGATGGTACGCTGACCGTGGGGGAAAGCGGGGCCGGCCATGTCACGGTATCCGCCGGCGGCCAGGTCACCTCGACCGCCGCCGTGGTGGCGCGGCAGGCCGGATCGACCGGCAGCATCAGCGTGGATGGCGGCACCAGTCAATGGACAGAGAGCGCCCGGCTGGGAATCGGTTATTCCGGCACCGGCACGCTGACCGTCACCAATGGCGGCACCGTCACCTCGGTCGGCGCCATCATCGGTTGGAATGCGGGGGCCACCGGCACCGCCACCATCGACGCCAGCCGATGGAACGACACCGGCACGGCTTATGTGGGGAATGAAGGCAATGGCACCCTGACCATCCGTAATGGCGGCACGGTCACCGGCGTCAACGCCTATGTGGGGACGGCCACCACATCCACCGGCACCGTGACAGTAACCGGGGCATCATCATCCTGGACGCTGAACGGTATCTTGAATGTGGGCTATGGCGGCACCACCAGTTCCATGACCGTTACCGATGGCGGACAGGTCCAGGACTGGCAAGGAGCCATCGCCGTCACCGCCGGATCGTCGGCCGCCGTCACCGTCACCGGGCCGGGTTCGGTCTGGAGCACCATCACGGATAACAGCCTGACCAATTCCGGCATTCTGTCGGTGGGCTGGAGCGGGACCGGCACCTTGACCGTCAGCAATGGCGGCACGGTCAGCGACACCTATGCCTATCTGGGGGATCAGGCCGGGTCCAGCGGGATCGCCACCGTCGGCGGGGCGAATGCACGCTGGACCACGTCCGAGGTGATGCTGGTGGGCAAATATGGCGATGGCCGCCTGACCGTGAACAGCGGCGGCACCGTCAGCGCCACAAACGGCCTGACCCTGGCGGCCTTTGCCGGCACCACCGGCACTGTGACCGTCGATGGCGGCACCGTCACCACCGGCGGCAATTTGGCGGTGGGGCAATCGGGCACGGGCGAATTGACCGTCACCAATGGCGGCACCGTATCCTCATCCCACGGTATCATCGGCGGCAACAGCGGCACCCAGGGCAGTGCCAGTATCAGCGGAACCAACAGTAATTGGACCAGCAGCGGCAACGTCTATGTGGGGAACGTGGGCAATGGCAGCCTGACCGTCAGCAATGGCGGCACCGTGTCCAGCGTCGGCGGCTATGTGGGCACGTCGGGTTCATCGGTCGGCACCGTGTCCCTGAACGGGGCAGGGTCGGCCTGGACGCTGTCCGACACCTTGATCATCGGCTATGAATCCAGTGAGAACGCCACGGTGACGGTGAGCAACGGGGCCAAACTTCAGGACAAGATCGCATCCGTGGGCGATCTGGCGGGATCGTCGGGCAGTGTAACGGTCAGCGGCAGCGGATCGCGCTGGGACACGGTAACCACTGGCGGCGGGTCCTATGCCGGCTATCTGAATGTGGGGCGACTTGGCAATGGGACCTTGACCGTCAGCGATGGCGGCACGGTCACCGCCTATCAGGCCTATTTGGGCAATGAAAGCGGCAGTTCGGGAACGGTTTCCGTCGCCGGGGCCGGGTCCACCTTGGCCGTCACCAACAAATTATTCGTCGGCACCGACGGCGATGGCACCTTGCAAATCAGCGATGGCGGCCGGGTCAGCGCCAACACCCTGGTCATCGCCTATGATGCGGCGACCATCGGATCGGTGACCCTGGGCGGGGCCAGCGGGCAAGCGGCATCCACCGGCACGCTGGACGTGTCCCAGATCGTTTTCGGCAATGGCATCGGCTCGCTGTCATTCAACCTGTCCGACGCGAATTACACCTTGGCCGCGGGCCTGTCCGGCTGGGGCAATATCACCAAATCCGCGGCGGGAACCCTTACCCTGACCGGCAACGGATCGGGCTATACCGGCAACACCACGGTGAACGCGGGCACCTTGGCCGTCGATGGATCGCTGGGCGGCAGACTGACCGTGAACAGCGGCGCCACCTTGTCCGGGACCGGCAGCGTGGGCACCGTGACGGTTCAATCTGGCGGCACCCATGCGCCGGGCACCCGTCAGACCGTCACCGGGGCTTATACCCTGGCTGCTGGCTCGACCCTGAAGATCGCGGTATCGGATTCCCAGGCATCGCAAGTGGCGGTCAGTTCGGGCGCGGTCAGTATCGGCGGAGCAGCCCTGGCCCTGACATCCCTGTCCAGCGCCCCGACGCTTGGCCGGGCCAGCTATACCATCATCGACAACCAGGGCAGCGGGGCTGTCTCTGGCACCTTTGCCTCGGTTGACAACCAATTGGCCTTTTACGATGCCAATGTCAGCTATACCGGCGGCACCGGCAATGACGTGGTGCTGAACCTGGAACGCAATGCCAAAGGCTTTGAGGCAGTGGCCGCCACCTCCAATCAACGCGGGGTCGCGGGCGGGCTGTCGCAATTGGGCGGCAGTGACGGCCAAACCATCCGCAACGCCATTTTGGGATTGAACAACAGTGGCGCCCAGAACGCCTATCGGCAGCTTTCCGGCAATCTTTATCCCGCCACCGTCCAGTTCAATCTGAATCTGGGACAACAAACCGGGCAACAGGTCAGCAACCGCATGGCCAATCTGCGCGGCCAGGGGGCCACGCCATCCGAAAACGGCCTGAACCAATCTCCCGCCCAATTGGCCGGATTTGCCAGTGCCACCGCCCAATCCGGCCTGGGGGTCGCCCCGTCTTCCCTGGGGATCGGCCAGATGGATTGGCGCGGTGAAACCGTAAGCGCCGGCGGCCCCCAAACGGTCAACGGCGTCTGGAGCCAGGTGGTCGGCGGCTTCAGCCGGTTGGAAGGCGACGGGAATTCAGTCACCACCACCTCGGATTGGACCGGGTTGGTGGCCGGGTATGACCGGGCGATCACCCGTGACATCACCTTGGGCGGCTATGTGGGCTATATCCGCGGCACTGCCGAACAAAAAGCCGTCAACTCGTCCCTGGACACGGACAGCGTCATGGTGGGCGCGTATGGCGAATATCGTCTGGATGGTTGGCGCCTGGATGGTCAAGTAGGGTGGAGCCGCATCGCCGCCGACAGTCAGCGGATTTTGTCCTTTGGCACCATCGACCGTATCGCCCGCGCCTCCTATACCGACCAGACGCTTAGCGCCGATGTGGAAGCCGCCCGCCCGATGGAACTGGCGCCTGATTGGTGGATGGAACCTTATGCCGGGGCCGGGCTGACCCGCCAATATCTGGATAATTTCACCGAAACCGGCGCCGGTTCCGCCAATCTGCACCGCGATTCCTCTACCAGCTCGGACGGGCACACCCGGCTGGGCACCCGTTTTTCCACCCGGATGGATCTGGGCGAAACCATGGTGCTGATCCCCCAGGCCGGGCTGGGTTGGCAACATCTGGTGGGACCGTCGGCCAATCAAACAATCCTGCGCTTCGCCGGCAGTTCCGGCAGCGGCTTCGCCGTCAATTCCACCGACAGCGCCCGCGACACCCTGACCCTGTCCTTGGGTGGCAGCCTGGTGTCTTCCGATGGCTGGCAGGCTTATGCCAGCTATGCGCCGTCGATATCCGAAAACCAGGTGGAACACAGCATCACCGTCGGAACACGCCTGGAATGGTAGGCGGCAAAGAGCACTGCCCATATTTTTCCGATCGGGCCACAGCCTTGTAACCGCACGGGGTTGTCTGTAATCTTTCCCTCCTGGCTTCCAGCCAGGGGGGGAGAAGCAGTGTCAATCACAACCTATGCGCAGAATTTCGAAGACGTCATACTGTGGCGGACACTCCATGATGTCGGTGTCGGCGTTTATGTGGATGTGGGGGCCAACGATCCCGACCTATATTCCATCAGCAAGCTGTTCCATATCATAGGCTGGCACGGGGTTCATGTTGAACCGGTGGAACATTACGCCCAGCTTTTGCGGCAAAAACGCGGCGGCGACGTGGTGATCCAGGCCGCTTTGGGGCGCGAAGCGGGTCAGTTATCCTTTTTCAATCTTCCTGGCACGGGCATGTCCACCGCCGTCGCTGAAATCGCGGACACGCACAGTCGGAACGGCTGGGAAACCCAGGCCATCACGGTTCCCTGCATGCGGCTGGACGACGTCCTGGACCAGATCGAAGCCCCGGACATTCATTGGCTGAAAATCGACGTGGAAGGGCTGGAAGAGGATGTTCTGGCCGGCTGGACCAATCAGCGCCGCCCCTGGATCGTTCTGGTTGAAGCGACACGCCCCCTGACGCAAATTCCCGTGTATGAACAATGGGAAAATCTGTTGCTGGATAAGGGCTATGTCTTTGTCTATTTCGACGGATTGAACCGGTTTTACCTGTCACCCGACCATCTGGAACTGAAAGAGCGCTTCAGCGCCGCCGGACCGAATCTTTTTGATGGTTTCCAGATAAACGATTCCCATTGGGCTGGCCAGGCACTTACGGCCACCCTCCAGGCTCAATGGGCTCACGAACGCGGGGAACTCTGCGCGAACCATCAGGCCGCCGAGGCCCGCTGGGCTGACGAACGTGGGGAACTCTGCGCGAACCATCAGGCCGCCGAGGCCCGCCAAATGGCGGAGCAGGCCAATTGGCGGCGTCAGGCCGAGTTCATGACCTTGGCCCTGGATCAATTCCGTCAGTCATTCTGGTGGCGGATCACCTTGCCCCTGCGGGCCCTGACCACGGCCACATCTTCCCCCGTCCATCTTCGATCCATCGCCGCGGCGGACCCTTGGGTTGCCGTCAGCGTGACCGATTTGCTGACCCGCAGCGATCCTGATTTCGTCACCAGCCTGTATGCAACCCTTTTGGGGCGACACCCCGATCCCGCCGGTCACGCCGACATAATGGCCAAATTGCAGGCCGGTAAAAGCCGGACCCTGCTGCTGGCCCAGACGGCCCTGTCACCCGAAGGGCGCCGTCATCGCGCGGACCATCTGCCGGGGCTGGATGTCATCGTTTACCGTTACCGCTGGCGCAGGGTTCCCTTGATCGGTTGGATATTCAGGTCCCTTGGCGTCGGGGAATAGGGTTTCCACGACCTGCTTACAAGCAACCCGTTTACACAGCCGGTCACATGGCGACACAAGGCGAGTCAACTCGTGGGTGGGATCAAAACTTGTGCATGCGCACACTGCATGCACAAGATCCTGATTACCCAGGGGAAAGATCATGTCCCTCGCCCTTGCAGAAATCCGTTCCGTCACCCCGTTGCGCCACAAGGTCAGCGATCCGTTCGTGGCCGAAGTCATCGCCACCGTCGCCGCCGAATTCGGTCTGTCGGAACGGGAAATGATGGCCCATTCCCGCGATCACCGGCTGTGGAAGCCGCGGATGGCCGCCATGTATTATTCCCGTCTGCTGACCTCGTGCTCGTTGCCCGAATTGGGCCGGGTTTTCGGTGGCCGCAGCCACACCACCGTTCTGCGCGCCTTTCGCCGCTGCCGGGAAATGATCGACGCCGATGAAACCTGGGCGACCCGCATGGATCGCCTGCTGGTCAGGCTGGTGGAAAAGATCGTCGCCCCCCGCAACTGAAATTTCAGCATCTCGCCACAGTCCCGTGAACACCATGATTTGCGATCCGGTCAGTGTTGCGGCTAATGTACGCATGTGAATCGGAAGGACGGACATGGAGAGAGGCACCATGGCGCGGATCGCCATCGTTGAGGACGAGGCATCCCTGCGGGCTGATATGGTGGAATACCTGAAAGCCTGCGGACATCATGTCACCGGGTGCGAGGATGGGCGGGCACTGGACCGGGAGCTCTCGGGCGGGGCTTTTGACATCATCATCCTGGACGTCAATCTTCCGGGCGAGGATGGTTTTTCCATCGCCAAACGGCTGCGGGAACAGTCCGAGGTGGGCATTATCATGCTGACCGCCCGTGGGCTGAACGTGGACCGCGTGGTCGGACTGGAAATCGGCGCCGACGTCTATTTGGTCAAGCCAGTGGAATTGCGGGAATTGGAAGCCCAAATCCGCACCCTGGCCCGCCGCCTGCGTGTATCGGCGCCATCGGCGACACACCCGGTCGCGGCGACAATGCAGCCGAAACAGCCGCTGCACGAAGAATGGATCTATGACCAAATCGCCTGGGCGCTGGTGGCGCCGGCAGGCGGGACCGTGAAATTAACCGCCAATGAACGCACGTTCATGGCGCTTTTGGTGGAACGGCCTGGCGAGCCAGTCTCGCGGGCCGATATCTTCCGTGCTTTGGGCAAGCGCGAGTGGGATGCCGGTGACCGATCCGTGGATTCCATGGTCCGGCGCCTGCGGTCCAAGGGGCAAGATCTGTTGGGGACAGATCTGCCCATCGAAGCAGTCCATGGCACGGGCTATGCCTTTACCGCTCCGGTGGTAGTGCGCTAAAGCCTGCGTGACAGACGCTGTTCCTGCGTAAGGAGACGTTGGGGTTATGCAGAAAGATGGTCGACTTAATCTGAAAATCCGCTCGACGGAGGCTGGCACCGCTGCCCCCGCCCAACCGCCATGGCCTATCTTGGTGGTTGATGATGACGCCCAGGTTCATTCCATGACCCGTGTGCTGCTGCGGGATTTCAGCTTCGAAGGTCGACCCTTCGATGTTCTGTCCGCCCATTCCAGCCAGGAAGCCGCCGATGTTCTGGCCGCCCGCCCGGATATTCCGGTGGTGCTGCTGGATGTGGTGATGGAAAGCCCCGATGCCGGACTGAAGCTGGTGCGGCATATCCGCGAGGATATGGGCAATTACCGTCTGCGCATTATCCTGCGCACCGGACAGCCCGGCGAAGCGCCGGAACGTGACGTGGTGTTGAACTACGACATCAACGATTACAAAAGCAAATCCGAGCTGACCGCGCAAAAGCTGTTCACTGCCTTGGTCGGCGCCATCCGCGCCTGGCGGGATATCCTGGCCATCCGCCGATTGAATGACGAATTGGCCGATTTGAATACCTCGCTTGAAGTCAAGGTGGCCGAACGCACGCTGGAATTAGAACGCAGCCTGCACGCCCTGGCCCATGCCAAGGAACGGGCGGAAGTGGCGCTGAAGCGGGAAAGCGAGGCCCGCACCCAATTGCGGCAATTCCTGTCCATGGTCAGCCATGAATTCCGTACCCCATTGGCCATCATCGATTCCGCCGCCCAACTTTTGACCATGCGGGCGGAAAAAACCGATACATCCATGCTGCCGCGTCTGAACGGCATCCGTTCGGCGGTTCAACGCCTGGTGGAATTGATCGCAACCTGTCTGGCCGATGAACAATTGGAATCGGGCAGCATCGTCATCCAGGAACGCACCCTTGACCTGGGGCCGTTGCTGGCCAGCACTGCGGCCCAACACCGCGCCGCCAGCCCCGACCGGGAAATCCAACTGGATGCCCAGCCATCCCTGGCCGCCTGGGGTGACCCATCCCTGTTATCGCTGGTGCTGAACAATCTGGTGGGCAACGCGCTGAAATATTCCACCACCGGCCCGGTCGAGGTGCGGGCCTTTCCCGATCACGACGGAATCAGCGTGGAAATCCGCGATCACGGCATCGGCATCCCAGCCGAAGATATTCCCAACATTTTCAACCGGTTCTATCGGGCGGGAAATACCGGCACCATCGGCGGATCGGGCATCGGCCTGCATATGGTCCGCCAGATCATTGATTTGCATGGCGGCCAGATTTCCGTGCGCAGCCGCGAAGGCCAGGGATCATGCTTTACCATCTGGCTGCGCTGCCCATCCCAAGATGATGCCCAGGTGGAGGAAACCATATGATCCTGCGCGGGCTGGTCTGTCTGTTGCTGTTGTTGTTTCTGCCCCAGGCCCCCGGTTGGGCAAGGGATGTCCGGTTGGCCACCCGCCAATTCCTGCCGCCTTATTTCATGCCCGACGGCAAGGGGGGATTGGAATACGATCTGATCGCCGCGGCACTGGCGGCGGAAGGCCATAACGTCACATTCCAGGCCGTTCCCATGGCCCGGATGGAGCGGGAATTGCAGGCCGGGACCATCGACGGCACCGTCAGTCTGGCCCCCGGCGGCGATTTGGGCCTGCATTTCAGCCAATCCCACATCATCTATCGCAATTTCGCCATCACCCTGGACGATGACGCCCCCGATCTGACGGAATTGCGGGATCTGACCGTCCTGCCGGTGTTGGCCTTTCAGAATGCCACCATTTTGATGGGCAATGACTATCGGGCCATGGCTCAGGCCAACCCGTTCTACCGTGAAGAAGGGAACCAGGCATTGCAGGCGGTATCCCTTTTCATGAAGCGAACCAAAGTTGTGGTCAGCGATGTCTATGTCTTTTGCTGGTTCGCCGACAGTCCCGAGGTTTCGACCAAGGTGAATGCCAAGCAACCTCTAAGATTTTATGCCCTTTTCCCGCCAACACCGCACTATGTGGCCTTTCGCGATGCCTCGCTTCGTGACAGTTTCGACAAGGGGTTAAAGAAGCTGCGTGACAACGGCATTTATGCCAAAATCACGGAACGGTACTCTGGCGACCTCAAGGCAAGGGGGGCGCCGCTACCATGAATCCCGGAAGGCCATGGTCTTCATGCCGCGAGGAAGGTCCATCGTGACGACACCAGTCCAATCACCCGCCGATGATGGTCAATCCCACTGTCTTCCCCTGGCCCAGCATTATCGCTTATTCAAGCGGGAGTTGGATCGGCGTGGCATCATTTTTTCCTTTTCCGGCTATTTGTCCGAAGGGATCTTGTATTCCCTGGGCGATGCCTTGCGACAAAAGCTGACATTGGAAGACACCGATCTGACCACCATCAAAAAGGTCTTTTCGGTCTTTATCGAACAGGCACAGAACATTATCCGCTATTCAGCGGAAAAGCTGCTGAGCACCGAGGGGAAATCGGTCGAGCTGTCTTCGGGGATGGTCACCATCGGCACTGAAGAGGGCCGGTTCTTCATTGTCTGTTCCAATACCGTCCTGGAAGATGACGTTGAAAGGTTGAAATCACGCCTTGAACGCCTTCAAAAAATGGACAAAACCGAGATAAAAGCATACTATAAAGAGCAATTACGCGAAGCCCCGGATGAAAATAGCCGGGGGGCGACCATCGGGTTGATTGAAATCGCCCGGCGCGCCAGCGAACCCATCGAATTTGATTTCGATCGGATCGACGCCGCCAAACATTTCTTCTGCCTCAAAGTGTGTATCTGAGACGATCATGACCAATCTCAAGATCGAGGCGACCGAGCGCTCTCCCGAAGTTGATTTCGATTTCGACGCCGGTATCCTTTCCCTGAAGGGCGAATCCTATCCCGAAGACGCCTCGGCCGTGTTTGGCCCCATCTTCGCGGCGCTGGAAGGCTTTCTGCCATCGGCGGAAGGCCGACGGATTCAGTTTGATTTCAGCCTGATCTATTTCAACAGCTCCAGTGCCAAGGCGCTGATGAACATGTTCCAATTGCTGGACAACGCCGCCGCGCGGGGCGTGGCCATCACCATCAACTGGTTCTTCGCCCCGGATGACGAAACCATGATGGAATTCGGCGAAGACTTTTCCGACGATTTGGAACACGTCACGTTCAAGCTGGCCCCTTTGGAAAGCTGACGGGGGAAGCGTGAGCCAAAGGGGGGATACCGGCTTCAACCTGTTTGATGCCGAAGAACGAATCTTGGTGGCGGCCGGGGATTTGCTGGGTCAACTGGCCCAGGCCCCCCCCCATATCCGCGACGGCGTCGCGGCCCTGGCCGATGCCTATCGCCGGTCGGTGCGGGAACAACGGCGGATGATGCGGCTGTCCGACCGCCTGCAAAACCAATTGGCCCAGGTCAATCAGGAATTGATCCGGCGCCGGGCCGAGGCCGAGCAGGCGCTGGAACAATTGAAGGAAACCCAGGAAACCCTGATCCAGGCGGAAAAGTTGGCCGGGCTGGGGGCCTTGGTCGGGGGGGTCGCCCACGAGATCAATACCCCCGTGGGCATTGCCCTGTCCTGCGCCTCGCATCTGGCCGATTCCACCAAGACCATCCGCGCCCTGTTCGAAGCCGACGATATCGGCGTGGATGATTTCCAGCGCTATATGGATACCGCCACCGACACATCACTGCTGATCCAGGCCAATTGCGAACGGGCCGCCGAATTGATCGGCAGCTTCAAACAAGTGGCGGTGGACCGCACCAGCGCCGAACGCCGCCGGTTCGAACTGGCCGGCTATATCCGCGAGACACTGGCCAGCCTGGGGCCGCGCCTGCGCCAAGCCGGCCACAATATCGCCATCCACTGTCCCAACGGGCTGGATGTGGACAGCTATCCCGGCGCGCTCAGCCAGGTTTTGATCAATTTCGCCATGAACTCCATCACCCATGGCTATCCCGACAACCGGGCGGGACAATTGACCATCGACGTGGACCAGCCCAAGGCCGGGCAAATCCGCCTGGTCTATGCCGATGACGGACAGGGCATCCCCGAACAGAATTTAGGCCGGATTTTCGACCCGTTCTTTACCACCCGGCGCGGCATGGGCGGCACCGGATTGGGGCTGAACATCGTCTATAATCTGGTCACCGGCCAATTGGG
Organism: Magnetospirillum sp.; assembly: GCA_041915545.1. GTDB lineage: Bacteria > Pseudomonadota > Alphaproteobacteria > Rhodospirillales > Magnetospirillaceae > Magnetospirillum. The sequence continues at coordinate 66,301 of JAYSBF010000012.1, read as the reverse complement.
CGGCCAATTGGCCGTGGACAGCACCCCTGGCCATGGCACCCGCTTCACCGTGACTTTTCCCCAATCCCTGCCCAACCCGGATTTTTAGCGGATTTTGACCGCGTCGGGACGGGCTCTTTTGGGGGAGGCGGTTTTCCGTTAAGCTGGCGGGCATGTCCATCCGTCTGCTCCCCCCCACCTTGGTCAATCAAATCGCTGCAGGCGAAGTGATTGAACGCCCCGCATCCGCCGTCAAGGAATTGGTTGAAAATGCCATCGACGCCCATGCCGGGCGCATCGACGTGGTTTTGGCCGAAGGGGGGCAGGCGTTGATTTCCGTGACCGATGACGGCATCGGCATGGAGCCGGATGAGTTGGCCCTGGCGGTGGAACGCCACGCCACCAGTAAATTGCCCGATGACGATCTGGTCCGCATCCGCCATTTAGGCTTTCGCGGTGAAGCACTGCCATCCATTGGGTCCGTGGCCCGGTTGACCCTGACATCCCGCCCGAAAGGCGCCGATCAAGCCTGGAGCCTGAGCGTGGAAGGCGGGGCCAAGGGCAGCGTCAAGCCTGCGGCTCACCCCCCCGGCACCCGCATCGAAGTCCGCGACCTGTTTTATGCCACACCGGCCCGGCTGAAATTCCTGAAGGCGCCGCGCACCGAATTGTCCCATGCGGTGGATATGCTGGAACGCTTGGCCATGGCCCATCCCGGCATCGGTTTCTTCCTGTCCGACGGCACCCGCCCGGTGGTCAAGCTGCCAGCCCAGCGCGGCGAAGCCCAGGCCGCCTTGCTGGCCCGTCTGGCCGCCATCATCGGCCGTGACTTTCAAGACAACGCCCTGCCGATTCTGGCTGAACGCGACGGGGTCAGACTATCGGGCTGGGCCGGATTACCCACCTACAATAAGGGCACATCGGCCCACCAATATCTATTCGTCAACGGTCGCCCGGTTCGCGACCGCTTGGTGATCGGGGCGTTGAAAGCCGCTTATCAGGACGTGCTGTCCCATGACCGTCACCCCGTGGCCGCCCTGTTCCTGGATCTGGACCCCGAAACCGTGGACGTCAATGTCCATCCGGCCAAGGCCGAAGTGCGGTTCCGCGATGCCGGTCTGGTGCGCGGCCTGATCGTGTCCGCCATCCGCCATGCCCTGGCCCAGGCCGGGCACCGGTCATCCCCGACCTTGGGCCCCGCCGCCCTGGGCGCGTTGCCCCCAGCCATTCCCCCCGGCGGCGCGGCGCGGCCGCCATTTCAGTGGCAGCCCACCCACCGCCCGTCATCGGCCCAATTGGGTCAGGCCATGGCGGCCCAAGCCCCGGCCTGGGCTGGCGGCTTGGCCGAGGCCCCCTCGACCCTGCCCGGCCTCTCCCTGCCTCCCGCCGCCCCCAGCGCGGGCAGCAGCGGCGGCACCGCCATGGATAGCGTGGCCGATCAGACCGATTATCCGCTGGGGGCCGCCCGTGCCCAGATCAACGACACCTATATCCTGGCGGAAAGCCGCCATGGTCTGGTGATCATCGACCAGCATGCCGCCCATGAACGGCTGGTGATGGAGCGGATGAAGGCAGCCATGGCCCAAGGCCCGGCCAAGACCCAAGCCCTGCTGTTGCCTGAAGTGGTGGAGGTAGGCGATGCCGCCACCGCCCGTCTGGCCGATGCCGCCCCGATTCTGGCCGAATTGGGCCTGATCTTGGAAGCATTCGGCGCGGGTGCGGTGGTGGTCCGGGAAACCCCGGCCCTGCTGGGGGCATGCGACGTGCCGGGATTGATTAACGATCTGGCCGATGATTTGGCCGAATGGGGCGACGTGCTGAGCCTGAAAGAACGGCTGGGCGATGTCTGCGCCACCATGGCCTGTCACGGATCGGTCCGGGCCGGGCGGCGTCTGTCCATTCCCGAAATGAATGCATTGCTGCGGCAGATGGAAGACACTCCCCTGTCCGGCCAATGCAATCATGGCCGCCCGACCCATGTGACGCTGGGACTGGCCGATATCGAACGGCTGTTCGGTCGCCGCTGATTATGGTTTGTTTACGCCCCTCGCCGGGCGCCGCCCTAGGGGCGGCTTGGCCGCGCCCACAATGGGCTTAGGATTTATTTATGCCCCTCGCCGGGCGCCGCCCTAGGGGCGGCTTGGCCGCGCCCACAATGGGCTTAGGATTTATTTATGCCCCTCGCCGGGCGCCGCCCTAGGGGCGGCTTGGCCGCGCCCACAATGGGCGCGGGGAGGGTGGTTGCCCCTGGCTTTAATGCCCCAAACCACCATCATGCCAATCTTCCCCATGAGCCATGCTGTTTGGGGGCTTGCCGCACTGCAGTAAAACCGCCATTGTCCGTTCCGTTCAGATTGTTTCACACAAATGACGGAGTATTGGGAAATGCGTGCGCTGCTGGCTGCCATGGGTGGCCTGGGGGTGGCGGGCTTGGTTGTGTGGCTGGGGTCGTCCAGTCCGGCGGGAGCCGGCGGGGCTTCGGTCGAGGCCGGGGCCGATCTTGCCGCACGCTGGTGCGCCGGATGCCATGTGGTTTCCACCTCGGGCGCCGGGCAGGAGCAAGGGCCGTCCTTCGCCGATATCGCCGCCCGGCGCAATGGCCAGGAATTGCGTGATTTCCTGTCGCATCCCCATGCCCGCCCCATGCGCGGCTTTACCCTGACCCAGCGCGAGGTCGAGGATGTCAGCGCCTATATCCAGACCCTGGCCAATACGGATGTGAAAGGCTAAGCCTATCCGACTGCTTGCCATCAGCGATCTGCATCTGGCCAGTGCCGAAAATCGGGCCGCCCTGGACGATCTGGGCGGTTTTCCCGATGATTGGCTGATTTTGGCCGGTGACGTGGCGGAACGGATGGATCATCTGGCCTGGGCCTTTGAAACCCTGGTCCAGCGTTTCGCCCGCGTGATCTGGGTGCCCGGCAATCACGAATTATGGTCGGTGCCCGGCCCCGATGCCGCCCCGCCGCTTCGGGGACTGGACCGCTATCACGCCCTGGTCGCTCTGGCCCGGTCCCACCGGGTCATCACCCCCGAAGATGATTACCCCCTGTGGGATGGTGCGGGGGGGCCGTGCCGCATCGCGCCCTTATTCCTGCTTTATGATTACAGCTTCCGCCCCGATGGCATTGGGCGGGATCAGGTGGCCGCTTGGGCGGCGGAAATCCGCAATACCTGCGCCGATGAAATCATGCTGGACCCAACGCCGTTTCCCAGCCGCGAAGCGTGGTGCGCCCACAGACTGGCCGAAACCGAAGCCAGATTATCGGCTTTGGACATGTCGGTCCCCACCGTCCTGATCAATCATTTCCCCCTGCGGGCCGATCTGATCCACATTCCCCGTGCCCCCCGCTTCCTTCCCTGGTGCGGCACCACCCGCACCCAGGATTGGCATTGGCGCTTCAATGCCAAGGTAGTCGTCACCGGCCATCTGCACACCCGGCGCACCGATTGGCGCGACGGCACCCGGTTCGAGGAAGTGTCGCTGGGATATCCCCGCCATTGGCGGCAAGAGGCCGGCATGGCCCATTACCTGCGCGAGATCTTGCCGGGCAACGGCCATACTCATACCATATCTCGGTGATCGGAACCGATCACCGGCGCCCGTGGCGGCCGGGCGGGTTTCTCCGAAACCCTTGCCTTCCGCGGCGTAAGCCGCGCGGCCCCTTGGGCCTAACCAAGCCGCAATGAGTCCGCCTCATCGCAGCTTGGTATTACGGTCGTTGGTTCTGCCGCCATTGCGGCGGCGGCCAAGCGGCCGTATGGCCGCGCCCGGCGAGGGCTGGACAACAGACAATGAAATTGGCCGTTGGTATCACACGTCCAGATTGGAGACTTTCAGTGCATTGGTCTGAATGAAGTCGCGGCGGGGTTCAACCACGTCGCCCATCAGGGTGGAGAACACTTCTTCCGCCGAATCCGCGTGGGAAACCCGGACCTGAAGCAACGAGCGCACTTCCGGGTCCAAGGTGGTTTCCCACAATTGTTCGGGATTCATTTCGCCCAAGCCTTTGTAGCGTTGGATCGCGATGCCTTTTTTCCCGGCTTCCATGACCGCCGACACCAAGGCGACCGGACCGCCAATGGCCAAATCCTTGTCCTTGGCGGTCAAAGTGGCAGCCTGGGCATAGGTTTCGGTCAGGCTGGCGGCCAGATCATCCAATTTACGGGCTTCGGGGGCGCGGATGGCGGCGGCGTCGATGGCGTGGGTTTCCGTGACCCCCCGCAAGGTGCGGCGCAGCACCCAACCATCGCCTTCGACCCATTCGCCTTCCCATCCCCGTTCCAGCGGCACTTCCAGGGCATCCAGGCGGGTGGCCAGGGTTTGAGCCATGGCCGTGCCGGCCTGGGCATCAGTCAGCAGGCTGGGGTGCAAGGCCCCGGCAATCGCCGCCTGTTCGGCAATACGGGCGGGGATGCGTCGGGACAGGCTGGTCAACAGATTGCGGACGGTCCGAGCCTGTTCGGTCAGGGCGCGTAGATCGGCCCCGGCCACCTGGGTTCCATTGGACAGGCGCAAGACCGTGTCGGTCAGGCCGCCATCAATCAGATACTCTTCCAGCGCCCGGTCATCCTTCAGATACACCTCGCTATTGCCGCGCTTGGCGCGGTACAGCGGCGGCTGGGCGATATACAGATAGCCCCGTTCGATCAGGGCGGGCATCTGGCGGAAGAAGAAGGTCAACAGCAAGGTGCGGATGTGCGATCCATCCACATCGGCGTCGGTCATGATGATGATTTTGTGATAGCGGGCCTTGTCGATATTGAAATCCTCGCGCCCGATGCTGGTCCCCAGGGCGGCGATCAAGGTGCCGATTTCAGCCGAGGACAGCATCTTGTCAAAGCGCGCCCGTTCCACATTCAGGATCTTGCCGCGCAGGGGCAAAATGGCCTGATTGGCGCGGTTGCGTCCCTGCTTGGCCGATCCGCCGGCGGAATCACCTTCGACGATGAACAATTCGGACAGGGCCGGATCGCGTTCCTGACAATCGGCCAGTTTGCCGGGCAGGGTCGCCACATCCAACACGCCCTTGCGCCGCGTCAATTCGCGGGCCTTGCGGGCGGCTTCGCGGGCGGCAGCGGCTTCCACCACCTTGCTCACCACCTTGCGGGCTTCCTGGGGGTGTTCTTCGAACCACTCGGCCAGTTTTTCGCCGACGACATTTTCCACCACCGGGCGGACTTCGGAACTGACCAGCTTGTCCTTGGTCTGGCTGCTGAATTTGGGGTCAGGCACCTTGACCGACAACACGCAGGTCAAACCTTCGCGCATGTCATCGCCGGACAGCGCCACCTTTTCCTTTTTGGCGATGCCCGATTCATTGGCATAGGTGTTGATGGTGCGGGTCAGAGCGGCACGGAAACCGGCCAGATGGGTTCCGCCATCCCGCTGGGGGATGTTGTTGGTAAAGCACAATTGGTTTTCGTGGTAGCTGTCGGTCCATTCCATGGCCACTTCCACCGTGATGCCGTCGCGTTCGCCGATCACGGCGATGGGCGGCTGGTGCAAGGCGGTCTTGGTCCGATCCAGATATTGCACAAAGGCTTCGATACCGCCTTCGTAGTGCAGTTCCACCACATGGGGCTGGGCGCCGCGCAAATCCGACAGCCGCAGCCGCACCCCGGAATTCAGGAATGCCAATTCGCGCAAGCGATGTTCCAGTGTGGCAAAGTCGAATTCGGTCTGGGTGAAGATGGTGGACGACGGCAAGAAGGTGACTTCCGTGCCGGTCAACAGCCCGCGTTCGGTCATGGGGGCTTCCCCGGTCACCACCAGGGGGGCCGCCGCTTCGCCCATCAGGAACCGCATGTGATGTTCCTGGCCGTTGCGCCAGATGCGCAAATCCAGGAATTCCGACAAGGCGTTGACCACCGACACGCCCACGCCGTGCAGCCCGCCCGAAACCTTATAGGAATTCTGGTCGAACTTACCGCCGGCATGCAGTTGGGTCATGATCACTTCCGCCGCCGACACCCCTTCTTCCTTGTGGATGTCGGTGGGAATGCCACGGCCATTATCCTTGACCGTGCACGAGCCATCGGCGTTCAGCACCACATCCACCCGGTCGGCGTAACCGGCCAGGGATTCGTCGATGGCGTTATCCACCACTTCGTAAACCATGTGGTGCAGGCCGGACCCGTCATCGGTGTCGCCGATATACATGCCGGGCCGTTTGCGCACGGCATCCAGGCCGCGCAGCACCTTAATGGAATCCGCCCCATATTCCTGGGCGGCGGCGTCGGTGTCGGGGGTGGGCATGTTTGCCGGTTCGGTCATCGTTCACACTTTCACCAGGGCCGCCCGGCGGGGCGGCATCGTGTCCATTCACATCCACACATCGCCACATCATCCATCAGGCGGACAATGCGGCGTCCAGACCATCCGGCCCCATGATCCGGGCATCTTGTACCCGAAAGAACTGGGCCCGCTGGCCAAATCCCGCGAACATCTGTTCGTCGGTTCCTGTCACCCAAGCCTGGGCATTCAGCCCGGCCAATTCATCGAACAAAGCCAGCCGTCTGGTTTCATCCAGATGGGCCGTCACTTCATCCAGCAATAACAGCGGCGCCAATCCGCTGATTTGTGTTCTGACGCGAGCCTGGGCCAGGACCACCGACACAAGAACCGCCTTTTGTTCGCCGGTGGAACAATGTCCCGCCGGCATATTCTTTGGCGCGTGCCACACCTGCAAATCACTGCGATGCGGCCCCACCGTGGCCATTCCCGCCGCTTCGTCCCGCGGGCGGGCCTGACGCAGACTGACGCGCAACCGCTCCTCCGCCTGGGCCGGGTCCAATTGGTCCAGCCAGCTTTCCACCTCGCCGGTCAGGTCCAGCCGGGCGGCGGGAAACGGGCCGACCCCTTGCGCACAAGCTTGGTCCAGCCGTTCAACCGTTATCCGCCGGGCCTGGGCCACCGCCACGCCGTGGCGGGCCATGGCATCTTCCAGCGCATTCATCCACCCGGCATCCGGTCGACCGGCCCGCATCAGCCGGCCCCGTTCCCGCATGGCGTGATCATAAGCCGCCGATCGGGCCGCATGTCCACCATCCTGGCCCAGCACCAGACGGTCCAGAAACCGCCGTCGTCCCCCAGCCCCTTCGATGAACAGCCGGTCCATGGCCGGGGTCAGCCACAACGCCGAAACCACATCGCCCAGATCACGGGCCTTGGCCGGTTGGCCATTCATCCGCACCACCCGGCGTTCCGATCCGGCTTGCCGTCCGGTGCCCAATTCCACCCGGCCATCCGGGCGATCCACCTGGGCCGCCACGGCCCAGCCACCGCCTTCGGCGCCTTTTCGGGCCACATCGGCCAGTCCGGCGCGGCGCATACCGCGCCCCGGTGTCAAAAAGGACAAGGCTTCCAGAAGATTGGTCTTTCCGGCGCCATTCGGACCAGTCAGCACCACCGGGCAAGGGGCGGTTTCCAACCGAAGATGGGCATAGCACCGAAAATCGGTCAGCACCAACCGGCGCACCGCCAGCCGACTTTCCTGCCTGCCGTTTTCTCCTTTCCCATCCGCCGGACCGGCGGCGCCGGTCAAGCTTTCATCGTTTTGGGAATCGCTTGGTCCCAGCGTGGTCACACCCGCATTGGCATCAGCACATAGACGGCACTGGGATCAGCCGAATTCAACACCACCGTCGGGCTGGCGGCATCGGCCATGGCGAAGCGGGCGGTTTCCCCATCCACCTGGGCCAGAATGTCCAGCAGATAGCGGGAATTGAAGCCGATTTCCAAGGGGGTGGAATCGTACTGGCCTTCCAGCTCTTCTTCCGCCGTCCCGTTTTCCGGGCTGGAGGCGGACAGGCGCACCACGCCTTTTTCCAAGGACAGCTTGATCGCCCGGCTTTTTTCGGTGGAAATGGCCGAAACCCGGTCCACCGCGCTGGCAAAGCTTTTGACATTGGCATCCAGGAATTTGTCATTCCCAGCCGGGATCACCCGTTCATAATCGGGGAAGGTGCCGTCAATCAGCTTGCTGGTCAGCACCGCATCGCCAAAAGCGAACCGCAATTTGGTTTCCGACAACGCCACCGACACGTCGGCATCGCTTTCGCTGATCAGCTTATAGATTTCCCCCACGGTCTTGCGCGGGATGATGATACCCGGCATGCCCGCCGCCCCGTCGGGCAAGGTCACTTCCACCCGCGCCAGCCGATGGCCGTCGGTGGCGACCGCCCGCAGCACATCGCCCGCAGCGCCGTTGGCCGCATGGAAATAGATGCCGTTCAGGTAATAGCGGGTTTCTTCGGTGGAAATGGCAAAGCGGGTCCGGTCGATCAACGCCTTCAATTCAGCGGCGGAGATGGAGAAGGAAAAGGGCAGTTCGCCCCCCGACATCACCGGGAAATCTTCCACCGGCAGGCAGGCCAGCGAGAATTTGGAGCGCCCGGACCGCAAGGTCAGCAACCCGCTTTCCGCCGACACATCCAACTCGATCTGCGAGCCGTCGGGAAGTTTTTTGACGATATCGAAGAAGGTGTGGGCGGGGGCCGTGGTCGATCCGGGGCGACTGACATCGGCCGGGACCGTCTCGACGAAATCCAAATCCATATCCGTGGCGTTCAAGCTCAGCGAACCGGGCCGCGCCTCAAGCTTCACATTGGACAGAATGGGAATGGTGTTGCGACGTTCGACCACGCTTTGGACGTGAGCCAGGGACTTCAGCAGTTGAGCACGCTCGATAGTCAGCTTCATGGCGTTCCGCGGAAAGACCGTTACAAACCGTTTATCCGCCACCCATGGCGGGGGTGCAGTATATCACGGGTGCTTGATCCACAAAGCGTTTTCCGAGGAAAGGCGGGGCAGCCCAATGGGCTATCCTTGCAGCATCCGCCGCAGCAACTCCACATCCTCGGAAAAATTCTGGTCCGAGGCGCACAATTCTTCGACCTTTTTCACGGCATGCATGACGGTGGTGTGGTCGCGGCCGCCGAACTTCCGGCCAATTTCCGGCAAGGACCGGCTGGTCATCTGCTTGGACAGATACATGGCGATCTGACGGGGGCGGGCCACCTGGCGCGACCGCCGGGCCGACGACATTTCCGCCAGCTTGATATTGAAATGCTCGGCCACCCGCTTTTGAATTTCTTCGATGGTGATCCGGCGATCCGACGCCTTCAGCAGATCGTGCAAAACTTCCTGGGTGCTTTCCAGCGTGATGGCACGGCCCACCAATTGGGCATGGGCAATCACGCGGTTCAGCGCCCCTTCCAATTCGCGCACATTGCTGGCGATCTTGTGCGCCAGGAATTCCATGACCTTTTGCGGCACCTGGGCGCCCATCTGTTCGGCCTTGGAATGCAAGATGCCGATGCGCAATTCATAGGTGGTGGCGTGAATATCGGCCACTAGACCGGAATTCAGCCGCGACCGCAACCGGTCTTCCATACCCTCCAGATCGCTGGGGCTTTTATCCGACGAGATAACGATCTGGCGCCCCTGATCGACCAGGGCGTTGAACGTGTGGAAAAACTCTTCCTGGGTGGCGTCCTTGCCGGCGATGAACTGCACATCGTCCACCATCAGCACATCGACGGAACGGAACTGTTCCTTGAACGACATGGTGTCCTGGGACCGCAGCGCCCGAATGAAGCGGTACATGAACTTTTCCGCCGACAGGTACAAAACCCGCCGTTCGGGGTCGTGTTCGCGGATGTGCCAGGCGATGGCGTGCATCAGATGGGTCTTGCCCAACCCCACCCCGCCATACAGGAACAGGGGGTTGAAGGACACGGTTTTCGCCTCGGCCACCCGGCGGGCGGCGGCATGGGCGAATTCGTTGGGCTTACCCACCACGAAATTGTCAAATGTGAAGCGGGCATCCAATTGGGCGCCCAGATCGTCCACCTCGGCCGGGGCGCAGGGGGCGGCGGCCCGGGGAGCGGCGGCCCGAGAAGCGGAGGAAAGAGGAGCGGCGGGAAGAGGAACTGCAAGGGCGGGAGCCGGATCGCCCCCCCCCCGCCGGCGGGTTAGGCACAGGTGCGGGCGGCAGAGACACCACATCATCGCGACTGGCCACCACCACTTCGACGGTGCGGATCGACGGGTTTTCCGCCCCCCACAGGGCGCGGATGCGTTCGCTGTAATGGGTGGCAACCCAATCGCGCATGAACCGGGTGGGCAGGCACAGACGCACGGACCCATCCCGCACGTCTTGCAGGGTGATGGGACGGACCCAGCTGCGGTAGGCGGCATCACCCACCTCATCCCGCAAGCGGCCCTTCACCCTGTCCCATTCCACGTTATTCATCGCCAATCCTCGACAGAAACCAACGTCCGGGCATCCCATCCAACCAAAGCCGATCGAGACTAGGTAAGACAGGCCGCACAGCCCCCGGAAAGGCCGCTTCCGCCAAGGGCGGACATCATATGGCAGGCAACAAGGCGCGTTATCATGCGCCGACCGATCCCCAACAAGAAATCACTGCAACTCGCAGAACACCGGGGCGGCGCCCGCAAATGGCAGAGTCATTTTTAGCCGGAAACTCCTTCCCCAAAGAATTACCGGAAAAATGTAAGGAATTTTTAAACCACGAATAATTTTGCATTCATTATTATTTGGGTCAGGTCGCAATTTTGACTTGACCCATATTTAGATATCCCCGCCACATTCTGCTGAACTTGCCCGTCAGCGAGGAACGCGACTCTAGCGAGGTGACTTTAGACTCGCAACAGGATCGGAACGGGAACTCGGAAAATTTTTCTCTTGCAATCCGGCACTGCCCGGAATCCCTGGGGCCGACATGAAAAGGGCTGTACCTTGCGGCACAGCCCTTTGAAATCACACAATATTTTAAGCTTATTCTTACGCGAGCGGAGTCATGCTCTTGACCCGCGCAGCCAGGCGCGAAACCTTGCGCGAAGCGGTGTTCTTATGCAGCACGCCGGCCTGGACGCCCTTCACCAGTTCAGGTTCGGCGGCCAGGAAGGCGGCTTTGGCTTCAGCGGCGTCGCCGCTGGCGATGGCCAATTCAACCTTCTTCACGAAGGTGCGAATCCGGCTGACGCGGGCACCGTTGACTTCGGTGCGGCGTTCGGTCTGGCGGATGCGCTTCTTAGCCGACTTGTGATGAGCCATGGGTAACCTGTTCCAGCAAAGGGTCGTGATGAATGAAGGCGCGTTTATAGTGGGGGGGTGGCGGCAGAGTCAAGACTGAATCGTTGCGTGTATGCGGACAAATCCCGCCCCAGAAAAAAACAACCGGCGAAAGACCAAACTCAGGCCGGGAAAAACATGCCATCGGCCCGCAGAGTCCGCACCCAATGCCGCATCACATCCAAATCGGTCATCCCGTCGGGCCGGGCATCGACGGCGGCGCGATGGGCGGCGGCGCGGCGGGCGGCGGCCAGATCCCGGATTTCACGCGGGGTCACGCCAAAGTGACGGCGGCATAAGGCCGTCAGATGGCTGGCGCTGCTGATGCCGTGGTCCAACGCCACCTGATAAATCAGCCGATGATCCTGCCCTGGCTCTCCCAATGCCCGGAAACAGGCCATGAGCCGACGGTGCTGAATATAGCCCGACACCCCGCCTTGTTCCTTGAACAGCCGGAACAAGGTCGCCCGCGACAGCCGGAAATGGGCGCACAACATGGCCACACCCAACCGGGGATCGGCCAGATTGGCATCAATGAATCTGGCCATGGCGGCGAACACCCCGGCCTTGGCGTCATGGGCCATGGGGTCGCGATGACTGGTCAGGGGGGCCAGCATGCCCATGATCGACCGCATGATCACGGGGGCATCGGCGGCGGCGGCGGCGGGCAGGTTGCGGCGCAATGACAGCATGAAATCACTGAACAGCCGACTTGCCATGCCGCCCGGTTCGAACAGCAATCCACGGGCATTGCGCAAATGCGGCAAGTGGTCATCCACCAGATCGCGGGGCAGAACCAGGGTCAGCACTTCGGAATCCGTGCTGCGGGCGGCCACATCGCGCCCCAGATCGACCACGCTGACCGTATCGGGGGCTTGGACGAACTCGACCCCATCATTGTGAGCCTGGTTCGCCCCCTTCACGAAAACCTGGACCAACAGATGGTCCATATGGTCGTTACGCCGCCGCATCACGGAATCGCGCAGGAAATGCTGGGCGGGAAAAACCGTGTCCAGAAACAGGCATTGGCCCACATGGTATTGCCAATGAGACGGACGGACGGATAACGCCTGAAGGGGAGTGGCAGGCAGGCTGTCGAAGAACGGCGCGATGCTGTCAAACCAGCAATCGGTCAGATCCGCATCGGGGATGGTGTCCGGCAGCAAGGACAGGGATGGCAGGCGATCCAAGGCCATGGGTGACCGGCTCCTGCGCAGTGAAAGCACCCTCATGAATATCCGACAAGGCCGGACCACGCCACATGTAACAAGTGTAGAAAGTCTACACTAAAGTATATGCTCGCCATATGGTTGATAGATTATTGTAAAAATCAAAGTAGAGGTAATCCTATATTAGGAATGACTTATCAGTGATCCTCTGGCGATAGAATCCTGAGACGTGGACGAAAGTTAATCCCGCCGAAAGCGTGTATTCTTCAGGGATCAAATCGGTCGATGAGAAGAACACTCGGATGCCGCACCCCCTGTCACTACCGCCTTTCATGCGGGCAGTTCCCTTGCACCTGTCGGTTCAATCGGGCGCGTGCCTGAGATTCCGCCCTCCCCACGCCATCATCGTTGGCGGCTGGGCCACGGATGTCAGTGTTGTCCTGACCGAGGAAAACCGGCGCGGGCGCTTTGCCGTGACCATCCCGCACGGGGCGGCAGTCACCGGTAATGGCAGCGGACGGGTGTGCCTTCGCGGCACGGTGGATCAGATCAACGCCGCCCTGGCCGACACGGATTACATCCCCCCCAGCCTGGGCGCGGGTGACCGAATGTCCAGCCATCTGATCCTGGTCCTGGATGACGGCCACAACCCCATCCAGGGCCACAGCATGATGCTGAGCGTCGCCCCTGCCCACGCCCCCCCGGCGGAGGATGAAGATTTGCCCAGCCGGTCATTTCACAGCATCCGCCAATTGGCATCGTCCTTGTACCGCTCCCGCTTCGGCATGGGGGCGAAACAGGCGGGGGACATGGGGGATATCGGCCTTGACGGCAGAATCCGCCGGGTCTTGCTGACCATCATGACCACCTCGTCCCCCGAAGAGCAGGTCAAGGCGCTGGATGATTTTGTCGTCTTGCTGTGGCGGCAACGCGATGCGGCGCCCAGCGGGGGACACAACAAACCATCTTCGCGACTGTAATTTTATGTAAACGGTCCTGCCGGATGGCTCGCCATCACAGGCGGGGGACGGTATTGGTGACGGATGGCATCTGCGAGGGAAAAAGATGCGCCGCTTGCTGCCCGATTCCATTGCCGCCCGAACCGTCCTGGTTCTGTTGATCGGCCTGACCCTGTCCCATGTTCTGAGCACGGCGGTCTATGCCCCGGCGCATTCCGCCGGAAGCGACAGCAGCGCCGGAATGGCGCGGCAGGCGGATGCAGTCAATCATCTGGCCCGAATCGTCCGGTTGCTGGACCGCCTGGATGGTGACGACCGCCAAAGCTTGGCCGCGATCCTGACCGGCCCCGGCCAAGAGATCCGTTTGGGGGCCACGCCGGAACTGGATGTCCCGCCCATCCGCCTGGGGGCGGATGATCCCGACGGCGATGCGGCCCTGCGCGCGGCCCTGCCCCCCTTTTTATCCGGCCTGGATGGGCAAAGGCTGCGTCTGGCCGTAGACCCGGACCCGAATCGGGGGGGCGCCCTGCTTCATGACGGCGCCGATCATCCCCGGCTGCGCCTGTCATTGCGGCTGGATGACGGATCGTGGGTCAATGCGGGGTTGATTCTGTCCCGTCCGGCACCGCCCTGGTCCGCCCGGTTCTGGCTGTCCGCCCTGATCATGGCGGCGGGGGTGGTTTTATTTTCCATTTTAGCCACACGCTGGATCGGCCGCCCCCTGGCCAGCTTTACCCAAGCCGCCGACCGCCTGGGCCGTCACGTTCAAGCCGCCCCCCTGCCGCTGGACGGCCCGCGGGAGGTCCGTGGCGCCGCCCAAGCCTTCAACCGGATGCAAGACCGCATTCGTCGCTTCGTCGAAGACCGGACCCGCATGCTGGCGGCTTTGTCCCACGATCTGCGCAGTCCCATTACCCGGCTGCGGTTGCGGACCGAATTATTGCCCGACACCAGTGACCGCGCCCGTATGCTGGCCGATCTGAGGGATATGGAAGATATGGTGGCTCAGGCCCTGGCCTTTGCCCGCAACGAAGCCGAGGATGAGGACGAGGCGGTGCAAGCCGTCGATCTGTCGGCCATGCTGGAAGCCCTGTGCGACAACACCACCGATATGGGCCAGCCGGCCCTTTTCCACTGGCCGGGACGGCGGATCTGTCATTGCCGCCCGCTGGCGGTAAAGCGCGCCCTGGCCAATCTGATTGAAAACGCCGCCCGTCATGGCGGACAGGCGCGGGTACGGATGGACCAGCAAGGATCGGATATGCGGGTGATCATTGAAGATGACGGCCCCGGCATTCCCGCCGCCGAGTTGGAAGCGGTCTTTACGCCGTTTTTCCGGCTGGACCGGTCCCGTGGGCGCAAGACCGGCGGCATGGGGTTGGGGTTGACGGTGGCACGGGCGGCCATCCGCGCCCATGGCGGCGACATCGTTTTGGAAAATCGGGCGGAAGGCGGATTGCGTGCCGTCGTCACCTTGCCCCAGGCCAGGGAAGATCACGGTCATGTCTGACGCGCCGCTGTCTATTCTGATCGTGGATGACGATCCCGACATCGCCGCATTGGTCAGTCAATTTCTGAGCGGACACGGGTTCAGCGTTCAAACGGCAGAGGATGGCGCGGCCATGCGCCGGATACTGGCCGGGCAAACCGTGGATTTGATCATTCTGGATCTGATGCTGCCGGGCGAGGATGGATTGTCCCTGTGCCGGTTCCTGCGGCAGACGACCACCCTGCCCATCATCATGCTGACAGCCATGGGCAGCGAGGCCGACCGGGTGGCCGGGCTGGAAACCGGGGCGGATGATTATCTGCCCAAACCCTTCAGCACCCGCGAATTGCTGGCCCGCATCCGTGCGGTCCTGCGTCGGGGCCATGTGGGCGGGGGCGCGGATACAGCCCATCCAGTCCTGATTTTCGCCGGATGGAGCCTGGATGTGGGGCGGCGGCGGCTATGGTCCGCCGATGGGGTTTTGGTGGAACTGACCAGCGGCGAATTCGACCTGCTTTACGCTTTTTTGCGTCATCCCCAACAGGTTCTGAACCGCGATCATCTGCTGGATATGGCCCGTGGACGCATATCCGGCCCGCTGGACCGCACCATTGATGTGCAGGTGGGGCGTCTGCGCCGCAAGCTGGAAAGCGATCCGAAAAAACCGGATATGATCAAGACCGTGCGGGGCGGGGGCTATGTGCTGACCGTGCCGGTGGTGGAACGGGGCTGATCACAGCAAGGCGATCTGTTCCCCCGCCGCCGCCTTGACATGCGGCGCCCGCTTGACCGCGGGCTTATCCTGATCCTTGGCCTTGCTGGCGTTGGACACACGCAGCCGCCGCATATGCGCCATGGCGTCATCCAACTGCACGGTCAAGGCGTGATTGGTGTGGCTGAGCCGGTGATTTTCCGCCTCCAGCCGCGCCCGGTGGGCGTCGATATCGTTCAGGCGTTGGCTGATCCGCCCGGCCTCGCTCAGCGCGTCCTGGAATTGCTGGCGCATGGTGGATTGGGTGGCACGCAGGCGGCAGGATTCCGCCCGCTCAACCTCCAACGCTCCCAACGCATGTTGCAACTGGCCGCGCAACTGCGCCGCCTCGCCCCCATCGGCATCGGCGGCGGCCATGGGGGGAAAACCCTGGCGCAGCTTTTCATTTTCCGTCCGCAACCGGCGCAATTCGTTGCGCAGATCGAAAACCGCATCTTCCAGGGCGTCGGCATCATTGGCCCGCGCCGGACGGGCATCGGCCTGCGCCCCGGCTTCGGCCCAGCGGGCCAGATCGACGAAATCGTTTCCTTGCCCGTCCAACAGGCGCTTCAGGGTCCGCAGGGCGTGGACGGCCTCGGCATCGTTATCGGATGCCGCCAGAGCCAAAACCTTGGCCAGTTTGCGCATGTCCATCACAACCACCCCATACGGGTTAAGGAATGTGTTGAATAAAACATCGAAACATACTGTGTTTCAATGAAAAAATGCGATTACCACCCAGGGCACGCACATCCCGTGTCCCGGCATGGCGGGGGGTGGCGCCACCCACGCGCCAGCCCGATGCAGACGCGGAATGGTTGGAAGATTTAGTTGCTTTCGCGAGTCTTTGCGGCTATTCCCCACGCCCATCCATCCTTGCGCCGGAAATCGCGATATGATGAAGATCATCCGCGCCAAATTGCATGGCATCCGCGTCACCAGTGCCGATCTGAATTATCACGGCTCTATCACGCTGGACCCCGAGCAATGCGCGCTTGCCGGTATCTACCCCATGGAATTCGTCGAAATCTGGAACAAAAATTCCGGGGCGCGTATTTCCACCTATGTCATTTACGGCCAGCCCGGGTCACGGTGCTGCATCCTGAACGGCGCTGCGGCCCGCACCTGCCAATTGGGGGATGAGGTGATCATCGCCGCCGCCGATTACGTGGCCGGGCCGGAAGATCTGTACCGGATCAAGCCACGCATCCTGACCTTCCTGCCCGACAATCTGGTCGATCAGGTCCTTTATTACGACGTCTTCCAAAGCGAAGACCGCCCTTATGACTTCCGCATCATGGATGCCGACCGCCACGAGGTGGAATCGTGCCATACATGGCCCAATGTGGATGTCACCAAGGTCCGGGCCGATCTGAAGAACAAGAACTGGACCGAGGCTGAAATCGACGCCTTCGTCGGCTCCCACTTCTCGCTGTAGGGTTTCATGGCCAAGAACGCCGTCATCTTGTTGTCGGGTGGGCTGGACTCCGCCACCACCTTGGCCAT
Source organism: Magnetospirillum sp. (assembly GCA_041915545.1). Taxonomy (GTDB): domain Bacteria; phylum Pseudomonadota; class Alphaproteobacteria; order Rhodospirillales; family Magnetospirillaceae; genus Magnetospirillum. The sequence goes on along the minus strand of JAYSBF010000012.1, from coordinate 49,343 downwards.
CGCCCAGGATCAGGGGTTCACCTGCTCGGCCCTGTCCTTCCGCTATGGCCAGCGCCATCTGGTGGAACTGGACTGCGCCGCCAAGGTGGCGGCACGGGCCAAGGTGGCGCGTCATCAGATCGTGGATATTGATCTGCGGGCCTTTGGCGGATCGGCGCTGACCGCCGACATCGCCGTGCCCAAGGATCGGGACGAAGCCCAGATGGGCGGGGAAATCCCCATCACCTATGTCCCCGCCCGCAATACCATCATGCTGTCTTTTGCCTTGGCCTTAGCGGAAGTCACCGGGGCCGCCGATATTTTCCTGGGCGTCAACGCCGTGGATTATTCCGGTTATCCCGATTGCCGTCCCGACTATATCGCCGCCTTTGAAGCCATGGCCAATCTGGCCACCAAGGCCGGGGTGGAAGGAACGCGGCTGTCCATCAACGCCCCGCTGATTCATTTGACCAAGGCCCAGATCATCCGCCGCGGCATGGAATTGGGAGTTGATTACGCCCTGACCTCCAGTTGCTATGACCCCGCCCCGGACGGGGCCGCCTGCGGCCATTGCGATGCCTGCCATCTACGCCTCAAGGGCTTTGCCGAAGCCGGATTGGCCGATCCGGCCCCCTATGCCCGTCCCTGATGTGCCGCATCCGGTGCTTATGACAAGGGTATGCGGCTTTTCCCTTGTTCTTTGACACCGGCCTCGGCTTCCCCCATCTTACGGCAGTCATCGATTGCTGAATTGGGGAGATTTTGGCATGGGGGTTAAAGGTCTGGCGCGGCTTGCCGCGTTTGCCGCCGCGTTGATGCTGTCCGCCTGCGGGGCGCCGACACCAATGGGGGCCGATGGCAAGCCGGTGGTCAATCCCAACCCCACCGACGTCGTGACCGAAGATTTCATGATCTCGGCCAAGGATGACGGCATCCACCTTTTCCTGCGCAACAAGCATTGGGCCGAATATTATCGGCCCCAGGCGGCCCGGACCGTCCTGTTCATCCATGGCGGTACCTTCCCCGGATCGGCCACCTTCGATCTGGCCCTGGACGGAACCAGTTGGATGGATTGGCTGGCCCGCAAGGGCTATGACGTCTATGTGCTGGATATCCGTGGTTATGGCCGGTCTTCGCGCCTGCCGGAAATGGCCCAGCCCGCCGAAGCCAATCCCCCCGTTGCCGATGGCGCCGCCGCCATCCGCGACGTTTCCAAGGCCGTGGATTTCATCTTGTCCCGCCGCAGCCTGGACCGCCTGTCCCTGGTGGGCTGGTCATGGGGCGCCACCTTGGCCGGCGCCTATACCCAGGAAGCCGGCAGCCGGGTGGAAAAGCTGGTTCTATACGCCCCCCAATGGGTGCGCGACGACGCCCCCACTACCCCGCCCCCCCAATTGGGGGCGTGGCGCGATGTTCCCCTGACATCCTTGCGGGAACGGCTGAACCGGGACGTGCCCAGTAAGGAACGCGCCGAACTGATTCCCTCCGCCTGGTCCCAGGCCTGGGTGGACGCTTTGAAAAAAGGCGACCCGCAGGGGGCCAGCCAGAATCCGCCGGTGATCCGCGTGCCCAATGGCGCCGGGGCCGACACCTTGGCCTATTGGGCGGCGGGGAAACCCTATTGGCAGCCGGAACGCATTTCGACCCCCACCTTGGTCATTCAGGGGGAATGGGATGCGGAAACCCCGCCGGATATGGGGTTGGGGGTGTTTGCCCATCTGACCAGCGCCGCCAAACGCCGCTATGTGATGATCGGCGAAGGCACGCATACCCTGTTGCTGGAAAAAAACCGGGTCCAGCTTTATCAGGCGGTGCAATCCTTCCTTGACGAGTCGCCGTGACCGGACGGCCGATCCTGGCTTTGGCTGCCGTTATCCTGGGCTTGGCAACGGTGCCCGCCCTGGCGCAGACAGGTGGAAATGGTCCGGGGCTGGCGCAATGCCAGTCCCAGGCCCGCGATGTGGAACGCCGCCTGTCCCTGCAAAAGAACACCCTGAGCACGCGGGATCAATTGGATGCCCGCCGTCGTTTGGGCGATGCCCGAGGGCAATGCATGACCCAGCCGGGACCGGCCAGCGATGCGTTGAAATCCCTGAACCAGGATTTGCGCGGGCGGCCCCGGCAAAGCCGGTGACGAAGCCGTGAAAACGCCGCCCGGCCTACCCGCCGGGGGGTGGCCGGTGCCTGGGGCCTCTGCTAAGCTGTTTGCCGTCAACATCGGACCTCGCCGGACATATCCCGGAGGGGGGGGAACTTGGTGACCGGTTCCGGTCGCCAAGGCGGGATACCCGGCGCCCGGCATGGGCTGTCGCGGAAATATTCAAAAGTCATAAGAAAAACCAAGGGGAAACGGTTATGGCACATCCGACTCAATTGCCCTCATGGCGGGCATTGGAAGCGCACGCCTTGGGAATGCGCCCCGAACTCATGCGCGACATGTTCGCCCGTGACCCCAATCGGTTTCAGAATTTTTCCCTGCGTCTGGGCGATCTGCTGCTGGATTATTCCAAGAACCGCGTCGCCCACGAAACCATGAGCCTGCTGTTCCAATTGGCCCGCGAACGCGGGGTCGAGGAATGGCGGAACAAGATGTTCCAAGGTGAACGCATCAACACGACCGAACGCCGCCCTGTCCTGCATGTGGCCCTGCGCAACCGGTCCGACCGCCAGATTTTGGTGGATGGCCAGGATGTGATGCCCAAGGTGCGGGCGGTTCTGGACAAGATCCGTGTCTTCACCGACCGGGTCCGGTCGGGGGATTGGACGGGCGCCACCGGCCAGACCATCACCGATGTGGTCAATATCGGCATTGGCGGGTCCGATTTGGGGCCGGTCATGGCGTGCGAGGCGCTGAAGCCTTATCACCAGCCCGGTTTGCGGGTCCGGTTCGTTTCCAATGTGGATGGCACCCACATGGCGGAGACGCTGAAATTGTGCGACCCCGCCCGCACCTTGTTCATCGTCGCATCCAAGACCTTCACCACCCAGGAAACCATCGCCAACGCGCAAACCGCCAAGCAATGGCTGACCGGCGCCCTGGGGCAGGATGCGGTCCCCCGCCATTTCGTCGCCCTGTCCACCAATGAACCGGCGGTTCGGGCCTTTGGCATCGACCCTGACAACATGTTCGAATTCTGGGATTGGGTGGGCGGACGCTATAGTTTGTGGTCGGCCATCGGCCTGTCCATCGCCGTGGCGATCGGGTTCGGGCATTTCCAGGACATGCTGGATGGCGCCTTTGCCATGGACGAACATTTCCGCACGGCCCCCCTGGACCGCAACATGCCGGTGATCCTGGGATTGCTGGGGGTCTGGTACAACAATTTCATGGGCGCCCAATCCTATGCCGTGCTGCCCTATGACCAATATCTGCATCGGCTGCCGGCCTATTTGCAGCAATTGGACATGGAATCCAACGGCAAAGGCACCAGCCATGACGGCACCCCGGTCACCTGGCAAACCGGCCCCATCGTCTTTGGCGAACCGGGCACCAACGGCCAACATGCCTTTTATCAACTGATCCATCAGGGGACCAAGACCATCCCCTGCGACTTCCTGTATTCGGCCACCACCCAGAATCCGGTCGGCGACCACCACACGCTGCTGCTGTCCAACGCCCTGGCCCAGCCCGAGGCGCTGATGCGCGGCAAAACCGCCGATGATGTGCGCAAGGAATGTCCCACCCTGCCCGAAGCCGAGGTGGCTCACCGGGTGTTTTCCGGCAACCGGCCATCCAACACCTTGCTGTACCGCCGTCTGGACCCCCGGACCCTGGGCATGCTGGTCGCCTTGTATGAACACAAGATTTTCGTCCAAGGCGTCGTATGGGACGTGAATTCCTTTGACCAATGGGGGGTCGAATTGGGCAAGCAACTGGCCAAGAAGATCCTGCCGGAACTGACCGGGGAAGGCCCGGTGGAATGGCATGATCCGTCCACCGCCGGATTGATCGCCACCATCCGCGACATGCGGCGCGAAGGATAAGATTTGCGCATGTTCTCTTTTTGTTGACGCTGATCCCGATTCCGGCGATGGTGGCCGCGACCGCGCCAGCCATCATGGCCGGATGCCGGACCGGCGCGCCCCCGGCGTGTCCGTTTCCGGCCTTGCCTTATTCATGCCAGGGCACCATCCATGACCAACGACTTTCTTCGCCATTCCGAACTGACCGCCTTGCATCAATGGTGGCTGGATCATGGCGGCAGTGACGGATTGACCTCGGCCGCCGATATCGGCCCGGCCATGCTGCGCCGCTGGCTGGACAATCTGGTGGTGATCGACCTGCCCATCGGCGGACAAATCCGCTATTCCTATTACGGTCGCAATCTGGCGGCGGCCTTTGGCACCGATATGGTGGGGCAATCCATTGACGCCCTGCCCGATGCCCAGCGCGAAATCCTGGCCGAGGAATACGAGGGCATCCGCAACAACCCCACCCCGGTCAGCCGCCGCTATACCGCCTATTTCGGCAATAGCCTGCAAACCTGGGAACGCCTGTTGCTGCCTTTTTTCGACGCGGATGGCGCGGTCGAGAAAATCATTGTCGCCGCCTATCGACTGGACTGACATGACCGATTCTTCCGATACCCTGTCTTCCGCCGATTTCAATTTCTGGTGCGCGGTCAACAGCCGCCCGTTCCGCCTGATTCAACACCGCTGGCCCGATGGATCGGTGGAATGGGATGTGGAACTGTTCCCCGGACGGGCCGAAGCCACCGTGGCCTATGGCACCGGACAGACCGATGAAGGGCTGGCCACCATCGCCGCCTTTGCCTTCGCCGCCGGGGTCGAATGGGGCGAAACCTTTGCCCGTGGTCCCCATGGCGACGAAACCGATGACGATGACGGCGCCGACACCTTGCACCCCATGGGCGGCGAGGAGGAGGACGACGACGACGACGACGAAGACGGGGACGAAACCGCCCTGGATGACGGCGCTGCCCCCGAAATTCAGCAGGCTGCCGCCTTGGCCCTGCCGGTCCCAGTCCGCCAGGGTCCGCGCCCGGTGGTACTGACCCGCCTGCCGCCCATCGACCTGTTGCAAAAGGCCCCGGAACGCACCCGGGTCGAGGATGATGAAAACGTCCTGGCCGCCAATGCCCGCGCCCTGGAAACCGTGCTGCGCAATTTCAAGGTCCGGGGCGAGATCATGGAAGTGCACCAAGGCCCGGTGGTGACGCTTTATGAATTCGAACCGCTGCCCGGCACGAAATCATCCACGGTCATCAATCTGGCCGACGATATCGCCCGCTCCATGAGCAGCATCACCACCCGCATCGCCATTGTGCCCGGGCGCAGCGTCATCGGCATCGAATTGCCCAACCCGGTGCGGGAAACGGTTTATCTGCGGGAAATCCTGGAAAGCCCGTCTTTCTCTAATTTCTCGGGCCGCCTGCCTTTGGCTTTGGGCAAGGACATTTCCGGCATGCCGGTGGTCGCCGACCTTGCCCGCATGCCCCACCTGCTGATCGCCGGCACCACCGGATCGGGCAAGTCGGTGGGCATCAATGCCATGATTCTGTCGCTGCTTTACCGGTTCAAACCGGATGAATGCCGCCTGATCATGGTAGACCCCAAGATGCTGGAATTGTCCGTCTATGACGGCATTCCCCATTTGCTGACCCCGGTGGTCACCGACCCGGACAAGGCGGTGCGCGCCCTGAAATGGGCGGTGCGCGAGATGGAAACCCGCTATCGCGCCATGTCGCTGATGGGGGTGCGCAATATCGAGGGGCATAACCAACGGCTTGAAGAACTGGCCCGCACCGGGCAAAAGGTCACCCACCGGGTCCAGGTGGGCTTTGACCGTGCGTCCAAGGAACCCATCTACGAAGATCAGCCCATCGACCTTAAGCCCCTGCCCCATATCGTGGTGGTGGTGGACGAAATGGCCGATCTGATGATGGTGGCCGGCCGCGAGCTGGAAGCCGCCATTCAACGTCTGGCCCAGATGGCCCGCGCCGCCGGTATCCACTTGATCATGGCCACCCAGCGGCCATCGGTGGACGTGATCACCGGCACCATCAAGGCCAATTTCCCCACCCGCATTTCGTTCCAGGTCACCTCGCGCATCGACAGCCGCACCATTTTGGGTGAATCCGGGGCGGAACAATTGGTGGGTCAGGGGGATATGCTGTACATGGCCGGCGGTGGCCGGGTGTCGCGCATCCACGGGCCTTTCGTTTCCGATGCGGAAGTGGAACAGGTGGTTGCCCATCTGAAAGCCCAGGGCGAACCGGAATATCTGGGGTCGATCACCGACGAAGAAGACGAATTGGCCGCCCGCCCGGCGGATGAAGGTGGCAGCGGCGGCGGCTTTGGCAGCGGCGACGATCTGTACGATCAGGCCGTGGCCCTGGTCTTGCGCGAACGCAAGGTATCCATCAGCTTCATCCAGCGCCATTTGCAGATCGGCTATAACCGGTCGGCCCGATTGGTGGAACGGATGGAAACCGAAGGCGTGGTTTCCGCCGCCAACCATCAGGGCAAGCGCGAAGTCCTGGGGCGGCGCGGTTGGGCTGAAGATGCCGGGGATGAAGACTGATACCCTATCCCGGTGATCGGAACCGATCACCGGCGCCCTCAGCGGCGGGCGGGTTTCTCCGAAACCCTTGCCTTCCGCGGCATAAGCCGCGCGGCCCCTTGGGCCTAATCAAATCCCTATGAGTTTTACTCACCGGGATTTGATATGATACCGGCAAGAGACAGCCCCCTCCCCCCACCACCATGACAAAACAAAACCCCCCGCTCTTATCAAAGGGCGGGGGGTTTGAATTGGGCCGAACCGTGTCGGCCCAAGGGGCTGCGCGCCTTATGGCGCGGGGGGTGGGCCACCGAGGTGGCCCCCCCCCCGCCTGAGGGCGGCGTTGATCGGTTCCGATCAACGCATTTTCGTATTAGTAACGATAGGTTTCCGGCTTGAACGGACCGGCCACCGCCACGCCGATATAGTCAGCCTGACGCTGGTTCAGAACGGTCAGGCTGGCACCCAGCTTGGCCAGATGCAGCGCCGCAACCTTTTCATCCAGATGCTTGGGCAGCACGAAGACCTTACGATCGTACTTGCCCTGGTTGCAGTACAGCTCGATCTGGGCCAACACCTGATTGGTGAAAGACGCGCTCATGACAAAGCTGGGGTGGCCGGTGGCACAGCCCAGATTGACCAGACGGCCTTCGGCCAGCAGCAGGATGCGCTTGCCGTCGGGGAACTTGATTTCGTCCACCTGCGGCTTGATGTTGGTCCACTGATAGTTCTTCAGACCGGCCACCTGAATTTCGCTGTCGAAATGGCCGATATTGCAAACGATGGCCCGGTCCTTCATGGAACGCATGTGATCGACGGTGATCACGTCCACATTGCCGGTGGTGGTGACGAAGATGTCGCCACGGGGGGCGGCTTCTTCCATGGTCTGCACTTCGTAACCTTCCATGCAGGCCTGAAGGGCGCAGATGGGGTCGATTTCGGTGACGATCACGCGGCAGCCCTGGCTGGCCAGCGATTCAGCTGAACCCTTGCCCACATCGCCGAAACCGGCGACCACGGCGACCTTGCCCGCCAACATGACGTCGGTGGCGCGGCGGATGCCGTCAACCAGCGATTCGCGACAACCATACTTGTTGTCGAATTTGGACTTGGTGACCGAATCGTTCACGTTGATGGCGGGCCACAGCAAGGTGCCCTTCTTTTCCATTTCGTACAGACGATGAACGCCGGTGGTGGTTTCTTCGGTCACGCCCTTGATGGCCACGCCATTGCGGGAATAGAAGGTGGCGTCGGTGGCCAGCTTCTTCTTGATGGACGCGAACAGAACTTCTTCTTCTTCGCAAGTGGGGTTGGACAGAACCGAAAGGTCCTTTTCCGCCCGCATGCCCAGATGGATCAGCAAGGTGGCATCGCCGCCATCATCCAGGATCATGTTGGGGCAGCCGCCATCGGCCCATTGGAAGATCCGATGGGTGTAATCCCAATATTCTTCCAGGCTTTCACCCTTGACCGCGAAAACCGGAGTACCGGCGGCGGCAATGGCGGCGGCGGCGTGATCCTGGGTCGAGAAAATGTTGCACGAGGCCCAGCGCACATCGGCGCCCAAAGCCTTCAGGGTTTCGATCAGCACGCCGGTCTGAATGGTCATGTGCAGCGAACCGGCGATCCGGGCGCCCTTCAGCGGCTGCTTGGGACCGAATTCTTCACGCACGGCCATCAGGCCAGGCATTTCGCTTTCAGCGATGTCCAGTTCCTTGCGGCCCCAATCGGCCAACTTGATGTCTGCGACGTGAAAATCGGTCATGGGATGTCCTTGTGACTTGGGCAGGCGGAAACCGCCGGGAAAATGGTTGTACCAGCCCCGGCGGCAAATATCAACATGACATAAAGATATCTTTATGTCGCTATGCCATTCTTTCCAGCCGCGACCGGAACAGATCCACCCGCTCGGACGGCACCGCCACGATGTTCAATTGGGATGGCAGGACAAAGCGCTGGGCGGGCAGGAACGGCACCAGGGCCAGTTGGCGGCTGCCATCCTGGGCGGCGGTGATGCAATCGTCCCGCCCCTTTTGCCCCCAGGCCGGATAAAAGAAACGATATCCCCGTTGGGCCAGGAATTCGGTGGGGGCCAGGGTCAGATCGGGCTGGTCGCGATGCAGCCAGTTTTCATAAACGACAAAGGGGCGGTCGCGGGCGATGGTGGCATCCGCCCCCGCCAGCACATCCAGTTCGTGATCTTCCGCATCCACCTTGATCACATCCACCGGGGACACATCCATATCATCCAGACGGACCAGACGGACGCGGGTTCCCCCCGCTTCGCCCAGCCGGGCCAGGCCGCTTTGCAAGCCGTCGGAAAACCCCATGCTGGCTTCGCCCGGCTGATCGGCCAAGGCCACGGCATGGCAGGTGACCAACTGATCCAGGCCCGCCTGACGGACCACCGATTCCAGATCGGCAAAGGTGGTGGGAAAGGGTTCGAACGCATGCACCCGGCCACGAAAGCCCGGCCGGGTGGCGATCAGAACCGAATACCATCCCCAATTCGCCCCGACATCCAGGAACACCCCGTCATCGGCCACCAGCAAGTCCAGCAATGCCGATGTTTCCGCCTCATAGACCGGCTGGCTTTGCCGTTGATACAACGCGCCGAATTGGGTGTTGCGAACATCGAATTCCACCACCCGCATCCCTGCGGGCGAGGCCACGCGCACCCGGCCACGCCCGCCCAGACCCAAGGCCCGCAGCAAACGGTACAGCCGCTTCGCCGGCTTGCCGACAAACCGCTTGGACGCCTTGCGCCGGGGCAGAAAGGCGACATCATGCAGGCGGGCCAGAAAGGGCAGATACTCAATCTGGAACGGGGACCGGGGCGCGGTCATACAGCGGATCACATCCCCGGAATCAATGGACGGCATCAAAATTCTCCTTATCCCCCGGCACCCCGCACCGCGCCGAAACGCCATGGCTGCGCCGATCCATGCAGGCATTACCTGCAACAATCCGCCCGGCAACGCAACGGGTTTGAACAGCCTATGCCCCGGGATCAGACAGGGGGAACCAGGCCCCCAGCACCAATTCCGCATCGGCTTCCGGCCCCTGGGACGGCAAATGCCCATCAAGGCGCAGCATCACATAGCCGTGAACCATGGACCAAGCCGCCGTCGCCCGCACCGCCCCCAGGACCGGATCATCCCCAGACGCGGCAAAAGCCGCCGCCTGGGCCTGCAAGGTGCCATAGGCCCGCCCGCTTTGTTCCTGAAAATCCGGCGGGCACACGGCCAGGGACAAAGGCGCGCCAAACAGCAGGCGGTACACATTCGGGTGAGCCAGGGCAAACCGCACATAGGCGATACCCAGGGCGCGCATGCGGTCAACCGCGCCGCAGCAACCCGCCAGCCCGGCATCGAATGCCTGATTGAGCAAGGCGAACCCATCCGCCGCAACCGCCGCCAGCAATCCGCTGCGGTCCGGGTAATGCCGATACACCGCCGATGGCGACACCCCCGCCCGTTTCGCCGTCTCGCGCAGGCTCAGGGCCGACGGCCCCCCCTCCTCCACCATCTCCAAGGCGATGGCGCGCAAGGTACGGGCCAGGTCGCCATGGTGATAACGATCCTTGATGTTGACGGCATTCACATTGTCGGACATGTTATGCCTGTTTCAGTATAGAGGCGGACACGTGGATACCTATGGCTGGCTGAAAACCGCCCATATCCTTGGCGCGATTTTGTTTTTGGGCAACATTACCGTGACCGCCTGGTGGAAATTCGCAGCCGACCGCAGCCAGGACCACCGGATCATCGCCTTTGCCCAACGTCAAATCGGCGTCACCGATCTGGTCTTTACCCTGGGCGGCAGCGCGCTTGTGACCGCCACCGGCTATATCGCTGCCTTTTTGCAGGACATTCCGCTGTCATCCCCCTGGATCGTGCTGTCCAGCGTCTTATATTTCGGGTCGGGAATTCTGTGGCTGACGATCCTGATCCCCCTGCAGGCCGTGCTGGAACGCATGGCCGCCGATTTTGTTCATGGCGCCCCGATTCCGCTCCGTTTTCATCGGCTGGAACGCCTGTGGATCGGCGTCGGCATCCTGGCGATACTGATGCCGATGGCGACCCTGCCCCTGATGGTGCAAAAACCCGGCAGTTCAGCGATTTTTCAAGAAAATCATTGATTTTTGACCTTATCAGGTGCACACCATGCCCATCCCCATGAAGCCCCATATGACCTCGCAAGGTGCGTGATGCTGTTTGGTCGTCTGTTCGGATGGTTGTTGATCGCCATTGCCGCTGTGATGGTGTCCGCCGATGCGGTGATGGCCCTGGGGCCGGCTGATTATGCCGGCATCATCACCGCCGACGTGGTTACCTTGCTGACCGGGGATGAAGTGGACACCTCCCGCACCGCCTGGAGCAGCATGGGCCTGCTGGAAAGCAAGATTTTAGACCTTCCCGCCTGGGTGGCCTTTGGCATCAGCGGGTTGGCCATGCTGGCGATCTGCCGCAAGCGCCCGCTGCGTCGCTTCCGCCACCGCAGCAATTTCTAAATCATCCCGCGCGTCACGGAACGCAGGATGATTTAGGGTTATTGCGCCCCTTCCTCGCTGGCATCGGCCGCTGAAGCCGGGGAAGGGGCTTTATCTTCAGGCATTCAGAATCTTGGGAACTTGGTTGGACCGCAGCCGGAAGGCGTCGGGCATGCCTTTTCCCAAAAGCGGACGCAGATACAGGCGGAAGGCATCGGTGACATCGGTGCCGCTGGCGGCGATGAAGGCATCGTCCATGGTCCGGGTCTTGCCTGCCACGTCGGACAGCGGCAGCAATTTGTAATCCACCGAATAAAAGCCGGTGCGCTGGATGGTCACCGATCCATCCTGTTGCCCCCACATGGCGAAATGCACGGCCTTTTCCCCCACCTCCCGCGCTTCGCGCTGATCCACATCCGAGACACAGCCGACAAAGGACCGTTGCAGATAGCCGAACGTGTCGCCGCGCACCCGTTTGATCTTCAGCTTGTCCTTGATTTCGTTGCACAGCAGATCGGCCAAGGCGCCGGTTCCCGATAATTGCACATTCCCGTGGGCGTCGCGTTCCTGGGTCTGGGCCAGGCCGGTGATGATGGGTTGGCCGCCGCTGTCGTGAATCCCTTCCGATACCGCCACCACACACCGGCCATGGCGGTCCATGGTGGCGCGGACATCGGCCAGAAAGCCATCCACATGGAACGTGCGTTCCGGCAGATAGATCAGATGGGGGCCATCATCGGGAAATTTCTTGCCCAGGGCCGAGGCGGCGGTCAGAAACCCGGCATGACGCCCCATCACCACCGCCAGATACACGCCCGGCAGGGCCGCATTGTCCAGATTGGCCCCCATGAAGGATTGGGCGACAAAGCGCGCCGCCGACGGAAAACCGGGGGTATGGTCATTACAGACCAGATCGTTATCAATGGTTTTGGGGATGTGGATGCAATGCAGGGGATAGCCCGCCCGCCGAGCCTCTTCCGAGACGATGCGCACGGTATCGGACGAATCATTGCCGCCCACATAAAAGAAATAGGCGATGCCGTGGGCCTTCAGGACCTTGAATATCTCGCGGCAATAGGCCAAATCCGGCTTGTCTCGGGTGGACCCCAGGGCCGAGGACGGGGTTTCCGCCACCATTTCCAAATTGTGGGTGGTTTCCTGGGTCAGATCCAGGAAATCTTCGTCGATGATGCCCCGCACACCGTGGCAGGCGCCATAAACCAAATCCACGTTACGGAATTTACGGGCCTCCAGAACCACGCCCACCACCGATTGATTGATCACCGCCGTCGGCCCACCGCCTTGGGCCACCAAGACTTTTCCCTGCAACATGGTCTGCCTCCACCAATGCCGTTACAGTATAATGACACGATCCCGTGGCTAATTCAGGGCAAGGGTTGCCTTGTCCAAAGGGATGATGGCAGGATGCCGGCCATCCCCCGTTCCCGCGTTCTTACGCGAAGCAAGGTTACCCGTTGACCCACGACAATCTTTCGCCCGATCAAGCCGCCTGGAACCATTCCACCTGGGCTTTGATGCGCCGGCTGATGAAGGAAGGCATGCGCCCTTATTGGGGCATGGTGGCCATCGCCGTTTTCTGCATGGCCGTCTCGGCCGGTGCCACCGCCATGTACGCCTGGCTGATGGACCCCATCATCAACAAGATATTCGTCGCCCGCCGGGCCGAATATCTGTGGCCCCTGGCTGGGGTGATCATCACCACCTTCGCCGCCAAATCCGCCGCCGATTATTTCGAGGCGGTCTGCCTGTCCCGTGTGGGGCTGAAGGTGATCGCCGACATGCAAAAGCGGCTGTTCGCCCGGATGATGGATTTGGATGTGGCCTTTTTTCATCAGCACCCGTCAGGCAAGCTGATGAGCCGGATGACCAATGACGTCAATTCCATGCGCTTTGCCGTGTCCGATGCCCTGACCGGGGCGGGCAAGGACGCATCGTCGGTGATTTTCCTGGTGGCCCTGATGTTCTATCAGGACTGGCTGTTGTCATCCCTGACCTTTTTCGTCTTTCCCCTGGCCATTCTGCCCATCGCCCGGCTGGGTCGGCGCATGCGCAAGGTGACCGCCAACACCCAGGAACAAAACGGCCTGCTGAGCACCTATCTGACCCAGGCCATCCAGGGCATCCGGGTGGTGCGCGCCTATGGCATGGAAAATTACGAGATCCGCAAGGTCGGCGCCCTGGTGGATGCCTTGCAATCCATGACCTATAAGGCGGCACGGGTGCGGTCGGCCAGTTCACCCATCATGGAAATGCTGGGCGGGGTGGCCATCACCGTGGTCATCGTCTATGGCGGCACCCAGGTGATCAGCGCCGCCGATGCCGACCCCAACCGGGCCGGGGCGTTCTTCTCCTTCATCACCGCGCTGATGCTGGCCTATAAGCCCATGAAGGCCATCGCGTCCCTGAACACCAATCTTCAGGAAGGCATGGCGGCGGCGGCGCGGTGTTTCGACATCATCGACACCGAACCCCTGGTGCGGGACCATACCCGGACCGATCTGGTGGTGCGCGAAGGCAATGTGCGGCTGGAAGGCGTGTTCTTCACCTATGACGGGGTCAAGGCGGCTTTGGACGGGGTCAGCCTGGACGTGCCCGGCGGGCGCACCGTCGCCCTGGTGGGGCCGTCGGGGGCGGGCAAGACCACTATTTTGAACCTGCTGCCGCGTTTTTACGATGTCACCGATGGCCGGGTACTGGTGGATGAACAAGATGTCCGTCAGGTCACCTTGTCGTCGCTGCGGTCCAAGGTCGCCCTGGTCAGCCAGGACATCATGCTGTTCGACGACACCATCCGCACCAATATCGCCTATGGCCGCTTTGGCGCCACCGATGAAGAAATCGAAGCCGCCGCCCGCATGGCCGCAGCCCATGACTTCATTATCGGCCTGCCCGACGGCTATGACACCGTCGTCGGCGAACGGGGGCTGAACCTGTCGGGGGGGCAGCGCCAACGTCTGGCCATCGCGCGGGCCATGCTGAAGAACGCCCCCATCCTGCTGCTGGACGAAGCCACCAGCGCCCTGGACACCGAATCGGAACGTCAGGTCCAGCACGCCCTGGACCAGTTGAAACGGGGACGGACCACCATTGTCATCGCCCATCGTCTGTCAACGGTGGTGGGGGCCGACCTGATCCATGTGATGGATCGGGGCCGGGTGGTGGAATCGGGCAATCACGATGAATTGATGGCCTTGGGCGGTCTGTACGCCCGGCTGTATGCCATGCAATTCGCCGAAGAAAACGCCCAATCCGCCCATTCCGGCGGCTGGCCTGGCTAAGGGGCGCCGCCGGTGGGAGCCATCAAGCGCCTGGGCAAAAGCGAGCGGCTGCGGGCCCTGCTGTGTTGGCTGGCATCCATGTACATCCGGCTGGTCTGGGTCACCGGACGCTGGCAGGTGGTGGACGCCCATGTCCCGGCCCGGTTCTGGGATCACGGCACGCCGTTCATCCTGGCTTTTTGGCATGGGCGGCTGCTGATGATGCCCAAAAGCTGGCGGGCCGGTTATCCCATCAACATGCTGATCAGCCAACATCGCGACGGCCAATTGATCGCCCGGACCGTCGCCCATTTCGGTATCCGCACCATCGAGGGATCGAGCACGCGGGGCGGAACCCAGGCATTACGCGCCATCCTGCGCAGCTTGAAAACCGGGGAATGCGTGGGCATCACCCCCGATGGCCCACGGGGACCGCGCATGCGGGATTCGTCGGCCATGGTGGATATCGCCCGCCTGTCCGGCTGCCCCATCATCCCCGTCTGTCATGCGGCCCGCCCGGCCCGCATACTGGGGTCCTGGGACCGATTCCTGATCGCCCGCCCGTTCGCCCGCGGGGTGATCATGTGGGGCCAGCCCATCCACGTCCCCAAGACCGCCACCGCCGCCGATCTGGCCCGGATCAAGGGGGAAACCGAAGCCGCCATGAACGATCTGGCCGCCCACGCCGACCGTTATTTGGGGCTGGAACCAATCCAGCCGGAAGAGATGCCACCATGCTGATCCGGCCCTTGTACCGGGCGCTGACCGTATTGGCCGCGCCGTTGATCCCGCCTTATCTGCGCCGCCGTGCCCTGCGGGGCAAGGAAGACCCGGCCCGTCTGGATGAACGCTTTGGCCGGTCCAGCCACCCCCGCCCCGCCGGGCCGCTGGTCTGGCTGCACGGGGCATCGGTAGGAGAATCCCTGTCGCTTTTGCCCCTGATCCAACGCTTGCGGGCTGACCATCCCCATCTGGGCCTGCTGGTCACCACCGGCACCGTCACCTCGGCCCGGCTGATGGCCGAACGGCTGCCGCCCGGCGTCATCCATCAATATGTGCCCCTGGACCGCCCAGCTTATGTGCAGGCATTTTTGAACCATTGGCGCCCCGGTCTGGTGCTGTGGGCCGAAAGCGATTTCTGGCCCAACATGCTGGACACCCTGGCCCGGCGCCACATTCCCGTGGTTTTGATCCAAGGCCGGATTTCCCCCCGATCCTTTGCCCGCTGGCGGCGGGCGCGGGGCTTTATCCGCCGGATCTTGCAGGATTTCCACCTGTGTCTGGCGCAAACGCCCGGCGACGCCCACCGGCTGAGCGCCCTGGGCGCCGCCAAGGTATTGTGCCTGGGCAATCTGAAGATGGCGGTACCGCCCCTGCCGGCGGATGATGCCGAATTGGCCCGCCTGCGCCAAGCCGTCGGCATCCGTCCGGTCTGGCTGGCAGCCAGCACCCATGCAGGGGAAGAAGCCATGGCCGGGCGCATCCACCGCGATCTGGCCGCCCGCTTTCCCGGTCTGTTGACCATCATCGTTCCCCGCCACCCGGACCGCACCGACCAGATCGCCCTGGATCTGGCCGGGCTGGGATTGTCCCCGGCGGTGCGGTCGGCGGGCATGCCCCCCAACGGTCCGGTCTATGTGGCCGACACCATGGGGGAACTGGGCCTGTTCTATCGTCTGGCGCCGGTGGTGTTCATGGGCAAAAGCATTCTGGCCCAGGGCGGACAGAACCCGTTTGAACCGGCATTGCTGGGGGCGGCGGTGCTGTTCGGCCCGCAGATGGACAATTTCCCGGAAATGGCCCCAGCCATGGTGGCGGCGGGGGCCGCCCGTCAGGTGGCCGATGAAAGCGAATTGACCCAAGCCCTGGCGGATTTGCTGTCAGACCCGGTTCTGCTGGCCCGGTCCCGCGCCGCCGCCGAACATTGGGCCACGGGCGAGGCCCAGGTATTGGATGCGGTGGCCGACGCCCTGGCCCCATTGCTGGCCAGCCTGGATACGGATCATGAAAGCGCCTGAGTTCTGGGACCGCGACGGCTGGCCCGCCCGGCTGCTGACCCCCTTATCCGTCCTGTATGCCTGGGCGGGGCGGCGGCGTTTCGCCCAGGCCCAGCCGGTCCGCGCGCCGGTGCCGGTCATCTGTATCGGCAATATCACCGCAGGCGGCACGGGCAAGACCCCCATCTGCCTGTCGGTGGCAGAGCGGCTGCGCGTGTTGGGCCACAGCCCCCATTTGCTGACACGCGGCTATGGCGGAACCGAAGCGGGGCCGCGTCTGGTCGATCCCATCCGTCATACCGCCGCCCGCGTCGGTGACGAAGCCCTGTTGCTGGCCAACGCCGCCCCCACCTGGGTTGCCCGCTGGCGCCCCGATGGTGCCCAGGCTGCCGCCCAGATGGGGGCCGATGTGGTGGTGATGGATGACGGCTTCCAAAACCCACACCTGATCAAGGATTTGTCCCTGCTGGTGGTGGATGGCGGCCAAGGGTTCGGCAATGGCCGGATCATTCCCGCCGGTCCCTGCCGCGAAGCCATCGGCCCGGCCCTGGCCCGTGCCCAGGCGGTGGTGCTGATGGGCGACGACCGGCACGGCATCCTGCCCCGGCTGACGGCCATGTCCCCGGCGCCGGTCCTGCGCGCCCGGCTGGAACCGGGGGCCGAAGCCGCCCGGTTCCAAGGGCGCGAGGTGGTGGCATTCGCGGGCATCGGTCGCCCGGAAAAGTTTTTCACCACCTTGCGCCAGTGCGGCGCCACCTTGATCGCGGCCAAGGCGTTTCCCGACCACCATCCCTATGGGACGGGGGAGTTGGACGACCTGCTGCGCCTGGCCGACCGCACCGGCGCCTTGCTGGCCACCACCGCCAAGGATGCGGTGCGGACGCCCGCCGCCTTGCGCCCCCGCCTGGATGTGCTGACCGTGCGGGCGCATTGGTCGGATGTCCCGGCACTGGATGGCATTCTGGCCGCCATTGATCCGTCCCGATCACGATCATGACCGACAGCGCCCATGCCCCCGGTTGTACCCGGCCCTGTGCTGGGGGTTTCCCCCGCCCCCCGCTTCGTGCTTTATTGGCGGCCTTTATGACTGGCTGCCCTGATGAATGGCTGAATCCAACATGCAAAGCTTGAACACCTACCGCGCCGGTCCCGATGACCGGGGGCATTTCGGCATTTTCGGCGGGCGCTTCGTGGCGGAAACGCTGATGCCGCTGATCCTGGACGTGGAACGCGCCTATCAGGCAGCCAAGGCCGATCCGGCCTTTGACGCGGAATTCCGCGATCTTTTGCGCAATTACGTGGGCCGCCCCAACCCGCTTTACTTCGCCCGGCGGCTGACCGAGGCATGGGGCGGGGCCAAGGTCTATCTGAAGCGCGAAGACCTGAACCACACCGGCGCCCACAAGATCAATAACTGCATCGGCCAAATCCTGTTGGCCCGGCGCATGGGCAAGAAACGGATCATCGCCGAAACCGGCGCGGGTCAGCACGGCGTGGCCACCGCCACCGTCTGCGCCTTGTTCGGTCTGCAATGCGTGGTCTATATGGGGTCCACCGACATTGCCCGTCAGGCCCCCAACGTGTACCGCATGAAGCTGCTGGGGGCGGAAGTCCGCCCGGTGACAAGCGGCGCCGGCACGTTGAAGGACGCCATGAACGATGCCTTGCGCGATTGGGTGACCAATGTGGCCGACACCTATTACCTGATCGGCACCGCCGCCGGTCCGCACCCGTTCCCGCAGATGGTCCGCGACTTCCAAAGCGTCATCGGCCAGGAAGTGCGCGAACAGATGATGGCACAGGAAGGCCGGTTGCCCGATACCTTGCTGGCCTGCATCGGCGGGGGGTCCAACGCCCTGGGTCTGATCCATCCGTTCCTGGACGATTCGGCGGTGCGGGTGATCTGCGTGGAAGCCGCCGGGCTGGGCCTGGACACCGACAAACACGCCGCCAGCCTGACCGGCGGTCGCCCCGGCGTCTTGCATGGCAACCGCACATATCTGCTGCAAAACGAAGACGGGCAGATCACCGAAGCCCATTCCATTTCCGCCGGATTGGATTATCCCGGCATCGGGCCGGAACATTCCTGGCTGCATGATGTGGGCCGGGTCGAGTATGTGTCCGTCACCGATGACGAAGCCCTGACCGCGTTCCAGACCTGCACCCGTCTGGAAGGGATCATCCCGGCGCTGGAATCCAGCCATGCCCTGGCCCATGCGGCCAAGATCGCCGGATCATTGCCAAAGGATCATCTGCTGGTGATCAATCTGTCGGGCCGTGGCGACAAGGACGTGGCCACCGTGGCCCGCGCCTTGGGCGACGACCAATTGGGGGGACTTCTTTGATGAGCAGGCTTTCCCGCCGCTTCATGAAACTGGCGGCCGAACAGCGCGCCGCCTTGGTGACCTATGTGATGGCCTGCGACCCCGACCGCGCCACGTCGCAAGCCATTTTGGACGGTCTGCCCAAGGCCGGGGCCGATGTGATCGAATTCGGAGTTCCCTTTACAGACCCCATGGCCGACGGCCCTGCCATTCAGGCGGCGGGTCAACGGGCCTTGGCCGCCGGGGGATCGCTGAAAGTGACGCTGGACATGGTGGCCCAGTTCCGCCAGACCGACGACGCCACCCCCATCGTGCTGATGGGCTATTACAATCCCATCTATTCCTGGGGGACGGAAAAATTCTGTCAGGATGCGGCCAAGGCCGGGGTGGATGCCCTGATCCTGGTGGACCTGCCGCCCGAAGAAGCCGGGGAATTGCAGCCCTATTGCCGGGCGAACGGCATCGACTTCATTTTCCTGACCACCCCCACCAGCGATGATGCCCGCTTGCCCACCATTTTGTCGGATGCGTCGGGCTTTGTGTACTATGTGTCCATCGCGGGCATCACCGGCACCCAATCGGCCAGCCAAACCGCCATCGAAGACGCTTTAGCCCGTATCCGCAAATACATTCCCATTCCGGTCTGTGTGGGTTTTGGGGTAAAAACCCCAGAACAGGCGGCGTCGATCGCCCGCGTCGCCGATGGCGTGGTGGTTGGATCGGCACTGATCGCCGCCAGTGCCGACGCCCAGGCCAAAGGCGCGGACCCCGTCGCCGCCACCTTGGCCACCGTGTCCGCCCTGGCCGAAGGTGTCCGCAACGCCCGCCGGGAACAGGAATAAATCCGGGAGCGGGCAAAGCCCGCGACCTGCGAGCAGTGAGCGAGCGGCCAAGGGGGCAAAGCCCCCGCCCGGCGAGGGACTAACATCCGGGAGCGGGCAAAAGCCCGCGACCTGCGAGCAGTGAGCGAGCGGCCAAGGGGGCAAAAGCCCCCGCCCGGCGAGGGACTAACATCCGGGAGCGGGCAAAGCCCGCGACCTGCGAGCAGTGAGCGAGCGGCCAAGGGGGCAAAAGCCCCCGCCCGGCGAGGGACTAACATCCGGGAGCGGGCAAAGCCCGCGACCTGCGAGCAGTGAGCGAGCGGCCAAGGGGGCAAAAGCCCCCGCCCGGCGAGGGACTAACATAAAGGACTTATTCCACCATGAATTGGTTGACCAACTACGTCCGGCCCAAATTGCAAGCCTTGGTCCGGCCCAAGGAAGTCCCTGACAATCTGTGGCGGAAATGCCCAAGCTGCGGGCATATGATTTTTCACCGCGATCTGGAAAAAGCGCTGAACGTCTGCGCCCATTGCGGCCATCACATGCGGATGGGTGTGAAAAAGCGGCTGGAAATGCTGTTTGATGACGGCAAATACACCCGTATCGAATTGCCCCGCATTCCCGATGATCCACTGAAGTTCAAGGATCAGAAGCGCTATACCGACCGGCTGAAGGACACGCGGGCCAAGACCGGCGAACAAGATGCCATCGTCGTTGCCCATGGCCGCATGGGTGGGATGAATGTGGTGGTCGCCGCCTTTAACTTCGATTTCCAGGGCGGGTCCATGGGCGTGGCCGTGGGCGAAGGCATTGTGGCCGCCGCCGACTTGGCGGTGGTGCAAGATGCCCCCCTGATCGTCATTCCCGCTTCGGGCGGCGCCCGCATGCAGGAAGGGATTTTGTCCCTGATGCAGATGGCGCGGACCACGGTTGCCGTGGAAAAGGTCAAGGAAAAGCGGCTGCCTTATCTGGTCTTGCTGACCGACCCCACCACCGGCGGCGTGTCGGCCAGTTTCGCCATGCTGGGCGATGTGGCCATCGCCGAACCGGGCTGCATCATCGGTTTCGCCGGTGCCCGCGTGATCGAAGCGACCATCCGCGAAAAACTGCCCGAAGGCTTCCAAAAGGCGGAATATTTGCTGGAACACGGCATGGTGGACATGGTGGTCCCGCGCAAGGATTTGCAGGATACCGTGGTGCGGGTCCTGTCCCTGCTGCGCGGCCGCCCGGCCCCGGCCCAGACAGGCACATCCCCGCTGCCGGCCGCCAGCGCCCCCGGTGGAACCATTGCCTCTCCCGAAGCGGCCGTGCGGATGTGATCGACCGCATTCTCGACCGCCTGGGCCGCCTGCACCCCAAGGTCATCGACCTGTCCTTGGACCGGGTGCGGGCGTTGCTGGCCCGGTTGGGAAACCCTCAAGACCGTTTGCCCGACGTTATTCATGTGGCCGGGACCAACGGCAAGGGATCGACGGTCGCCACCTTGCGCGCCATCTTGGAAGCGGCGGGCAAGCGGGTGCATGTCTATACATCGCCCCATCTGGTCCGTTTCGCCGAACGGGTCCGCATCGCCGGGCATCTGCCCAGCGATGACCAGTTGGAAGCCCTGCTGGAAGAGGTGGAGCGGGTCAATGACGGCGCCCCCATCACCTTTTTCGAAGTGACCACCGCCGCCGCCTTTCTGGCCTTTGCCCGGACCCCCGCCGATGCGGTGATCCTGGAAACCGGGCTGGGCGGACGTCTGGATGCCACCAATGTGGTGGACCGCCCGGCGGCGACGGTCATCGCCCCCATTGATATGGATCACCAGCAATTTCTGGGCGACAGCCTGACCGCAATCGCCGGAGAAAAGGCGGGTATCCTGAAGGCGGGCGTACCTTGCGTCAGCGCCCGTCAATTGCCCGATGCCGCCCATGTGCTGACCCAGCGGGCCGACGCCTTGGGCTGCGACCTGCTGATGGAAGGGACCGATTTCACCGTTACCGCCCGATCGGGCGGTCGCATGCATTATCTGGGGCCGACCCTGGATCTGGATTTGCCCCAACCCAATTTGCCCGGCGATTTCCAACATCACAACGCCGCCCTGGCCATCGCCGCCCTGGAAGCCGCCGGTCTGGCCCCGGCCCTGCCCGTCATCGCCCGTGGCCTGCACAGCATCCAATGGCCGGCCCGGCTGCAACGGCTGACCCATGGCCCCCTGGTGGCCGCCGCCCCCAAGGGCTGGGAAGTATGGCTGGATGGCGGGCACAATCCTCATGCGGCCCAGGCCATCGCCACCCATGCCCGCACCCATTGGGCCGGACAGCCATTGCACGCCCTGTTCGGGATTTTGGCCAATAAGGATGTGGACGGGTATATGAGCATCCTGGCCCCCCATCTGACCCGGCTGCGGGCCGTGGCCATTCCCGGCGAAGCCAACAGCCTGGGGGCCGGGGATGCGGCCCAGGCCGCATCTCGGCATGGATGCCGCGATGCCAAGGATTGCACCGACCCGGACAGCGCCATGGCGCAATTGGCGGAAAACACACCACCCACGGGCCGCATTCTGATTTGCGGATCGCTTTATCTGGCCGGGTACGTCCTGGCATCCAACGGATAATTGTCTATATTCGCTGCGTACCCTTGATACCGCACGGGCTGACCGACCGCCAAACGGATCATATCAAAGGGCAACCGGTATGATTTATACCAAATCCCGGTGAGTGGACCTCATGGGGATTTGGTTAGGCCCAAGGGGCCGCGCGGCTTATGCCGCGGAAGGCAAGGGTTTCAAAGAAACCCGCCCGGCCGCCACGGGCGCCGGTGATCGGTTCCGATCACCGGGATATGGTATTAACGCGCTCCGCTTTCCAAAGGTTTCGTCATGCGTCTGCTTCTCGCGATTTTTCTGCCCTGGTTGCAGTTTTTCACCATCGGCCGTCCCTTTGCCGGACTGTTCTGCCTGATCCTGCAAATCACGGTGATCGGCTGGATTCCCGCCGCCCTGTGGTCGGTCTATGCCCTGTCGCAATACACCACCGACAAAAAGATCGAGAAGATGCGGATGGGGGGATAATACCAACGGCGGTAAGTTCTGACTTACGGCCGTTGGTTCTGCCGCCATTGCGGCGGCGGCCAAGGGCGCGGCAGCGCCCGCCCGGCGAGGGACGATATAATCATAATCCCAGCCGCCATTGCGGCGGCGGCCAAGCGGTCGGATGGCCGCGCCCGGCAAGGGTTGTACAACGGTCAATGAAATTGGCCGTTGGTATGATTGGCGAGGCATCGGGGACCCGATCCCCGATGCCCCCCCTCTGTCACGCTTTCAGCTTATAGCCGGTGGCCAACAGCCGCCACACCAGCACGGCCAGCACCAGATCGGCCAGACCAACCATCCACAGCCCCACCGTCAATGACCCGTCCGCATGGCCGATGAAGCCATAGCGGAAGCCGTCGATCATGTAAAAAAACGGATTGGCCAGGGCGAAAGCGTGAAATCCCTGGGGAAGACGCTCGATGGAATAGAAGGTGCCGGACAGGAAAGACAGCGGCGTCACGATGAAATTGGTGATGGCCGCCATATGGTCGAATTTATCGGCCCAAATGCCGCCCAGCATGCCCAAAAGCGACAACAGCAGCGACCCGCCCACCGCGTGATACAGCACGAACCCCGGATGTCCCAGCGGCAGGTGAACGAAAAAAGCCATGACCGATGCGGTCACCGCCCCCACCAGCAAACCGCGCACCACCCCGCCCAGGGCAATGGCGACGGTCTGTTCCAGCGCCGATAAGGGGGGCATCAGGGTATCGACGATATTGCCCTGAACCTTGGCGATGATGATGGAGGACGAGGTGTTGGCGAAGGCATTTTGCACCATGGCCATCATCACCAGGCCGGGGGCCAGGAAATTGACAAAGGGGATATCCCCCACATGGGCGGCGGCGCCCCCCAGGGCCAGGGCGAAAATCGCCAGAAACATCAAGGTGGTGACCACCGGGGCCAATACGGTCTGAAAATAAACCTTCAAGAACCGCCGAACCTCGCGCGACAGCAAGGTCCACAGGCCCAGCCAGTTGACGGCGCCATATTGGCGGGGAATGGGGGGAACGGCAATGCCAGCATCGTCTTTCATGACAGGTCCCAACAAACGGGGTTAAGCTTCGCCCATGGCGAAAACACCATCGAAAATCACCTTACCCTATTTGGAACGGGCAGCGTTGCATTACCTGGAACGCTTTGCCTCGTCCACCACCAATCTGCGCCGGGTCATGCTGCGCAAGATCGACCGGTCCGTTGCCCATTGGGGCGGCCAGCGGGATGATCATTTGGCCCAATTGGACGACGTGATCGCCAAGCTGGCCCGGCTGGGCTATCTGAACGACGCCTCCTTTGCCCAACAACGGGCCGCCAGCCTGCATCGTCAGGGCAAGGCCACCCGGACCATCCGCGCCACCTTGGCGGCCAAGGGGATCGGGGCCGAAACGGTGGACAGTGCCCTGGACAGCCTGGCCGAAGACAGCCCGGCCCCCGACCTGCGTGCCGCAATCACCTTGGCCCGCAAACGCAAACTGGGTCCGTTCCGTCCCGATGGGCGGGACGAAAGGCGGCAAAAGGACATGGCCACCTTGGCCCGCGCAGGCTTTGACTTCGACATGGCCCGCCAAATCGTCGATGCCGCCGACACCGACGAGTTGGAACGCTGGCTGGATGGTTTGGGTTAATCTGTCCCTTGCCGGGTGGAGGTCAGGCCGATGCCTCGTCCTTCGCCGGGGATGGGGGACCATCCAGACGCAGATGGCCCGCCGGGGCGTTCCCGGCCTTATCCTGTCCAAACCAGACCGAACTCTGCGGAAAAGGGATTTCGATCCCCAATTCGTCAAAGCGCCGTTTGACCCGGCGATTGAATTCCCGCGTCACCGCCCATTGCTTGCCCGCCACGGTCTTGAAGCTGACCCGGATGATCACCGCCGAATCCGCCAGCTTATCCACCCCGATCAATTCCATCGGGTCTAGAATATGGGCGCCAAAGACGGGATCAGCCCGCAATTCCGCCCCCAGTTCCACCAACACCTGGGACACATGGTCGGTATCCTCGCGATAGGCCACCCCCACATCCAACAGTGACCGGGAAAAATCCTTGGTCATGTTGACCACGGTGCCCACAGCGCTGAAGGGCACGGTGTGAACGGCGCCGGTACCGTCCCGCAAGCGGATGGCGCGGATGCTGATGGCCTCGACCGTGCCGCTATGGCTGCCCAATTGCACCACATTGCCCACGGAAATGGTGTCTTCGAACAAGATGAAGGCGCCGGTGATCACGTCCTGGACCAGCTTTTGCGATCCGAAGCCGATGGCGATCCCCACCACCCCGGCACCGGCCAGCAACGGCGCGATGTTGACCCCCAGTTCGGACAGGACGATCAGCGACACCATCACCGTCAACACCACCATCAAGGCGTTGCGCAGCAGGGGCAGTAAGGTCCGGGCACGGGCGGAGCGCACCAACGGATTGCCATCCTGATCGGTGGATGCCAGATAGCGTTCCACCGCCCCGGATGCCAGTTCCCAAATGATCAGCGCCCCCACCAATACGGCGGAAATGCTGATGGCGGCCCCCAGAACCCGCCGCCCGGCGGGTGAAGCCACCGCCGCCATGGTGTCGATGCCCCAGGCTTGCCCCAACGCCACCAGCGAAACCAGCACCACCAGCACCCGCAGGGCCATGTGCAGGACCGGCAAATAGCGATTGGCACGGCCTTCCAGCATGGGAAAGCTGTCACGGGTTTCCTGGCTCAGGGCAAATCCCCGGTCCACCACATGGCGTAACCCGGTGATGGCCGCACCGGCCAGCACCAGGATCAGCACGCTCAGGACACTGGCCCGCAGCATGAATTCAAAGCCGCCCTTGATCTGCACCGCCCAGACCGCGTAACCGGCGACCACATACAGCACGGCCAGAACGTGCCAGATATCGGCCAAACGGTTGCGCAGGCCCAACAGCCGGCTGCCCAAGGCACCGCGCCCTTCGCGGTCGCTGCGGATCAATCCGGCCACCGCCCCCCGGTTTTGCAGGATGAAAATGACCATCATGGCGGCCATGGCCAGCCCCACCGCCTTCAGCCCCATGGCATAGCCGCCTTTGGGCAGACCCAGCAGGCGGGCCGCTTCCATGGCGAAATAGCCGAACATCCCCACCCCGGCCAGACGACGCAGCCAGATGGACAGGTATTCAGCGGTTTCATCCCCGCAGGGCAGCAGACGCAAGGACGGGATGCGCGGGGCCAGCACCAGCCGCCCGGCCACCATCACCAGCCGGACCGACGCATAGGCGGTCACCACCATCAAAGCGGCGATGCGGGGATTTCCGGTCAGGGCAAAGACCGTCAGCATGCCATAGGCGGCAGCGGCCAGGGCCGCGACCGGGGCCAGTTCCATCACCGCCAGCACGCTGCCCAAAAGCAGGCGGGTCATTTCCCCCGCATCCCCCCGTGGCGCCAGCCGCCGCCGGGGGCGGCGCAGCAGCCAGGACAAACATTGATCCGCCGCGATCCCCGCCACCAGGATCGCCGCCATCTTGCCCACGATCCCGGCCCAGCGGGACCGCACGGCCGTATCACCAAGCTGGACGATCAGCCAATTCGCTGCCTGGGGGGCATCCTGTAATGCCGCCACCGCATCCATGGCATCGTCGCCGAAATCCTGAAGCCGCCCGGAAATGGTTTCCAACACCCCCGCATCCGCCGGGGCCTGAGCCTTGCCCTTTTGCGCGGCCAGCACCGCTTTCAACTGACGGACCAAGGCTTGGCGGTCGGCATCGTTTTCCAAGGTCTTGACCAATTGGTCCAAATCCTGGACCGCCGCTTTGTCGGCGGGCGCGGCCTTGTCCTGGGCCAGGGCCGGATGACACAGAAACACCGCCAGGACCAAGGCGGCACACAAACGAAACAACGGCGACATCATGACGCGATCCCAAAGGCAGGCGCCAGCCCGGCGGGCGGCGGCTTTGACGAAAGCAGGAGGGACGATTAACTTGGCGGCCATTTCCGGCAACATCAAGGGGCTTGGACCATGAGCGCGATCACCATCTATCACAACCCCCGTTGTTCCACTTCGCGCAATACGCTGAAATTGCTTGAGGAAAACGGCATCACTCCGGTGGTGGTGGACTATTTGAAAAACCCGCTTTCCGCCGACGATCTGCGCCGCATCCTGGCGCTGATGGGCAAAGGCCCCCGCGACGTGCTGCGCCCGAAGGAAGCCAAGGACGCCGGAATCGACCCCGCCCAGCTTTCCGATGACGCGCTGACCGATGCCATCGCCGCCCACCCCCAAATGTTGCAACGCCCCATCGTGGTGGCGGGAAACAAAGCCGCCCTGGGCCGCCCGCCCGAGGCCGTGCTGGACATTTTGCCGCGCTGAAGGCCCAATGTCCCAGGCGGGCGGGTGACGTTTGACATCCATCCCGCAGCATCATATTGTGCAACGCAACAGCGAAATGCGCCCGGCCTTGGCACCGTCCAAACGCCGGAATAATCAAGGATGTGGAGGACCATGAAGGTACTGGTCGCCGTCAAGCGGGTCATCGACTACAATGTCAAGATCCGCGTCAAAGCCGATAATTCGGGTGTGGAAACTCAGAACGTCAAGTTCTCGATGAATCCATTCGACGAAATCGCCGTGGAAGAAGCCGTGCGTCTGAAAGAGGCCGGTAAAGTCACCGAAATCGTCGCCGTTTCCATCGGTCCCGCCGCCGCGCAGGAAACCATTCGGACCGCCCTGGCCATGGGCGCCGACCGTGGGATTCTGGTGCAAAGTGATGATGACGTGCAGCCCCTGGCCGTGGCCAAGGTGCTGAAGTCCCTGGTGGATCAGGAAGCCCCTGGCCTGGTCATCCTGGGCAAGCAAGCCATTGATGACGACAGCAACCAGACCGGTCAGATGTTGGCCGCCCTGCTGGGCTGGCCTCAAGGCGCCTTTGCCTCCAAGGTCGTGCCCGCCGACGGCAAGATCGAGGTCACCCGCGAAGTCGATGGCGGGCTGGAAACCATTTCGCTGGCTCTGCCGGCGGTGGTCACCGCCGATCTGCGCCTGAACGAACCGCGCTATGCCAGCCTTCCCAATATCATGAAGGCCAAGAAAAAGCCCATCGACACCAAGACTCCCGCCGATCTGGGCGTGGACGTGGCCCCCCGTCTGACCACCTTGAAGGTCGAGGAACCGCCCAAGCGCGGTGCCGGCATCAAGGTTCCCGACGTCGCCGCCCTGGTCGATAAGCTGAAGAACGAAGCGAAGGTGATCTGATGAGCATCTTGGTTCTGGCCGAGCATGATGCCGGCACCCTGAAGGCCGCGACCCTTCACACCATCACCGCCGCGAAAAAAATCGGCGGCGATGTTCATGTCCTGCTGGCCGGTTCGGGCATTGGCCCGGTGGCCCAGTCCGCCGCCGCCATCGACGGCGTCGCCAAGGTCCTGGTGGCGGACGATGCCAGTCTGGCCCACCCCCTGGCCGAACCCCTGGCCGCCCTGATCCAGGGCTTGGCCGGCGGCTACAGCCACATTCTGGCGTCATCCACCAGCCTGGGCAAGAATGTCACCCCCCGGGTGGCCGCCCTGTTGGACGTGGCCCAGATTTCCGATATTACCGCCGTGGTGTCGGCGGACACCTTCGTCCGCCCCATCTATGCCGGCAATGCCCTGGCCACCGTCCAGTCCAAGGACGGGGTCAAGGTCATCACCGTGCGCGGCACCGCGTTTGAAGCCAGCGCCGCCACTGGCGGCTCGGCCGCGGTCGAGGCGATCGCCGCCCCGGCGGCATCCGGCCAATCCAGCTTTGTGTCCCAGCAATTGTCCAAATCGGAACGCCCCGAATTGACCAGCGCCCGCGTTGTGGTGTCGGGCGGTCGCGGCATGCAGTCGGGCGACAATTTCCACCTGTTGGAAAGCGTGGCCGACAAGCTGGGCGCCGCCGTCGGCGCCAGCCGCGCCGCCGTGGATGCGGGCTATGTCTCCAACGATCTTCAGGTCGGCCAGACCGGCAAGATCGTTGCCCCGGATCTGTATATCGCCGTGGGTATTTCCGGTGCCATCCAGCATTTGGCTGGCATGAAAGACAGTAAAATCATCGTCGCCATCAACAAGGACGAAGAGGCCCCCATCTTCCAGGTGGCCGATTACGGCGTGGTGGCCGATCTGTTCCAGGCTTTGCCGCAATTGGCGGCGGAACTGGACAAGAAGTAATCCCCAAGGCGGGCCGGATGTCTGGCCCGCCTTTTTTTTCGGGGGGGACTTGCCGCACCGGCGGATCAGATCGCCGGGCCGGTATTTTCGCATAAAAATCAGATACAGGCTTTCGGCTGGTCCGAAAGACCTACACCACTGACTAACGGGAGCGTGTTATGGCTGCTATCCAGAAAATCGGTGTGATCGGTGCTGGCCAAATGGGCGGCGGTATTGTCCAGGTTTGCGCCGCTGCCGGCTTTGACGTGATCTTGCTGGATATTTCCGAGGAACGGGTCAATAAGGGCCTGGCCAATATCGACAAGACTTTGGGCCGTCTGGTGTCCAAGGGCAAGATCAGCGAAGCCGACAAGGCCGCGGCCTTGTCGCGCATCACGTTGACCACCGATTATGCGTCGTTCAAGGATTCGGATCTGGTCATCGAGGCCGCGACCGAAGACGAAGCCATCAAGCGCAAGATTTTCGCCCAGCTTTGCCCCAATCTGAAGCCGGAAGCGTTTGTCGCCACCAACACCTCGTCCATCTCCATCACCCGTTTGGGCGCGTCCACCGACCGCCCGGCCAAGTTCATGGGCATGCACTTCATGAACCCGGTGCCGGTGATGCAGTTGGTGGAACTGATCCGCGGCATCGCCACCGACGAATCCACCTTCGCCGTGGTCCGCGAAATGGTGCTGAAGCTGGGCAAGACCCCGGTTTCCGCCGAAGATTTCCCGGCCTTCATCGTCAACCGTATCCTGCTGCCGATGATCAACGAAGCGGTCTATACCCTGTATGAAGGCGTCGGTTCGGTGGATGCCATCGACACCGCCCTGAAGCTGGGCGCCAACCACCCCATGGGTCCGTTGGAACTGGCCGATTTCATTGGTCTGGATACCTGTCTGGCCATCATGCATGTTCTGCATGACGGTCTGGCCGATACCAAGTACCGCCCCTGCCCGCTGCTGGTGAAGTATGTGGAAGCTGGCTGGCTGGGCCGCAAGACCGGTCGCGGTTTCTATGATTACAGCGGGGAAAAGCCGGTTCCCACCCGCTGATCGGGTATCATGGCGGGTCAGTATCTTGACCCGCCTTTTCCCCCCGTGCTATCAGCCCCGTCTGCGATGACGCAGGCGTCGCGTGCGCGGGAGATGTGTTATGCGCGAAACTGATATCCGTCCCCAAGCCCTGCTGGACGAATATTTGCGGCTGTCATCCCAAGATACCGCGATCTTCTTTCCCGACGCCCATGCCTTTGGCCCCCGGCCCTGTCCGGCCTGCGCCCATGACCGGCCCCATTCCCCCTTTCTCAAGGACGGCGTCAGCTATGTCCGCTGCGGACAGTGCCAGACATTATATGCGGCCCCCTGTCCACTGCCGGAACGGCTGAACGAATTTTACCGCGACAGCGCCTCGCAACGGTTTTGGGCCGACACGTTTTTTCCGGCGGTGGCCGAAGCCCGGCGCACCCTGATCTTCCGTCCACGGGTGGACCGTATCCGTGCCCTGTTGGCCGATGCCCAGGCCCGGACGGATCTGGTTTTGGATGTGGGGGCGGGCACCGGCATCTTTTTGGAAGAATGCCGGGCGGGACATTTGGGCAAGCGGCTGGTGGCGGTGGAACCCGCCGACCGTCTGGCCCAGATCTGCCGGGATAAGGGGCTGGAAACCTATCAGGGTTTCGCCGCCGATGCCGGGGCCGATCCGACCTGGACCGGACAGGCCGATCTGGTGGTTTCGTTCGAAGTGGTGGAACACGTCCACGCCCCGGTGGATTTCGTCGCCGATCTGGCCCGGCTGGTCCGCCCCGGCGGCCATGTGCTGTTCACCGGACTGTGCGGCACCGGTTTTGACATCATGACCCTGGGACCGCTTTCCAAGGCGGTGGCCCCCCCGCATCATCTGAATTTCCTGTCCCTGGCCGGGGTGACCCATTTGCTGGAGCGGACCGGGCTGGAGCCGGTGACCATCACCACCCCCGGCCAATTGGACGTGGATCTGGTGGCCCAAGCCCTGGCCGGAAACGATCAGGCGGTGGCCGATCCGTTCCTGCGTCATCTGCTGCGGCATGGCGATGACGAACAGCGGGCCGGGTTCCAACGCTTTTTGGCCGAAAACCGCCTGTCATCGCATATGTGGGTTCTGGCCCGCCGCCCCCATTCTTCCACCGCAGGGGCATAAGCCGCCGTGGCCGTGATCCTGTGCACCAGCCGCACCATTCCCGCCACGGGCTGGGACGATTGGGCGGCGGTGGGAACCGATTTGGCCCTGGACCAGAACCGGCAAATCCCGTCCCTGGGGGCTGCCCTGGAACAGGCATTCGATTCCCAGGCCCCCGGCTGGCTGGATCTGGCCCATGATCTGGGACAAACCCCATCGGCGGTCCTGGCCCATGCGCCATCGGCGGCCACCAATGCGTCTGATCTGGGGCTGATGCGGGCCTGGACCCAATTGGCGGATGACTGGGCGGCCCGGACGGACCGCACCACCTTGCTGGTCTGTGATGATCCGTGGCTGTACCGCCATCTGCGATCCCGTCCCGGCATCCGCTGCCACGGACGCCCGCCCGGCCTGTGGCGGCAAACCGCCCGGCTGCTGCTGCGCGGCTGGCTGGCCCGCGCCCGCTTCGCCCTGACCGCCGCCCGCGCCGCCCGCATCACCAGCCCCTTGCGCCCGAACATCCCCGCCGGGGGTGTGGTCTTGCTGGTCTATGGCCATCCGGCCAGCACCACCGATGGGATGGATGCTTATTTCGGTTCGCTGATGCGCGAGATGCCCACGGTGGCCAGGGTTCTGCACGGTGATTGTCCAGCGGATCGGGCCATGGAATTGGGCGCCGATGGCCGAACCGCCGCCTTGCATGGCTGGGGATCGGCCGTTTTTGCCCTGACCCGCCTGCCCTTTGCCCGCTGGCGACCGAAACGGGATGCCGATTGGCTGGTCCGCCGCGCCGCGCAAAAGGAAGGCGGCACCGCCCAACCGGCGGCGGTGGCATGGCAGATCCATTGCCAACGCCGGTTTCTGGCGGATATCCGCCCGGTCCGGGTGGCGTGGCCATGGGAAAATCATTGCTGGGAACGGGATTTCACCCGCGCCTTGAAACAGATGGGCGTGGATGGGGTGGGCTATCAGCATTCGGTGGTGGGACACCAGATGCTGAATTACTCCCCCCGTTCCAACCCCGACGGATTGGACAGTCTCCCCCCCCGGATTTTCTGTTCCGGCGCCGCCACCTTGCAGCAACTGACGGATTGGGGCATCCCGCCCGAACGGCTGGCGGTGGGGGGAACCTTGCGTTTCGAAACCCGGTCGCAGCCCATTTGGAAACCTGCGGCGCCGGTCTTCATGGCCTTGCCGTTCGACCGCGCCATTGCCGCCGAAATGGTCGATGCCGCCCATCGGGCCGTGGCGGAAAGCCAGGGGCGTCTGAGCTTCCTGGTCAAGGAACACCCCATGAATCCCACCCCGCTGCGCGAAGGTCCCGGCGTCACCCGCACCCGCGCGGTCATGGAATCCCACCCGGCCCTGAACGGCGTGGTCTGGGCGGCGACCACGGTGGGATTACAGGCGGTCCTGATGGGGCTGCCATCCATCCGCTTCCGGCCCACGGGCGGGCGGCTGGCCATTGACATCCTGCCCCAAGGCATCGCCATCCCCGTGGCCGAAGCCGCCACCTTGGCCGCCACCCTGGCCACCGCCCGCCCCCACCCGCCACTGGATGCCGATTGGGTGTTCGCCCCGGTGGCGTGGCCGCTTTGGCGTGCTATGGTCAAAGGCACCCCGCTCCCCACCATCCCACGGGACGGCGCCCCTTCCGGCGCCTTCCGTCCATTTCCCGATCCGTCCAGGACATCCCGATCATGAAAACCGTCTGCGTCATTCCCGCCCGCATGGGATCATCCCGCTTTCCCGGGAAGCCGATGGAACCGCTTTTGGGCATGCCATTGATCCTGCATGTGTGGCATCGCTGCCGCCTGGCCCTGGGCCAAGGGGTGGATCAGGTGGTGGTGGCCACCTGTGATCAGGTGATTTTCGACGCGGTGATTCAGGCCGGCGGCCAGGCGGTGATGACCGCCGACAGCCATCCCGGCTGCGTTGACCGCACGGTGGAAGCCATCACCAATCTGGGTCTAACCCTGGCTGATGACGATCTGGTGCTGATGGTCCAAGGTGACGAGGTCATGGTGACCCCGGCCATGATCAAGAACATGACCGATGCCTATGCCGCCCGCCCGGTGCCGGTGGTCAATCTGGCATCCCCCATCCAGACCGCCGCCGATCATGACGACCCCAATTGCGTCAAGGTGGCCTTTGCCCCCAATGGCAATGCCCTGTTCTTTTCCCGCGCGGGCATCCCGTCGCTGTCGCGGGCCAAGGACCCGGTGACATCCTATCAACAGACCGGGGTGATCGCCTTTTCCCGCCAATTCCTGGAAATCTTCGGCCAGTTGCCGCGCACGCCGCTGGAACAGGTGGAACAGGTGGACATGCTGCGGACCCTGGAACACGGCTATCCCATCCGCATCGTCCTGGCCCCCACGGAAACCATCGGCATCGACACCCCCGCCGACCGCCTGCGCGGGGAAGAAATGCTGCGCAATGATCCCACCACCCGCCAATACATGGACCTGTCCTGATGTCGGCCCCCTTGCGCATCGGCATTGCCGGTTACGGCGTGGTCGGTCGCCGCCGCCACCATTTCATCAAACAGCGCACCGACATGCAGGTGGTGGCCGTGGCCGACCGGGCTTTTCCGGCGGATACGACCCAGATTGACGGCCTGCCCGCCTTTGCTGATTACCGCCGCCTGCTGGACATGGACGGGCTGGATGCGGTGTTCGTCTGCCTGACGAATGACGTGGCGGCGGATGCCACCATCCTGGGGCTGGAACGCGGGCTGCACGTTTTTTGCGAAAAGCCGCCGGGCCGCGACGTGGCCGACATCCAACGGGTCCGCGCCGCCGAGGCGCAGCGCCCCCATCTGCGGCTGAAATACGGCTTCAACCACCGCTATCACGATTCGGTGCAAGATGCCCTGGCCCTGGTGCGATCCGGCGATCTGGGCCGGGTCATCGACCTGAAGGGCACATACGGCAAATCCATCATCGTCAATTTCGGCCAAAACGACTGGCGCAGCCGCCGCGACATGGCCGGGGGCGGCATCTTGCTGGACCAGGGCATCCACATGGTGGATTTGCTGCGCCTGTTCGTCGGCGAATTCAGCCAAATCCATTCCTTTGTCTCCAACACCTTTTGGCGCCACGATGTGGAAGACAACGCCTATGCGCTGATGCGCAGCCAAAGCGGGGTGGTGGCCATGCTGCATTCATCGGCCACCCAATGGCGCCACCGCTTCAATCTGGACATCACCTTGGAAAAGGCATCGTTGATCCTGTCGGGAATTTTGTCGGGATCGAAAAGCTATGGCGCGGAAACCCTGACCGTAGCCTGGCGTAATGACCGGTCGGGCGGCAACCCCCGCGAACAAACCACCCGCTATAACAATGACCCCAGTTGGGAACGCGAGATCGAAGATTTCGCCCAGGCCGTCCAATCCGGCGGACCGATCAGCGACGGATCTTCGGAAGAAGCGCTGAAGACCATGGATTTGGTCTATCGTATCTATGGCGCGGACCCTGAATGGGCTGCACGCTGGGGGCTGTAGATTGACCCAGGCCCGGAAAAAGGCCGATGATCATCCCCCGCAGTCCCAGGAAAAGAGAAGACGGTGACCAAACATTTCGATCTTTCCGATCCATTGACCGCCCGTATCCTGGGGCGCAGCCGATCCTTATTCGCCGATGACATGGCCGCCCAGGCCCAAGCCCTGGATCAGGCCATTCGTGGGCGGCGCATTTTGGTGGTGGGGGCCGCCGGTTCCATCGGCCATGCCTTCATCCGCCAGCTTACCGCGTTTCGTCCCGCCGCCTTGCATCTGGTGGACATCAACGAAAACAGCCAGGTCGAAGTGGTGCGCGATCTGCGATCCGCGCGCGGGGTGTTCCTGCCCGATGATTTCCGCACCATCAGCGTTGATTTCGGCGGGCCGGAATTCCTGCATTTCGTCGCCGATCAGCCGACCTATGACGTGTTCATCAATTTTTCCGCCGTCAAGCATGTACGGTCGGAACGCGATGTCTACAGCCTGTTGCGGATGATTGACGTGAATGTGGGGGCCTTGGCCCGTTTTCTCGATCACCCGGCGGGCCAGCGGATCAAACGCATTTTTTCCGTATCCACCGACAAATCGGTGCGCCCGGCCAATCTGATGGGGGCCACCAAGAATTTGATGGAAAAGGTCCTGTTTGAACGCAGCGGGGTCACGGCCACCTCGGCCCGCTTCGCCAACGTGGCCTTTTCTGCCGGCAGCCTGCTGGAAGGATTCGAGCGGCGGCTGGAAAAAGGCCAGCCCTTGGCGGCTCCGTCGGATGTGAAGCGCTATTTCATCTGTCACCAGGAAGCGGGCGAATTATGCCTGCTGGCGGCGTTCCTGGGCCAGGACCGCCAGGTTTTCTGTCCCCGCCTGGACCCCAGCGCCGATCTGATGAAATTATCGGACATCGCCTTGGCCTTTTTGGACCATCATGGCTTGACCCCGGTACTCTGCGCCAGCGAGGACGAAGCCCGCGACCGAGCCGGTCATTTGCCCGCCGGACACTGGCCCTGCTTTTTCTCGGCTTCGGACACCACGGGGGAAAAAGCGTTCGAGGAATTTCACCGCCCCAGCGACGCCATCGACCGCCACAGCTTTGCCGCCGTGGATACGGTGGTGGAAGCCGCACCTCCCCCCGGATTGGTCCGCGACTTCCTGGCCGAAATCGACGCTATCCGTGCCCAATCCCATTGGTCCAAGGGTATGGTGACCGACGCCATCCGCCGGGCCGTGCCGGAACTGGACCATGCGGAAACCGACCGTTCCCTTGAACAAAAGATGTGACACGATGATCCCCTTATGTGTCCCCAGCCTGGACGGCAACGAAGCAACCTATTTGCAGGAATGCATTACCAGCACCTTCGTATCGTCGGTGGGGCCGTTCGTTGACCGGCTGGAAAGCATGTGCGCCCAGGCGGCAGGAGCACAAGGCGGGGTGGCCACGTCATCGGGAACCACCGCCCTGCATCTGGCCCTGGTCACCATCGGGGTTCGCCCCGGCGATCTGGTGATCATGCCCAGCTACACCTTCATCGCCAGCGCCAACGCCATTTCTCATGCCGGGGCCACGCCCTGGCTGATGGACATTTCCCCCCAATCCTGGACATTGGACCCCGATCTGTTGGCCCGCTGCCTGGAAACCGAAACCACAGCCGGACCGGGCGGAACCCGCCTGCATACCGCCAGCGGCCGACGGGTGGCCGCCATCCTGCCGGTCCATACCCTGGGCCACCCATCCCATATGGCCCCCATCGTCGCCACGGCCCGCGCCTTCGGCCTGAACGTGGTGGCTGATGGCGCAGCCGCCTTGGGGGCGCGGTATCAGGGCACCCCCATGGGACAATGGGGGGCGGATCTGTCTTGCGTATCCTTTAACGGCAACAAAACCGTGACGGCCGGGGGCGGCGGCATGGTACTGGGCGATGACCCGGATTTACTGGCCCGCGCCCGCCATCTGTCCACCACCGGCCGCATCGGGGCCGACTACACCCATGATCAGGTGGCGTTCAACTATCGCCTGACCAATCTTCAGGCGGCTGTAGGCTGCGCCCAATTGGAACGGCTGGACCAATTGGTATCCGCCAAACACCGCATCCGCGACCGGTATGACCGGGAATTAGGCGCCTTGCCCGGCATCGACCTGTTTCCACGAGTGGAATGGGGCCGGGGGTCCGATTGGTTTTCCGGCGTATTGCTGAAGGATGCGGATACCGTCACCCAGGCGCGGACACATTTACGTCAGGCTGGCATTGATGCCCGCCCCTTTTGGAAGCCCATGCACCTGCAACCCCCCTATCAGGAC
The DNA here is from genome assembly GCA_041915545.1 of Magnetospirillum sp. Classification (GTDB taxonomy): domain Bacteria; phylum Pseudomonadota; class Alphaproteobacteria; order Rhodospirillales; family Magnetospirillaceae; genus Magnetospirillum. Next base: position 12,776 of record JAYSBF010000012.1, on the reverse strand, counting down.
GCACCCCGCACCCCCATGCCCGTCGCCGATGGCATCTGGCCGCGTGTGCTGACCTTGCCCTGTTCCACCGGCCTGTCCGAACAAGAACAAACGCATGTGATCGCAACGGCCCGTGATTTCGTGAAAACCCAGTGACTTCGTAAAAACCCAGTGACTTCGTAAAAACATTGTCCTGATGCTGGTGCACGGAACCATTCAGACGGTTCAATGCGCCAGCCCCTGTTTCCCAATGAAGGTCCGTTCCCCATGAAGAATTGGCACGACACCCTGATCAGCCAGGGCGCCAACATCCTGGATGCCCTTCGTACCCTGGACGCGACGGCCTGTCAGATATGCCTGGTCACCGACGAAACCGGTCGCCTGCTTGGCAGTATCACCGATGGCGACATTCGCCGTGGCATCCTGTCTGGACTGGCCATGTCGTCCCCGGCCATCCAGGTCATGAATACCCGACCCAAAACAGCCGTTCCCGGAACCTCGACCGCGGCACTGGCCGAATTAATGCGTATCCATGACATCCGCCAAATCCCCCTGCTGAACGACCACGGGCAAGTCGTCGGACTGGCCCGGCTCGAGGATTTGACAGGGCGGCCCACACGACGGGACAATCTGGTGGTGCTGATGGCGGGCGGCCAGGGAAAACGCCTGCGCCCGCTGACCGAAGATACCCCAAAACCACTTTTGCCGGTGGGTGGCCGCCCGATCCTGGAACGCATTTTGGACGGATTGATCGAGCAAGGCTTTCATCGTTTCGCCATATCGGTGAATTATCATGCCCAAATGATCATCGACCATTTCGGCGATGGCGCCCGTTGGGGGGTGGATGTCAGCTATCTTCGCGAAGAAACCCCGCTTGGAACGGCTGGCCCCCTGGGCCTGCTGCCGGAACGGCCCCAATCGCCGGTCATTGTCATGAATGGCGATCTGCTGACCCAGGTGAATTTGTCCAAATTATTGGATTATCACGCAGACCGTCATGCCCATGCCTCGATGGGCGTCCGCAAATACGATTTCCAGGTGCCGTTTGGCGTTGTCCGTCTGGAAGGCGACGAAATGGTTGGCATTGATGAAAAGCCAACCCATGAATTCTTCGTCAATGCGGGCATTTATGCCCTGGATGCTCTGACCATCGGCCTGATCCGTCCCGGCCAAGCCATGGACATGCCCGACCTGTTTTCTCTGGCCCGTCGACAGGGCCAGCGGACGATCGCTTTTCCCATTCACGAATATTGGCTGGATATTGGTCGGATGGACGATTTCGAAAAGGCCAATACCGTCATCGGTCAGATGGACGCGCTGCCGTGAGGCTTCTTTATATCGTCAAGCGGCCTTTGACCGCCCGCGATGCCGACCGTTACGGCGTCCGCCGTGCGCTGGAACTGGGGCACACGGTCCATCTGTTGGATGTCAGCCGCCCCAGCCATCCCATGCTGCCCTGGTCGGCAGACAGTATTTGGCAGCACCCGGACTTGCAGGTCACGGCCATCGCACAGTGGAACGAACTGGGCGCCCATCGTCATTTGCTGACCGATGCCCAGTTGATCATGATGTTCAATCAATCCTATGGATTGTCACGGGCGACATTGCCGGTCTTACGCGCCGTGGCCCGCTGCGGCACGCCGTACATGATCCAAGCCCCCATCTTTTACGGGGCCGTCCCCAGCGCGGGGGACGGGCAGGGAAAATGGCTGTCCACATTCTGGTGGCGCCTGCGGCACGCCGACCTGATCAATTCCGTGATCGCCCGCCTCACTCCCCGCTGGCTCGGCATCCCCTCGGCCCGCTTCGTGCTGTACAACAGCCTGTCCAGTCAGGTGCCAAACAATCTGATCGGGGCGGATACCACCCCCATTTTCGCCTGGACGCCGGATTATGATCGCGTCCGGCACCTGATCGGCATCGCCGATGAACCCAGCGCGGTCTTTATCGACCAATTCCTGCCCTACCATCCCGATGCTGTGGCAACAGGCACCGCCGGTCGGATTGATCCGCACCAGTATTACGCCAGCCTGCGGGGATTGTTCCAAAGGATCGAGACGGAGTTGGGCCTGAAAGTCTGCATCGCCGCACATCCCCGTGCCGATTACAGCATCCACCCGGATGCTTTTGGCGGCCGTCCGATGATCGTCGGCCAGACCGCGGAATTGATCGCCCGGTCACGCCTGGTCATCAGCCACACCAGCACAGCGGTCGGCATGGCGATGATGCTGGGCAAACCCATCCTCTTGGCCGCCACCCATGCCCATTACACATTGGCCCCCATCATCACCGAGATTTACACCCAACAAACGCAAAGCCTGAATACGCCGCTTCACTTCATTGATGATCCGGCTTCCGTGGATTTGTCTGGGGTATCGACGTATAACCGGGACTTCCAGCAAGATTACATCGCCCGTTTTCTTCGCCATCCCCAGGCGACCGAGGCGGCTCCTCTTTGGGATACGGTTTTTTCGGCCATCCAGCATCATACGGGCTGGGCATGAACCTTGGCCGGGTTGCCCAGGGCCAAATGCTCTGACGGCACCGTGCGATAAACCACCGATCCGGCAGAAATCTTGGCCCGGTCCCCCACATTCTGTCCTGGCGTCACCGTGGCGTGCGTCCCCATGAACGCCTGCGCCCCCACCGTCACATTACCGTTAACCGTGGCATAAGGTGACAAGACCGAGGCGCGGCCGATCTTGCTGTCATGGCCGACCGACGCATAGGTATTCAACAGCACATGATCGTCCAACGTGGCACGGTCCGCCACATGGCAGAATGGGGACACGACGCAGCCAACCCCCACCGTGGCGGTGCGGGCCACATATGCCCGCGGATGCACCAAAGTAAGAAAGCGCGCCCCACGTCCCCCCCACAGATCGGCCAGCCGGGCACGCAGGATGGGATTCCCCACCGCCAGCACGAAATGATCATTTTCTTCCGGCTGGTAATCATCATCCCCCACGATGGGGAAAGGACAGTCCAGCCCCTGCAAAGCGGCCTTGTCCGTGTCCAAAAAGCCTTTGATTCGCCAAGTTGGATTCTCTATACAAACGTCCTGGGCGGTCAAAAGCGTTTCGCGGCCAAGGCCGCCGGCGCCGATAATCACGATGGTGCGCATATTCCGTTAATCCTGGCTTTCAACAGGACGACATGCAATGCTTGTCCGCCTGTTCCGATCACAGGAAAATAGACGTCATGGATGTATCCCTCAAGCAGGCAATCGCTGATGAATTGGCGGTATCGCCCACTCAGTTGGCCTCTGACACGGTCTTGGACGATCTGGAAAATTGGGATTCCGTCACCGCTCTGACCATCATGGTTCTGTTGAGCGATGCCCTGGGTCGCCCGGTTACCCCCGCCCGCATGGCCAACCTGAAGACGTTTGGGGATATTGACACCTTGGTCAGCGGTACGGCAGGCGGCTGAGTTCATCCATGACTGCCACGTCCATGATTCGTGCCATGGCCCATGCCCTGCCCACCGGAACCCTGGACCATCAGACCCTGGTGGATCGGTTCGGTGAAAAGGAAATGCGGTCGATCCTGAAAATGACCGGCATCCGAACCCGCCGGATCGCCCCACCAGGACAAACCGCCGCCGATCTGGGACTTGCCGCCGCCCGTCATCTTCTGGATGCCCATGGGATTGACCCCGCATCCATCGACCTGCTCATCCTTCTGACCCAAACGCCCGACTGGGTGGCCCCGGCCACCAGTTCCTTTTTACATGGGCAATTGGGATTGGGCGAACGCTGTACCGTGTTTGACGTCAACCAGGCATGCAGTGCCTTTTTGCATGGATTGACCATTGCCCATTCCATGATCGTCGCAGGCACCGCCCACCGGGCCTTGCTGATCAATGCCGACAAGTTGTCGGACATCATTCACCCCGGCGACCGCAGCTTGGTGGCCCTGCATGGCGATGGCGCAGCTGCCTGCCTGGTTGAGCAAGAAGACAGCTTGCGGGGGGGAATCGAACATATCCGCATCGGCAATGATGGCCAACAATACCAGCGGATCATCGTTCCCGCCGGGGGGGCGCGCCGTCCCCACGGCCCCGACACCAGCCACGCTGTCACCGACGACAAAGGCATTACCCGGTCACCCGACCGGCTGCAAATGGATGGTCCGGCGGTTTTCCACTTCGCTATTTACAAGGTCACCGACTTCATCCGGGAAACCATGGCCGATTGGGGCCTGACCATGGATATGGTCGATATGGTGCTGCTGCACCAGGCCAATAAGACCATGGTTGAAATGATCTACCGGTCCTTGGGCGTGCCCCCGGAAAAACAATTCATCAATCTGGAGGAACTGGGCAACCTGTCCGGCGCCTCGCTGCCCATCGCCATGTCCGACGCCTTGCGCCAAGGGCGGATCAAACCCGGCAGCCGCACCATCATCTGCGGATTTGGCGCGGGTCTGTCCTGGGGCATGGCCTCGATCCGCTGGCCGGACCCTCTTCAGGCAGCCACCATCGGCGATACGACCGTCCCGATGGATGGGGAGGCAGCCCATGGCACGCTTTGATGACCGCACCATTTTGGTGATCGGCGCCTCATCCGGCATTGGCTTGGCCACGGCCCGCCGACTATCTGGTGAAGGCGCCCGCATCGTGGGCGTGGCCCGCAACGCCGCCCGACTGAATGACGCCCTGGCCTCGCTGCCCGGAACCGGGCACCAATCCCTGGCCGCCGACGCCACCGATTACGACGCGCTGAAACCCCTGCTGGCCATGGGGAAGTCCTTTGGGGGATTTAGCGGCGCGGTCATGTGCGCAGGCGTCAATCACCTGCGCCCCCTTGCCGTTCTGGATACCGCCTCGCTTCAGGCGGTTCTTGGCCCCAATCTGGTCGCCACGCTGGCCGCCACCAGGATTTTCGCCAAATCGGCCAGCCCGTCGGGCGCGTCTGCCGTCTGGCTCAGTTCCGTGGCGGCGGATCGGGGATCTGCGGGCTTCACCGCCTATGCCGCCGCCAAGGGGGCGATCAACGGCGCGTTGAAATCCGTTGCCACCGAATTGGCGTCCCGCAATATCCGGGTCAATGCCGTGTCCGCCGGAGTGGTCGATACCCCCATGGCCACCGATTGGCTGGCACAGATGACCGACGCCCAGCGCGACCATATCCGGGACAAGCACCTTTTGGGATTTGGCACCCCTGATGACGTGGCGGGGGCCATTGCGTTCCTGCTATCGCCGGATGCCCGCTGGATCACCGGATCGATCATGACGGTTGACGGCGGCCTGTCCACCCGCTGACAGTCCATAAGCCAGCCCTGGCGCTAGGATAAAACCATGAATGCTTTGTTTGCCCTGACCAAGATATTCCGAGAAGTGTTCGAGGATGACAGCCTGGCGGTCAGCGCCGATCTCACCGCCGATCAGGTCGAGGATTGGGACAGCGTGGCCCAGGTCAAATTGGTGCTGATGACCGAAATGGAATTCGCCATCCGCTTCACGACCGAAGAAGTTGCCGGACTGAAAAGCGTGGGCGATTTCCTGCGCCTGATCGAAAAGTATATAGGGGGCTGACATGCTCGCGCCGGGACGGGACGCTATCCGCCTGCTGACACGGCTGGTCCCCGATCCGGTCCAGGCCGCACGGCTGCTGCTGGACACCGATTTCAACGCCGATACCGCAGAGATGTTGGCCGATTTGCTGGGGCCAATATGGGCCGACCCCAACCGGCGCCAGGATATTGACGTCCTGCTGAACGGCCATGGCGGCCATTGTGCCCGCTATGCTGCGGCCCGTCTGGCCCAACAAAGCGGGCAGGCGGAACAGGCAGCCCGTACTTTGGTTGCCCTGCAAGCCGATTTGCCCAGCCCCGATGCCGTTGTGGCCCTGCATCTGGCCAGGATACAAGCCGGGCTGGGCCAGATCGGGCAAGCCGCCGACACATTGCGTCAGGCCCTGACCTTGGGCTTGTCCTATGCCCATATCGCCAAATCCGAAAAACTGACGGCCAAGCTGATGGCCGCAGCGGAATGGCAGCCACGGCGACATCTGAAACTGGCGGTCCTGGGCAGTTCCACCACGGCCTTCCTGTCAGCCCCGTTGACCGCCGCCTGTTTCCGCGACGGGATCAGGCTGTCGCTTTACCACGCCCCCTATGGAACCATTATCCAGGAAATCGGCAGCCCGGATTCCGGCCTTTACGCCTTTGGCCCTGACATGGTGCTGATCATGGTCAATCACCAGGATCTGGCCTTGCCGTGCGACGGGGGGAAAAGCCAGGCCATGGCCTGGATCGACGACATCCGGGCAAGTTGGGCCACCTTGCAGGCACGTCAGCCCTGTCACATCGTGCAACTGGCGTTCGATCTGCCGGAAACCGGTGCCTGGGGCGGATTGGAAGACATTTTACCCCAAGGCCGACGCCGGGTGATCACCGAAGCCAATCTGCGCCTGACCGATGACCTTCCCCCCGGTGTCAGCATCATTGACCCGACCCGCATCACCAATCTGGCCCAGCAGCCCCTATGGTCGGCGGTGGAATGGTCAAGAACCCGGCAATATCCGGCCCCCTTGGCCTTGCCAGCCCTGGCCGAACTGGTAACCGCCCAATGCCGCGCGGTCCTGGGCCTGACCTCCAAGGTTCTGGTTCTGGATCTGGACAATACCCTTTGGGGGGGCGTGATCGGCGAAGACGGCATCACCGGCATCGTCTTGGGCGCACCCGATCCGGCGGGTGAGGCCCACCAGGCATTGCAGCGTTATGCCCTTGACCTGAAAAACCGGGGGATTTTGCTGGCAATCTGTTCCAAGAACAATCTGGCCGATGCCCAATTACCCTTCCAGCAGCACGATTCCATGGTGCTAAGCCTGGATGATTTCGTCGATATCCGGGCTAATTGGGATGACAAGGCCAGCAATATCAAGGCAATGGCAGAGCATCTGCGGTTAGGTCTGGACGCTTTCGTGTTCCTGGATGACAACCCGCTGGAAAGAGCGTGGGTGCGGGCATCCCTGCCACAGGTCGCCGTCCCTGACCATGACGGCACCCCATGGGGCATGCTGGACGCCTTGCGCAACGGGCTGTATTTCGAAGCAACCGCCTTGACCGACGAAGACAAGGCCCGGACCGACAGCTATCGGGCTACCGCCCAATTGGCCCAAAGCGGTGACACCGCGGATTTCCTTGACCGCTTGGCCATGCGGGTTCGCCATGGCGCGGTGGAAGCCCTGACCCTGCCCCGCTGCACCCAATTGATCAATAAGACCAATCAATTCAACCTGACCACCCGGCGCTATACCGAAACCGAGATGCAGGCATTGGCGCATGACCCGAATTGGTGGTGCCGATGGTTCCGGCTTTCCGACCGCTTTGGCGACCATGGATTGGTCGGCCTGATCCTGGCGCGCCGTGGGGCCGATGAATGGGATGTGGATAGCTGGCTGATGAGTTGCCGGGTCCTGGGCCGCCGGATGGAAGAGTTCATGGCCGCGACCCTGCTGACCGCCGCCCGGAAAGCTGGCGCCGTCCGCGTTCGCGCCCGCTATTGCCCCACGCCCAAAAATGCCCTGGTCAGCGATTTGCTGCCCCGCCTGGGATTTCAGCCGGATGGGCCATCCGGCGAAGCGATCTGGCGGCTGGATCAAATGCCCCCGCCCGCCTGTCCGTTTATCCAGGCCGAGGAAAGCGTGGCCGAGGAAAGCGTGGCCGAGGAAAGCGTGAATGACTAAGCGCCGCATCTGTGTGGTTACCGGAAGCCGCGCCGATTACGGATTACTGCTTCCGCTGATGCGGGCCATCGGCTCGTCTGCCACCTTGTCCTTGCAGGTGATCGCCACCGGGATGCATCTGGCCCCGGAATTTGGCCTTACCGTCCAAGCCATCGAAGCCGATGGCATCCCGATTGATCAACGGGTGGAGATGCTGGTGTCCAGCGACACCCGGACCGGCATCGTCAAATCAATGGGGCTGGGCATGATCGGCTTTGCCGATGCCTTTGCCCGTCTCGACCCCCATATGGTCCTGGTTTTGGGCGACCGCTATGAAATCCTGGCGGCAGCGCAGGCGGCCATGCTGGCAAATCTGCCGCTGGCGCATCTATGCGGCGGCGATGTGACGCTGGGTGCCGTTGACGAATCCATCCGCCACGCCATCACCAAGATGGCCCAATTGCATTTTCCGTCCAATGCCCAATCGGCAGCCCGCATCCGCCAGATGGGGGAAAACCCGGATCATATCCATTGCGTCGGCAGCACCAGCCTGGATTTGATTTTGTCCCAGCCCCGTCTGTCCCGCGCCCAATTGGAAGCAGAGCTGGGTTTCGACTTCCGGCCGCGCAACATGGTTGTGACCTTCCATCCGGTGACCCTGGACCAGGATGACGGCGGCTGGCAATTAACACAGCTTCTCGCCGCCCTGGCCGCCCTGCCCGACCAGATGGGGCAGATCATCACCTTGCCCAACGCCGATACAGGGGGACGCCGCTTCACCCGGATGGTTCAGGATTTCGCCGCAAACCGCCCGCATGTCTCGGTCCACGCATCGCTGGGACAAAAGCGCTATTACAGCCTGTTGGCGCAAGTGGACCTGATGGTGGGCAATTCATCTTCGGGACTGTCCGAAGCCCCCAGCTTCGGCATCGCCACCATCAACATCGGCGACCGGCAAGAAGGGCGTCTGAAGGCGGCATCGGTTATCGACTGCCCCGCCGATACCGATGCCATTCTGGCCGCCATCCAAACCGGTCTTGCCAACGATTATTCGGCAACGGTCAATCCCTATGGCGACGGTCAGGCCAGCCAGCGTATCGTCCAGATACTTGACGGCTTGGACAACCCGCGCAGCCTTCTTCATAAACCATTCTTCACCATGGATATGCCATGACCCGCACACTCATCATCGCCGAAGCCGGGGTCAACCATAATGGTTCCCTGTCCATGGCCAAGGATCTGGTCGAAACCGCTGCCCGTGCCGGGGCTGATTACGTAAAATTCCAGACCTTCCGTCCAGAACTCTCCATCGCGCGCGGTACACCCAAAGCCGCCTACCAACAGCGCAATACCGGCGCCGATGAAGATATGATGGCCATGGTAAAAAAGCTGGAACTGCCCTTTGAAGCTTTTGCCGAGCTTCAGGCCCATTGCCGGAAACACGGTATCGGCTTTATCTCGACCCCGTTCGACCTGCCCAGCGTCCAAGTGCTGGACCAGTTGGATGTCCCCCTGATCAAAATTCCATCGGGCGAGATCACTAATCCGCAATTGATGCTGGCCATTGTCCGCACGGGCCGTCCGGTGATCTTGTCCACCGGAATGTCCACCTTGGGCGATGTCGAACAGGCATTGGGCGTTCTGGCCTTCGGTTATCTGGGCGGCACCGACGATCAGGCTGGATTACGGGCCTTTTCACAGGCGTTTTCATCGGATGCCGGGCAAGCTGTCCTGGCGGAAAAGGTGACGTTGCTTCATTGCACCACCGAATATCCCGCCCGCTTGGAAGACATCAACCTGAAGGCCATGGACACCCTGCATGGCGCATTTGGCCTGCCGGTTGGCTATTCCGACCACAGTGTGGGCATTGCCATCCCAACGGCCGCCGTGGCCTTGGGGGCTCGGGTGATCGAAAAACACTTCACCTTGGACAAAGCCTTGCCCGGTCCCGATCACAAGGCATCGGCCGATCCCGACGAATTGACCGCCATGGTGCAATCCATCCGCATGGTGGAAACCGCTTTGGGCAGCGGATTGAAGCGACCGTCATCGGTGGAAAAGCTGAACGCCGACGTGGCCCGAAAAAGCCTGGTCGCCGCCCGCCCCATTGCCGCGGGGCATGTCCTGACCGCCGAAGACTTGGCCATCAAGCGCCCAGGCACCGGCATCAATCCCATGCATTTGTTTGAACAGATCGGCCGGCAGGCTCAACGAAACTACGACACCGACGAGTTGATCTGAGGACCCCGCATGATGGACAAGCCATGGAGCCAAGGGCAATTGACGCAACAAGGATCTGGTCACGGTATCAAGGTTCTGTTCATCAATCCCCCCAGTCTGCCCTATAATATGGTGCGGCGCGCCCTGGCCAATCGCTCCATTGCCTTTAATCAGGTCGTGGCCATGCCCATGGGTATTCTGTATCTGGCGGCAACGCTGGAACAGTCCTTGCCCGGCATCCAGATCCGCATCGTCGATCTGGCCCGCGCCGCACGGGAATTTTCCCAACGCCCGGATCGACCGGAAACCACCATCGAAGGGCTGACGGAAACCATCCTGGATCGGGAATTGGATGATGGTTTCGTGCCCGATTACGTGGGCATTTCCATCTTGTTTTCCACGGCGCACCGATCCACCGGGGAAATCGCCGCTGCGTTGAAGCGCCGCTTCCCCCACGCCCCCATCGTCACCGGCGGCATGCATGCCACCAACGCCGTGGATAAGCTGCTATCCATGGAACAGATTGATTACGTCTGCCGGGGCGAGGCGGAAAGCATCATCGTTCCCCTGACCCTGGCCCTGAACCGTCGGCAACCGGTCGATGACTTACCCGGCGTCTATGGACGAAGCAAACTGGCCGCCCAAGGCGGACAAGCGGCGGAACTGTCCCCCTGGATCGAAGATCTGGACCAAATTCCCTTTCCGGCTTGGCACCTGATCCCCATGGCCGATTACATTCAGCCATCGGGGCGCGCCCGTCGGCTGGACACTATCTGCCAAGATGGTGAAGCCACGATCCTGACCACACGGGGATGCCCATTTTCCTGTACGTTCTGCGCATCCTGGACAGTGCATGGCCGTAAAGTGCGCTATCGCTCCCAAGACAACGTCCTGGCAGAGATGGATATTTTGTATCACGACCATGGCGTGCGCATCATGGTCCCCGAAGACGACCTGTTCACCGTCAAAAAATCCCGCATCATCGGCTTGTGCGACGCCGTCGCCCAGCGCTATAGCGGCACCGTGCATTTCCAATTTCCCAATGGTCTGTCCGTGGCCACCTTGGATGACGATGTCATCGCGGCATTGATGCGCATGGGGATGAGCGTGGCCACCATCGCCATCGAATCCGGCTCTCCCCACGTCCAGCGCCATATCATCAAGAAAAATGCCAGTCTGGAACGGGCGCGGGCGGTGGTTCAGTCTTCCCGCGATCAGGGGGCCATTGTCCGCTGCTATTACGTCATCGGCTTTCCCGGCGAAACCCGGGAAATGATCCAGGAAACCATTGATTTTTCGGCATCCATCGCCGCCGATTGGAGCGTCTATAACGTGGCGGCTCCGTTGATCGGATCGGAAATGTACGAACAATTATTGGACCAGGGGCATATCGACCAAAATTTCAACTGGGATGAATCGTTCTTCCACGAACGCAGTTTCGACACCCCGGAAATCAATGCCGCCGATCTGAAGCGAATGGCCTATAGCGCCAATATCCGCAACAACTTTTTCGGCAATCACAATTTGCGCATTGGGGCATGGCAGCGGGCGGAAACTTTGTTCAACGATATTCTTTTGGCCTATCCCGACCATATCGCCGCACAATATTGCATCGGCCTTGCCCAGTTGGGGATGGGGAATGCAGATGCTCATGCCAAAGCCCTGGATGCCTGCCGCGTCATGCTGGCCAATGCCGGCCCGGATTCCATGTCCTTGCGGATTTTCCAGGAATTCCAGGACCTGTTCCCTGACCTGACTCCTCCCCCCACAACGCAGACATCCACCTGGGAACGTCCCATGGCGCAACCACGCGGCACCCGCCCCCTTTAAAAACTCCGCTTCGTGGCTGGGCGACCGCCCAGACCCGTTTGGAGGTGCAGCCTCCAAACCCCCAAAAGAGGATTTTTCCGCCCCCTGTTAAAATGGTTGGGTGCCCGCCTGGCAGGGGACAAAAATAATCCCAGCCACGATAAGCACGAGGTAGCACGGTGATCGACAGCAAAAAGGTCCTGGCTTTGATCCCCGCCCGAGGTGGGTCCAAGGGCCTGCCCGGCAAGAACATCCGCCCCCTGGGGGGTAAACCCATGCTGGCCTGGTCGGTCGAAGCGGCGCGGGCATCCGCCTATGTGGATCGGGTGATCCTGAGCACCGATGATCCGGCTATCATGGATGCGGGCCGGGCCAGCGGCGCCGAAGTGCCGTTCATCCGCCCGCCCGCCCTGGCCACCGACACCGCCACCACCTTGGACGTGGTGTTGCATGCCTTGGAAACGGCGGGACAGGACACGGATTATCTGGTCTTGCTGCAACCCACATCCCCCCTGCGCACCGGGGCCGATATTGATGCCTGCATCACACTGACCCACCGGTGGAATGCCCCCGGCGCCGTCAGCGTATGCCCGGCCAAGCCGCCGCAATGGATGTATCATGTGGACCCGGATGGCCGGGGTTTACCGGTCCTGGGCCGCACCGAAGGCGGACAGCGCCAATCCCTGCCCCCGGCCTATTTGTTGAATGGCGCGGTTTATGTGGTGGATATCGCCCGCTTCCGCGCCAATCCGGCCTTTATCACCCCCGACACCCGGTTTCACCTGATGCCGCCGGAACGGTCGGTGGATATCGACACCGCCTTGGATTTCGCCTGGGCTGAACTGCTATTGTCCCGTGCATAGCTTGACCCAGGATTGCGCCCGCCCGGCGAGGGCGCCGGTGATCGGTTCCGATCACCGGGATATGGTATAAGACCAAATCCCGGTGAGTGAAACTCATGGGGATTTGGCTAGAGCACTTTTCGCTCTGCCGGAATCGGTTAGGGATTCCCATGAGGTGTGAAATCTGATTCAAGATACAGGCTGGAGACGGAGGCCAGCCTGTATGCCGAAATCTCTTTCCCAGGACCTACGCG